>CAWJDY010000021.1:0-35024 GCA_963841705.1 uncultured Alphaproteobacteria bacterium
GGCGACCCCGGCTGGATTCGAACCAGCGACCTTCAGCTTAGAAGGCTGTTGCTCTATCCCCTGAGCTACGGGGCCGAATTGCGGGTCCATGCCCAGCTATGAGTTGGACTGAGCGCGGCTGATTTATCCGCAGTATGTAGTCCCAATCCCATCGCCCGACGAGTTTCGTCTCATCAAACCTCCCCCTCGGGTTCGACCTCGATGAGGCGGCGGTGTGCCTGCATTTGTTGCAGACTTTCGCGCATGGTCTCCAGCAAGGTGTGCGCCTTCTCGGTTGCGTGCCCGTCGCGCTCGAGTTCGGCAATAAGAGAGAGTTGGCGTGCAATCAGCGACTCGGCGGCAGCGATGTGCTGGTCGGCTTCCGCCAGCTTAGCCTGCTTGCGCCCTTTCGCCGAAATCTCTGCCATGGCCTCATTATGGCGAGAGCGAAAATTCCGGTCCATTATGCTGGCGCAACCTGCCAAGTGGTTTTCGGGCTTGCAGGCCTTTTCAGCACTCCCCCCGGTCCTGGTCCCTGACCTGGGGGTGCGCCGGGACGGCACTTTCGGCTTGGCTGCGCGTTGAGGGAAGGCGTGCCACGTGGTCCCATGCAGAAGGTGCGCTCCCGTGCATGAATTCGCCGTTGTCGTGATTGGCGCGTCGATGGGGGGAGTGGAGGCGCTGCGGAGGCTTGCCGCCGGTTTACGGCCGGATATCCCTGCAGCCTTCCTGGCCGTACAGCACATCGGGCGTTGCGTCAGCGAGTTGCCGCAACTGCTTGAGCGGTCCGGCGCGCTGCCCGCAGCCCATGCTGTCCAGGGCGAGGCTATCGGGCCGGGAAAGATCTACGTGGCTCCTCCGGACCATCACCTCACGCTGCAGGGCCGGCGCATGCGGCTCACGCGCGGCCCACGCGAGACCTGGGCTCGCCCGGCAATAGATCCACTGTTTCGTTCCGCGGCGAGGGAAGCGGGGCGCTCGGCGATTGGGGTCATTCTCACCGGCACGCTGAGTGATGGGACCGCAGGGCTGCGTGCCATTCGTGCAGCCGGCGGGCTGGCGGTCGTGCAGGATCCGGCAGATGCCTTCGCTTCCGAGATGCCCCGGAACGCTCTGCGCCATGCCGGCGCCGATTACTGCGTGCCATTGGCGGATATTCCCGACTTGCTGGAGCAGCTTGCTCGTAAGCTACTGGAAACCGAAGAAACGCCTTCAGATTTCATGCGGAGGGCCCGATCATGAGCGACGAGTACAGGCTTGATACACCGAGCGCGTTCACCTGCCCGGAATGCGGGGGCGCCTTGATGCGGCAGAAGGATGGGACGCTGCTGCAGTTCCGCTGCCACATCGGGCATGTGCTGAGTGCTGAAACGATGCTGGCCGCGCAGCTCGATGTTCTCGAGGCAAAGCTCGCTTCCTGCCTCCACGTTTGCCGGCTGCTCCCGATAGTCGTAAATTGAAATAAAGAGATGCAGCTTGGGCTCAAACGACACGTTTCCAGTGGCCGGGATCGGCTCCTCCGCCGGAGGAGTTGAGGCGCTGCAGATCTTATTCCAAAACATGCGGCCCGATACCGGGATGGCGTTCATCGTCGTCTCGCATCTCGCGCGAGACCATCAGAGCCTGCTGCCGGAAATCGTGGCGCGGCATGCCCGGATGCGGGTCACTGCCGCGCTCGACGGCGAGGAGATCGAACCGAACACGGTCTATGTCTGCCCGCCCAACCACATCCTGACCCTTGAGAAGCATGCGCTGCGGCTGACACACCGCTTCTCCGACCAGCAGCATAAACCCATTGACGTCTTTCTTGGCTCGCTTGCCGAGGATTATGCCGAGGCAGCGGTCGGCATTCTCTTGTCCGGCTCGGGCAGCGATGGTGCCCTGGGGATCAAGGCGATCAAGGAGCGCGGCGGCCTCACTGTGGCGCAAGGGGCAGACGGTACGGGCCCGCTGCACAGCGAGATGCCGGACGCCGCAATTGCCTCGGGGGCGGTCGACATCGTCGCGCCGGTCGAGCAAATCCCGACCCGGCTGGCGGATTACGCGCACAGCTTTCGCGTGCTGGAACGCAAGGCGATGGGCGACGCGGGTGTCACGGATGGCGGCGTGGTCGAGGGCTACGACGCCATCTACCGCCTGCTGCTCAAGCAGGTAGGGCACGATTTCTCCGGCTACAAGGAGAAGACCTTCACCCGCCGCGTGCGAAGACGGATGCAGGTGGTCGGCGTCACGCAACTCGAAGACTACGTCGCGCTGCTGCGCAGGGATGCAGACGAGGTCAACCTGCTGTTCCGCGATCTCCTGATCGGCGTCACCAACTTTTTTCGCGACCCCGAAGCGTTCGAAGCGCTGGCGCAGCTCGTCATTCCCAAGCTGTTCGAAGGCGGGCGGGAGACCGACGGCCTGCGCGTGTGGTGCCCCGGATGCGCAACAGGAGAGGAAGTCTATTCGCTCGCCATCTTGCTGCGCGAGCACATGGATGGTCTCAGACCGTCTCCGAAGGTGCAAATCTTTGCGACCGATATCGACGAGCACGCCATAGGCATCGCGCGTAAGGCGCGGTATCCGCGACAGCTCCTGGAGAACGTGTCCCCGCAGCGGCTGAAGCGATTCTTTGCCTCCGATGAGGTGAGCTACACGGTGCACAAAGAGCTGCGTGACATGATCATCTTGTCCACGCACAGCGTCCTTCGTGACCCGCCGTTCTCCCGCATCGATCTGATCTCCTGCCGCAACCTCCTGATCTATCTCGGCAGCGAGGTTCAGGTACAGATAATCCCCGTCTTCCATTTTGCGCTGCGAGAAGGTGGATTCTTGTTTCTCGGCAGCTCGGAGAACGTGACCCAGCACGCCGATCTGTTCGCGCCCGTGGACCGCAAGCACCGCATCTTTCAGCGGCGCGAGCACGCGGTGCGCCATTTGCGGTTCCCACTCTTTGTGCCCCAGGCGAGCAGTGTTGCGGGCAACCGCGAAGTCCGACACGAGCCGTCGTCATCGGCGGCGACACTGCGGCGCAGCGTGGAAAACCGCGTCGTGGAGCAGTTCGCGCCGGCGCACGTCGTGGTCAATGCTGACGGCGACATCCTCCATTTCTCGCCCCGTACCGGTAAATATCTCGAGCCGGCGACCGGCCTGCCCAACCGACAATTGCTCGCCATGGCCAGGCGGGGGCTGCGGCTGGATCTGCGCGCGGCGCTGCGGCAAGCGGTGGAGACGCGGGCTCGTGTTACCCGTGAGCACGTCGAGGTGGAGCTTGAGGACCGCAAGCAGTTCATCGATTTGACGATTGAGCCTTTCGGCTCGCAGGGTGACCCGCTGTTCCTGGTTCTCTTCACCGATGTCGGGCCGCCGTTCGTGCCGGCAGCGCTGGAGCAACCGGGCCGGGCGCCCGCAACCGGATCAGACTACTCGATGCAACTGGAGCACGAGCTGCGCGATACCCGCGAACGGCTACAGTCCACCATCGAGGAATACGAGACGGCAGTCGAGGAGCTCAAGTCCTCCAATGAGGAGCTGCAATCCATTAACGAGGAGCTGCAGTCCACGAACGAGGAGCTCGAGACCTCCAAGGAAGAGCTTCAATCGGTCAACGAGGAGCTGCACACCGTCAATGCCGAGCTGAACTCGAAGATCGACGAAGTCGACCGGGCGCGCAGTGATCTGAGCAATCTGTTCGACAGCACCCAGATTGCCACCATCTTCCTGGACAAGAATCTCTTTATTCGCAGCTTCACGCCGGCAGCGACGTCGCTATTCAATCTGATCTCCAGCGACCGGGGCCGCCCGCTCACCGACATTGCAAGTCATCTCGAACCCTCCGACTTGCGGCGGGACATCGAGGCGGTGCTGGAGCGTGGAGAACCGATCGAACGCAACGTCCGCCGCTCGGACAGCAAGGCCGAGTACCTCATGCGCATTCTCCCTTATCGGGGGAACACCCATCTCATCGAAGGCGTGATCGTCACTTTCGTCGAGGTCACCAGGATCGTGGAGGCCGAGGCGCAGCAGCGAACATTGGTCGAGGAGCTGAATCACCGTGTGCGCAACATGCTCACTGTGGTGAACGCGATCGCCAAGCAGACTTTGAGGCAGACACACTCTGCGGAGGAGTTCGCGACCGCTTTCGAGGGCCGCATTCAGGCCATGGCAGCATCCCACAGCCTCGTCTCCCGCGAAAACTGGAAAGAGGTGGCCTTGCGCGAGCTCATAACCGAGCAGCTCAAGCCGCATCAGCTCGTCCCGGGAGAGCGCATCGAGGTCAGCGGACCGGATGTCCAGCTCAGGCCCAACGCCGCGCTCGCGCTTGGGCTGGTGCTGCACGAGTTCACGACCAATGCTGTGAAGCACGGCAGCCTTTCGGCGCCGAACGGCCGGGTATCCATCCACTGGTCGTTCCAGCATGATTCGCTGCCCCTCCTGCTGCTGCACTGGAGAGAAAGCGGCGGGCCTCCGGCCCGGGAGCCGGCGAGAAGGGGCTTTGGAACCACCCTCGTGGAACGCGAGTTGAGACAGACACTTGGAGGTAGTGCCAAGCTCAGTTACAACGACACCGGGTTTCAGGCCGCCCTGTCCATCCCGTTCGACCCGAACCTGATGTCGTTGCGGTCCAGCTCCAAGCCGTCTTGAGGATGCCAAGCTGATCAAGGAGACGTGTCATTCAATTCTACTTTCACCTGCGCGTAGGCCGAGAGCTCAGTCCGGACGAAATCGGGCTCGATCTGCCGGATCTTGACATCGCCTATTTGGAAGCATTCCAGGCGGCGCAGGCAATGTGGGGCGAGCTGCTTGCCGAGCGTTCCGATCCGATGCTGCGGAGCTTCGAGATCGCGGACGCGCAGGGCCGCGTGCTGCTCGTGCTGCCCTTCCGCGAAGTGTTGGAACGGGCTCGCAAGCCGATAGGGCGCATGCCGGAGCAGGTCTGGTCCGCTCACGTTCTGCTGGAGAGAACGAGGGCGCTCGCGACCTCCTTGCGGGAGGAGATCATGGCGGCGCAGCAAGCAATCGAGACGGCGCAGAAGTCAATGCAGGAGACCCGACGGGTCCTGGATCGCTTGCCGGGGAACCCGCTCATCAACCCTGAGACTGGGGGGGTCGGCGAATCTAGTGAAACGGGCACACGATGATGGGTATGACGGAGCTACGGTCTGAAGTGTCGGACAGTGCACAGGAACTGCTCATCCGCAAGCTGGGAAGCATCGGCGAGCTTTCCGGCAAGCAGCGTGACGCGCTCCGCCGCCTCGTAGCGGCCCGCGTGTCGGTCAATGCACATACCGACATCGTTCGGGAGGGAGACCGTCCAGGCTCGGTTACGGTGCTGCTGGCTGGCCTTTGCTGCCGCTACAAACTGGTAACCGACGGAAGACGTCAAATCACCTCCTTCCATATTCCGGGCGATGTGCCGGACTTGCCGTCCCTCTTCCTCTCCGTTGCGGACTACAATCTGTGCAGCCTTGCGCCCTCGCAGCTCGCCGCCATTCCACATGCCGCCATGCTTGCCCTCTTTCATGAGCAGCCGGATCTGGCGCATCTGTTCTGGTGCGGCACTCTGATCGAAGCGGCCATCTTTCGCGAGTGGATGGTCGGCATTGGACGGCGCTCAGCCTTCACCCGGATTGCGCATCTCTTCTGCGAGCTGATCGTGCGTATGCAAGCCGTGGGGCTTGCGCCCGGGTACGCGATCGAGCTTCCTTTGACACAGACCGATATCGCCGACGCGCTCGGGCTTTCGACCGTGCACGTGAACCGCACTCTGCAGGAGATCCGCGCGGCCGGGCTGATCGAACTCGGCCGAGGAAAGCTGGTTGCCCGCGACTGGGAAGGGCTCTGCGATGCAGGTGAATTCGACCAGACCTACCTGCACGGCCAACGCATCAAGGCGGCTTGACCTATACTTATCTGTTCGCGGCTCCAGGAGACGCCGCGGATCCAACAGAAATCATGTCGGTAATGGACCGCACCCGAGGTGGGGGAGCCGCGTATGATTGAGGTGCGCAGGCTAGGGCACGCGACGCTGACAACGCCCGATCTCGGTCGCCAGGTTGCCTATTATACGGAGATTGTCGGGCTTTCTCTTGTGGATCGGAGCGCGGAGCGCGTGCTGCTGGCAAGCAAGCAGGGGCTGGAGGCCATCGCCCTGGAGCCTGGACCGGAAAACGCGCTTTCGCGGCTCGCTTTCCAGGTCGCCCCCGGGGACGATCTCGGCGCACTTGCGCGCGCTCTTTCGGTGCGCGGCATCTCGACCGAGCGGCGCGGCAGCATTACGCCGGGCATTGATGAGGCTATCGTCTTCAAGGACCCGAAAGGCACCTTGATCGAGATTTTTTCCGAATATCGCTTCGCCAAGGAGGACAGAACCGCATCGGGCATCGCGCCGATCAAGCTCGGCCACGTCGCCTATCGCGTGCGCGACGTGCAGGAGGTGGTCAAATTCTACACCGACGTGCTCGGATTCCGGATCTCCGACTGGCGCGACGACACCTTTGCCTTCCTGCGCTGCGGGCCTGATCACCACACCGTCAACTTCGTCTACGACGAGGTGCCGCAACTCCACCACATTGCATTCGAGGTGAAGGACTGGGCGGAGATTCAGCGCGCCTGCGAGTGGCTCGCCGGAAACGACATTCACCTCGTCTGGGGGCCCGGACGGCACATCATCGGGCACAACATCGCGATCTATCACCGCAATCCCGATAAGGTGCGGGTCGAGCTCTTCTGCGAGATGGATCAGATGAAAGATGAGGCGCTCGGCTATTTCGACCCGCGCCCATGGCATCAGGACCGTCCCCAGCGCCCGAAAGTCTGGGGCCCTGACACGCTGCGCAATTACTGGGGCTTCGGCTCGGAACGTATCATCCGCGGCTACCAGACGATCGAGTAATCGTAGGGGCGAGGCATGAGGGGCACCCCAAAAAATCCCTTGCATTTTTTGGGGACCCCGACTCGCCCCTACAAGACGTAGGCATGTACGTGAAATCGGTGGCGGCGGGCTGACGCGCCTTTAGCCGCAGATTTGGCCACGACCTCGACACGTTTTACCCTTCATCTTTGGCGCACTCGCCGGAGAATCCCCCAGGCCGGCGGGAATGAGGAGGTTGCCCCCATGGTCGCGTTCGCCCGCGCCGCCCTTGCGGCCGCGTTCGTGCTGCTGTTGTCCATCCCCAGCTTTGCCGCCGACAAGGCCTTCAGGCGCGACGATCTCGCCGATGCGGCGATCAAGCTCGAAGCCCAGATCAAGGCCGAAGCCGGCCAGGTGACCAAGCCCGCCGCCGCACTGCGCAGAGAGGCCGATGCCGCCTTCCAGCGCAACGATTTCCGCGCAGGCATGCAGATATTGGGGCAGATCGTTGTGGTTGCCCCGGAGGACAGCGCAAACTGGCTGCGTCTCGCCCGGGCTGTGCTGCAGATCCGGCCCGGGAACGAGCGCGAGCGCACGCTGCTGCTCGAACGTGCCGCGACTGCCGCCTACATTGCCTATCAGCGCTCGAGCGATGCGGGGGAGGAGGCGCAGAGCCTCGTAGTGCTCGCACGCACCTACGTGGATCGTTCCATCTGGCGTCCCGCGCTTGACGCATTGCGCGTGTCCCTCGACCTACGGGAAGTCGCGGAAGTTCGGCAGGAATATGAGCGCATCCGCGAGGATCATGGCTTCCGGCTGCTCGACTATAGCGTCGATGCCGATGCAGCATCGCCCCGGGTCTGCTTTCAGTTCTCCGAGGATCTCCCGGTCAAGGGCATTGATTTTTCGCCGTTCGTCGCAGTGGCCGGCCAGGATAAGCCCGCAGTGTCGGCGCAAGAGCGCCAACTCTGTGTCGAGGGGCTCAAGCACGGCGACCGTTACGCCATTACGCTGCGGGCGGGCATTCCTTCCGCGGTCAAGGAGACACTGGCGCGATCGGCCGCGTTCAACGTCTATGTGCGTGATCGCAAGCCGTTGGTGCGCTTCACCGGCAAGGCCTATGTCCTGCCGCGCGCCGGCCAGCGCGGGATCCCGGTGGTCAGCGTCAATACCACCAGCGTAGCGCTTGAAATCTACCGCATCGGCGACCGCAATCTGCTCGACACGGTGCTCGGTTACGACTTTCAGCGCGCGCTCGACCGCTATGACATCAATCAGCTGACGGCGCGGCAGGGCTCGCAGGTCTGGAAAGGCGAGATGAGCGTCGAGCAGACGCTCAATTCCGATGTGACTACCGCGTTTCCTGTTGCCGAGACCGTGGGCACGCTCTCCCCGGGCATCTACGTCATGGTTGCGCAGCCCTCAGGCGCGATCATGGATGAATTCGACGCGCTGGCAACGCAATGGTTCATCGTTTCCGATCTGGGCCTCACCTCGTTCTCCGGCAATGACGGCGTGCACGCCTTCGTGCATTCGCTGGAGACCGCACAGCCGAAGAACGGGGTCGAGCTGCGGCTCCTTTCGCGCAGCAACGAGGTGCTTGCAAGCAAGCGCACGGACGATGCGGGGCACGTGCAATTCGAGGCCAACCTCACGCGCGGCGAGGGTGCGCTCGCGCCTGCCATGCTGGTCGCCTCGGATGCGACGGGAGACTACGCATTCCTCAGCCTCAAGGCGCCCGCGTTCGATCTGACGGATCGCGGCGTGTCCGGGCGCGCGGTGCCGGCCGGACTGGATGCCTTCGTATTCACCGAGCGCGGGGTCTATCGCTCGGGCGAGACCGTGCAGGTGACGGCGCTGTTGCGCGACGGACAGGGACGTGCCGCGCTCGACGTGCCGCTTACGCTCGTGGTCGAGCGGCCGGACGGGGTCGAATATCGCCGTGTCGCTGTCGCGGATGCAGGCGTGGGCGGTCACGCGCTCGCGGTCGGGTTGGTACCGTCGGCGGCGACGGGCACGTGGCGCGTGCGCGCCTACACCGATCCCAAACGTCCCGCCGTCGGTGAGGCGACCTTCCTGGTCGAGGACTATGTGCCCGACCGGCTGGAATTCGATGTTGCCTCCAAGGCAAAGGCGATCTCCAGGACCATCCCCGCCGAGGTCAGCGTGGAGGGGCGATATCTCTACGGCGCGCCGGCGGCAAAGCTCGAACTGGAAGGCGAGCTGATCGTGGCCGCGGCAAACGAACGGCCGGGCTTTGCCGGCTATCAGTTCGGCCTTGCAGATGAGGAGGTCGAGTTGACCCGGCAGACGCTCGAAGGACTGCCGGAGACGGATGCCGCCGGCAAATCCAGCTTTACTGTTGCGGTTGAGAAGCAACCCGCGACCACGCGCCCGCTCGAGGCGCAGGTCACATTGCGCATGGCCGAGCCCGGCGGGCGCGCGGTGGAACGCAAGCTCACGCTCCCGGTGCTTCCGGCCGGGCCCATGATCGGGGTGAAGCCACTGTTCTCCGGCCGCTCCCTGCGTGACGGCGAGAACGCGTCATTCGACGTGGTCGTTGCCTCTCCCGACGGTACGCCACTCGCGAGCACTGCGCTGCGCTATGAATTCCTGAAAGTGGAGACCAGGTATCAATGGTATCGCCGCGAAGGCACCTGGGAGTTCGAGCCGGTGAAGACCACGAAGCGCGTTGCCGACGGACGCTTAGATGCGGCCGCGGGCAAGCCCGCGCGCATCTCCGTGCCGGTACAGTGGGGCCGTTATCGCCTCGAAGTTTCGAGCAGTGACCGCAACGGGCCTGTCACCTCGATTGCCTTTGATGCGGGCTGGTACACGGAAGCGACTGCGGACACTCCCGACATGCTGGAGATCGCTCTCGACAAGCCGGAATATGTGCCCGGCGAGAACATGACGGTGGCGGTTACGGCACGAACCGCCGGCAAGGTCACGCTCGATGTCATCGGCGATCGCCTTGTCTCCCGTGTAAGCCAGGACGTACCGGCGGGCACGGCGCGGCTGCGCGTGCCCATCGGCAGCGACTGGGGCAGCGGAGCCTATGTGGTCGCCACGCTGCGGCGTCCGCTCGACACGCGCGCCGAGCGCATGCCGGGACGTGCCATCGGGGTGCGCTGGTTCTCCATCAATCGCAAAGCACGCACGCTTGCACTCGATATGCAATTGCCGGGGCTGCTGCGCCCGAACAGTACGCTGCGCGTTCCGGTAAAAGTGGGCGGCCTCGCCCCGGGCGAGGACGCGCGCATTGTCATTGCAGCGGTCGATGTCGGCATCCTCAATCTGACCGGTTACAAACCGCCGGCGCCGGACGACTATTACCTCGGTCAGCGCCGGCTTACGGCCGACATCCGCGACCTTTACGGTCAGCTGATCGACGGCATGCAGGGTGCGCGCGGGCAGATCAAGACCGGCGGCGACGCGGGAGCCGTAGAGCTGCAAGGCTCGCCGCCGATACAAAAGCCGTTGGCGCTCTACTCCGGCATCGTTTCGGTCAAGCCCGACGGCACCGCCGAGGTGGCATTCGACATCCCCGATTTCGCCGGTACCGCGCGGGTGATGGCAGTCGCCTGGTCGAAGGACAAGGTTGGGAGAGCGACCGGCGACGTCACAATTCGCGATCCGCTGGTGCTCACTGCGACGCTGCCGCGTTTTCTTCTCAACGGCGACCGTGGAACCATGCGCCTTGACCTCGACAACGTCGAGGGTCCAGCCGGCGATTACCGGATTGAGGTCAGGAGCGAAGGTCTCGACGTGATCGGGGCCGCCGCTCCGCAGCCGGTCAAGCTCGCGGCCAAGCAGCGCAACAGCGTGACCGTTCCGCTGGCGGCGAGTGCCGCCGGAACCGCCGACGTTGTGGTGCGCATCGCAGGTCCGGCGGGATTGGCGATCGAGCGCAGATATGCGCTCAACGTGCGACCGGCGACGCAGATCCTCGCGCGCCGCACCGTCAAGCCGCTCGCCAAGGGCGAGAGCCTCACGCTCTCCAACGATCTGTTTGCCGATCTGGTGCCGGGGAGCACGAGCGTTGCCCTTTCGGTTGGCGTCTCGACGGCGCTCGATGCGGCAGCCCTGCTCGCGGCATTGGACCGTTATCCGTTTGGGTGCTCGGAGCAGATCACGAGCCGCGCGTTGCCGCTCCTCTATGTCAACGATCTTGCCGGCGCGGCACATCTTGCGCTGGATACCGCCGTCGATCAGCGCATCCGCGATTCGATCGACCGGCTGCTCGCGCGCCAGGGCTCGAACGGCTCGTTCGGGCTGTGGTCGGCGGGCGGCGATGACGTCTGGCTCGACTCCTACATCAGCGACTTCCTCACCCGCGCGCGGGAGCGGGGCTATGCGGTGCCCGATGCCGCTTTCAAGCTCGCGCTCGATCGGCTGCGCAATTTCGTGACCAACGCTCAGGATCCTGCCAAGGACGGAGGACGCAATCTCGCTTATGCGCTTTACGTGCTGGCACGCAACGGTGCGGCGCCAATCGGAGATCTGCGTTACTATGCCGACACCAAGCTCGACGCGATTGCCACCCCGATCGCCAAGGCACAGATCGCCGCCGCGCTTGCCATGCTCGGCGATCGCATGCGCGCCGAGCGGGTCTATGCGGCAGCCCTGGCCGCAATCGCGCCGCAGCCTGCGCTGGAATATGGTCGCACCGATTACGGGTCGGTGCTGCGCGATGCGGCCGCATTGGTGACCCTTGCGTCCGAAGGTGGTGCGCCGCGGCCGACCATTACCGGTGCGGTCGAGCGGGTCGAGGCATCGCGCGATATCACGGCCTATACCTCCACGCAGGAAAAGGCATGGATGGTGCTCGCCGCGCGCGCTCTGGCCAAGGATGCGCAGAGCGTCTCGCTCGACGTCGATGGCGAAAAGCTGCAGGGCGCCCTCAATCGGCGCTTCCTGCCCGCTGGGCTCCAGGCGCCGGTGAAGGTGACCAATGCCGGAGACGGGAACGTGCAAGCAGTGGTGACGGTATCGGGCGCGCCGCTGGCGCCCGAGCCCGCCGCCGAGAAGGGCTTCAAGATCGAGCGCAAGTACTACACGCTCGCCGGCCAGCCCGCCGATCCGAGCAAAGCGAAACAGAACGACCGCTTTGCCGTCGTGCTGAAAATCACCGAACCGCAGCCGCAGCTCGCACGCATCATCGTTGCCGACTATCTTCCTGCGGGCTTCGAGATCGACAATCCGCGCCTCGTATCTTCCGGAGATACGGGCACGCTTTCGTGGATCGAGGATGCGCAAGAGCCGGTAAGCTCGGAGTTCCGCGACGACCGTTTCAGCGCCGCCTTCGACCGCAAGCAAAACGATCAATCCGTCTTCACGGTGGCTTACGTGGTGCGGGCCGTGTCCCCGGGTCGTTACGTCCATCCGCAGGCCTATGTGGAAGACATGTACCGGCCGGACCGCTTCGGCCGCACTGCCTCGGGGTCTGTTGAAGTCACGGCCGCGAAGTGAAAGCAGTCTCCGATATACCTCCTCCTGAAACTGCAGGGGGAGGTATGGCGCGCACCGCGGCCACGCAGCGATGGATATGCGCCAGCCTCGTCTTCCTCGCGCTCGGCATCGGCGCGACGCTATGGGCGGCTGCAACTTGGATCGTCTCGCTCGGCCCGGCGCCGTTAGGGCAGGGGCTCGCATTCTCGACGCTTGTCGTGGACCGCGACGGCAATCTGCTGCGGCCCTACACGACACCTGAAGGTCGATGGCGGATTGCGGCCACGCGCGAGCACGTTGATCCTCGTTTTCTGGATCTGCTGTTCGCTTACGAGGACAAGCGCTTTGCTTCTCATCGCGGCGTCGATCCGCTCGCGCTCGCCCGTGCGCTGGTCCAACTGATTACCCATGGCCACATTGTTTCCGGCGGCTCGACCATCACGATGCAGGTGGCGCGACTGCTGGAGCCTCGGGCAGAGCGCTCACTTTCCGCCAAGCTGCGCCAGATGGTGCGAGCCATCGAGCTGGAACACGCGCTGTCCAAGGACGCCATTCTTTCCCTTTATCTCAGCCTCGCACCCTATGGCGGGAACCTGGAAGGCATCCGTGCAGCTTCGCTCGCCTATTTCGGCAAGGAGCCGCGCCGCTTGACCCTCGGCGAGGCGGCTCTGCTCGTGGGCTTGCCGCAATCGCCCGAGCAGCGCCGTCCCGACCGCTCGAGCGAAGCGGCGCGGCACGCACGTGATCGCGTGCTCGACCGCCTGGCTGCCGCGGGCGTTGTCAGGACGGACGAGATTGCGCGCGCAAAGGGCGAGCCGGTGCCGCAAGGGCGCATTCCCATGCCCATGCTTGCTCCGCATACGGCCGACATGGTTGTCGCGGCGACGCGGGAGCGCAGCGTGCATCGTCTCACCATCGAGGCGTTGTTGCAGAGGAACCTCCAGGAGCTTGCACGCGAGCGCGCGCAGGCACTCGGACCCGATATCTCCATTGGTATTCTCGCCGTCGATCACAGTACCGGCGAGGTGCTCGCCCGGGTCGGTTCCGCCGATTACTTCGACGCACGTCGCGCCGGGCAGGTCGATATGACCGCGGCACTGCGCTCGCCCGGTTCGACGCTCAAGCCGTTCATCTATGGTCTCGCCTTCGAGGACGGCCTCGTTCATCCCGAGACGCTGATCGAGGACCGTCCGGTTCGCTTCGGCGGCTATGCGCCGGAGAATTTCGATCAGAGCTTCCAGGGCACGGTGACGGTGCGCCGTGCGCTGCAGCTCTCGTTGAATGTCCCTGCGGTGGCGGTGCTCGACAGGATCGGGGCAAGCCGCTTTGCCGCGCGATTGCAGCAGGCGGGAGCATCCCTGGTGCTGCCGCAAGGCGAGGTGCCCGGGCTTGCGATGGGGCTGGGCGGTGTTGGGATCAGGCTGGCGGATCTGGTGGCGCTCTATGCTGGGCTCGCGCGCCTGGGAACGACGGTGCCCCTATTGGAGCAGCCGCGAGCCAAAGCGGAAGACGCAGCCGCGCCGCGCCGACTGCTCGATCCGGCCGCTGCATGGTACGTCAGCAACATTCTGCTCGGCACGCCGCCTCCGGAGAACGCAGCAGGCGGGCGCATCGCATTCAAGACCGGCACCTCCTACGGTTATCGGGACGCATGGGCGATTGGGTTCGACGGCAGGCTCACGATAGGCGTATGGGTCGGCAGGGCCGATGGTGCGCCGGTAGCGGGTCTCACGGGACGGGTGGCGGCGGCGCCGGTTCTGTTCGATGCATTTGCCCGAACGGGAAAATTAGCGGCACCCCTGCCCAGGAGTCCGCCCGGCGCGCTGGTGGCTGCGACCGGGAAGCTGCCGCCACCGCTGCAACGATTCCGTCCCGCGGGATCCCTATCTGACGCCGGCGAGCCGCAACCTCGGATCATGTTCCCACCCAATGGAGCGCGCCTCGAGCTCGCAAACGATGACGCGGGCCGACCCGAGCCGATTGCGGTCAAGGTATCGGGTGGTGCCGCGCCGCTCACCGTGCTGGTAAACGGCCTGCCACTTGCGGACGCATCCGCGCGGCGCACGCTCTTGTTCCAGCCGGACGGTCCAGGCTTCGTGCGCCTGACCGTGATGGATGCGCACGGGGCAAGCGACAGCGTGATGGTGCGCCTGCAGTAATGCCGATACACCGTCCCTTCCGATATAGTCGCTTTGCGTGGCACAAGATCTTCATACGATTTCGTTGATGCGCCGGGGCACTGCGGTGCGCAGCCTCACGGCGGTGGTCGACTTTGCGGTCGTGTCCCATGCTCGCGCGGTCGCGGTGCTTCTCGTTGTCTCGCTCCTGGCCTTCCTTCCCGGATTTTTCAGCGTCCCGCCCATCGATCGCGACGAGGCAAGGTTTGCGCAAGCGACCAAGCAGATGCTGGAAACCGGCGACTACGTCGACATCCGCTTCCAGGATGAGGTCCGTTACAAGAAGCCCGTCGGCATCTACTGGCTGCAGGCGGCAGTCGTCAAAACCGCGAATGCTCTCGGATTCCAGCACGCGCTCACCACCATCTGGCTATATCGAATTCCTTCCCTCGTCGGCGCGGTCGGTGCGGTTCTGCTGACCTATTGGACTGCGCTTGCCTTCGTCTCCCGGCGCGCGGCCGTGCTTGCCGGCTTGATGATGGCAAGCTGCGTGCTCCTCGGCATCGAGCGGCTCATCGCCAAGACCGATGCCATGTTGCTGATGACGGTCGTTGCCGCGATGGGCGCTCTGGCGCGCGCGTACAACTCCGGGGCCGAGCAACTCGAGGATCAGACCCGTCGCTGGGCCATGCCGGCCCTGTTCTGGACTGCACTGGCCGCAGGGGTGCTTCTGAAAGGACCCCTGATCATCATGGTGGTCGGGCTTGCGGCGCTCACGCTCGCTATCGTTGATCGGTCCGCGCAATGGCTGCTCCGGCTCAAGCCGCTTGTCGGGATTGTCTGGTTCGCGATCCTGGTTGTGCCCTGGTTTGTCGCCATATTTGCCCGCACGCATGGGGAATTCTTTGCCGAGTCGATAGGGGAGGACCTCTTCAGCAAGATATTCGCGGCGCAGGAGACCCACGGCGCACCGCCCGGCTATTATTTCGTCCTTTTCTGGCTCACCTTCTGGCCGGGTGCGATGCTAGCGGCATTGGCTGCCCCGCACGTCTGGGAGACCCGGCACGAGCCGGCGACCAGGTTTCTCCTGGCATGGCTGGTGCCTTCCTGGCTCCTGTTGGAGGCGGTGGTGACGAAGCTGCCCCATTACGTCCTGCCGCTCTATCCGGCGGTTGCGATTCTCACGGCAAAGGCAGTCGACGCGCAGATGCTGTCGCGTAGACGGTGGCTGGTGCTGGGAACGATGTGGTGGTTCGTAATTCCTGCGCTTGCGGGCGTTGGCGGCCTCGCCGCGCTGGTCGCGATCGGTCATCAGTTCGGATTGCTCGCGTGGCTGCTGTTCGGCGGCTCGGTGATCATGGGCCTGCTGGCGTGGCGGCTCTATGCGGTGGATGGCGCGGAGCACGGGCTGTTGCGCGCTGTTGCTGCTTCCGTCCTGATGGCCATTGCGATTTTCGGTTTTGTCATTCCCGCGCTTGGCTACCTCTTTCCAAGCTTCGCGCTCGTGCGCGCCATGCGCGCGAGCGGTTGCACGCAGCCCGTTGCCGCGGCGGTGGGATATCAGGAGCCGAGCCTGGTATTCCTCGCGGGGACGGACACCCGTCTGACCGACAGCATTGGGGCTGCCGAGTTCCTGCGCGGCGGCGCATGTCGGTTCGCGTTCATCGAAGCGCGCGACGAGAAGAGCTTTGCGCAGCGCGCCGAAGCGATTGGATTGCGCTATACCGCGGGACCGCGCATCGAGGCGATGAACCTGAGCACCGGACAAACCTTGACGATTGCCGTCTATCTTTCACGCGAGGGCTCATGAGCGCACGCGACGGCATCGAACCCGGTTCGGCCCATGGGTTGCCCGTCGCCTATCCTCGCGACAATGCTGCGACCTATCTTGCGATACTGACCCGCAAGCCGAGGGCTGTCGTCTGGACTCGCGGCGAGTTGCTGCCCGGGATCGCGGTGACCGCCGGTGCTATTGCGTTCATCGTGCTCACGATGTTCGGGCTTGACGCGTGGTCTGTAGTCCTGGCGCAAGGTCTCCCAAGAGGGTTGATCGCCATCTGCGACGACATCACCGACTACGGCAGATCCGGGTGGTTTCTGGGGCCGATTGGGCTGATGCTTTTGCTTGTTGCCGCCCTGTGCAGGCCGTCGCTTTCCGCCATGTCGCAACGCGTTTTCGCCGCGCTGGCGGTTCGGCTGGGCTTTCTGTTCGCAGCAATCCTGCTGCCGGGGCTCATATTCACCATCGTGAAACGATTGATCGGACGCGCGCGTCCGCTCGTTGGCGGCAGCCTGGATCCGTTCCTGTATCGGCCGCTGCATTGGGACGTTGAATACGCAAGTCTGCCATCGGGTCACGCGGTCAATGCCTTTGCGGCAGCAACCGCGCTTGGCCTGCTGTGGCCGAGGATGCGACCTGTGATGTGGATTTACGCGGTCGCCATCGGCATAAGCAGGGTGGTGCTCACCGCGCATTATCCGAGCGACGTGCTCGCCGGTGCGATGATCGGAATCGCTGGCACTCTTCTGATACGGAATTGGTTTGCGGCGCGCAGGCTGGGCTTCGTGCCGGCCAGTGATGGCGGCGTAAGGCCGATGTGTGGCCCCTCATTGGCGCGCCTGCGGAGGGTTGCCCGAGAGCTCATCGCCCCATAAAGGTCGCCGGTTCGGGAGAGCGGGTCGCCAAAGGGGCGGATGATGAGCGATATGCCGATCGGCAGCGCGTTGCCGGAGGTTTCCATCGTCGTTCCGGTGCGGAACGAGGGCGGCAACATAGCTCCCCTCATCTCTGAAATCGTCGAGAGCTGCGACAAGGGTGCGAGGTTCGAGATCATCTATGTCAACGACGGCTCCACCGACAACACCGAATCCGAATTGACCCAGCTGATGGCGAGCCGGCCCTGGCTGCGGCAGATCAGGCACGATGTTTCATGCGGTCAATCGGCGGCCGTTCACACGGGCGTGCGCCACGCGCGTGCGCCGATCGTGCTGACGCTCGACGGTGACGGTCAGAACGATCCCGCATTCATTCCGGCTTTGCTCCACGCGCTGGCCTCGGGCACTCCCCGCATCGGACTGGTGGCGGGCCAGCGCGTCGGTCGCCGAGCGAGCGCTTTCAAAAAATTGCAATCGCGCATCGCCAACGGCGTGCGCAGCGCCGTTCTGAACGACGGCACCCGCGACACCGGCTGCGGGCTCAAGGCATTCCGTCGCGATATTTTTCTCAGCTTGCCGTATTTCGACGGGCTGCATCGCTTCCTTCCGGCGTTGGTGCGCCGCGAAGGTTACGACATCGGCTATGTCGAAGTGATCGATCGACCACGCCATTCCGGACGATCCAATTACGGGATGTGGGACCGGCTCTGGATCGGCATCCTCGATCTGTTCGGCGTGTGGTGGCTCATCCGCCGACGGCGCCAGGTGCCGCGGGCTGTGGAGGTAAAGCGGAATGCTGATTGATCTTTCTCAGGCGGTCGGCAGCTACCTGTACGAAGTGTTCATTGCCAAGTTCCAATGGTGGGTCATGCTGGGCTACGTGGCGCAGGTCATGTTCACCATGCGGTTCCTGGTGCAATGGATAGCATCCGAGCGTGCAGGCAAGATGGTGATGCCGATCGCGTTCTGGTTCTTCTCTATCGGCGGCGGAATCCTGCTTTTGCTGTATGCGCTCTACATCCGCGACCCCGTCTTCATCCTCGGTCAGGCGTTCGGAGTGTTCGTCTATGCACGCAATCTCTATTTCGAGCTGCGCGACCGGCATGCGGCGTCGGCAGGAGCCGTGTGATCGTGCTGCGATGATGCCGATTTGAGCGCGGCAAGTCCGCGCTCGAGATCCCGGATGAGATCGTCCACATCCTCAAGCCCGATGTGCAGGCGCACCGTAGGGCCTTCGGGCGCCCACTTTGTTGCGGTTCTTATGCTCGCGCAGTCGAACGGAATGGCCAGGCTCTCGAACCCGCCCCAGGAGGCGCCAATCCCGAATAACCTGAGCTCGTCCAGAAACGCGTTCACCGCTGCCGCCGCAACCGGTCTGAACACGATGCTGAACAGGCCGCTCGCGCCGGAAAAGTCGCGCTGCCAGATGGAGTGACCGGGACAACTTTCCAGCGCCGGGTGAAGCACGCGCGCAATCTCCGGCCGCGCCCCAAGCCAGCGCGCCACCTGCAACCCGGATCGGTGATGCTGCGCCAGGCGCACCCCCAAGGTGCGCAAGCCGCGCAGGCCGAGATACATGTCGTCCGGGCCGACACAGAGCCCCAACAGATGCACCGTCTGCTTGACGCGCTCCCATGACCGCGCGTTGGCTGAGATCGTGCCGAGCATCACATCGGAATGTCCGCCGATATACTTGGTGCCTGCCTGGATCGAGAGGTCGACGCCCTTCTCCAATCCGCGGAAATAAAGCGGGCTCGCCCAGGTGTTATCCATGAGGACCAGCGCGCCCGCGGCATGGGCCGCAGCTGCGATGGCTGGAACGTCCTGGACCTCGAACGAGAGCGAGCCCGGGGCCTCGACGAATACAGCGCGCGTATTGGGGTTCAGCAGTGCCGCGATCTCGGAACCAAGCATCGGATCGTAATACGTCGTCTCGATCCGGTAACGCTTGAGCACGTCATCGCAGAACTTGCGGGTGGGAAGGTAGGCGCTGTCGGTAACAAGCACATGGTCACCGGCTTCGAGCACGGACAATAGCGCGGTGGAGATCGCTGCCAGGCCGGAAGGCAACAGCGCAACCCCGGCGCAATCGGGTCCTTCAAGCTCGCGCAGCGCCGTTTCAAGGGCCTCGGACGTCGGGGTACCCCGCCGGCCATACTGATAGCGCGACCTGCGAGCCAGAAAATCCTCTGCCGTCCGATAGAGCACGGTCGAGGCATGGTGGACCGGCGGATTGACAAAGCCATGATTTGCGAATGAGTCGCGCCCTCCGAGCACGAGCCGCGTTGCCGGATGAAACGACGAAGCATCGGCTTCGGTGGTCTTGCTCATGGCCCTTTTCCCTTTGTCGTCGCCGGGAGTGCTGCCGCATTTCGGCGCGAGACTTGGAACGATTCTGCGCAACGCCGGTCATGGCGTTCGATGTATCGAGCGTCAAGGCCTTGACCGCGGTTGGCGATCGTTCTGAGATGCTGCCGATGAGGTGAGAGGGGCGGCTGCCAGAGTTGTGATGAAGGGCTGTTCATGAGGCGTGCATTATTTGTATTTTTCGCAGCGAGCGTGCTCGGTCTCGCCGCGACCCAGTCGCATGCGCAGACGCTCAAAGCAGTGAAGGATCGGGGCTCGCTCATCTGTGGTGTAAGCCAGGGCCTGCCGGCATTCTCAAACCCCGACGACAAAGGAAACTGGACCGGCTTCGACGTCGACTTTTGCCGCGCGGTGGCCGCCGCTGTCCTCAACGATGCGACCAAGGTCAAATTCACCCCGCTTTCGGCCAAGGATCGGTTCGAGCCGCTCAAGAGCGGCGACATCGACCTTCTCTCCCGCAATACCACATGGACGCTTTCGCGCGACGTCGCCTACGGCAACTTTGCCGGGGTGACGTACTATGACGGCCAGGGCTTCATGGTGCGCAAGGCACTCAAGGTCAACTCGGCGCTCGAACTCAACGGCGCCTCGGTCTGCACTCAGACCGGCACCACCACCGAGCTCAATCTCGCCGACTATTTCCGCGCCAACGGCATGAAATACGAGGTGATTGCGTTTGGCACCGCCGACGAAACGGTGAAGGCCTACGAATCGGGCCGCTGCGACGTGTTCACGACCGACATGTCGCAGCTCTACGCGGAGAAGCTCAAGCTCGCCAACCCCAACGATCACGTGATCCTGCCGGAAATCATTTCCAAGGAGCCGCTCGGACCGCTGGTGCGTCACGGCGACGACCAGTGGTTCGACGTGGTGAAATGGACCCACTTCGCCATGCTCAATGCAGAGGAGCTGGGCATCTCCTCCACCACGATCGACGATGCACTGAAATCCAATCAGCCCGAGATCAGGCGATTGCTGGGACTTGAAGGCAATTTCGGCGAGCAGCTCGGGTTGAGCAAGGACTGGGTGGTGCGGATCATCAGGCAGGTCGGAAACTACGGCGAGGTGTTCGAGCGCAACGTCGGAACCGGTTCAAGGCTCGGAATCAGCCGCGGTCTCAATCGATTGTGGACCAAGGGCGGCATTCAATACGGTCCACCGGTGCGGTGAGAAAAGCAGGGGGCGGCGATCTTGAGAGTGCCGGCCGTATGGTGTCCGGCCCGCCGCCGGTACCCTGGCATCATGACCCGAAGTTTCGCGCGCTGCTCCATCAGGTCGTTCTCGTAGCGCTGCTGTTGTGGCTCGGTTACCAGTTTGCGCTTAACGCCAGAGCCAATCTGGCAGCACAGGGGATCACCAGCGGTTTTGGCTTTCTCGACAATACTGCCGGATTTGGCGTCAATCAGTCGCTCATTCCCTATAGCGAATCCGATACATACGGCCGCGTGTTTTTCGTGGGGCTGTTCAATACGCTGCTTGTGGCTGCTCTCGGCATCGTGCTTGCGACTCTGCTTGGGTTTGTAATCGGGATCGCAAGACTTTCTCCCAACTGGCTGTTTGCGCGACTGGCGGGCGGGTACGTGGAGCTCATCCGCAACTTGCCGCTCCTGTTCCAGATCCTGTTCTGGTATCTCGCCGTGCTCGGCACTCTGCCGGGACCGCGCCAAAGCATCTCGATCTGGGGAGCAATCTTTCTGAGCAACCGCGGGCTCATCGTGCCCGCCCCGGTCGTCGAGACGGGAGCAGGATACGTCCTTGCTGCGCTTGTGGTTGGCGCTCTCGCCGCGGTTGCGCTCGCATGGTGGTCAAAGCGCCGGCAGGAGCGCAGCGGACAGCAATTCCCGGTCCTATGGAGCGGCCTGGCGCTGATCATCGGCTTGCCGCTCATTGCGGCGTGGGCTGCCGGCTGGCCGATCGGTTTTGCGCCGCCCGAGTTGCGCGGCTTCAATTTCGTGGGCGGCATTCGCCTCATCCCGGAGTTCGCGGCGCTTCTGCTTGCGCTATCGCTCTATACCGCAGCGTTCATTGCCGAGATCGTGCGCGCCGGCATCGCTGCGATCCCGCGCGGACAGATGGAGGCAGCGCTGGCGCTAGGGCTCCCCCGCAGCTTGACGTTGCGCCTTATTGTTGTGCCGCAGGCGTTGCGGGTCATCGTTCCGCCGCTCACCAACCAGTATCTCAATCTGACCAAGAACTCGTCGCTTGCGATCGCAATAGGCTATCCCGATCTGTTCGCGGTTTTTGCCGGCACCACGCTCAATCAGACCGGCCAGGCGATCGAGATCATTGGGATCACCATGGCTGTCTACCTTTCCATGTCGCTTCTCACCAGCGTTCTCATGAACTGGTACAACGCCCTTATCGCCGTGGCGGAACGTTGATGCCGGCGAACTATCCCTCCTATGTGCGCCGCTCGCTTACCGAGCCCGAGCCGCCGCCGGTTGCGACGCAAGGTGGGTTGACCTTCATCCGCGCGCGCCTGTTCGACACTCCCTTGAACGGAGCGCTCACGATCCTCACCGGGGCGATTGTCGGGTTGCTGGTCTGGCCGGCTGTGAAATTTCTGTTCATTGATGCGGTGTGGGAGGGCGCCAGCCGCATCGATTGCCTGCCGCAAACGATTGGACGCGAGGTCGGCGCTTGCTGGCCCTTCATCAAGGCCAAGCTCCCGCAGCTGATGTATGGATTTTATCCCGAGGCGGAACGGTGGCGCGTCGATCTCACCTACGCGCTTGGCGCGGTCCTCCTGATCCCGCTCCTCATTCCGCGGCTTCCCTACAAGGGCGCGAACGCCGTGCTGTTCTTCGGGTTGTTTCCGTTCGTCGGCTTTTTTCTGCTTGTCGGCGGAGCATTCGGGCTTCCCTACATCGAAACGCGGAACTGGGGCGGCCTTCTCATCACCCTGGTGATCTCGTTCACCGGGATCATCTGCTCGCTGCCGCTTGGAATAGTGCTCGCGTTGGGGCGGCGCTCCAGCCTGCCGATCATCCGCACGCTGAGCATCGCTTTCATCGAGATATGGCGCGGGGTCCCGCTGATCACGGTCCTGTTCTTTGCCACCTATATGCTGCCGTTCTTCCTGCCGGGGAGCTGGAAGGTTGACGGTCTTCTGCGCGTGCTGGTCGGAGTGGTGCTGTTTGCGGCGGCTTACATGGCAGAGGTCGTGCGCGGAGGCTTGCAAGCAATCCCGCGCGGCCAATTCGAGGCCGCGATGGCGCTGGGACTCGGCTACTGGCGTATGACCGCGCTCGTGATCCTCCCGCAGGCATTGCGGCTCGTCATTCCCGGTATCGTCAATTCGTTCATTTCGCTGTTCAAGGATACCAGCCTGGTGTTGATCGTCTCGATCTTCGATCTGCTCGGTCAATTACGCGCGGCATTTGCCGATCCGACCTGGGCTACGCCGGTGACCCTGTTCACCGGTTTCGCTTTTGCGGGGATGATCTATTTTCTCGGAAGCTTCGGGATGTCTCGCTACGCCCTGTCGATGGAGCGCCGGTTGAACAGGGCCGAGGCGCGCTGAGCACAGCACGGGCAAAGAGCGCGCATGGGAGGGGACAACCAGATCGGGGATCGGCAGGCGAGCGCCCCCGGTGGTGCGCGCGACCTTGGCGCTCGCGAAAACGCGGCGGCGATCGAGATAGCCGGTCTCGACAAATGGTTCGGCAGCTTTCACGTGTTGCGGGATATCAATCTGGAGGTGATGCGGGGGGAGCGGATCGTCATTTGTGGTCCGTCGGGCAGCGGCAAGTCCACGCTCCTTCGCTGCATCAATCGGCTCGAGGATTGGCAGCGCGGCCGCGTCATCGTCGAGGGGGTGGAGCTCAGCGCCGACATCAAGAAGATCCACGACGTGCGGCGCGAGGTCGGAATGGTGTTTCAGCAGTTCAATCTATTCCCGCATCTCACCGTGCTGGACAACTGCACGCTGGCGCCGATCTGGGTCCGCAATATGCCGAAAAGGGAGGCGGAGGCCATTGCGCGCCATCATCTCGAGCGCGTGCGCATCCCGGAGCAGGCGGACAAATATCCGGCCCAGCTTTCGGGCGGCCAGCAACAGCGGGTCGCGATCGCGCGGGCGCTATGCATGCAGCCCAAGATCATGCTGTTCGACGAGCCCACCTCCGCGCTCGATCCGGAGATGGTCAAGGAGGTGCTCGATACCATGGTGGGCCTGGCGCTCGACGGGATGACCATGCTGGTGGTGAGCCACGAGATGGGGTTTGCCCGCCAGGTGGCGAACCGCATGATCCTGATGGATGCCGGCCAGATCATCGAGATGAACGAGCCGCAGGCGTTCTTCGATCACCCCCGGCACGAGCGCACCAAGCTGTTTCTCAGCCAGATATTGCGCTAACGCACCAGCGGGCCGTCCGCCTTTCTCCATGCGTCGATGCCGCCCGCGATGTGGCAGGCTGAGGCAATGCCGGAATCCTGGGCCGCCTGCACCGCCATGGCCGAGCGTTCTCCGAAGGCGCAGTAGAACACGATGCGCTTGCCGGTGGCGCAGGCAAGCTCGTGCAGCATGCCGCCCGTTGCGACATTTTCGGGGAGATCAGGGTAGGGCGCATGCAGCGAGCCCGGGATGATGCCGTGCTTCTCCCGTTCGCCGCGCTCGCGCAGATCGATGAAAGCCACGTCGGAGCGGCCAATGAGGGCCGCTGCCTCGCATGCGGTCAGTGACCAGCCGCGTCGTGCAATCTCGTCCTGGGCGAGACCGACGCGCATGTTGGCAGGAACCGCAACATCCATCATCTTCGGATTAGGCAGGTGGAGGTTATTCATCACCTCGACGTATTCGTCGATGGCCCTGACCTGCAGTCGCGGGTTGAACCGCTTTTCCTCGCCGATGGTCGAGACCGTCTCGCCTTTGTAGTCGTGCGCGGGAAAGACCATCGTCTCGTCCGGGAGCCGCAGCAGCTTGTTGAATATGGAGTCATACTGTGCGCGGGCATCGCCGTTCTGGAAATCGGTGCGGCCGGTGCCGCGGATGAGCAGCGTGTCGCCGGTGAATACGCGATCGTTGAGCAGGAAGCTGTAGGAATCATCGGTGTGGCCGGGGGTATAGAGCACGTCCATGGCGACGCCCTCGATGGTGAGCTTGTCGCCCTCGGAAAGGCGCATGGACACCACATCGACCTTGCTGCGTTCGCCCATCACGGTCACGCAATGGGTGCGGTCGCGCAGCGCGCCAAGCCCGGTGATGTGATCGGCATGGATATGGGTGTCGACGGCCTTGACCAGCCGCAGGTCGAGCTCGCGGACGAGCTGGACGTAGCGGTCGACCTTCTCCAGGACGGGATCGATGATGAGCGCTTCGCCTCCGCGCCGGCTGGCGAGGAGATAGGTGTAGGTGCCGGAAGTGCTGTCGAACAGCTGACGAAAGATCATGGGCGCCTCCCGCGCGAGGTGTTCTTGTCTGCTTCCATCGATGCCGGGCTATCCGCTGGCATTGCGGGACTCGCGCTACTGCGATGTTACACCGGAGGCGCTGGGAATGCACCCGAACTACTCAGCCTGTAAGGGGAAGGATTACAGGCTGTGCCGCTGATTTCTTTGCGATAACGATGCGACGACAGCACGTTCCGGTTAGGTCCGCCCTATGGAGCAGCCGTGCTTCAATACCTCCATCCAGGCCTTGGATACACTCCTCCGGAAAACAGAGGCTCTCGGACAGTCGTTGGCGCGTACCGAGGATGATGGTACTGAGCGCCGGATCCGCTTTCAGGAAACACGTTAGGCGTCTAACTGCACAGTCTAACAAGCCGGTAACTCTACCTCCGGAAGCATGTAGTTGAGCTTCGCCCTTTTTCTATTCCTCGGGAAGCCGCCAGTGCCGTTTGGCAGGTAGGTCAGTGGAATGCCCCGGTGCTGAGATTGATCAACTGAGGGGACTAACCGCGCGCCCTGTACCGCAGCCCCGCTGAAGCACGGGTTTCAGTGAGCGATGCCTGAGTACCCACCCCCGCCGGGTAACGTGTCTGCGGGCCCGCCATACCCCTTCACGGAAATAAAAGGAGCGTTCTACTCATCAGGGTTGACAGCCATGCCGACCGCGCCTTTTCGGGGCTCAGCCTCACACGCAACCCACGTTCCGCATTGACACTATGCGGAGCACAAATAGGCTCACCGACAGATCCGTGATATGGACCTCTGCCTTTTACTCTTCCGATTATGTCTGCTGATTGAGGTGAACCGGTCAGTGTTGTTGCGGTGCGGTAATGCGTGCTTTTGACCCACTGCCGACATCGCTGCATCGCAGCAAGCTGAGCCTCGCTGTCATTCGATTACCTCGTCGGCGATGGCGAGCAGCTTTGCCGGTAGATCGACGCCAAGCGCTTTCGCAGTATTGTGGTTTATCACCAGCTCGAACTTGGTCGGTTGTTCGACCGGGAGGTCGGCCGGCTTCGCGCCGTGGAGGATTTTGTCGACGTAAGTAGCCGCGCGGCGATTGAGATCGCGATAGTTCGGCCAGTACGATATGAGACAACCGTCTTCCACGTAGGACCGATCCGCGCACATCATTGGCAAGCGGCTCTTCAGCGCGAATTCTGCCAACTCAGCTCGTTCCGCAAAAAACAACGTACTCGACGAGAGAAGGATTACCGCGAGCCCGGCATTTTCGGGAATCTTCGCAAGGACCCCAGCAAGCTCGGCGTGCGTACTCGCTTTGAGCTGAGAATGAATCCGCACGCCCAAAGCCATGGCAGCGCGCTCCATGTCTGTTGATTCAGTCAGATAGTCCGTTCCGTAGTTTGGATCGCCGAGAACCACCACGCCGGAAAGGTTTGGAATAGCCTCTTTGAGTATTTCCAACCGTTTGCCTGTCAATTCGGGGCTCTGGTTGGCCAGCCCGGTAATGTTACCTCCTGGGCGCGCGAGACTTTCAATGAAACCCTGGGCAATGCCGTCGTTCATGCCCGATGAAAAGACAATAGGTATGCTCTTCGTCGCCTTGTGAGCAGCAAGTCCCGCCAAATTATTGGCCACAACGATGACATCGACGTTGAGACGCATCATCTCGGTGACAAACGCCGGGAACAATTCCGACTTGCCTTGGGATGATCGCCACTCGATAATGATGTACCGACCTTCCACATAGCCGAGATCATGTAAGCCCTGGCGAAAGCCCTCGGCGGTAGGAGAATGCTCGGGAGATACACTCGTTAGAAACGCGATCCGAGGGAGTTTATGCGTCTGCTGCGCCTGAGCTAGTGGTAACGTTGCCAGGAGTCCGGCAGCAAGAATGATGAGACTAGCGGCTTTTTTCATTCGATCACCTCGTCGAGCGAACCGCCCGGGCCTAGTACCGCAAGGTCCACAATACCACGCCGGTCTTCACGCAGACACTACCCCTACTCCCCCTCGAACGGGGCGCAGTGAAACGCCGCTGGCTCTGCACGCAGCCGGGCGGGTCAGAGATTTTTGCGAGTCGCGACCACAGGCGCTAGCCGCCTGACTGTAGGGTTTTGTGCATTGGCACACAGCTGGCCAGAGCATACGCAACAGCTTGTCCGCAGTTGGCACTTCTCGGGCATTGGCCCCGCCATGGACGGCTAGACCGGAGTTGGACCAACACCGGACCTGCGCTCCTGAACTAAACCAAATCACACTTGATCCCTTGATCACGCAGGGCGCACGCGCCGGCATGGATTCCATGACGGACCGACATAGCAGTGAAAGATGCAGCCGGGGCGTACCGGCAGCACCGCAGTGCCGTGCCGTTGGTCACGTGTTCAATGTCTGGCTACGAGAGGCAGTGGGGGACCCGCTTACCGCATTGCTTGCGCCCCGCGCACGCCTTCGCGGTCGCGCAATGGCAAGCCCGATCCCGTGTGCCGCGCCGGTGACGATCGCGACGGGAGCTTTCGGTGAAGCAGGCATGATCCTCTCTGTTACCGAAACGTCGGCCTCGTGCCAAAGCAGGTTTGAAAGCGCATTATCGGTGTTGGGGCGGGTGCCATTGGCTTCCCCTGCCTGCAAATCCCTGTAAAGGGGGGCGGGGCGACAGCCAAAACCTGCAAAAAAGTGAGTACCAGCAAGGACATCCGCCGAAATGGCAGGATCCGGAACAGGGAAAAACAGGAAATAACAGGGAAAATAACAGGGAAAGGCTCCACAGGTAATGGGTGTGCGTTTCATTGCGCCGTTCTTCCTGCGCTCTCAAGCGCTTATGCCGGGCCAGCTCCATCGGCTCAGCCTTTGGTTCAGCCTTTGGGCTCACTCTCGATGGCGCCCGCATTACTGGCGATGGGCGCGCCGTTTCTCACCGCTCCCATCCGCTTGAGGTCGGTGCGTTCCAGCAAAGCGAGCCGGTCCTCAAACTCATTTGCCTCAAGGGCTTTGACGTAAAGCGACATCACCTTGGTGAGCTTGGCAGCCTCGTCCGCCGTGACGTCGCCGGCGAGCGCAGCGGATGCGATGCCGGCGATGGCAGCGACGGCGTCGGCGGCCTTTGCAAGCGGCGGCATCTCGCAAAACAGGGGCTCGTTCTTATGCGTGGGCAGGTTCTTATGCGTGGGCAGGAGTGGTTCCAGGCACAGCCGAAGGGCCGCGATATTGCCGGCCATGGCCATCTCGACGGCCTTGTTGAAGAGCGACTCCGCGCTTTGATCGAGCATCTCGTGGAGTCGCATGGATGCCTGGTTTCGCGATCCTCGCGGTCGGCCCGCCAGGTTACCGCTTTGGCCTTTTTGGAACTGCATGCATTGTCCTCCTTTTGCGAAGCCGACGACAGCCGACAGACGATTGGCCAAACAAAAATGGCCAAACAAAAAGCCCGGCGCGGGAGTCCCGGCCGGGCTTCTCTCACAGCTTTCGAAGATTAGCAACTCATAGCATACTTTTGTTACAACGTCAAGATATCAAAGCAAAAAATATCAAAGCAAAATATCAAAGCAAAATCTGTCGTAAGCTCATGAGTTGTCCGGGTTAGGTAGCACACGCGTTGTCCGGTTTTCTGCCTCCTTGCAGCGATTTAGAGCGCGTTTCGATGAAGTTAAATCACGACCGCTGCGTAGGGTGGGTTAGATTAGCTAGCCAGCCCAAGTCGGCTATAGCCGACTTGGGCAATCGTTGTTTGCCGATCTCGGGTAAACCCGAGATCGGTTGCCGGCTCCAGCCGGCTCGATGGCGTAACCCACCGATACCCGCCGGCGTTCCCATGCGTTTGACGGTGGGTTACCGTCCAAGTCGGCTGTTCCCAGCCGACTTGCACGGCTAACCAATCCCCGAAATTGCCGAGCGCCAGGTGATTGAGGCGCACCCGGGTTAAGTCCGTTGCTACCCGATCAGCGGGTGGGGTTCACTGACGTGCATCTAAACAGACACTTTTTGGCCTGTTCAGAATTCGAGCGCGCGTGTCACGGCGTCGGGGTCTTTCGCAATTACAGTGAGCAGAACTTGCGCCGCCTTATCGGGCCGATGGGCGCCCTGCTCCCAATCGCGCACGGTCCCAAGTGGGAGATGAAACCGCGCCGCGAATGCCTCCTGTGTCAGCTTCAATTTCTTGCGCAAAGCTGCCACCGTCGGCACGCGGCGCGCACGAGCGAGCTGAGCCTTGCTGGCTGGCGGACAATCCGGATCGGACAACGCGGCGCGGTGGCGCTTCGCCTCGCTCATCGCATCGAAGGCGCGCCAATCGCTCTTCGGCGGCTTCTTCGGATTGAGTTTAAAGCTCGTGATATTTGCTTTTTTCATCTGGTTCCGCTCCTCTGGCGGATATATGATAGGAACGACGTCACCCCTCAACGCGTACGTGACGAAGAGCATGCGACCGTCGACAAGACCGATGGCATTGAAGCGCAGCTCGCCACTGTTATCGAAATCATCGAACTCAATAACATACGGATCCAGGAACAGCTTCGCGGCAGTTCGGAAATCGATACCGTGCTTCCTGCGGTTGGCTTGCTCCTTGGCCGTATCCCACTCGAAGTCCATGGCCGAGCCCTGGTTCCTCATATACTGATATTCAGTATTCTTCGCAAGGTACCCCCAAGGAGCACCCGCCGAAGTCGAGCCCCGTTGGTCTGGGGAAGAATAGGGAATTGCTATTTCACGACGACGCGTCTCGCGGCTGGCGGCTGTGATGGGGCTACGGGTCAGAGAGGAAGGGGCTTGGTAGGGCTCGCGGCCTCGTGTTGCTCTCGTCTCACTTCTTCTGCGATTTCGGCACCCCTGGGCGCGAGCTTGAATACGCCCCTGGCGATACGAACTATGCTCCAGCGAAGGCTCTTTGTTTGATAGCTATCGTTTTTTCTTGAGCGGCCTGATACTGAGTCACAAATGATTTGAACGCTCCGATGGAAAGGGGGCGCTCCTCGTTTTTCATGGATGGCTGTCCTTTATTGCCGCCCTTGCTGCTACCGGGTGGCTTATTGCGGGAGACCATGTTCGCTGACGATCAGGCTGACCTTTTCCGAGACCGCTTGCCGCGCAAAACGATCAAGTGTCTCGGTATCAGTGTTTTCAATGACGCAGGCCACAACGTTGTCCTTGCGGCTGACGGCACCAGCGACCAGCACTTTGCCGGCGATCGTTTCGGCGGCAGCGGGGCTATCAGACCCGGATCAATGCGATTCTGCGGGCCTACATGAATGCGGCCGTCTCCCGAGATGGGACAGGATAGCGCAGCACATCTCGCTCAGGCAGGATAAATGCGGGTTATGGCTCGATCGGCAGGTCGGAGCGTGCGCCCCATTCGGACCACGAGCCGTCGTAGAGCGCCGCCGGCTCCTTGCCGAGCGCATCGAGGGCAAGCCACAGGATCGCGGCCGTGAGGCCGGAGCCGCAGCTGGTGATAACGGGGCGGCCGAGATCGACCCCGCCCGCGGTGAATGCGGCCCTGATCGTCTCGGGGTTGGCAAGTCTGCCGTTCTCCAGGATTGCGCTGTAAGGGACATTGAGGGCGCCCGGCATATGGCCCGAGCGCAGGCCTGGCCGCGGCTCCGGTGCTCGGCCATGGAAGCGGTCTGCTGATCGTGCATCCACGACCTGCGCGGCGTGGCTGCGCAAGGCCGCACACACGGTGTCCAGGGAGGCCACTCGCCCCGGCGCCGGCTCGCGGGCGCGGAACGGGCGGGGAGGGCGCGTGACCGCACCCGGCTCCAGCGGGCGGCCCGCGTTTTTCCACCGGGGCAAGCCGCCGTCGAGAATGAACACCCGATCCGCGCCGAAAAGGCGAAAGGTCCACCACACCCGCGCGGCCGCGAACAACGGGCCGGCCTCGTAGACGACGATCGTGTCGGTATCGGCGATGCCGAGGGCGCCTACCTCAGCTGCAAACTGCTGCGCGTTCGGCAGCATGTGGGGCAGCGGATTGGAGCGGTCCGCGATCGCATCGACGTCAAAGCGTACCGCGCCCGGGATGTGGCCGGCGAGGTATTCGGCCTGCGCATCGCGTTCCCCCACCGGGAGATGGTACGAGCCATCGACAACGACGAGATCAGGGGAGCCGAGGCGCGCAGCAAGCCATTCGGTCGAAACCAACCATCTCGAGGCCGGCGTGGTCATATGGAGGCCGCAGAAGGCAATGCGAAAGCAAGCCGCACACGCCGGTTCTGCCTGCCCTTCTTTTCAACCTGCGTCACGCGTACGTCTCCGATTTCGCCGGTGGTGTGGACATGCGTGCCGCCACAGGGCTGCAAGTCATAGCCTGCGATCTCAATGAGCCGCACGCGGCCGGTTCCCAACGGCGGCTTCACCGCCATGGTCTTGACCAGAGCAGGGTTTGCTTCGAGCTCGGCATCGCTGATCCAGCGCGCACGCACTTCGGCGTTTGCGGCAATCATCCCGGCAAGCTTCGCGGTGATCTCGTCCTTGTCGAGGCCGGCCTCCGGAATGTCGAAATCGAGCCGCCCCTCGCGCTCCCCGACCGCTCCGCCGGTTACCGGATAGGGCAGTACCGCCGAGAGCAGATGGAGCGCCGTGTGCATGCGCATGCGGGCATGGCGAAGCTCCCAGTCGATTGCGGCATGCACGGGCTCGCCGATCTTCAGATCGAGCCCGGTCGAGAGTACCGGCGCATGCGCGATCTGCGTTTTGTCGCGGTCAATATAGGCGGCGCCGTCGATGCGAATGGCGGCGCCGCTGGCAGCTCGCAGTGTCCCGGTGTCGCCGGGCTGCCCGCCCGATGCAGCGTAGAAGACGGTGCGATCGAGAACGATGCCGCCGGCATCCGTCAGACCGACCACGGTGGCGCTGCAATCCTTGAGGTAGGAGTCCTCGCGAAACAGGCAATCAGTGGACATGGGCCTGCGATTTCAACAGCTTAGCGGCTAGGTTTGACACTGAGGGCACGCGGTTTGACAGTCCCTTCGTTGCCGTCCTGTTCCAGCATAGCCAAATCCGCAAGCCGCTTGTAATTGGCCGCGTCCGTGTAGCGTTGCAACTCAGCTAATGTCCGGTGGCCGGAGACTGCCATAAGCTCATGCGTAGTCTTTCCCTGCTCGGCCAGTTGCGTGAGTTTTCCCTTTTTCAGCCCATGCAGCCTGCAACGCTTCGGCAGCCCCGCGGCCGTTGCCCACTCGGCGAAGTCATTGCCAAGTCCCCGCTTGGAGCGCGGTGCACCCGCGGCCGTGACAATGAAAGTCAAATGCGCCTTCGGCATTGCGTCGATTGCCGCGCGCAGCGTTGGCGTGAGCGGTATGTCCACCGGCCGGCTGCCTTTGAGCCGCTCGATCTTAATGCGACCATCCTTGATGTGCTGCGGCCCGAACCTGACGATCTCGCCCTTTCGCGAAGCGGTCTCTAGCGCAAACTCCGCGACAAGCCGCTGTTGCGTCCCGAGCGGCCAATGGCGACGATACTGCTCGATCTCCTGCGGCGTCCAAGTGTGAAAGCCGGTGCCCTTCTTGAGCGTGACTCGGATCCCGTCCGTTGGGTTGTCAGGGCGCAATGTGGGCACCGCGGCAGCGAGCAGCTTTCGGATCGCCTGCAGCCAGTGCCTCCGGTGCGATGTACCTTCGATCTCGCCGAGCATACGCCGAATATGCTCCGGGTGTAGCAGGGCAACACGCTTCGACCCGTGTTGCTCTCGGAAGCGTTCGATCATGCGCCGGTGCGTCCGCGTGGTGTCCGGCGAAAGTTTTCGCCAATCATCACTTTTGTAGTACGCGACAACTAGGGCATTGATGGTCCCCGCTTTCGTCCGCTGCGAGCCAATCTCAACCGGCAGCGACGTGTCTCCCATCGCTGACTCGTAGGCAGCCATGAACTCGGGCGACCACGGAAGCCCCGGCAGTGGGACGGTTTTGAACCCAGCGCAGCGGAAATAGAACCGGGCCTTGCCATGCCGGTCGATGAAGCCCTGCACGAACTTGGGCGGCCGGTGCATCACACGCTGTCCCATTCGTTGCCTCCCTCCCTGGCTGGCGCGTTGGAATCTTGCGCCTCCGGGTTGCCGATCACAACCTCGATCTTCCCCTGTGAATCGATCTTGTAGCCGGTGACATGCAAGCCGGCGGCCGCCGCAGCCTTGAGCGCCTTGGTCAGGTCTGCCTGCCGGAATGGGGAGGGGGCGCGGCTCATTTGAAATCGTCCAGGCTGTCGCCGGGGGGACCGAGGGCGGGCGCGCGGTCATTGGGCACCAACTCGGCAACTGGCAATGCTCGTAGCAGGAAGTCGGGAATACCCTTGGCGAGTTCCGGATCGTCATCCCAGAGGTTGCCGGCGGTAGCCGCCTTGGCGGGTGGGCAGGGTGACGCTGCGGGCAAAACCCCCTCCGCCGATGCTCCATACTTGCCCTCAGACTCCATAGATGCCCAACTTTTTGTTGGGCAAGTATGGAGGGGTTGGGCAAGTATGGCGCCCTTCGGGAGCGACCACAGCGACTTCGAACCCGGCCCAAACCCATTGCGATCGATCTTCACCCCAAGAGCTTCACGCGCCGATCGGACGGCTTTCGGTGTCAGGCCATGGTCGCGTGCCATGCGGTTAATCTCGGCGGCTGGCACTGCCCCAGCAGCTAAGGCCCCCTGCAGAAATTCTTTGGCATCCGCCTTGGCCGTTTTGTCGCCACCGCCATCGCTCGCCCGCAAAGCCTCGTCGGCCGACACCGTGACCGGCTCGGAGTCAAACGCGATGTAGGACGCAACGATGCCTCCCCCTTCCTCACCAACAATGCGCTGCACCAAGCGATAGGCAAGTCCTTGAGGCTTTGGGGCCATATTGTTCTTTGCATGCAGGAGCAGAATTCGGCCCTCATTGTCCGCGTCCTCGATCACCGCGAATGCCGCACGCGGAGCACCGATGAAGGCAATCGATCCGATGAAACGATGCAGCGCTTTGCTGTTGTTGGCTGCGCCAGTTTTGGAGAAATGAGTGATGGAGAGAATAGCCACCTTGAGGCGTTCCGCCATTTCGCTGAGCGGTTCCAGCGCGCCGCGAACTTCCGCGTTCTTGTGGCTGTCAGTCTTGCCCATGTACGAGCTGATCGGGTCGATGATGACCAAAGCCACGTCCCCAATCTCGGCAATCTTCTTTTCGAGCAGCGCGAGATCAGCTTGTAGGTTGAATGTACGGCGCCCCTTGCCGCCCTCTCGAAGCACCGCACTCACGATGTGCACGCGCTCTAGGTCGGCCCCGGCCGCGATTAGGCGCGGCACCATGGTGTCGTCGGCACCGTCCTCGGCATTGAAAAAAATCACATTGCCAATAGGCGCGCGCCCTTCGCCGCACGGCCACTCGCCACCCCGCGATATTGTCGCGGCGACGTAGATCGAGAGCTGGCTTTTTCCATCACCCGGTTCGCCTGCAATAGCTGTGTGCTTACCGCGGGCGATTCGACCAAGCCACAAAAAGTCGATTTGTTTTGGCGTTATCTGTGCCGCACAGCGCGATATGAGTTCAGCACCGCGTGCCTCAGGTGCCGGTTCGCGGCTCCTGTCAAACCGTTGCGCCAGCTGATCGAGCTCCTGATTATTAGCGCTCTCGAGATTGATCTCTACAGGCTTATAAAGCTCGGCATGTGGTCCGTTTGGTCCATAAGCCGCAGCTCGCTCCTTCCGACGGATAGTCATGACGCGTCACCGCGCGGTGGTATTGGCCGGACATAGTCGAACGCGTCGGGGTATTCCTCGCGCAGCCACGCAAGCGCCCCCTCCGCATCAGCCACCCCGCTCGCAGCGCAACACCGATGCTGTCGATCTCACATGCGACAAGCCGGGCGCGAAGGAAACGCGAGATGCATGGGTGAGGCTGCGCCACGGCTCCCCGGGGGGCGCTGGGCGGAACTGAGGGCGGCCATTTTCGCTAACATCAGCTTGGTGGCCGCACCGATGGAACGCACCTTCAAGGCAAGAAGGCCGCGCCGGTACACAGAACGCGCCGTATCAGGATCGATTCCGGCCGCAATCAGCTCGCGGCATAGCGCCAGGACCGGCGCACGGCCCGAGACGGTGACCTGTTCTTCGCATCGGCAATTGCTATTTGTGGAAATCGGTATTAGAAAAGTCATATCTAAAATGCCTTGCGTTGTTCCGGCCGCCAGCCGGAAATGCCGAAACAAGACGAATTGTGCCGCCCCGACTTGCCATCGGGGCGGTTTTCATTTTTCTGATGATTGCGATGGAGGTCATTGTCAGGCACCCGCCTCCATCGACGAGGAGGCGCGCCGGGGAGCG
>CAWJDY010000022.1:0-37203 GCA_963841705.1 uncultured Alphaproteobacteria bacterium
TTTTAATCAGCGGGTCCAAGGTTCGAGTCCTTGTGCGCCCACCACATCTAAAAACACCTTAATCAGATCGGTCGACAAGTCCTGCTGACTCCTCAGCGCTAAGCGTTACCCATCCCGCCGCACCACCGGCGCCGCCACGCTCTCGACCATGATGTTGATGCACGCAGGCTTGCCGCTGGCCTGAGCCCGCTCGATGGCGCCCGGCAGCTCGGCGGCGTTTTCGACAAATTCTCCGTGGCCGCCCATGGCCGCGACGACCTGGTCGTAACGGCAGGGCAGCAACTCGCAGCCGTGCATGCGATCGCTGCCGTATTCTCTGAGCTGAATTTGACTCTCGGCGTTCCAGCGCGCGTCGTTGCCGAGCACGGCGACGAATGGCAGCCGCCGGCGCACGGCGGTTTCAAATTCCGCAAGATGGAAGCCGATGGTGCCGTCGCCGAGGACTGCAAACACGGGCGCCTGCGGCTCAAGCAGTCGCGCCGAAAGGGCAAAGGACAGCGACGCCCCGATCGCTCCGGCAACGCCATTCACCAGTCGCCGGCGCACGGGCAGTATGCTTTGCCCCCACTGCGCAAACTCCCCGCCGTCGCAAATGAGAACGGTGTCGGCATTTTGCTCGATATAAGGACGCAAGACGCGGAACACCTCGGCCGGGTGTAATCGGCCCGCCGTCTTGGCAACGACATGCGCCCACGCGGTCGGGCGGTGGTCGAGGGCTGCACGGGCCTCGATCAGCCAATCGTTGCTGCGTGTTTTGGCCATTGCGGCACGGGCGATGAGCGTCTCCGCGGCGTTGCGCACATCGGCGATGGAGCCGAGGAGCAGTTGCTCGCCTTTCTCATTTGCGGCGCGCTCGATGAGCGCCGCCTCGGGGTCGATGGCGATGACCCGCACGCCGGATTCGAATGCCGGGCTCGACGCCCAGCGGGTGGTGAAATCCAGCGCCTTGCCGAGCAGCACGATCAGATCGATTCGCCGCAGCAGATCGGACAACGCACCGAGCGTGGCATCGGCCAGGCCGCGCGGGCTCTCCAGGATCGCGGCCGGCGTCTTGGTCGCTGCCTCCAAGGCGTTCAGCAGCGCGCGTCCCTTGACGTTCGACAATAGCGGGCCGGCGAAGATGATCGGTCGTTCGGCCGCGGCGAGCGCCGCGAGAACCGCATCCGCAACCGGCTCTGCGAGGGCCAGGGCTGCCAAGGCCGTCCTGTGCGCAACCGGCCAGACGATGGCGTTGCTCTCGACCCGCTCCTCGAGCAGATCGGACGGCAAGCTCAGATGCACCGGGCCGGGGCGACCGGACCGCGCGATCCCGATCGCCTTGCCGACATCATCGCCCAGCGTTGCTGCGGAGCGCGCCGTCCACGATGCCTTGGTGACGGGCGCCGCCATCTCGGCTTGGCGGATTTCCTGAAAGCCGCCACGCCCGACCTCCCACGTAGCCGCATGCCCCGAGAGCAGCACCATCGGCGATTCCGCCCCGCGCGCCGTGAACAGGGCGCCGATCGCGTTGGCGTGGCCGGGCCCGCCGGTGACGAGCGCGACCCCGGGCTCGCCGCTGAGCCGCCCCCAGGCATCGGCCATGTGCACCGCAGCCGCCTCGTGGCGTACATGCACGAGATCGAGATCGCTCTCGATCGCGGCATCAAAGATCGACATGATGTGATTGCCGGAAAGCGTGAACACACGCCTGCAGCCGAGCCGGGCGAGCGATTGGGCAACGATATCAGCGCCTCGAAGCGGCTTGGTCATCGCGTTCCTTTTCTGATCGGCACGCTTATACCTCCCCCTGAAAGGGGACAGGGCAGTCGCATGTGACTCAGCCGCAAGTCGGACGCTCGATACCTCCCCCTGAAAGGGCTATCGCATATGGGCTGTCGTCCCGGCCAAGCGAGCCCGGCTTAAACCGGGCTCGCGCGAGCCGGGACCCAGTAATCCACGGCCGGCGTGAATGAACGAGCTGCTGTGATTACTGGATTCCGGCTCTCTCTCGCCGGGCGAAGCCCGGCTCGGTCGGCCGGAATGACAGGCATGGATGTTTGCCGTGGGACGCGACGCACGATCCTTAAAGTCATATGCGATAGCCCTAAATCCCTTTCAGGGGGAGGTATTGCGGAGCTTCCTGCACCGCTGAGCTCGGATCCATTGCCCCCGGTCTGCCTGGACGTTGCGGCCGTCGCTGCGGTGCGCGATGATGGGCCAAGCTTAAATTGATGAAACAGGTGCCCCCCATGACGACTGCAGTCCTCGAAGCCAGAACCCATGAATTCGACGTGGAGGACATCGAGTACCTCCGCCACGGCGACAAGCCGCTGCTCGCGCGCGTATTCCGGCCGCGCGGGGAGGGGCCGTTCCCGGCGCTGGTCGAATGCCACGGCGGCGCCTGGTGCCTCAGCGACCGCACCACCGAGCGCCTGCGCCATGAAGCCATGGCCAAGAACGGCATCGTGTCGATCGCGCTCGATTTCCGCTCGGGCAACGAGGACCCGTATCCCGCCTCGGTGCAGGACATCAACTACGCGGTGCGCTGGGCGAAGCTCAATGGGCGCACGCTCAAGACGCGCGCCGACCTCGTGGGCCTCGCGGGCCAGTCGAGCGGCGGGCATCTCGCGATGCTGGTTGCGATGCGGCCGCACGATCCGCGTTATGCCGCGATTTCGCTCCCTCCCGGCTCGAACGCGCAGGATGCGAGCGTACGCTGCGTCGTGATGTCGTGGCCGGTGATCAATCCGCTCAGCCGCTACCGGCACGCAAAGCGAGCGCTCGCCGGCCCCAATCCGCCGGAATGGCCGAAGTCCATCATCCCGCGCCAGGACGCCTATTGGCGCAGCGAAGCCAACATGGCCGAGGGCAACCCGATGCTGGCGCTCGAGCGTAGCGAGAAGGTCGAGACCCCGCCCGCGGTCTGGTTCCAGGGCCGCGGCGACGTGCTGCATGACTACAAGGACGCTGACGCGAGTTTCCCGGGCAACGAGCCGCAGCGCTTCGTCGCGAGCTACCGCAACGCCGGCGGCGAGATCACGCTCATATATATCGATGCCGAGCGGCACGCCGGGCACTCCCCGGACCTCTCCAAGACCGGCGACATGTTCGAGCGCATGGTTGCCTTCGTCCACCAGCATATCAGGGTGGAGTAACACTGTAAGCCCCTCACTATTACACGGCGTTCCCGTGAAATTGATCCACAGGGGTCCCGCACGCGCGGCGTGCTTCGGCGGAAACTCCATACCTCCCCCTGAAAGGGGGAGGTCGACAGTATTTGCCCCGGCCTTGCGCCGGGGCAAATGCTGTCGGGTGGGGGTCCGGCCCTCGGCGCTCCGCGGCTGGACCCCCACCCGGCTCCCCCCGATCAAGTCGGGGGTCGCCGACCTCCCCCTTTCAGGTGGAGGTATCGCGGAGTTTGCTCCACCGCTGAGTCATCGGTCCGCCCGCTGAGCCGGCTGGAGGGGGGCCCCGATGCAATGGCGCGAGCAGGTGGCGGTGGTGACGGGCGGCGCTCGCGGCCTCGGCCGGGCGGCGGCGCGGCTCTTCGCGCAACGTGGGGCCGCCGTCTGCGTGAACTATGCCGCCCATGCCGACGCAGCCGAGGCGGTGGTCAAGGAGATTGCAAGCGCCGGCGGACGCGCGATCGCGGTCAAGGCAGACGTCGCGGAGCCCGCCGCGGTCGACGCCATGGTCGCCCGTGCCGAGGCGGAGCTTGGCCCGGTCAGCATCCTGGTGAACAACGCCGCCATCTCCTGGCAGGGCACGCTCGACAGCTACGATGCGGGGCAGGTCGCGCGCATGCGCCGGGTCAACGTTGACGGCGTGATCCATGCTACCCGCGCCGTCATGGGCAGCATGCGGGCGCGGCGCTATGGACGCATCGTCAATGTGAGCTCGATCGCCGCGATCGGCACCGCGCTCCCCGGCAACGCCTTCTACGCGGCAGTGAAGGCGGAGGTACTGGCGCTGACGCGGCGCTTTGCGTTCGAGCTCGGTCCCCACGGCATCACCGTGAACGCCGTGGCACCGGGCTTCGTGCGCACCGACATGACCCAGGGCGGCCGCGGCGCGGCGGACTGGCCGGGGACGGAGCGAAACATGGCGGCGCGAACGATGCTGGGCCGCATCGGCGAGCCGCAGGACATCGCCAATGCGGTTGTGTTCCTCGCCTCGCCGGAGTCAGGCTGGATCACCGCGCAGACGCTCACCGTGGACGGCGGGCGCATGGACTACATCGGCCAGGGTTAGGTTGGGTTCCGTTTGTGTTGATATACAAATCGTGCAGCGTGCGCGGTGTGCTCCCCTCCCCCAGCCGAAGTCGGATTAATCCGACTTCGGCCAGATTTATTGACGAACTCGGGTATACCCGAGTTCGTGTGGGGAGGGGCTGGGGGTGGGGGTCGTGCTGCACCGCTGATGACATCTCACCGGAACGACGCTGACTTCTACGGGGGAGGGGCACCTTGACGATTTCACGAGCGCAATGAGCGGGTCGCAATTCGTCGAGCTTCTGGTTGGCGGTCTTGCGATCGGCTGCATCTACAGCCTGATTGCGCTCGGCTTCACCATGATCATTCGGGCGAGCGGCGTCTTGCATTTCGCGCAAGGCGAGCTCGTGATGCTGGGCGCGATGTTCGGGGTCACCGCGCACCGCCTGCTGCCGCTGCCGTTTGCTCCTTTGCTGCTCGTCGGAATGGTGTTCGGCGGGCTTGCCGCCGTTGCGATCGAAGTCGGCGTCTACCGCACGCTGCGCGTGCGCCGCATTCCGCTGATGAACATCACCATCGCGACCATCGGCATGTCGATCCTGCTGCAGAATACCGGCCAGCTCGTGTGGGGGTCCGAGCCGATCGCCTATCCGAAGCTGTTTGCGACCACGGCCTATTCGCTAGGGCCCGCTCACGTCGCTCCCCAGTTCGTGTGGATCATCGGCATGGGCGTTCTCTTTATGCTGTTGTTGCAGCTCTTTCTCGCCTTCACGCGTACCGGTCGGGCCATGCAGGCTGCAGCCCAGCGGCCCGAGACCGCCCAGCTCATGGGCATCAATCTGACGCGCATTACCGCCTATACCTACGGGATCGCCGGCGCGCTTGGGGGCGGCGCCGGAGTTCTCCTCGGGTCACTCTTCTATGCATCCTTCAACATGGGATTCCTGCCCGCGATCAAGGCGTTCGTGGCCGCGACGTTGGGCGGCCTCGGCAGTATCGGCGGTGCCATGTTTGGCGGCATCATCTTTGGACTGATTGAGACTTTCGCGGGCATTTGGGTCTCCACCTCCTACAAGGATGCGGTGGGGATGGTCATGCTCATACTTATCCTGCTCGTGTGGCCCGAGGGCTTGGTCGGTCTCATCCGCAAAGGAAGGTGAGAGGGCGGTGTCGGCGCCTGGAATTTCTGCCGGTTATCTGTGGGTCGCGCGCATCATGGTGCTCGTGCTCTTCATCCTCGTGCCGATTGTCTATCCGCAAAAATATGTGGTGCATGTCCTGGGACTGGCGATTATCTTTGCCATTGCGAGCCTGGCATTGCAGCTGCTGCTTGGTTTTGCGGGCCTGCTGTCGATCGGACAGGCTGCATTTCTCGGGATTGGAGCTTACACCTCGGCCATCCTCACCACGACCTACAAGCTGCCGTTCGAGCTTGCCTTCCTCGCTGCCGGACTCTCTGCCGGGATCGCCAGCCTCACCCTCGTCCCCATCACGCGTTTGCGCGGCGTCTACCTCGCGGTCGCGACCCTCGGTTTCACCATCATCATCCATCTCGTGCTTTTGAATGAAGAGTGGCTCACCGGAGGCCCGTTTGGAATACTCAACATCCCATGGCCGAGCCTCGGGCCTTGGAGGCTCAGGGGCGAGACCTCGATCTATTACCTGTGCCTTGCCATCCTGGTTGCGACTTTCATCGCCTTGCGCCGGTTGATCCCGAGCCGGTTCGGTCGTGCGCTGCAGGCGATCATGCTGGATGAGGACGCGGCCCGTGCCAGCGGGATCGACCTCACCTATTACAAGAGCCAGGCATTCGTGGTTGCAGCCATCATCACTGGGTTTGCCGGCTCGCTGTTCGCCCATCATTCGCAGTACTTGAATCCGAATGACTTCACGTTCTGGAAGTCCATCGAGATTCTTCTGATGGTCGCAGTGGGTGGCATCGGCAGCTTTGCTGGCGCCGTTACCGGGGCGTTTGTCGTCACGCTGCTCCCTGAATTTCTGCGCGCAGCCGACGAATATCGCATGGTCATTTTCGGTGCGATGCTGATCGTCTTCATGGGACTGGGCCACAGGGGGCTCGCTGGACTGTTCTCTGCCCTGGCGGTGCGTGTCCTGCAGCGGCGGCCGCTCGCAGAGCAGGCTCCCGCGCACGGCTTGAGTTGGCAATGACCGCGCTCCTTATGCTCGATCTGCTCACGCGTCGGTTCGGCGGCATTACGGCTGTCGACGCGCTTTCGATGCGATTGGAAGCGGGCGAGATCCACGGCCTGATTGGACCAAACGGTGCGGGAAAGACGACCACGCTCGATCTCATCAGCGGGCTCACCGCACCGACATCCGGGCGCATGCGGCTCCTGCAAACGGACGTGACCGGGGACCCCGCGCATCGCCTGGCGGCACGCGGGATCCGCCGCACCTTCCAGAACCTGAAGCTTTTTACCGAGCTCACGGTCCTGCAGAATGTCATGATCGGTCTTCATGCGAACGGCACGACCGGCGTATGCGAAGCTATCATTTCGACTCCGGGGCAGCGTCGCGAGGAGGAGATGATGACCCGAGAGAGCATGGCGGCGCTCGCGACTGTCGGATTGGCCGATCAGGCCGACCGTCCGGCCTCCGCGCTTGCCTACGGCTATCGTCGGCTTCTTGAGATCGCCCGTGCGATCGTTGCCCGCCCAATCCTTCTCCTGCTGGACGAACCGGCAGCCGGCCTTAACGCCAGCGAGGCGGAAACTCTCGTAGGCCTGATCCGCCGCATCAATGCGCAGGGCGTGACAGTGCTGCTCGTCGAGCACCACATGGATGTGATCATGGCCGCCTGCTCGCGGATCACGGTTCTTAATTACGGTCACAAGCTCGCCGAAGGCACTCCCACGGAGATACGGAGCGACGAGACCGTGATCGAAGCGTATCTGGGTCGGGCCGGTCTCGAGGAACGGATCTCAGCCTATGCTTGAGATCGAAGGACTTGCGGTCAGTTATGGCGAGGTTGCGGCGCTGCGCGACGTATCCCTCACCATCCATGCAGGCGAGATCGTCACTCTCATCGGCGGCAACGGTGCTGGCAAGACGACAACTTTGAAAACCATCTCCGGTCTGCTCGCGCCGCGTGCCGGCAGCATCCGGTTCGAGGGAAATGAGATCGGCGGGCTCGCCCCCGATCGGATCGTCGCTTGCGGTATTGCGCAGGTGCCGGAAGGTCGTCAGGTCTTTCCCCGCCTGTCCGTGGAAGACAATCTTTATGTTGGGGCGTACCTGGTGCGGGATCCGGCGGTCGTGCGCGGCACGCTCGATGAAGTCTACACGATCTTTCCGCAGCTCAAGGCGCGGCGGCGCCAGTTGGGCGAAACCCTGTCGGGCGGCGAGCAGCAGATGCTCGCGCTCGGCCGCGCGATCATGTCCCGTCCGCGGCTCATGCTGTTGGATGAGCCGTCGCTGGGCCTTGCGCCGCGCGTTGTCGAGGAGGTGGCGAAGGCGATCCTGGCTTTTCGCCGGTCCGGCATGACCATCCTGCTGGTTGAGCAGAATGCGCGCATCGCTCTTGCCCTTTCGGGGCGCGGCTATGTTCTCGAAACCGGGCGGGTCGTCCTGGCCGACGACTCCGCCGCCTTGAAACGCAATCCCAGGGTCATTGCCAGCTATCTCGGCGGGGGCAAGAATGGCGATCCGACTGGCAGAACGATGCACTGAGCAACATTCGCCGTCATGCCCGGACTTGTCCTGACTTGTTCCAGCCATGACGAGAGAACTGATGAGTTTGAGCTCTTCGGGTGTGATGGAGGTGAACATGACGAAACTCTGCAATCTCTGCTGGCAGTCGCCTGCAGTATTGGCGGTGGCCCTGATATTCGCCGGCCTCGGCGCAGCGCGCGCCGACGTCAAAATTGGCGTCTTCGGTCCCATGACCGGCGATGCCGCCGGCTATGGCCAAAGCCTGCGCGAGGCCGTTGATCTCGCGGTGAAGGAAAAGAACGCGGCCGGCGGTTTGCTCGGTCAGAAAATCAGCCCGATATACGGCGACGATGCGGGCAAACCGGAGCAGGCCGTCAGCGTCGCCAAGCGTCTCACCGGGAGCGATGAAGTCGTCATCCTGCTCGGCAGCATTTCGAGTCCAGCAAGCCTTGCGGCATCGCAGGTGGCGCAGCAGAGCGAGACCCCGCAAATCGTCATTTCCGGAACGGCACAGAAGATCACGACCCAGGGCAATGCGTGGGTGTTCCGCTCGGCTATCCCAGACACCAAGTTTGCAGCCGACCTCGTCGACTTCATCAACGAAAAATTCGCCGGCAAGAAAAAGTTTGCCTTCATCTACGTCAACGACGATTTCGGCAAGGGTGGGTTCGAGGGCTTCAAGGCGAGAGGCGACAAATACGGCTACCAGATCGTCGCCGAGGAGCGATACGCCCGCGGGGACCTCGATTTCACCAGCCAGCTGAGCCGTATCAAGGCATCCGGCGCGGACATCATGGTCGATTGGTCCCGTTATGCGGAAGGTGCACTGATCATCAAACAAAAAAATCAGATGGGAATCGACATGCCGTATTTCGGCTCCGACGGGCAAGCGCATCCCAAGTTCCGTGAGCTCGCGGGAAGCGCGGCGGAAGGCGCATACTATCCCACCCATTTCAGCGTGGCGGCGGTCGCCGGCAACAAGGTCGCCGAAGCTCTTACTGCCAAGATCCGCGACGCCTACAAGAAGGACCCGGATTATGTGCACGCGCAGGCCTGGGACGCGATGACCGCAGCCGAGCTCGCCATTGAAAAGGCAGGCTCCCTCGACCGGACCAAGATTCGCGATGCGCTCAGGACCGTCGAGTTTGACGGGGCCCGCGGTCACTTCAAGTTCGATGCAAAGGGAGACCCGACCCTGCAGGCGATCGTCGTGATCATCAAGAACGGCCAGGAGGCCAACGCCCGCTGACGTTGCGCGGGTCGCTGAGGAGGCTCTTGCATCATGCCAAACAAGATCAGTCTTAGGCGGTTCGGGTCGTCGCCGCTCGTGCCCGTGCCGCGTGCGGTGCGCGCAGGCGACTACGTCTTTACGTCCTCCATCTACCCGGTCGATGAAGCGGGCCGGGTGGTTGGAATCGATGCTGCACGGGGTGAAGTGCAGCCTTCGTTGATGGAAATCCAGACGCGGCATTGCCTCGAATCCCTCAAGCAGGTGCTGGACGAGGCCGGCGCATCGCTTGACCGCGTGCTCAAAGCCGATGTGCATCTGGTCGATGCCAGCGATTTCTACGAATTCAAGCTGGTGTGGAACGCGTATTTCCCCTCCAATCCGCCGGCGCGAACGACCGTTGAAATCGGTGATACCCTGCCGTTCCATGGCGCACGCCTGAACATTGATGCTGTAGCGCTCGCAAAAGATTCTAAGCTCAAGCCGCAAGTGCTGCACGATCCGCAAGGATCCGACCCGGTGCCGGCCGAAGGTGCCTCGCATGCCGTCCGTGCGGGGAACTTGGTGTTCTGCTCCGCCTTCACCGCCAGCGACTTCAAGAACGGCATCGCGGTGGGGCGCCGGACTGGCTTTCCCAACTACGGCAGCGATGCGGAGATGCAGGCGGAGTATGTCTTCGATCGCATGAATCGCGTTCTCAAGCAGGTCGGCACCTCTCTGGAGCAGGCGATCGAGTCACAGCTCTACGAGCCGAACCTGCTCACCTTTCATGACGTCGACGGAATCTGGAGCCGCTACATGCCGCTGCCGCCCTGTCGCAGCTCCATGGGAGTGAAGGGTCTCATCGTTCCGGGGGCGGTGTTTGCTCCCAACCTGACCGTGCTCGTGCCCGACCGGGATCACCAGAAGCAGGAATCCTTCGAGGGGATCAATTGGCACCCGGTCAAGGTGCGCAAGGTCAACTTCTCGCCGACACTCAAGGCGGGGCAATGGCGTTTCTTTGCCGGTCAGGTACCCAGCGCCGATTTCATGTCGCACCACCATTCGCCGCCGGCGCTGCCCCATCACTATTCCAATATCGAGGCGCAGACTCGCTTCCTCCTGGACCTGCTGGCCAAGCAGCTCGAAGCCAACGACACGGATTGGGCGCACTGCCACCATGCACGCGTCTATCTGATCGAGCCGCGGCGCGACTATCGCGGCTTCATGCGGGTATGGCGTGAACGCTTTCCCGATGCGTCGAAGAGCCCGGCACTCGCCTTTGTGCCGAGCACCGGGATCATGTTCGACGGACCCTTGATCGAGATCGATCCGACCTGCATCGTTAAATGAAGACAGGGAGGATGCGATGAAAGTCGAAGTCATCGCGTCGGGTGCGCCGCGCCCGCTTGCCAATTATTCGGAAGCGATGGTCGCCGGCCCATGGATCTTTGCGGCCGGGCAGCTTGCCAGCGACTACAAGACCGGCGTGCCGCCGGAAGCGCGCAAGCGCCCCAATTTTCCCTTCTACGGCTCGGATATCAAGCTGCAGACCCGCTACATCCTGAACAATCTCGAGCGCACCTTCGAAGCGGCAGGCAGCTCACTGGAGAATGTGTTCAAGGCGCAGGTCTTCCTCACCGATCTGAATGATTTCTGCGCCTTCGATGAAGTGTGGAAGGAATATTTCAAAGTCCCGCCGGCGCGCACGACGGTGGGGACGACTGGCCTCTTGGTCAGGGATACCCTGGTCGAGATCGATCTGATCGGGTTCGTCCCGGGGAGGGGAATGGAGAAAGAGACCATCAGGTCGGCTGCTCCGCGCCCGCTGGCGCATTACAACGAGGCTTTCAGGCTCGGCGATTTCGTCTATGCGGCTGGGCAGATCGCCAGCGACTACAAGACCGGGGTGCCGGCGGAAGCAAGACGCGGCGCGGGCTTTCCCTACTACAATTCCGACATCAAGCTGCAGACCCGTTACATCCTGGACAATCTCGGCAAGACCTTCGCGGCGGCGGGAAGCTCGCTTGACAATGTAATCAAGGCGCAGGTGTTTCTCACCGACCTCGACAATTTCAATGCGTTCGACGAAGTGTGGAAGGAATATTTCAAGGTCCCGCCGGCGCGCACGACGGTGGGAACGACTGGCCTCCTGGTCAGGGATACCCTGGTCGAGATCGACCTGATCGGCTTCGTCCCGGGCAAGAACGTCAGCAAGCAGGCGATCAAGTCTGACGCGCCGCAACCGCTCGCCAACTATACCGAGGCCTACAGGGTTGGTGGGCTTGTCTTTGCCGCCGGCCAATTGGCCAGCGATTTCAAATCAGGCATGCCGGCGCAAGCGCGGCGGCATCCGAGCTTCCCCTACTACAGCTCGGACATCAAGCTGCAGACGCGTTACATACTCGACAATCTCAAGCGCACGTTCGAAGCGGCGGGAAGCTCACTGCGAGAGGTGGTCAAAGCGCAGGTCTTCCTGACCGATCTGAACAACTTCAACGGCTTCGACGAGGTGTGGAAGGAATATTTCGAGATTCCTCCGGCGCGCACCACCATCGGCACGACCGGTTTGCTGGTGCAGGACGCGCTGGTCGAGATCGACCTGATCGGCGTGGCAAAGACGGAGTGAAGCTGCTGTGCCACAAACTGCTCTAGGCTGTCATTCCGGGGCGCAGGAAAATCGGCCGTGCCGATTTGCCTGCGAGCCCGGAATCCATAACCCCAAGCAGTAATGTGTGCCACCGCAGCGCAACCACTTTCATCACTCACGGCCTGTGGTTATGGATTCCGGGCTCCGCTCGCACTCGGACGGCGCGAAGCGCCGATCCGAGCGCTCGCGGCCCCGGAATGACGCCGAGAGCGAGTTGCGAAGCGCTAAGCCGCGTTGGCGCCCGGCTCGATCGGATCGAGGATCGAAGCGTCGTCGTTCTCGGGCTTGTTCACGCGCGTCGAGATCGGCCACATCCGCATGGCCTCGGATGGAAATGGCCGCAGCAGATCATGCGGGTCCGGCTCGTCCCCAAGCCAGCGCGCGTAAGCCGGCGGCGGCAGTATCGCCGGCATGCGGTCGTGAATGTCTGCAACGAGCGTATTGGCGTTCGTGGTGATGATGGCGAAGGTGCGGATCCATTCCCCCGACTTGGGGTCCTTCCAATTCTCCCACAGCCCGGCGATTCCGAACGGCGAGCCGTCCTTCATCGCAATGGCAAACGGCTGCTTCGCCTTCTGTCCCCTTATCGCCTTCCACTCGAAGAAGCCGTCGACCGGCACGATGCAGCGCCGCTTGCGATAAGCCTCGCGGAAGCTGGGCAAGCTGCGCAACGTCTCGGCTTTGGCGTTGATCGGCTTGCGCCCGCCGCTTGGATCCTTGCACCAGTAGGGGATCAAACCCCAGCGCAGCGGATCGAGCGATATCTGCCCAGTGTCGCGATTGCGGCGGATGACGAGCAGCTCCTGGCTCGGCGCCGCATTCCAGCGTGGCGGGTAATTGCTCACGCGGCTGTCGCGCACATTCATGCCGTCGACGAAGGCATAGCGCGGCGGGCTGCTGCTTTGAACGACACGTCCACACATGCGCCCCTATATGGACGCAGCGCCAATCGCTTGGAAGAGCCGCCTTACCTCCCCCTGTAAGGGCAGGGCAGTCGCATTTTGACTCGATGGCAGGGCGGAAACTCCATACCTCCCCCTAAAAGGGGTCGGGTGGGGGTCCAGCCCTCGGCGGATCGCGGCCCGGAGTGACCCCCACCCGGCTCCCCCGACAAGTCGGGGTCGCCGACCTCCCCCTTTCAGGGGGAGGTATTGCGGAGCTTGCTGCGTCGCTGTGCAACAATCTCATCAACAACATGCCCCTCTGCTGCTTATCAATCGATCTTCAGGTCGACCGTTTTGATCACGGCGCTCCACTTGGCAATCTCGGATTTCAGCAACTGCTCGAGTTCCTGCGGTGAAGAACCCTCGGCCAGGTAGCCGGATTTGGCCAGCTCGTCTTTGATCGTCGGGTCGCGGAGAGCTGTATTGGTATCGGCGCTGATCTTGCGCACGATCTCAGGACGGGTCTTGGCCGGCACGAACAGCGCCTGCCAGGCGGTGACGTCGTAATCCGGCACGCCCGCCTCTGCGATGGTCGGCAGCTCCGGCGCCGCCGCATCGCGTTTCGCTCCGGTGCTCGCCAGGACGCGAACCACGCCCGAGCGGGCGTAGGACAGCAATCCGCCGCTGCCGAAATAGCAGTCCACGCGCCCCGGTATCAGGTCGGTGAAGGCGGGCGAGGCGCCGCGATAGGGCACGTGCGTCATCTTGATGCCGGCCATCTGCAGGAACAGCATCTCCGCCAGGAACGGCGCGCTGCCGGTGCCGGGGGACGCCATGGTGAGCTTGCCGGGACGGGATCTCGCGTAATCGATGAGCTCCTGCATCGAATGCGCCGGCGAGGAGTTCGGCACGAAGACGAAATAAGCGAGCTGGGTGACCAGCGAGACCGGCGCAAGGTCCGCAATCGGATCGTAGCTCAGCGAGCGGTAGAGGCTGGTGTTCACCGCCAGCGAGGCGGTACCGAACAACACCGTGTATCCGTCAGGGTCGGCGCGCGCGACGAATTCATTGCCGAGATTGGTGCCGGCGCCTCCCTTGTTCTCGACGACGACCTGCTGGTCCCAGAGCTTTGAAAGCTTGTCGGCGAGCATGCGCGCGACGAGATCCGTGGGGCCGCCGGCAGCGACCGGCACAATGATGCGCACGGGTTTGCTGGGGTAAGCGGTCCTCGGCATTTGCGCCCGCGCCGCGCCAACGCAAAAACTCGGCGCCAATGCCTGCGCGGCCGAGAGCACCATCACGCGGCGACGGGTGAGCATGGCGCGATATCCTCGGGCGTCATCGTCCGCGTAGGGCGGATTAGCGGTACTGCCTCACAAACTACGCTGTCATTCCGGGGCGTCGGCAAGTCGGTTTCACCGACTTGCCGACGAGCCCGGAATCCATAACCCCAAGCAGTGATGTGTGCCACCGCAGCGTAACCACTTTCATCACTGCACGGCCTGTGGTTATGGATTCCGGGCTCCGCTCGCACTCGGACGGCGCGAAGCGCCGATCCGAGCACTCGCGGCCCCGGAATGACGGGCTAGCGTAGCTTGTGACGCAGTACCGCTAACCCGCCCTGCGGTGTCCCTACACCGGCCATTGCATCTTGCAGCCGGTCGCCTCGACCGGGCCTGCAGCTTGCGCTCCCGGCACCAGCGCCTTCACCGTGAACATGTTGTCCGGATCGCCTTGGGGCGGATGCGCCTCGCCGACGAACACCGAGCTCATGAGCTCATGATCGCCGGCGCGATACTCCGGCGCGTGGGGCTGCAAGGCAACTTGCGGCGGCAGCTTGAATCCGGAAAGCGCGTGCGCGAGCTTCACCGCCTCGAGCGTGTGCTCCTGGTTTGCAACCAGCGCCAAGGTCCAAACCGAGGTGTAGCCGAACCAATTGCGCGCAGTCGCGGCACGGCCGGTACGCGCCTTCATCTTGGCATTGAACTCGGCGACGTGCGGCGTATTCGGCTGATCCCACCACCATTCCATGGTCCACCAGCCCAATCGCGCCTCGTCCGGCACCGCGCGCAAGCTCTCCAGCTCGAACAGCGCGCCTCCGATCGCCATTTGTTTGTCCAATCCGAATTGAACCAACTGTTTAAGACTCGAAACCTGGTCGCCTCCACCCATCACGTCAATCAGCACCTGCGGTGCGTAGGCTTTGGCGTTGATGAGATAGGCCGAGTAGTCGGTGGTGCCAAGCGGTATCAGCGATCCCGCGAACGTTCCCCCCTGCGCCTGCAGCTTCTTGACGAAACCCGCCTGCACCGAATGGCCATAGGCATAATCGGGCGTGAGGAAATACCATTTCTTGCCGAAGGTCTTGATCAGGGTATCGGCGATCGCATTGGCATCCATGGTCGTCGAATTGCAGACCCGGAACACGTTCCAGGTACAGCTCGAGCCGGTGATCGGGTCGGTGTGCCCGCCCGAAACAATGTGCAGCACCTTCTTCTCGCTGGTGACTTGCGCCATCGCGATGGCGATGCCGGAATTCACGTCGCCGATGATGAAGTTGACCCCGTCGCGCTCGATGAGCTTGCGGGTCTTCTGGACCCCGATCCCCACGTCATTGGCCGAGTCCTCGACCAGGAGCTCAACCGGTCGGCCGAGGATGCCTCCCTGCTTGTTGACCTCGTCGATCGCAACTTTTGCGCCGTCAAGCTCGCCCTGCGCGATGGCGGCATAGACGCCGGTCAACGGATCGACCAGTCCCATCCGCACCGGCGTTTCGCCCCGCGCCTTGATGAGGAACGGCGAGGCGACCTGCGCCGCGGCGATAGCAACGCCAGCTTTGAGAATGGTCCGGCGCCGCCAGGGCCGGCTGAGTTGCGGGGTATTCATCCAATCCTCCCTCTGCTGATTGTTGATTATCGCCGAGCCTGCTCGACCGTTATCGCCGGAGGCTATTGCGCCCGCTCCCAACTCGCAACTCGCATGTTGCCTCATCGGAAACTCCATACCTCCCCCTGAAAGGGGGAGGTCGACAGCATTTGCCCCGGCCTTGCGCCGGGACAAATGCTGTCGGGTGGGGGTCCTGCCCTCGGCGGATCGCGGCCGGGAGCGACCCCCACCCGGCTCCCCCGACAAGTCGGGGTCGCCGACCTCCCCCTTTCGGGGGGAAGTATATACTTGACTGACGGGCCGTTTTGTGGCATCCTTCAACTCTCGGAGGGTAGCCATGTGCGATCTTACCAATCCAACGTTCACCGACGAAGACAAGGCGCGTGAGTTCCTGGAGGCGTCACGCTGGCCTGACGGTCCAGTCTGCCCCTTCTGCGGCCAACTCGATACCGTAAGGCCGGTCGATGGCCCCTCCATGGGAAAGGGCTGGTACTACTGCTCCGAGTGTCAGGACAAGTTCACTGTCCGCGTCGGAACGCTGTACGAGCGATCGCATATCCCTCTGCATAAGTGGTTGCTTGCCAGCCATCTGATGGTTGCCAGCAAGAAGGGCATGAGCGCGAAGCAGCTCTCCCGCATGCTCGGCATCACCTACAAATCGGCGTGGTTCATGTGCCACCGCATTCGGGAAGGCATGAAGCCCGCCAAGGTCGGTCCTCTCGGTGGTGAAGGTAAGACGGTCGAAGCGGACGAGAGCTATTTCGGCGGCAAGGAGAAGAACAAGCACGTCAGCAAGCGCAAGCGCGGCAATATCGGCGGACAAGGCAAGCAGGTCGTGTTTGCCCTGGTCGAGCGCGACGGGCTTTCGCATTCGTTCCGCACCGCCAGCGTCAGCGGCGAGACCTTGCGTCCAGTCATCCTCTCTCATGTCGATCGCAAGTCAGCGCTGATGACCGACCAGGGTGGTCAATATGTCCGCGTCGGCAAGCAATTCTCTCGCCACGAAGCCGTCAATCACGAGATCGACGAGTACGTGCGCGGCGACGCCCACACCAACACAGCGGAATGCCGGTTCAGCCTGATGAAGCGCGCGGTCTACGGCACACACCACTCGATCAGCGAAGCGCATCTGCACCGGTATCTGAATGAGTGGGATTTCAAATGGAATACCCGCAAAGTCAAAGACGGAGAACGTGCGGCGCTGGCAGTCCGAGGCATCGAAGGCAGACGGCTGACCTATCGTGCCGCTGGTAAAACCGAGAACTAACAGACAAAAAGCGAAGAGATTTTTGCGCTGGCGCAAGCGTCAGAAGCAGAGGAACAGGCATGGGTAAAATTAAGTTTCTAGGCGAGCCGCCATTCCATCTGCCCACGACGCAACAGCCCGCAGTGCGCGGGAACACCGGCGTCGTAGAAATGACTCTCTTTGCAAGCGTTGCTGGAAAAGAACCCGATGATGCTCCCGTAAGGCTGGCTCTGTCCACCAGGGAAGCGAACCAACTAATCGCTGACATTCGGCGAGCGATTGAGGAAGCTCGGACTCGGAGGCGATAGTCATTTACGTTACTGTGGCCCCGAAGCCATGTTCCCAACTTGGCGACCAGCTTCGTAGGCATCGCTTCCCGAAGCCATGTTCCCAACTTGGCGACCGATTCGCCGTGCAGTCCGCATGGCCTTCTCCTCTTCTGCCGTAAACTCAACAGGTCCAGGTTGCGGTGCGATATCAGCCATGTGATGCTCTCAGGGTTTCCGACGTTGGAGAGTGAAACGATGTCGCGATTTGCAATTGCGTCTGCGTTCATTGGCTACTTTATAGCCGCGCTCGCTTTCACGCTTTTCATGAAGATGCAAGAGCCAGTTGCGGCTTTGCCAGCGGCGGTGATCGGCGAAATAATCGGATCAATGGCTGTCATTTATGCAGCGACGGCCATTCTACCCATTCTCGTATGGGCCTTCTTCCGGTTTAGGGCTGAAAAAGCGCGTGGTCCCGTCGTCCTGTGGGCATGCCTTATAGTAGGATCTTGTTTCCTCACTTACGTCGGTGAGCAATCCCGTCAAAAGGAAATGGGTGAGATCAAAACCGCGCGTGGGCAAGATGAGTACACCAGAGGCGTTCTGGATAGTTGCGCAAAAAGCCGAAGGGACAACCCACAAAGTCCTAACGCTCTTATGCACACCGAAACTTACTGCCGATGTTTTGCAGAGCAGACACTTCAAAGGCTGACTGGTCCCGAGTTGCGTTTTTTCAGCGAAGGTAGAGAACCTCCTCCGCAAGTGGTGACAAAGATAAAGGAATCCCGTGACATCTGTGTTCAAGCCGCAATTCGAGCGCGGAAAGGGCTGCCGTAATCAACCTAGCGATCTGATTGGCCGCTTCGCCGTCGAGTCTTGCTCTTAACTGGATTTTTATCCTTTCGCTTATGTGGCTTGCCTAATTTCATCTGCTCATGCGGCTTGTGCGGCGTGGTCAGAAAATGCTGCACCAGCCTTTGGAACTCTGGATCTTGAGTCGGATCGTCCGTCTTCTTGGAGGTAGGCATGTCGCAGCCCGATCCTGCGTTTCATATTCCGTTGAAGGACAAGGAACTAAAGCTCGTCGGCGAGATCGCTGCCATTCACGGACAGATAGAATATCTCCTCGGACATTGTGTGTGCTTCATGACGGGCATTTCCAACGACGCAATGCTCGCGGTGATGCATTCGGCAAGCCTCAAGATCAACGCGCACATTTTTGTCGAGGTCGCGCGAACCAAGGTTGCCACTCAGGGATTGCGCGATCTCGCGGAGAACATCTTCGCTCGGATGGAGGCTCTTTCCAAGGGGCGAAACGATTTCATCCACGCGATCTATGCGTCCGATGCCGTTGGGCCGTCGTTCATGTTATTCATCGGCCCTGCCGACCAGATACCGACCCCGGAAGGAAACCCGAGCATCGGAGAAGCTGTTGCGGTAAAGACCGGCAGCTACAGGAAGCGATCAGTGAGTGACCTTCGGGCGATCCGGGACGAGGCGGCAAAAATCTCGTGCGCCCTGGCCCATTTCGAGCGCTGCGCTATGACGGGTCAGGATGTGATCGCACCGACTCCATGGCGCGGTAAATATTGACCAGCACCTCGTCGCGGTCTTGCCATGGGCTGACCTGCTCGTCCCAGAGCAGGGAGCGAGCCGCAGCGATCATTTCTGGGGTAACCTCAACGTCGGCCTGTCGTTTTTCTTGTGGCATGGCCGAAACCTGTCAGTCAAGTATACACTTGCCCTTTCGGGGGGAGGTATTGCGGAGCTTGTTGCGTCGCCCAACTCCACAACGGCAAAAGCGCCAAGAATATTGCTTGTATTTGGTGCGGATTTCTGTTAGAACATAACAGGAACAAGATAGCCCAGAAGCCAGCATGATCAGCGAAACAAGACGCGAGGCGAGCCGCAGGAACGGCCGCCGCAGCCGTGGTCCGAGGAGGCCCGCCGACGCGGCTTCTATTATTTGGCCGAACGAACCCAACGCGCTTCGGTGTATGCAAGAGCATGCGGCCGAACGAACCCAAGGGGGTGGGGTGCAATGTGCGTGATCTTGGCTAAACGAACCCGAGCCGCTCCGGCACCCTCATTACAATCTCGCCGAACGAACCCGAGCAGGTTGTCGTGGTTCGGTTGCGCATCGTCTTTTTCCGCAAACGAAGCCAACTTCCGCAAACGAAGCCAACGGGAAATCCATAACAAAAACAATGTTTGAATATGAACGGCGGCGAACGAACCGGACAGAGCACGACGCAATAGAGCATTGTGGCTGAACGAGCTCGACAGAACGCGGCGTCATTCCGGGGCGCAGGCAAATCGGCTGTGCCGATTTGCCTGCGAGCCCGGAATCCATAACCCCAAGCGGTTGTGTGTGCCATCGCAGCGCAACCACATCCATCGCAACTGCAAGACCTGTGGTTATGGATTCCGGGCTCCGCTCGCACTCGGACGGCGCGAAGCGCCGATCCGAGCGCTCGCGGCCCCGAAATGACGGACTAGCGTAGTTTGTGATGCAGTACGGTTAGCTGGGCTAGCGCGAGAAGCCGAAGCGGCTGTCAAAGCTGCCGGCTGGTACCGTCGGTGCCGCGCCAGCGAGAAGGTTGCTTGTGCTCGCCGGCTTTGCGTCCGCCTCCGCGCTCGCGGTCTTCTGCGCCGGCGAAGACTGCGGTTTGGCGGTGGCGATCTTCTTGCCTTCGGCTGTGGTTTTCGCACTGCCCTTCGAGGCGGTCCCGCTTTTAGCCGTGGTATGTCCGGTGCTTGCCGTCGTTGTGGCCGCCGCGGATTTTGCTTGTGGAGATTGCCCAGCCGTTGTCCGCGTGTCGGTACTCTGCGTCTCGCGCTTGGACCCGAACAGGCCGCCGAACACCCCACCGCCCGAGGCCGGTGTTGCCGAGGCCACCTGCACTGGCGCGGGCCTCGAGGCGGGAGAAGCGAAGCTGAACAGGCTGGCCGTGCTCAGTCCCGGTGACAACTCGGCCGGCGGGTGGACGTGGCCCGGGATCGTGCCTGAGGCGGTGCGAATGTCGCTGCCCGGCCCGCCGTGCGCCCGCACCGCCGCGAGGAAAGTGGCGTTCATCCCGCCTTGGCCGTCCGTGGTGGTCGCAACCGTAGCAACTCCACGGCTGACAAGCTGCGCGAACTGCGCCTCGTCGCGCCGCTCCTTGTTGCGCACGGCCGACGCGATCTGCTGCGGTACGCCATAGGCCGGGCATCGCTCGGCGGGATCGAATTTGCCGGAGGATTGCGCATCGAACACGTAATGCCGGTCGCAAACGTTGATCTTAGGCTCCAGCCGCGTGACCTCGAAATGATCGTAGCCCTGCTTGAGCATCCGCCAGAAGGCCATGTGCGGGGAGTTGCGATGCCTCGCCATGTTGAGCGGCGTCATCCGGAACGGGTAGGCCTGGATCTGGAATGACTTCTGGCCGCCGAAGAAGGCTTCGCGGGCGAGCGCGTAGATCTCGGCAATCTGCTCGTCGGTCATGGCGTAGCAGCCGGCTGAGGCGCAATCGCCATGGATCATCAGGAATTGGCCGGTTCGCCCATTCGCCTGATCGTAGGTGTTGGGGAATCCGGTATTGATGGCGAGGTAGTAGTTGGAATTCGGATTCATCAGGTCGGGGGTGATCATGTAGAAGCCCTCGGGGGCTTGCCGGTCGCCCTGTTGCAACTTCGGGCCCAGGTCACCCGACCAGCGGCAGATGGGATAGGTGTGCAGCAGCGCGAAGCGCCCGGTCTTGTCCACCTTCCAGACTTCGAACTCCAATTCTTCCTTGTAGATGCGCACCAGGATCGGCAATTCCTTCGCCATGCCGCGGCTCTCGAGGTCGGCAAGCATGCGCTCGGAGAGCGGCTGCATGTGGCGTCCGTTGACGTCCAGGGCGCTCTCGGAGTTGCATCCGGCAAGCGCAACGGCAGCCGCGACCGCAACGGACACGACAAGCGAGCGCAACACCGGTTGGCTGTGCAATGCGAATCCCCCCGACCGACAGGCTTCCCCAAGCCCTAAGCTCCGGCCGACGACTGGTCCAGGTGACCCCACCGGCCCGAGCTTACGGAAACAGTCCTATCCCCAGACTTGGGAAAGACAAGGGCAAAGTGGGGGGCCAAGCGCAAAAGCAGGACTCCTTGGAAAACAAAGCCTTATTGGCTGCACCCCGGCGTGGTTAACACGGTAGCTGGGTGCGCCGCGGCTCCTCAAGCCTGCGGCAGGTAGCGCGGCAGCTCCCGCTCGAATTCGGGGAAGTAGCGCGAGATCACTGCCACATCGAAGCGCCGCAGGATCAATTCCTTCGGCTCCCGGTCGAGCAGGAAGCGAAATGCCGCTTCCAGGCAGCGCTCCGGCGTGTGCCGGCCCGCGCTCAGCCGCGTACAGGTGGCCTGCGACATGGTGACCTGATGCCGGGTCTCGCCGCTCGCTTCACGCACGATGACCTCGAATTCGAGCGGGTCATCACCTCCCGTGCGCCTGACTTCGATCATTGTCGATCAGCCGCTTGTTGCGGTAGTGGTACTGCGTCACAAGTTGCCCCTCGACGTCATTCCGGGGCGCAGGAAAATCGGCCGTGCCGATTTGCCTGCGAGCCCGGAATCCATAACCCCAAGCAGTAATGTGTGCCACCGCAGCGTAACCACTTTCATCACTGCACGGCCTGTGGTTATGGATTCCGGGCTCCGCTCGCACTCGGACGGCGCGAAGCGCCGATCCGAGCACTCGCGGCCCCGGAATGACGGGCTAGAGTAGTTTGTGAGGCAGTACGGGTAGAAGGGCGAAGGGGGGTCTGATCCGCCCATCCGGGTGCTCGCGTCGAATGGGGAAATCATTCCTGATCAACTGTAAAGCCCGGGCCAGGTCGGCTCATTCTTGGGGATGAGGGTGCAAACAGCAATCCACTAGATCGGAATAGCGTGCAAGCTCGCGCAAAAAATAAAAACAACACTGAGAATTAGGAGAGGGAGGAAACGATGTGGAACCAAGTCTACAACCCGTTCAACAACAGCGCGCTATCGACGTTATGCGCCGCCTTGCCGGTCGTCACGCTGCTGGCGCTGATCGCATCCAACAAGGTGAAGGCGCACATCGCCGCCATCATCGCGCTGATAGTGGCTAACCTCATCGCCATTTTCGTGTTCACGATGCCCGCCGGCATGTCCCTGCGCGCGACCGTGTTGGGCGCAGTGACCGGCTTCTTCCCGATCGGCTGGATCGTGCTCAATGTCATTTTCCTTTATCGGCTCACGGTGGAGAAGGGCGTGTTCGAGACCCTGCAGACGACAATCGGTGGGGTGACCACCGATCGCCGGCTGCAGCTTCTGTTGATCGCCTTTGCGTTTGGCGCCTTCTTTGAAGGCGCCTCCGGCTTCGGCACTCCGGTGGCGGTGACCGGCGCGATCCTGATCGGCCTTGGGTTCTCACCCCTTGCCGCGTCCGGCCTCTCGCTCATCGCCAACACTGCGCCAGTTGCCTACGGGGCGCTCGGCACTCCCATCGCGGGCCTTGCCAGCGTCACCGGTCTCGATCCGTTCATGCTGGGCGCGATGGTTGGGCGGCAGCTCCCGTTCTTCTCCCTGATCGTGCCGTTCTGGCTGATCTGGGCCTTTGCCGGCTGGCGGGGAATGATCGAGATCTGGCCGGCTATTCTGGTCACGGGCGTCTCGTTCGCCGTGCCGCAGTTCCTGATCTCCAACTTCATCAATCCATGGATCGTCGATATCGGCGCCTCGCTCATCTCCATGGCGTGCCTGTTGCTGTTCCTCCAGGCGTGGGCGCCGCAGAAGCTGTGGACATCACCGGCACTGCGCAGCCACGACGCGTCCGCCGTCGATCGGCCGCCACCAAAGCCGGCCACCGCGAAGCCAAGCACCGCCCAGGTCTGGACGTCGCTCTTGCCCTGGATCATCGTTTGCGTGGTCCTGCTTGTGTGGGGAACAAATTGGTTCAAGGCGCAAGTCAATCCCTGGGCGACCTGGAATTACGCCGTTCCCGACCTGCACAACATGATCAACAAGGTGCCGCCCATCGTTGCGCGGCCGACGCCGGAAGGCGCGGTCTTCAGCTTCACCTGGCTTTCCTATACCGGCTCGGGAATGCTGATCGCGGCCATCATTTCGGGCTTGTTGATGGGATTCTCCCCCGTTGCGCTGGTCGGCGCTTACGGTCGCACCATCAAGGTTTGCGCGTACTCGCTGATCACCATCTCCGCGATGCTCGCAATCGGAACCTTGACCAGGCTCTCCGGCATCGACGCGACACTCGGGCTCGCCTTCGCGGCGGCCGGCGTGCTCTATCCTTTCTTCGGCACGCTGCTCGGCTGGCTCGGCGTTGCGCTGACCGGATCGGATACGGCCTCGAACATCTTGTTCGGCAATCTGCAGAAGATCACCTCCGAACAGCTCGGCCTCTCTCCGATCCTCATGGGCGCAGCAAACTCGTCTGGCGGCGTCATGGGCAAGATGATCGACGCGCAATCGATCGTCGTTGCCTCGACCGCGACCAACTGGTTCGGCCACGAGGGAACCATCCTGCGCTTTGTGTTCTGGCATTCGATTGCGCTTGCCTGTCTTGTCGGCATTCTGGTCATGCTCCAGGCCTATGTGTTTACCGGCATGATCGTGCATTAGACGCACGCGTTGGATGGCGTCTGGTCGGCCAGGTTGCAGGGGCGGGTTTCAAACCCGCCCCTACCAGCAAATCGGCATGTGCCTGGCGCCCCGAGGCGTCTTGTGCGCATGCATCGAATTGGGCCACAACAGCGCCCGACCAAACGACTGCGCGCGTCATGATCGAACGCGAAGCCGGAGAACCATATGAGGCTCGGCTATTTCACCATGCCGGTTCACCCGATGCACCGGCCGTGGAGCGAGACCCTGAAGGAGGATCGCGAGGCCATCATTCTCGCCGACAAGCTCGGTTTTTACGACGCCTTCATGGGCGAGCATCTCACCGACGCCTGCGAGAACATCACCAACAGCATGATGTTCCAGGCTTCCCTGATCCCGGCCACAAAGCAGATCAAGCTCGCAACCGGGACTGCCAACCTCTCCCACATGCACCCTGTCCTGATCGCGGTGCAGGCCGCGATGTTCGATCACTTGGCGGAAGGGCGCTTCATCCTCGGGGTCAGTCCCGGAGCTCTCACGTCGGATGCGGAAGCCCTGGGGATCCTCGAGCAGGATCGCAACAAGATGTTTGCGGAAGCGATCGATGTCATCCTCGCCATCTGGGAGGGTGAGCCGCCCTATGACATCGACCTGCCGGACAACCGTTACAAGGTCTCAACCGCGCGCACAATGACGCTCGATCTCGGCGTGGGCTACATGGGCAAACCCTTTCAGAAGCCGCGGCCCGAGATCGTCGGCACGGTGGTTGCGCCCTATTCCCCCGGAGTGGTGCTGATGGGCAAGCGCGACTTCCATCCGCTCTCCGCCAATTTCCTGCTGTCCCAGCACCTCAAGTCCCATTGGGAGAATTACTGCAAAGGCAAGGCCGAGGCGGGCGCGCAGGCCAAGGTCGAGGACTGGCGTGTGGCGCGCGCGATCTTTGTTCACGACGACGACAAGGTCGCTGCCCGATATGCCCGCTATGACGAGAACAGCCCCTACCGATTCTATTACCACCAGATGCGCGCCAAGATGAAACGCGGCAAGCGGCTCTACGTGTTCAAGTCCTACAAGGACCAACCCGACGAGGAGATCACCCACGACTACGTCATGGACCATTGCGTGATCTATGGCAGCGTCAGCAAGGTGGTCGACCGGATCCTCGCCTTGCGCGAGGAGATCGGCGATTTCGGCGAGCTCGTTTATGCAGGAATGGATTGGGTCGAGCCGACGCTCAACAAGCGCTCCATGCAACTGATGGCCGAGGAGGTCTTGCCGCGCGTGAACGCGGCGATCGCCAAATCCGCCGCCGCTGCGTGACGTCGTTCACTGTCATTCCGGGGCCGCGAGCACGGCGAGCGGAGCCCGGAATCCATAACCACGGACCGTGAGTTGTGACGGGACACGAGACCCACCGCGCTGGCTGGGGTTATGGATTCCGGGCTCGCCGGCGTGTAGGGGCGGGTTTCAAACCCGCCCCTACGATCACCGGCGCCCCGGAATGACAGCATCAGGCGGTCACGTCTGCAGCATCTCCGCCCAGGTCCGCTCCGTCATGCTCATCGCCGGTTGCCATAAGGAGGATTGCGTTGCCGCGCCACATCGTCTGTCTCACGTTCGATTTCGACACGCAATCGGGTTTCATCGCGCGCGGCATGACTACGCCAACGCCGCTGTCGCGCGGCGAGTTTGGCCTCATCGGCGCGCGGCGCATTCTCTCGTTGTTGAAAGCGTACGGGCTGCGTTCGACCTGGTTCATCCCGGGATTCACGATCGAGAGCCATCCCGGCGCCTGCTCCGAAGTCGTGCGCGACCGGCACGAAGTGGCGCATCACAGCTGGGCGCATGTACCGCCGGCACAGCAGGGCCGGGCGGAGGAGGAGGCGGATCTGGTGCGTGCCAATGCGGCGATCGAGCGCCTGAGCGGCCGCAAGGCGCGCGGCTACCGCTCGCCGGCGTGGGACCTGAGCGAGCACACGGTCGACCTCCTGCTCGCCCACGGCTTTACTTACAATTCAAGCCTCATGGGCGGCGACTACTGGCCCTATCGCGCGCGCCGCGGCGACCGGGCGGAGCTGGGAAAGCCGTTCCAGCGCGGAGAGGAGACGGCGCTCATTGAAATGCCGATCAGCTGGTCGCTGGACGATTATCCCCATTTCGAGTTTGTGCGCACTGCGGCTGCTGTCCTGCCCGGTCTGCAGTCGGCGCGCGCGGTCATGGAGAGCTGGCTGGACGAATTCCGCTACATGCAGCAGAGCGTCGAATGGGGCGTGCTGACCTACACCATGCACCCTTATGTCATTGGCCGCGGCTACCGCATGCTGGCGCTGGAGCAACTCCTGGAAACGCTGCACACGGCCGGCGCCGTCTTCATGACGCTGGAAGACGCCGCCGCCGAGGCGCAGCAGCGCATGTTTGAAGGCGACGATCGGGTGGGTTAGCGGTACTGCGTCACAAACTACGCTGTCATTCCGGGGCGTCGGCAAGTCGGTTTCACCGACTTGCCGACGAGCCCGGAAACCATAACCACAGGCCGTGCAGTTGTGATGAAAGTGGGTTGCGCTGCGGTGGCAAACATCACTGCTTGGGGTTATGGATTCCGGGCTCGCAGGCAAATCGGCACGGCCGATTTTCCTGCGCCCCGGAATGACGTCGAGGGGCAACTTGTGACGCAGTACCGCTAATCCGCCCTGCAAGGCGCGTCACCGCAGCGCGGCCTCTCTGGCGAGCCGCCTGATCTCGGCCCCGTGCTCGCGGAAATAATGATTGAGCCAGACCGTGAAGGCGCTGGGATCGCGTGCGATCCCGCGGCTGATCTCATCCCAGGTCAGCAAGGCAATATCGGCAACCTCGTTGGGATCAGGCTTGGGCTCTGCCGCGAGGCGGCCGAAATAGACGTACACGAGCTCGTTCTCCTGCATGCCATGGCCGAGATCGCTGTTGTAGCGCGCGAAGAACCCAAATGAGAGCGCGCTGCTGATGCCCAGCTCTTCCCCAAGCCGCCGGCGCGCCGCCGCCGCGGTGCGCTCGCCCGGGCGCGGATGTCCGCAGCACGAGTTCGCCCACAATCCACCGGAGTGATATTTGTTGGCGTTGCGCTGCTGCAGCAGGATGCGCGCGCTATCGTCCACAACGAAGATGGAGAAGGCGCGATGCAGCAGGCCGGTGCGATGGACGGTCGTTTTGCCGGCCGACCCGATCGCACGGTTGGATTCATCGACCAGAATGAGTTGCTCCTCGGTCATGGCTGCCCGGCAGCGCTAGGGTTTGAGTGCGGCAAAGCGGGCGGCCTTGGCGTTGAGCCGTTCGAGGGTCTTTGCCGTCTCAACGACGAAACGCGTGTGGCTGCCGGTACCGACGTTGTCGAGCTCGTCCTTCACCGTAATCTCAAAGCTGACCTTGCGTCCTTCCACCGACATGACCCGGGCGGTGATCTCGACGGTCATGCCCATGAGCGTGGGCGCGAGATGCTTGACCGCGACCTCCATCCCGACCGAGTCCTCGCCCGCGTCGGCGTGTTTAAGGATGAGCTCGCGGCAGGTATACTCGATGTCATTGATCATGCGCGGAGTGGAGTAGGTACGCGCCCCCTCGCCCATGAACGAGATCGTACGCTCGCGGTCGACGACAATATGCTTGGTCAGTGATTCACCTGGACGAAGACTTGGCTGCATGATGTCTCTCCCTGGTCGGCGTATAGCCGGAAATTTCCGCACTGTCCGATCCGAATTTCCGGCTGTGGCGTTCTCCGAGATGGCGGCGAATGAGCTAGCGCCGTCTAAGCCGGAGCGAAGGAGCATGGATGACTGCGCTGTCCCCCAGTTCTGCTGACCTCCAGTGCCTGCTCGGCGCTGACCTCCCTGAGGACGAGGCCTCAGCGTGGCTTCGGCAAACGCCGGGTGAGGCGACCGACTTCGTCACCGATCGCTCCAAGTTCTCAGAGTTTTGGCAAAGAGCCAAACGGCTTGCAGGACGGCTGCCGTCGAAGTCATCCCGCAGCGAACGCGAGCAGCGCGCGGCCGCGCTGCTGGAGAAAATCGCTCGCGATGCCCGCGTGCGATTTCTTCGCCGGCATGGCGATGCCGTCTACGATGCTTTGACCTCGTCGCGGTCGCGCTTCGTGCGCGTCGAGGAGCTCGTCCTGCGCGCGGCCGAGCTGGTGCCCGGATTGGTGCCGAGCGCGCAGGAGATCGCCGCCGAGGAAGGCTTGCTGCAACGCGACAAGAGCGGCCTGGAGATCGACCAGGGCCTTTTCCTCTCCGCCGTGCTGACCAGCCCTGCTTGCGGGCGTCATCTCTGCCACGCCATGCTGCTGCCGAAGCCGGAGGCGCAAGCCTTGCTGCCGAAGCTCGACCGCGACGGGATGGTTGAGCGTAAGGGTGCGTCTGTTCGTCGGTCGGGCAACGCTGCGATCGTGACCCAGAGCAATCCGCGTTTTCTCAACGCGGAAGACCAAACCACCCTCGACGGCCTGGAGCTCTGCGTCGACCTCGCCCTGCTCGATCCGAAATCGGAGATCGCCGTGATGCGCGGCGGCCCGGTCGATCATCCCAGATACAAGGGCCGGCGGGTGTTCGGGGCGGGTATCAACCTCACCCACCTCTATCACGGCCGCATCCCGTTCGTGTGGTATCTCGAGCGGGACATGGGATACGTGAACAAGATCTTTCGTGGGCTCGCCTTCGCCGACGATGAGCCGCCCGACGAATTCGGCGGGCAGACGATCGAGAAGCCATGGATCGCCGCGGTCGAAGCCTTCGCCATTGGCGGACACTGCCAAGCCTTGCTGGTGATGGACTATGTGCTCGCCGCGCGGGATGCATTCCTGACGCTGCCTGCGCGCAAGGAAGGCATCATCCCCGGCGCGGCGAATCTGCGGCTGCCACGTTTTACCGGCGACCGGATCGCCCGCCAGGCCATTCAATATGAGCGGCGCCTGGAATGCGACAGCCCGGAAGGCAGGCTCATCTGCGATGACATCGTCGAGCCGAACGCGATGGATGCGGCGCTCGAGCGGGTAGTGACGGGATTGACCACGTCAGGGGTGGTGAGCGCTGCAGGGAACCGGCGTGCGCTGCGGGTGGGGCAGGAGCCGTTCGATGTCTTTCGGTCCTATTTCGCGGTCTATGCGCGCGAGCAGGCCTACTGTCATTTCAGCCCCGCCTTGATCTCCAACCTGGAGCGCTACTGGAACGCGCAGGACCGTAAGCCCTGATCCCTCGCATGCGCGCACTTGAAGAAGCGTGCACACGCGAGCTCTCTTCCTTCGTAGCGGCGAGGCACGGCCTCGCCTTCTCGAAGTGGTGGATCGGCGGATGAGGGCGTGGGTCGCCCCTACGGATTGAGGACAGCGCGTGGGGCTGGTTTGAAACCTGCCCCCGCATGAGAATAAGATCGGGCGCAGCAAGTATACCGCCGCAATGGCTCGAGCCGCGGCTAACCGCATCTGGCTCGACCAAGGGAGCCCCACAAATGCAAAAGCCCATGCGCAAGGAAAAGCCGAGCCCGGCCCGGGAGCAGCATCCCTCCGATCTGCGCAGCACCCTCGACTGGCTGCGCGAGCAGGGCGACCTGATCGAGACCGACAAGCCGGTTGATCCAGACCTCGAGGTCACCGGACTGCAGAAGCACATGGATGGCGGCTGTCCCGTTCTGTTCAGCAACGTCAAAGGCAAGTCCCATCACCGCGTCCTGACCAACCTGTTCGGCGACATGAAGGTGATCAACAAGATGTTCGGCTGGAAGGATGATGCCGAACGGGTGAAGAAGCTCGCCTATGCGCTCAGCCATCCGCTCAAGCCGGTCGAGATCTCCCAGGACGAAGCTCCCTGCCAGGAGCACGTGATCACCGCGCCGCAGGACGTGAACGAGCACATGGTGCCGATCCGGCACACCACCTATGAGCCGGAGCTCACGGTGGGCTCGGGCATACGCTGCGTCACCGGTCCCGAGTTCGATGGCGGCTCCGACCTCGGCTACAACCGCATGAATTTCCGCTGGGGCAACGTGGGAACGTTTCAGATTTCCCCCGGCTCCCACATGTGGCAGGTCGTCAACAAATATTACAAGTCAAAGGAGCGGGTGCCGATCACGATGTGCTTCGGCGTGCCGCCGGCCTGCACCCTGCTTGCCGGCGCCGGTTTCGATTATGCCGTCTTGCCCATGGGCTGCGACGAGATCGGCATTGCCGGCGCGGTGCAGGGCACGCCGATGCGCCTGGTCAAGGCGCGCACGGTAAACGCCATGGCGCTCGCCGATTCCGAGCTTGTGCTCGAAGGCTATGTCGATCCGCGCGATCGGCGCTTCGAGACCAGGGAATCCGAGGACGCCGGCATCCAGGGCCGCTTCCACTTCCACCCGGAATGGGCGGGCTACATGGGCAAGGCCTACAAGGCGCCGACCTTCCACGTGACCGGGATCACCATGCGCGATCCCAAGACCAAGCCGATCATCTTTGCGCTCGGCGTGCATACCCTCGACGATCACAACATCGATACGACCGTGCGCGAGGCTGCGATCTACGAGCTCTGCAACCGGCTGCAGCCCGGTATCGTGCAGAATGTCGTCATCCCGTACTGCATGACCGACTGGGGCGGCTGCGTCATCCAGGTGAAGAAACGTCACCAGATAGACGAGGGCTGGCAGCGCAATTTCCTCGCAGCCGCGCTCTCCTGCTCGCAGGGGATGCGCCTCGCCATTGCCGTGAGCGAGGATGTCGATCCGTATTCGATGGACGACATCATGTGGTGCCTCACCACACGGGTGAATCCGCGCACCGACATCCTTAATCCCATTCCGGGCGGACGCGGACAGACGTTCATGCCGGCCGAGCGCATGACGGCCGGCGAGAAGCAGTGGACCGCGTCCAACACCAATTTCGAGGGCGGCATGGGCATCGATGCCACCGTCCCGTTCGGCTATGAGAGCGACTTCCTGCGCCCGGTCTATCCGGTGGACAAGGTCAAGCCGGAGGACTTTTTCAGCAAGAAGGACATCGAGAACGCGCGCTCGCGCATGTCGGGTTGGGTGCATTCGCTCGCCCGCAGCGGCCGCTGACCGTAGAGATGCTGCTGTCCGATGTCTTGGTTATCGACGCGACCGATCGGCTCGGCTGGCTCGCCGGACGCCTGCTCGCCGACCTCGGTGCCGACGTCATCAAGATCGAGCCGCGCGGCAGCGATCGGTCCAGCTCGCAGTGGCGCGCGTCCAACGTCAACAAGCGCGTGCTCGAGCTCGAGCCGGGAGGGGCTGCGGACCGAGAGCGCCTGGACCAGCTGATTGGGACAGCCGACATCTGCCTGCTCACGCCCGGTTCGCCTGCCTTGTCTGCTCGATTTGATCCAGCGGTGCTGAGGCAGGACTATCCCCGCCTCGTCGTTGTCGCGATTGCGCCGTTCGGACGCGAAGGTCCGCGCAGCCATTGGAAGGCAACCGATCTGGAAATCATGGCTGCGGGCGGTGCGATGGCGCTCGCAGGCGAGCCCGACGGCATGCCGGTGCGGGTAAGCGAGCCGCAGTCCTACGGCTGGGCGGGGGCACAAGCCGCCAGCGGCGCATTGATCGCGCTCTACCGCCGCGATGCCACCGGGCATGGCGACCTGGTCGAGGTCTCGGGGCAGGCCTGCGTCGTTACCGCGCTCTCCCATGCCCCGGCCTTTGTCGACCTCAATGGCATTGAGCCCACCCGCGCGGGCGCCTTCATCACCGGCCGCTCGATCAAGGGCGCGCGCTACCGCGTGTTCTGGCCCTGCCGCGACGGCTACATCAATTTCATCTTCTACGGCGGGGTGGCAGGCCGGCGCACCAACGCGCAGCTCGTTGCCTGGATGCGCGAACGCGGGGCAGAGTTGGGCGTGCTCGCCGATATCGATTGGAAGACCTGGGATCCGACCAAGGCGGATCAGGCCGAGGTCGATGCCGTCGAATCGCCGGTGGGACGCTTCTTTTCCGGGATCGCCAAGCGCGAGTTCCTGATCGAAGCACATCGGCGTGAAATGCTGGGTTATCCGGTGTCGACCGTCGCCGATATTGCCAGCGATCCCCAGCTTGAGGCGCGCGGTTTCTTTCAGACCGTAGCCGGCTCGCGGGAGCGCTTCTGCGGCAGCTTCGCGGTGATTGACGGCGCGCGGCCTGCGCTGCGCCACGCTCCAGGCGAGCCGGTTGCCCTTGACCCGCCCCGCCGCCGCGCGGGAGCGCCGGGGTGAGCGCGGTTCCTCAGGCGCTCGCCGACGTCAAGGTGCTCGAGTTCGGCGGCTATGCCGCGGGTCCGCACATCGGCAAGGTTCTGGCCAACTACGGCGCGCGCAGCATCCATGTGGAATCGCGCCAACGGCCTGACGGCTTTCGCATTCAATATCCGCCGTTCAAGGACAATCGTCCCGGCTACAACCGAAGCGGCTGCTTCGCCTTCTTCAACGATTCCAAATACAGCGTCACGGTGGATCTGAAGAAGCGCGAGGGCATCGCGCTCGCGCACCGGATGGCGCAATGGTGCGATCTCATCATCGAGAACATGCGGCCGGGGGTGATGGAGCGCCTCGGGCTCGGCTTTGCGGCGCTCGCCAAGCTCAATCCTCGGCTCGTCATGCTGTCGACCTGCAACATGGGGCAGACCGGGCCGCGCGCCGACCAGCCCGGGTTCGGGTCACAGCTCTCCGCGCTCGCGGGCTTGTGCGGGCTGACCGGCGTGCCGGACGGCCCGCCGATGCTGCTTTATGGGCCTTACATCGATTACATCGCCTCGGTTACCGGCGCGTCCGCCGCCATGGCAGCCGTGATCCGCAGCCGCAGAAGCGGCAAGGGCGCGCTGATCGATCTTTCGCAATACGAATCCGGCCTCATGTTCATCGGCGCGGCGCTGCATGATTTCTTTACCACCGGCCGCCTGACCGAGCGCTGCGGGAATGACGATCCTGACGCTGTCCCCCATGGCGCCTATCGATGCTCCGACGGGGAATGGGTTGCGCTGTCATGCTGGTCGGAGGACGAATTCGGCGCCTTGGCGCAGCTGATAGGTCATCCCGACCTCGCCAATGATGCGCGCTTCGAGACCGTCCCATCGCGCCGGGCCAACACCGAGGCGCTCGATGCCCTCATCTCAGCGTGGACTGCGGGGAGAAGCGCCGAAGCGGCAGCGGAAAGCCTCCAGGCGGCCGAGATCGCGGCTTATCCCGTCGTCACCATGGCCGGCTTGTTCCGAGACCCGCAGCTGTTTGCTCGCCGGCAGTTTCGGGTGCGGCGCCATCCCGAGATGGGGGACCACGCCTATTGCTTTCCCGGCTTTGATCTCGCCGAGGCTCCGGGCGATATCATCGGGCCGGCGCCATGCGTGGGCGCCGACAATGAGTTTGTCTTCCGCGACCTCATCGGGCTGTCGCAGGACGAGTACGAGAGCTATCGTCGGTGCGGCGTATTTGATTGAGATTCGAGCTCTGTCCCCCAGGCTCGAGGTCTGGCGCTGGCGGGTTGAGCAATGTCAATTTGCGCTGGCAAACCATCGGTTATACTGAGCGGTGGACGACAGTGAGCATGCTATGAGCATCCTAAGAGGATCCCATGACTAATCCCGCCGCAGCTTCCTCCTCCAATATCGCGCCGCGGATCGTCTACGACGACCTGCGTGAATGGCTCGACGAGGCGCGCAAGCTCGGCGAGGTGAAGGATGTGAGCGGGCTCTCCTGGCAGCAGGACATCGGGATGGTTGCGGAGGTTGCGCTGCATGACGACAACGCCCCCTGCTTCGTCTTCGATGCGATTCCCGGAACAATCCCGGGTAGCCGCGTGCTGGTCAACTTCTTCGGCGGCAAGCGCAAGAACATGACGCTCGGCTTCCCGCCGGATCTCGGCAAGGTCGATCTGAGCGAAGGCTTCCGGACGAGCTTCATGGCGTCGATGCAGCGCATCGCCCCTGCCTACGTCGATCGCGGCCCGATCCTCGACAACGTCATGCAGGGGACCGAGATCGACATCACCCGATTTCCCGCGCCCAAATGGCATGAGCCCGACGGCGGGCGTTACATCGGGACGGGCAGCTTCAATGTGAGCCGCGACCCCGACGAGGACTGGATCAACTGCGGCACCTACCGGGTGATGATCCACGATGCCACGACCGCGGGCTTCTATATCTCCCCGGGCAAGCATGGGCGCCAGATGCGCGACAAGTATCAGGCACGCGGCGAGCCGATGCCGGTTGCGGTCGTCTGCGGCGGCGATCCGATGACCTTCCTCATGGCCTGCAGCGAGGTGCCCTATGGCGTGTGCGAATACGAGATCGTCGGCGGCATGCGGGGCAAACCGGTCGAGGTGATCAAGGGTCCTGTTACCGGCCTGCCCATTCCGGCCAACGCCGAGATCGTGCTCGAAGGCTTCGTCCAGCCCGGGAACGAGCGGACCGAAGGGCCGTTCGGCGAGTGGACCGGGTATTACGCAAGCGACGTGCGGCCTGAGCCGGTGCTCGACGTGAAGGCGGTTTACTACCGCAACAATCCCATTCTCCTGGGCTGTGCCCCGCAACGCCCGCCCGACGAGATCTGCCGCTACCGTGCGGTGCTGCGATCCGCCTTGCTGCGCGAGAGCATTACCAAGGCGGGGGTGCCGGGGGTTACCGCGGCCTGGGCGCATGAGGTCGGCAACGCCAGACTCCTCCTCGGCGTTGCGATCACCCAGCGTTATCCCGGCCATGCCAAGCAGGCCGGCCATATCGCTGCGATGTGCCACGTCGGCGCCTATTGCGGACGCTATGTGGTCGTGGTCGATGAGGACATCGACGTGTCGGATCTGCAGGAGCTGATCTGGGCCATGCTCACGCGCTCGGATCCTGCGACGTCCATCGACATCATCCGCAACGCCTGGTCGACCCCGCTTGATCCCCGCATCGAGCCCGAGCGCAAGGCGGTGGGCGACAACACCAACAGCCGCGCCATCATCGATGCCTGCCGGCCCTGGCACTGGCGGGACAAGTTCCCGAAGGTCAACCTGCCGACTCCGGAGGAGCGCCGCATCGCTCAGGAGAGATTCGGCCACCTGTTTCGTTAACCACGGTCAAATACCTCCCCCTGAAAGGGGGAGGTTGGCGACCCCCGACTTGATCGGGGGGAGCCGGGTGGGGGTCAAGTCGCGGCCGCGATAGCCACCGAAGCGCGCGGCGGGGACCGCACCCCCACCCGACAGCATTTGCTCCGGCGCAAGGCCGGGGCAAATGCTGTCGACCTCCCCCTTTCAGGGGGAGGTACACCGCTTGCCCCCGCGCAATTTTCGTGCGCTTGCTGTAAGCTTATTGCGGCTCGGCGGAGAGTTCCGAATGCGGCGGCTTATCATCGGGATGACCGGATCGACCGGCGCGATCTTCGGCGTGCGCCTGCTCGAGGCGCTCAAGGCGAGCGACGTCGAGAGCCACCTGATCGTCAGCAAATGGGCGCAGCGCACGCTCGAGCACGAGACCCGCTATACCCTGGAGCAGGTGAGGGGGCTCGCCAATGTGGTGCACAGCCCCGGCGATATGGGCGCATCGATCTCGTCCGGCTCGTTCAAGACTGACGGCATGGTGGTGATTCCCTGCTCGGTGCGCACTCTTGGCTGCATCGCCAGCGGCTACGGCGAGCACCTCGTGCATCGCGCCGCGGATGTGGTGCTCAAGGAGCGGCGACGGCTGGTGCTCGTCGTTCGCGAGACGCCGCTCTCCGAGGTTCACCTCGAGAACATGCTCAAGCTTGCGCGCATGGGGGTTTCGATCGTGCCCCCGGTGCCGGCCTTCTACAACCATCCGCAGACGATCGACGATATCGTCCATCATATCGTGGCGCGGGTGCTCGACCAGTTCGATATACCGGCGGCGTTTGCCAAACGCTGGGACGGCCACATGCATACCGCGACCAAGATCGCAACCGTCGCCGGTCCCGGTGCGAAAAGCGGAACCTGAAGGAGCAGCACGATGCCGCAGTTCACCTATGATCACATCCACCTGCGCAGCCCTAATCCGGAGGCGACGGCGCAATTTTATCAGCGCATGTTCGGCGCCGAGGTTCTTCGCAGCATGCAGCAGGGCAAGCCGCGCATCGACCTCAAGCTTGGAGGTGCCAATATCTTCATCGCACCCGTTGCCCCCGGGGATGGCGTCAATGCGCCGCCCACCACCCCTTATCAGGGACTGGATCATTTCGGGCTTTCGGTGAGCAACATCGATGGCGTGGTTGCCGAGCTCAAGGCCAAGGGCGCCGAGTTCACGCGGGAGCCGACCACGGTGCGCCCGGGCGTGCGCGTCGCCTTCCTGCGCGGGCCGGAAGGTGTCTCGATCGAGCTGCTCGACCGAAACGCCTGAGGCGGCGGCATGGCGGAGAAGCAGTTTGCGGTCACGCGCAGCGAGCAGGAATGGCGGGCGCTGCTCACCCCCGAGCAATATGAAGTGATGCGGGGGCACGGCACCGAGCGGCCCGGGAGCTGCGCCCTCAATTACGAGAAACGCGCCGGCACATTTTCCTGCGCCGGATGCGGGCAGCCGCTGTTCGTGTCCAAGACCAAATTCGAGAGCGGCACCGGCTGGCCGAGCTTCAACGATCCGGTTCCGGGCGCGGTCGAGACCTCAACCGACGGAACCTACGGCATGGTTCGCACCGAGGTGCACTGCAGCCGCTGCGGCAGCCATCTCGGTCACGTGTTCGATGATGGGCCCCCGCCCACCCATCTGCGCTACTGCATCAACGGGGTGGCGATGAATTTCCAGCCCCAGGTGTAGGGGGGGGAAGGGTGTAGGGAGAAGGGTGTAGGGGGAAGCGTGTAGGGGCGGGTTGCAAACCCGCCGCTACGTGCGATCGCAACAACAGAAAGGCAATCACCATGATCGATTTCTACGCGCTGACCAGTCCGAACGTGCAGAAGGTCTACATCATGCTCGAGGAATGCGCCCTGCCCTACAAGGAGCATTTTGTCGACGTCTGGAAGGGCGATCAGTTCAGCCCGCAGTTGCTCAAGCTCAATCCGAACGGCAAGATCCCCATCATCGTCGATCACGAAGGCCCGGGCGGCAAACCCTTCACCGTCTTCGAATCCGGCGCCATTCTGCTTTATCTCGCAGAGAAGACGGGCAAGTTCCTGCCCAAGGACATGGCCAAACGATATGAAGTGATCCAATGGCTGCTAATCCAGCTCACCGGGGTCGGGCCGATGTTCGGTCAATGGACGCATTTCAAGCTGTTCTCGCCCAAGGGCAATGATTATTCCATGGCGCGCTACACGTCCGAGATCAAGCGGCTCTACGAGCTGTTGGAGCAACGGCTCGGTCAGGCGCACTATCTGGGGGGCGACGAGTATTCCATCGCCGATATCGCAACCTTCCCGTGGACGCGCAATCACGATGCGCAAGGCGTGAAGTGGGACGACCATCCCCGTCTCGGGCGCTGGTTCAACGCGATCAACGAGCGCCCGGCGGTGAAGGCCGCGCTCGCCAAGGTCGCGGCCATCAAGTCGACGCGCGAGACCGCCTCCGAGGACGACAAGGACCGCTTCTTCAACCGTGGCCGCTACGCCCGCGCGTGAATGTGCATCGGGGCCTGTAGGGCGGGTTGGTTTTGCAGGGTGGGTTAGCGGTACTGCGTCACAAACTACGCT
>CAWJDY010000023.1:0-192926 GCA_963841705.1 uncultured Alphaproteobacteria bacterium
CTCCAGTGGCGATCCCTGCAACCGCTCCGTTGCTGTCGAACAGCACCTCGGCGGCGGCAAAGCCGGGATAGATCTCGACACCGAGAGCCTCCGCCCGGGTCGCCAGCCAGCGGCACACGCTGCCGAGAGACCACGTAGTTGCCGTGGTTGCTCAGCAGCGGCGGCATCATGAAACCGGGCAGAGGCACCGCGCGGCTTGCCGAAAGCCAATAGAAACGGTCATCGCTCACCTGGGTTTTGATCGGCGGATCCTCGTTGCGCCAATCCGGGTTGAGCCGGTCGAGACCGATCGGATCAATGACCGCACCGGAAAGGATGTGGGCCCACTTCGGAACCTTTCTCCACCACGACAACAGTCGCATCCGGCAAGAGTTGCTTCAATCGAATCGCCGCGGCGAGCCCGGACGGTCCCGCTCCGACGATCACAACGTCGAAGTCCATCGCCTCACGCGAAGGCAATCCCTCGGTACTCATAAGCACCTCGATGCTTGACGCAGCGGCGAGTTTCAACCCACCCCCTACACGCTGCAAGGTGCAGGGCGGATTAGGGTAGCGTAATCCGCCGGAAGGGCGGGTTTCAAACCCGCCTGTACACGGCGCAGAACGAGATCGCGAGCGCTTCCAATGCCGGGCGAGAGAAGGCATTCTGCGAACATGAACGGTAATCACGCCCGTGAGATCGCAGCGCTCCTCTCCTTTTATCAGGATGCAGGCGTTGACGCTCTCCTCGACGAGCACCCGGTCAATCGATTGAGCGAAAATCCTGCCGCGAGAATCAAAGCGAGCGTGACAGATGGCGCTCCGGTCGTCGCGTCGCAACAGCAGAACGCATCCGCGCCGCGCGCATTCTCGCCGCCGACCCGCGAGCCCAAACCACGGGTCAGCTTGGCGCCGCCGGCTTCTCCCGAAGCGGCGGAGATGGCAGCGCGCAACGCCGCGGCCGGCGCCGCGACCCTCGGAGAGCTCCGCGCGATCCTGGAGCGCTTCGAGGGCTGCGCACTGCGTGCGACCGCGACGCAGCTTGTGTTTGGCGATGGCAACCCGCAAGCACGAGCCATGTTCGTGGGCGAGGCGCCGGGCCGCGACGAGGACCTCGCCGGGCTGCCATTCGTAGGGCGCTCGGGCAAGCTGCTCGACCGCATGATGGCTGCGATCGGGCTCGATCGGAGATCCGCCTATATCGCCAACATCGTCCCATGGCGGCCGCCGGGCAACCGCACGCCAACCCCGCAGGAATCGGCGATTTGCCTCCCGTTCATCCTGCGTCAGATCGAGCTCGTCGATCCGGACGTCCTGGTGTGCCTCGGCGCGCCCTCCGCACAGACGCTGCTCAAGGTACGCGAAGGCATCCTCAAGATTCGCGGGCGCTGGTTCACGCATTGGACCGGCGCACGCACGATCCCGGCCCTGGCAACACTGCATCCCGCGTATCTGCTGCGCCAGCCCCTGCAGAAGCGGCTGGCATGGCGGGACTTTCTCGAGATCAAGAAGGGCTTGGCGCAGGCGGCACGCGCGTAGGAGAGGCACGCCATGGCGAAGACGATCGAGTACGTCCACTGGCCCGATGCACCGGAGATGTGGATGCCGTATGCGCCGGCCATCAAGGTCAAGGGCGGAACAACGGTTTATCTTGCAGGGGTTACGGCCGCGCCGGTCTACCATCACCATCCCCATCGGCCGGAGGAATTCAACTCCATGCCGGCGGACATGGAGGGGCAAGCGCGCGCCGCGCTCGAGAATCTCAAGCGCGGGCTCGCGGCTGTGGGAGCGAGCTTCGGCGACGTTGTAACCGCGGATCGCTTCGTCACCGATCTCACCGATCAGGACGCGCTCAATCGGGTTTGGGGGGAGTATTTCCGCGACGCCAAGCCGGCAACCACGACAGTGCAGGTGGTACGGCTCGCCACCGATCCCCGCTGCCTGGTCGAGATCAACGCCGTAGCGGTGGTCGACTGAGCCCTCACCCCGGCAGCGCGAACTTGATGGCAAAGATGAGCGCGAGCACGAGCACCGCCGGCTTCGCCTCGGCCAGTCTGCCGGAGATGAGCTTGGCGAGCGCGTAGGTAATGAAGCCAAGCCCGATCCCGGTCGCGATGGAATAAGTGAGCGGCATGGTTACGGCCGCCACCACGGCCGGCGCATATTCCGTGATGTCCAGCCAGTCGATCTCGGCAAGGCCGCGGACCATGACACAAGCGACATAGAGAAGCGCCGCTGCCGTGGCGTAGGCCGGAACCATTCCGGCGAGCGGCGAAAAGAACAGCGCCAGAAGAAAGAACAGCGCAACAAACGCGGCGGTGAGGCCCGTGCGTCCGCCGGCGGAAACCCCCGCAGCACTTTCGATGTAGCTCGTCGTCGTCGACGTGCCGATCAGGGCGCCGAACATGGCCGCGAAGCTGTCGGCGAGCAGCGCCTGCTTCATGCGCGGCAGGTTTCCCTGCGGATCGAGAAGGCCGGCGCGATGCGCGACGCCGATAAGGGTGCCGGCATTAGTCGAACAGGTCGACGAAAAGGAAACTGAAGATGACGATCAGGAAGCTGAGCTCGGTCACGCGCGAGAAATCGAGCTGCAAGAAGGTCGGCGCCAGCGAGGGCGGAGGCGCGACCAGCCCGGAAAATTGAGCAAGCCCCAAAGGGAGACCGAGAAGCGTGACAGCGAGGATGCCGATCAGCGTCCCTCCGATCACATTGCGGGAGTTAAGCGCGACGATGACGACAAACCCGAGCAGGCAAAGAATTGCGGGCAGCTGCCTGAGATCGCCCAGCGTGACAAGCGTCACGGGATGGGCAACCACGATCTTCGCCTCTTCGAGCGCGATGATGCCGAGGAAGAGGCCCACCCCGGCGGAGATCGCGAGCTTGAGATTTTTCGGGATGGAATTGATGATGTATTCGCGCAATCGAAACGCGGAGATCAGAAAGAAGATCGCGCCCGAGCAGAACACGCCGGCGAGTGCCTGCTGCCACGTGTATTTGTAACCGAGCACCACGGTGAAAGCGAAGAAGGCGTTGAGCCCCATCCCCGGCGCGAGCGCTATGGGGTAGTTGGCGTAGAACGCCATCACCAAGGTTGATACCGCAGAGGCTATGCAGGTGGCGACGAATACAGCGCCCTTGTCCATCCCCGCATTGCCGAGGATCTGCGGGTTCACGAAGACGATATAGACCATGGTCAGGAAAGTGGTCAGGCCGGCAATGAGCTCGGTGCGGATGTTGGTGCCGCTTTCGGTCAGCCCGAAATAACGATCAACAATCGACCTCTCCTCAGGCTTTGCAATGTGGGTCATCGGAGTCCCTCAGCTCACTTGTTTTCCGTCGGCGTCGGGGTGTCCTGCGCACGCGGCCTGATCACAGCCCAGCCGATACGAAGCAGCGGGAGCCGTCCCTGCACCCGGCGCTCGAAGGCGCGCGGGACCTCGGGTACCAGCTCCGGAAACTGTTGCTTCAGCCATGCAGGAGGCGTGCCAGCAGTGTCGGTCGTCGGCCATACCATCATAGCCCCTTTGCTCCTGATGGCGTCCATCGTCACCCAGGGGGAATGATCGGGTGCGGCATTGATGAAGAGGTCGGGGCGGGTGGGAGCGCCGAGAGCGATAAGCGCGGCGGTGCGCGTGTCGCCTCCGACGATGCGCAGCGGCGAGCCGGTGCGGCGCTGGAAACTTTCGGGAAAGAACCGCGCCATGGCCTGCACGGGCTCGCCCACGCGCAGGTCGACGCCCAACCAGGGCATCACCACCGTTGCCGCCGCTGCCATGATGGGCGGCACGAGGAGAAGACCAAGCCACGCAGCAATAAGGATGTGCTGGCGAACCAAGGTGATGTCATCGCCTGCGATCATGACGGCGGCGAGGCCGGAGAGAATGACCAGCGGAGCGATGCCTGCGATCCATCCGGGTATGCCGATGATAACGGCGAGGAGCGAGCCGGCGAGCGCGGGGGCGAGCGCGAAGAAGAAGACAAACTGCCGCGCGAACGGATCGACGCGCTCACGCACGACGACGGGCGCCGGCTCGTCGCGCGGCCATGGCCAGCCGGCAACCAGCGCGATCAAGACAACGAAGCCGGCATGCGCGGCAAAGATCAGCCCGATTTGCCGCCCCCAGCCCAGCACGCTGCCCACCATTGCCGCAGGCGTGCGCAGCCCAACCGGCACGTGGAAGCCTCCCGCACCCCCTTGCGCGAGCCATATGAGATGTGGGGCGGCGACCAGAACGGCGATGCAAGCCGCGATCAGAGGATCATATGACTTGAGCGCGCCCCGGGCCTGCCTGTTCGCCAGCGTGAACAGCACGAGCAATGTGAGCAGGATCACGCCGATATAGCTTGTCAGCAGCAGAAGCCCGATCTCGATCGCGAGCGGCAGCCAGAATGCTCGCTTACCCTCCGCGACCGTGCGCCAATAATGCAGGAGCACTATGGCCCATAGCGGCATGGCGAGCACGAACGGACCGAAATCGGGGGTCGGCACCGTGAAAGCGGCAATGCCCACCATCAGCAGAACGGCAAGCGCCGCATGCTGTGCCCCCACGATCGATCTTCCCAGCAGAAAAACCGCCCAGTAGGTGACAACCACGCAGGCCTGTGAAAGCAGATAGACGCCGAAAAGGCTGCGTCCTGCCAGATCAAACGCAAGCTCGGCCAGCCAGAAGGCGAGCGGCGGACCGAGATAGGACCCGAGCTGGAATTCGTGTCCGATCGCGAGCACCATCGGCAGATCGCCCGGTGGGCCGGCGTAGAGCAGGGTTGGGACAATGATCCATAAAAGCGCTTGCGCGAGCGCCGCCAGCCAGACTGCTGCCGCAGGGCGTGATCGCAGCAGTTCTATCAGGATAGAGACATAGAGCATCGGGAAGGGGACGCTGGAGGCTGAGCGCGAAAAGTTGCGGGTTTATCGGGTGAGCTTATGCGGTGAAAGGAAGATGAGGGCGGCAGCGCTTCGACAAGCGACCATACCGCACGCGCGGGCGCAACCGGCACGGATAGCGCCCGCAGCCCTAGAGTGGCAACGCCGCGGCTTGCTCGAGCCCGTTCTCCGGAAGCTCGCCTACTGGATCCCCATAGGCAGCCGCCACGGGAGCAAACGAGCGGCGGTGGTGAATGGTGGGTCCCAGTCGCACGAGCGCGGCGAAATGTTCCGGCACGCTGTAGCCCTTATGGTGCTCAAAGCCATAGCCGGGATAATGCAGGCCCAAGCGGGTCATCAGGCGGTCGCGCGTCACCTTGGCCACGATCGAGGCGGCGGCAATCGATGCAATGATGGCATCGCCGCTGATGACGGCTTGGCAATCGCAATGCACATCGATGCGGTCGCGCCCATCCACGAATACGAGCTGCGGCTTCACCGGCAATGCGGCAACGGCGCGGGCAAGCGCCCACAGCGAGGCGCGCAAGATATTGTCGCGGTCGATGCGCCATGGCGGCGCGCACGCCACTGCAACCTGCGCGCTGGCGCAGATCTTCAGATGCAGCCTTCCGCGTGTTTCGGGATCAAGCTTCTTCGAATCGTCGAGCCCGCGCGGCACGCACTTGGGATCGAGGATCACAGCTGCCGCAACGACCGGCCCGGCGAGCGGTCCTCGGCCCGCCTCGTCGCATCCCGCGATCGGCCAAACGCCGCGCTTGAGCGCGGCCCGCTCGCGCCGGAAGGTCGGGCGGGCTACCTCCTCTCCCAGCGGCAACTTGAGCTCAACCGGCCTGACACGACGAGCTTCTTCACGACTCATGCCCCGATGGTGCCTGCCATCACGGCTGAGTCAATTGTGCAGTTGAGGCTGTGGACGCCGCTAGAACAAGCTCAGCTGCTCGGTTTCCTGCGCAGGCTTTTGGAAATGTTGGGTGGTGAGCGCGGTACGGGTCTGATTAAGGCCCAGCTTCTCGCAGGCGAGCTCAAAACGCCGGCCTATCATCCAGGCCACGGGCCCACCGCCGGTCATGCGCTTTCCCCAGTTGGAATCGTAATCCTTGCCGCCCCGGGTCTCGCGAATGAGCCTGAAGACATGGCGATAACGCTCGGGAAAATTCGCCATCAGCCATTCCCGAAACAGGTCGCGCACCTCCAAGGGAAGGCGCAGAAGCACGTAACCCGCTTCCCTGACCCCTACCGCCGCAGCCGAATCCAGGATGCGCTCGATCTCCGAATCGTTCAGTGCAGGGATTATTGGCGCCACCATCACAGATGCAGGTACGCCGGCCGCTGCCAGCCGGCGCAGCGCATCCAGTCGGCGCTGGGGCGTGGACGCGCGCGGCTCCATGGTGCGTGCGAGCGTACCATCAAGCGTGGTCACGGATAGCGCGACCTTCACCAGGTTTCGCTGCGCCATATGCGCGAGCAGATCGAGGTCGCGCAGGATCAGCGCGGATTTCGTCACGATGCCGACGGGATGGCCGTAGCGGTCCAGCACTTCCAGAATACGGCGCATCACCTGATGGCTTCGTTCTATCGGCTGGTAGGGGTCGGTATTGGTGCCGATGGCAATCGTGCGCGGGACATAGTCTGCTGCCGAGAGCTCGCGTTCCAGGAGCTTTGGCGCATCGGGCTTGGCGAACAGCTTCGTCTCGAAATCAAGCCCGGGCGAGAGCCCGAGATAGGCGTGCGTAGGCCGCGCAAAGCAATAGATGCATCCGTGCTCGCAACCGCGGTAGGGGTTGATGGACCGGTCGAACGAGATATCGGGCGAGGTGTTGCGGGTGATGATCTTCCGCGTCGAATTGATCGTCACCGTGGTCTTGAACGGCGGCAGCTCATCGAAGCTCTGCCAGCCGTCATCAAAGGCGATGCGTGCGAGCGGCTCGTAACGGCCGGAAGCGTTGGACTGCGCACCGCGGCCCCTCCGGCGCTCGCGCTCAACCGCGACACCGGCGTCCGCCCGCGCCTCCAGATCGATGGCGGCAGGACGCGCTCGCTGCACCGGCTGCCGAGCGGCCGTGTTTGACGAGCCAGATGAGCCCGGCCTGCCGGGAATGGGCCGACGTGCGGCAGCGGAACGCATGTTCGAAATCCCTTTATACGAACGAAAAGGGAACATAGGCGCTGATTTGAGCGGTTGCAAGGGAGTGCCTTCTTCATACGGGCGAGGCACTGCCTCGCCCGTATGCCGCCGGGCGACGCGATGCGTCGCCCCTACCAAGAGCAAACCTTACCCCCGTCCGCCTACACGGTAGCGCCTTGGGCTTTGGGGCGGCGCAGGTGCTCGTCGAGCCGGGGCATGATCTCGACGAAATTGCAGGGGCGGTAGCGGTAATCGAGCTGATGCACGAGAATATCGTCCCAGGCGTCCTTGCATGCGCCGGGGGAGCCGGGCAGGCAGAAGATGTAGGTCGCTCCGGCAACACCGGCGGTGGCGCGCGTCTGGATCGCGGACGTGCCGATCTTGCCGTGGCTCACCATGAGGAAGAGCATGGCGAAAGCGTCCATGCGCTTCTCGAACAGAGGCTCGAGAGCTTCCGGCGTAACATCACGTCCGGTGAAGCCGGTGCCCCCGGTTGTGATGATCACGTCGATGGCGGGATCAGCGATCCACGTCTTCACCCGCGCGCGTATCTGCTCGACGTCGTCGGCCACGATCGCGCGCGCGGCCAATTGGTGGCCCGATTTCGCGATACGCTCGGCCAAGGTTGCGCCGGATTTGTCGTCGGCCATGGCGCGGGTATCCGACACGGTGAGCACCGCGATCTTGAGGGGAATGAACTCCCTGCCGGGATCGATGCCGGGCATGCCGTTACAACTGCGCGGAGGCGAAGGTATTGCAGCTTTGCACCGAGCCCGAGCGAAATCCCATGGAGAACCAGCGCTGGCGCTGCTCGGCACTGCCATGGGTGAAGCTGTCGGGAACGACGTAGCCCTGTGAGCGCCGTTGCAGGGTATCGTCGCCGATTGCAGCGGCGGTGCGCAATGCAGCGTCGACATCGCCAGCCTCGATCATCGGCGGCTTGCCTTGGTTCTTGAGGTAGTCGTTCTCGCGATTGGCCCACACGCCCGCAAGGCAGTCGGCCTGCAGCTCGACCTGGACCTGGATGTGGTTCGCTTCCGCCTTGCTGCTGGCAACACGCTGCGCGCGTTGCGCTTTGGGCAGAATACCGAGCAGGTTCTGCACGTGGTGACCCACTTCGTGCGCGATCACGTAGGCCTGCGCGAACTCGCAAGATTTGCTGCCGATCTCACATCCGCGGAATCGCGTCTCGATCTGCTTGAAGAACGAGGTGTCGAGATAAACCTTCTGATCTTCGGGGCAGTAGAACGGACCCATGGCGGCTTGCGCCATGCCCCCGCACTTCGCTTGCGTTACGCCGCGGTAGAGCACGAGCACCGGCGGCCGATAGGTTCTGCCATCCTGGGCGAAGACGTCCTTCCAGCGCGCCTCGGTGCTCCCCAGCACCTGAGCGACGAAGCGTCCCGTCTGGTCCTGCGGCTTGCCGGTGTGGCGTGCGCTGGGAGGTGCCTGCACCTGCGGCTGATTCGATCCGGACAGAATCTCCGCACCGCCGATCAGCAGGCTTGGATCGATGCCGAACGCCCAGCCGATGAGCCCCAAAACCAGGATGGTACCAATGCCGAGCCCGCCGCCGCCGATGGGAAGCCCGAAGCCGCCTCCCCCGCCGTAGCCCGTCTCGCCACGCCGGTCCTCTATGTTGCCGCTTTCCGGCAAATCGTCCAAGCGCATGGCTTTTCCTCCTGGGATGCGGCGATGTTTGCGTCGCGCGGCTTGTATACCCCAATTCCGTGGGTGAGCGAAAAATCAGCTTGCCGGGGCCGCAGGAAGCGATTCTTGTTGCGGACATGATTCGCGGCGGCTTTCTTGATGCGGGCATGCGGCAGGACCTCATCGCGCTGGTGCGCGATGGCAAGGCCGAAACCCGGCTGACGCGACGCGCCAATGCCCTGCTGTTGCTCGACGATGGCATGAGCTGCGAGGCGGTCGCGAAGGTTCTCTATCTGGACGACGACACGATCCGTTACTGGTACCAGTTATATGGCGAGAAAGGGCTCAATTGGCTGGCCGATTTCGGCTACAAGGGCCGCGCCTGCGAATTGACGGCGACGCAGCAGGAGGCGTTGAAAGGCTGGGTGGCGGAGACCCTGCCGCGGACGACCGCCACGGTGGGGGAATGGATCGAGAAGCCTGCGGCGTCAGCTACACCCGCTCGGCCCTGATCAAGCTGTTGGCGCGGCTCGACATGGAATATCGCAAGCCCACGATGCTGCCGCGCAAGCTTGATCCGGCGAAGCAGCAGGCTTTCATCGAGGAGTATGAAAACCTGCTCAACAGCTCTCGGCGATGATGAAGCCGTGCTGTTCGCCGATGCCGTGCATCCGACGCACGAGGCGCGGCCGGCCGGCTGCTGGGCGCCGAAGGACGCCAAAGTCGCGATTGAACAGACCAGCGGCCGGCAGCGGCTCAACATTCACGGCGCCATCGACCTGGAAACCGGCACCACCCGCATGATCGACGTGGCGACGGTCGATGCCCTGAGCACGATCGCGCTGTTGATGGCGATCGTGCTGATGTATCCCGGCAAACGCCTGATCCACGTCTTTCTCGACAATGCCCGCTACCACCATGCGCGGCTCGTGCAGGAGTGGCTGGCGCGGCCGGGGTGCCGGATCAAGCTCCATTTCATTCCCAGCTACTGCCCGCATCTCGATCCGATCGAGCGCTTGTGGGGGCTGATGCACGACACGTCACCCACAACCGGTGCTACGCGACCTACAACGACTTCTGCCACTCCGTTCTGCATTTCCTGCGCGAGCAGGTGCCGCAAAACTGGGCCGTCTTCTGCAATTCGGTCACCGACAATTTCCGCATCATCAACCCCGCCAAATTCCGGGTTCTCAGGGCGTAGGTGTATACATCACGCGCAGGCCGACACGCCGCGCTCAATATAATAGAGGCTGGGCCATTCTTCCCAGAGGCGGGGCGCAGCCGGTTAAGCCGATTTTTACCTTAGGCGCCCATAGTGCGTCGGTGTCGGTTGTAGGTCCCGCGTCACCGGCCGCGTCGCCTGAGTCAGAAGTCCTGAGTCATGGTTGTGTCGCGTCGCGGGGCGTCCGTTCGGGCGCCCCGCGTCAGTTTTGTGCCGTCCGCTCGTATCATGCTCGGCGACTGCATCGCCGAGCTTGCCAAGCTGCCGGCCGAGAGCATCGATCTCGTCTTCGCCGACCCGCCTTATAACCTGCAGCTGCAGGGCGATTTGCGCCGCCCCGACGATTCGCGAGTCGATGCGGTCGATGACGAATGGGATCGATTCGCGAGCTTCGCGGCCTACGACGAGTTCACTCGCGCCTGGCTGATCGCCTGCCGCCGGGTGATGAAGCGCAGCGCGACCCTGTGGGTGATCGGCTCCTACCACAACATCTTTCGCGTCGGCTCGCTGCTGCAGGATCTGGGATTTTGGATTCTCAACGACGTGATTTGGCGCAAAACGAATCCCATGCCGAACTTCCGCGGGAGGCGCTTCACCAACGCCCATGAGACCTTGATCTGGGCAGCGCGCGAGCCCGCGAGCAAGGCCTATACCTTCAATTACGAAGCGCTCAAGGCCGGCAACGATGACGTGCAGATGCGCTCCGACTGGACATTTGCGCTGTGCACCGGCGAGGAAAGGCTCAAGGACGGTACGGGAAGGAAATTGCACCCGACGCAAAAGCCGGAAGTGCTGCTGGCGCGGGTTATCCTTGCATCCTCGCGCCCTGGAGACGCGATACTGGACCCGTTCTGCGGGACCGGCACGACGGGAGCGGTGGCGAAGCGCCTGGGACGGGGCTTCATCGGCGTGGAGCGCGAACGCTCCTACGCCGCCGCCGCCGAGAAGCGGATAGCAGCAGTCGAGCCGCTGCCGGAAGCGACCGTGGCCGCCTTCATGACCGCGCGCGAGGCGCCGCGGGTGCCGTTCTCGGTCCTGATCGAACGGGGAATGATCGTGCCGGGCGCACGTCTGCGCGATGCCAAGCGCAAAGTCACTGCACTGGTGCGCGCCGACGGCGCCATTGCCATCGGGGAGGCGGTCGGCTCGATCCACCGCATCGGCGCACTGGCGCAGGGGCTTGATGCCTGCAACGGCTGGACATTCTGGCATGTGGAAACGCCAGCAGGGCTGGTTTGCATCGACAGCTTGCGTGCCGCCGTCAGAGCGGAGAGCGCTGGGAAATCGCGTGGGCAATGACTTTGCGCATGAGCGTGGGCAGCGCTTCATCCGCAAGCTCCGAGAGCGCGACCCAGCGCGTCCCCTGCGGCGCCGGCACAGTGCTGCGTTCAATGGCCGCCAGGTAGACCGTAAGCCGCAGCGGAAAATGCGTGAACACGTGCTCGACAACTCCGGGCAAGCGGCGCCAGCGCAACGGAACACACTGCGGCCGTGGCGCATGCGCCAGAGCGGCCGATTGGTCGAAGTTGTGCGTCCATTCGGTGGTCGGCACTTCGGCCATGCCCCCCAGCAGTCCCTCTGGCGGGCGGCTGCGTAAAAGAATTGCCCGGTTAGCGCGCAGAAGAACGAAGGCCGCGCCGCGGCGCCGCTGGCCTTGAGGCTTGGGCACCTTGCGCGGAAACGTTTCCGCATCGCCGCGCCGGCACGCCAGGCAAGCCCGCATCCATGGGCACAGCACGCACCTCGGATTCCTGGGCGTGCAGATAGACGCGCCGAGGTCCATCAGCGCCTGGGCGAAATCGCCGGCGCGTGTCGGCGGGAGCAGTCCCTCGGCGAGGCTGCGAATCCGCGCCTTGGCCGCGGGCAGTTCCGCCTCGACCGCAAAAAGGCGGGCGAGCACGCGCTCCCCATTGGCATCGATGGCAGCCGTTCGCGCCTCGAATGCAATCGCCGCAATCGCCGCGGCGGTGTAAGTGCCGATGCCGGGAAGCGCTGCAAGCTGCGCCTCCTCGGACGGGAATTCTCCGCGATGGCGCTCCACCACGGCTTTGGCGCAAGCATGGAGGTTGCGCGCCCGCGCGTAATAACCCAGTCCCGCCCAGTGCCGCAGCACATCTTCAAGCGGTGCAGCCGCCAGCGCCCGCACGGTCGGCCAGCGCGTGACAAAGCGCATGAAATAGGGTGCAACGGCCTTCACCGTTGTCTGCTGCAGCATGATCTCGGAAAGCCAGACCCGATAGGGGTCCGGCCGTTCGCCGGGCTTGGCGCGCCAGGGCAGAATTCGGCGATGGCGATCGTACCAGGAGAGCAGGGCCGCGGCGCGGGGCCGCAACGCGACACGGCTGCGCGTGCCACCGGAATGCGCGCATTCTGCGTTATGGGTTTTCTTTGCTTGCCGCGTCTGCACTGCTAACCTGCTGACCGCTTTCTGACAGAGTCGCAATCGCATGAACAAGCCCCGCACATCGCAGCCGCGACCTCTTTCCGCACTTCTGTACAAGACACTGGGTGACGTTTTTGCCAAGCGCGGATTTGCTTCGACTGAGCTGGTCACGCGGTGGAGGGAAATCGTGGGCTCCGAGATCGCGGATCACTCTCAGCCCGAGAAAATTCAGTGGTTGCCTTCACGCCAAGGACAGCTGCCGGAGCCGGGCCGGCTCGTCCTGCGCGTCGAAGGACCGGTCGCGCTGGAGATTCAGCACCTCTCTGGAGTAATCCTGGAGCGGGTGAATCGGTTTTTCGGGTGGCAGGCGGTCGGCGCGGTCAGGCTGCGGCAAGCGCCTTTGCGCCGAGCGCCCGCTCGTCCCCAGCCTCAGCCCGATCCGCAAGCGACGGCGCGCATTGCCGCCTCGCTGACAGATATCCAAGATCCCGGTCTGCGCGATGCGCTGGCTCGCCTCGGAGGCGCGGTCAAGCCGCCGTGAGGCGGTGAGACAACTTGGCGGCTGGGCTTGCGGTTGCCACATTCGACCCCCCTAGACTATCTCTCGGCTGAGAAACGGCCTTAGCATTACGGGTCAACAGGCATGGATACGATCAAGGGAACTGCGGGCGCGCCGAGCGCAACCCGGCGGCACGTGCTCATGGGAAGCGCTGTGCTGATCGCGGTGGCCGCGGCCGGCGGCGGTTATTATTTCTGGACCCGGCCGGCAGTATCGGCGCCGGAGCCACCCGGCGGCGCCGACGTCCCCATGGCAGAGCTCATGACGCCCCCTCCCCTCGGCGAGGAGTCCCTGGGATCCGCCAACGCCCCGGTCACCATCATCGAATATGCATCGCTGACATGCCCGCACTGCGCGCATTTCCACGAAACCACGTTTCCCGAGCTGAAGAAGAAATACATCGATACCGGAAAAGTGCGCTTCATCTTCCGCGAGTTTCCGCTGGATCAACTCGCGGCTGCGGGCGCGATGCTCGCGCGCTGCGCGGGAAAGGATAAATATTTTCCGCTGATCGAGACGCTGTTCGCGCAGCAGAGGGAATGGGTGGTGCAGAAGCCGCTCGAGCCGATGTTCAACATCGCCAAGCAGGCAGGCTTCACCCAGCAGAGCTTCGATGAGTGCCTGGCGAATCAGCAGATGCTGACGGGTCTGCAGGAAGGCCAGAAGCGCGCGCAGCAGTTCGGCGTCAATTCCACCCCGACGTTTTTCATCAATGGAAAGATCGTCCGGGGCGCCATGACGCCCGAGGAGCTGGACAAGCAACTCGCGCCCTATCTTAACGGTTGATTAACCTTTTTCGCATTGCCTGGAGGAACCGCGGGCGGGCGCGTGTCGTGTCGCAGCGCTGGGTTGAGTCGACCGCGGCGGAATTACTCACACTCGATATTGCGGAATCACTCCACCCGATTCATTCTCCTGCACGATGCGGCAAATCTCGAATCAGCACAGCGTGAAGCGATTGTGCGACCGCCGTGTCGCAAGCCATGAAACGGCGGCGGCATGAAATTCACGCGTCTGCGCCTCATCGGCTTCAAATCCTTCGTTGAGCCGGCCGATTTTCAGATCGAACCCGGCCTGACCGGCGTGGTCGGCCCGAACGGGTGCGGCAAATCCAACCTGGTCGAGGCGCTGCGCTGGGTCATGGGCGAGACATCGCACAAATCCCTGCGCGCCGCCGACATGGACGACGTGATCTTTGCCGGCACCGGCGGACGACCGAGCCGCAACCACGCAGAGGTCGCGATCCAGATCGACAACAGCGCGCGCAAGGCGCCGGCCGAATTCAACGGGCATGATACGCTCGACGTTTCGCGCCGCATCGAGCGCGATACCGGCTCGACTTACCGCATCAACGGCCGCGAGGTGCGCGCCCGCGACGTGCACATCCTGTTTGCCGATGCGTCGACCGGCGCGCGCTCCCCCGCGCTGGTGCATCAAGGACGCATCGGCGAGATCATTCAGGCCAAGCCCGAGCAGCGCCGGCGTGTGCTTGAAGAGGCGGCCGGCATATCCGGGCTGCACGCGCGCCGGCACGAGGCGGAGCTGCGCCTGCGCGCAGCCGAGCACAATCTGGAGCGGCTGCAAGAGGTCATCAACCAGTTGGCTGGCCAGATCGATGGTCTCAAGCGCCAGGCGCGGCAAGCCGTGCGCTACCGCAACATCTCCCAGCACGTGCGCAAGGCGGAGGCTACGCTGTTTCACCTGCGCTGGGTCGCCGCCAGCTGTGAGCTGGCCGATGCCGAGCGCGCCAAGACGTCCGCCGCGCAGCTGGTGGCGGATCGCACCGGCGAGCAGGCGGCGGCGGCAACGCAGCAAGCCATTGCGGCTGCCGCGCTACCCGAACTGCGCGATGCAGAGGTGAGAGCGGCGGCGGCTTTACAGCGGCTCAATCTCGCGCGCGAGGCGCTCGAGCGCGAGGAGACGCGTGCCCGCGAGCGAATGGCCGAGCTCGACCAGCGACTGCTCCAGCTGGAGGGAGACATCGAGCGGGAGCGCCGCCTCGCCGCCGACGCAAGCGCGGCTCTGGAGCGACTGACGGCGGAAGAGCAGTGCCTGCTGCAAGAGGCGCAAGGCGCTGAAGCTACCCGCGCAAGCGCGGCGGAGCGCGTTGCTGGCGCCGAGGCGACACTTTCCGTCTCTGAAAAGGCATTCGATGCGCTCACCGGCACGCTGGCAGATCTCACAGCCCGGCGACATGCCTTCGAGCAGGCCTTGGCGGAGCAGGGCCACCGGCTCGAGCGGCTTGTCGCTGAGGCCGCCGCGGTGGACGCGGAGCGCGAACAGCTCGAAGGAGCCGAACGCGTCGATCTGACCGGCCTGGCCAAAGCTGCGGAAGCGGCACAAGCCTCCTTGGCCGAGGCGGAAACTGCCGCGCTTCGAGCCGAGGCCGCCCATTCCGCCGCCCGACAGGGCCTGGACGCAGCGCGCATGCCGCTAGGCGAGGCGGAGCGTCGGGCACACCGGCTGGATACCGAAGCCAAAACGCTCGCCAAACTGCTGCATGTCGACACCAAGAGCCTCTGGCCTGCCGTCATTGACGAGCTCACGGTGGGGAGAGGTTATGAGGCCGCGCTCGGGGCGGCTCTTGGCGACGATCTCGAGGCCCCTGTCGATCCCTCGGCGCCCATGCGCTGGAGCGGGGCCGATGTGGACCCGGCCGATCCGGCCCTGCCCGCGGGCGCCGAGGCTCTCAGCGAGCACGTGAAAGCACCGAAGGAGCTCTCGCGAAGGCTTCGGCAAATCGGCGTGGTCACCCGCGAGCAGGCCGCTGCTCTCATGCCGCACCTCAAGCCCGGACAGCGGCTCGTCTCCCGTGACGGCGATCTCTGGCGCTGGGATGGTTTTTCCGTTGCGGCCAACGCCCCGACTGGGGCAGCCCGCCGCCTCGCCGGCAAGAATCGCCTCGCCGACATTGAGAACGAGCTCCAAGACGTGCGGCATGACGTGGAGACCAAACAGGAACTGGTGAAGCGTGCGGAAGCGGAAGTCGCCGCAAGCGCCGAAGCGGACGCCGCGGCACGTATCAGCTGGAGATCGTTGCAGCACGATGCCGATACGGCCCGCAGCCGCTACGTCGAAGCCGAACGAGAGCTCAGCCGCAACGCGGCGCGGCTTTCCGCGCTCGGCGAAGCCCTGGCGCGGCTTGCAGCCAGCCGCGATGAAGCCGTCGCGGCGCGGCTTGCGGCCGAGCAAGGCCTAGTCTCGCTGCCGACGGCCGATCATACCGAGGCGCAGCTCGCAAGCGTGCGCGCTGCAATCGAGGCGCAACGTGCGGAGCTTGCCGAGGCGCGCGCCCAATCGCAGGCGCTGGCGCGGGAGGCCGAGATTGCTGCGCGCCGGATCGCGGCCATTGCGAGCGATCGTCAGGGCTGGAGCGAACGCCACGCCGGCAGCACCGCCCAGATCGGCACATTATCGGCACGCAAGGAGGAGGTGAGGAGCGAACGCACAACGCTCGAGCAAATGCCGCCGGTATTTGAGGAAAAGCGGCGCTCCCTGCTGAGCGAGATCGCGAGCGCCGAGTCACAACGCCGGGCGGCTGCCGATCGCCTCGCCGAGGGCGAGAATGCGCTGGCGGAGGCAGACCGCAGCGCTCGCGCGGCGCTCGAAGCCATGGCCGGCGCGCGCGAGCAGGCAGCACGCGCAGAGGAACGGTTCGAAGGCGACAAGCGGCGCCTGGCCGACGTTGAGCATGAGATCGGGGAGATGCTCGAGGCAGAGCCTGCGGACGTGGCAGAGCTTGCCGGCATCAAACCAGGCCAGATCCTGCCTGAGCCGAGCGAGATCGAGGCCACTCTCGAGCGGTTGCGCCGGGAGCGCGAGCGTCTCGGCGCGGTCAATCTGCGCGCGGAGGAAGAGCTGCGAGACGTGGAGGCCCGGCACGGCACGCTCGTGAACGAGCACGATGATCTGGTCGAAGCGATCAAGCGCCTACGCCAAGGCATCCAGAATCTCAACCGCGAAGCGCGCGACCGTCTGCTGGCGTCGTTCGATCAGGTCGCCGCGCATTTCAAGCATCTGTTCACCGAGCTGTTCGGAGGCGGGACTGCCGAGCTGCAGCTCATCGAAAGCGAGGATCCGCTCGAAGCCGGCCTCGAAATCATCGCGCGGCCCCCCGGCAAGAAGCCGGCGACGCTCTCGCTCCTGTCCGGCGGCGAGCAGGCGCTCACCGCCCTTGCGCTCATCTTCGCCGTCTTTCTCACCAACCCCGCGCCGATTTGCGTCCTCGACGAGGTTGACGCTCCGCTTGACGATCACAACATCGAGCGTTTCTGCGATCTGCTCGACGAGATGACGCGCTCGACCGAGACGCGCTTCATCATCATCACGCACAATCCGATCACCATGGCGCGCATGAGCCGGCTCTACGGTGTGACCATGGCCGAGCGCGGGGTCTCCCAGCTCGTCTCCGTCGACCTGGAAGCTGCGGTGAAGTTGCGCGAGGCGGTCTGAGCCGCCACAGCGCTCGGAGCCAGAGTCCCCGATTCTGATTTGCGCGGCGGGGCCATGCGGCCGGCGAAGTTTTGGGCTGGCCGCATTGAATGGCCTGTGCCATCTTTGCGCGTCACGCAAGAATAACAATACCAATCTAGGGAGGTTGTGGATGATGACTGTGCTCGAATCGGCAAAACGAAACAAATAAATGACGGAGAAGCTGCTGCGGCTGGTGCGTGCGCTGGTTGCAGTGATCGGCGCGATATCCGGAGTGCTGCTGGTCGCGAGCGTTGCCCTCAATTTCGCCAACGTGATCGGCCGCTATTTCTTTAGTGCCTCGATCCCCTGGGCCGAGGAGGCCATGCTGTTCCTGATGGTGGGTTGCGTGTTTCTCGGCAACGGCGTTGTCGCCTGGTCGGGACGGCAGATCCGCATGGACGTTGTCGTGCGCATGCTGCCGCCGAAGGTGCGCGAGGCGCTCGATCTGTTCGCCGAGCTCGTCTTCCTCGCAACCGCGGTTGCCATCGTCATCTTCGCCTGGCCCGTGATCCACGATCTCGCGGAGTTCGATCAGCGCAGCCAGGCCGCCGAATTTCCGTTGGTGATCCCGCAGGCAATGGTGCCCATCGGTCTCTCGATCATGGCACTCCTGGTTGCGATACGCCTGCTGGTGCCGCAGTGGCGGCGCAAATCCCAAAGCCCCGGTCCTTGAAGAAGGCTGGTCGAGGCGAGCCCGCGGAACACAATCGATGCTCACCGTTCTCGTCTACTTCCTTCTTCCAACGATTCTCCTGGTGCTGGGATTGCCCATTTTCGTCGTCCTGCTCGCAACCTGTCTGGTTGCGGTGCTGCTGGTGGCCGACGTGCCCACCGAAGCGATCCAGACCTACATGTTTGGAAGCCTCGACAATTTTCCGCTGCTCGCCGTGCCGTTCTTCGTGCTGGCGGGCGAGATCATGGCGCAGGGCGGCATCGCGCGCCGCGTGGTCGTCTGGGTCATCTCGCTGATCGGCGGAGTGCGCGGATCCCTCGCGGTGACGACGGTCGCCGCATCCGAGCTGTTCGGCGCGATGGCGCACACTGCGGTGGGCACCGTCGTTGCCGTCGGGCGGATGGTGTACCCCTCATTGCGCGAGAACGGTTACAACGACCGCTTCGCGGTCGGGCTTATCGCGTCCTCCGGCGCGATTGCCGTCGTTATTCCACCGTCGATCGCGATGATCCTCTATTCGCTCTCGGCACAGCAATCCGCTGTCGCGCTGTTCACCGCCGGGATCCTGCCGAGCCTGCTCATCGGATTCGTCGATGCACTTTTCGTGATGGGCTATGCCCGCATCAACGCGGTTCCGCTCACTGCCGGGGTGCGCTGGGCGGAGGTCTGGGCTTCGACCAAGGCCGCGAGCTGGTCGATAGGAACCGTTGCCGTCATTTTCGGGGGCATCTATGGGGGCATCTTCACCCCGACCGAGGCCGCGGGCGTGGCCGTGATCTACTCGCTGTTCGTTACCATGGTCGTCCATCGGGAGGTGGGGCTGCGCGAGCTCTGGCGAATCATCATGAGCGCGGTGTTCCTGATCTCGCAGATCCTGATGATCGTCACCGCTGCGGGGCTTTATTCGTGGCTGCTCACCACCAGCGGCATCCCGCAGGCGATAGTGGCGCAGATCAACGCGTTGCAGCTGCCTGCCTGGGGGCTGCTCCTTTCGATCAACCTCGCGCTCCTGGTGATGGGAAGCTTTCTCGAGCCGCCGGCCGCCATCCTGATCCTCACCCCGCTCCTTCTGCCGCTAGTGGAGGCCGTCGGCGTCAGCCCCATTCACTTCGGTATCATCATGGCCGTCAATTTGAGCATCGGGATGTACACGCCGCCCTTCGGTCTCAATCTTTTTGCCTCGCAGGCGGTGTTCGAGACGCCGCTGGGCACGATCTATACGGGCGTATTGCCCTTCGTGCTGATCAATTTCTCCACGCTGATGATCATCACCTACGTGCCCTCGATCTCCATGGTGCTGCTCGGGCGTTAACTAGACGACCGATTCCATGATTCTCACCGTCTGCGCTGCGAGGCTCCTCCAGCATGAGGTCGCAAAGCTTCCTCCGGGTGAGGCCGTAGCTGGGAGCCGGGTTCTCCACAGAACGCATTCCTGACGAGCTGCCATACAAACCATTACGCGCGCTGGCCGTCTGTGCTGGCCAACACGCCGTACGCACGTTACTGGAGCAGATTCACGACGCTCCGCTGCTGCTCGGGTTCGTTTGGCCAAAGTGATGCGCGTGGCGGACCGCCTCGGGTTCGTTCGGCGCTATCCCGGCATCGCGGGACTTGCTTGGGTTCGTCTGGCCGAGATCGTGCATACGGGGCTGCGCCGCCACGGGTTCGTTCGGCCGGATCGCGGTGCGGCGACCGCAACGCGCCGGTTTCCTTAGCCCATATTCAATCTCGATCCGTCGGGTGTGGCCAAACAAGCGCGCGATGCGCCGGAACTCGTTGTTGACCTCGGCGTAAGGGTCAGGTTGACGGTAAGGATCACGATCCCGTGGATAGAGGAGCGGATCACTCCTCCTCGCACTGCTGATGTGACCAAGGCCGCTCCGCCGCAGAACCAAATCCCATTGCTCAACGGGCGAAGCAGAAGCCCGTTCGTCTGCCTCCGATGTGCCTGCACATTCGGCATCAAACGCCCGGATCGCGCGTCTGCGGCGCGCGAGGGCGCGCCCTTCGTAACGGTCGGTTGCGACCGCCCGATCGAGGGCAGCCAGATCCACCGGCTGCACGGCGAAGCATTCGGCGCGCGCCCGCCGCGCCCGGCACACATCAGCCTGGGCGCAGGCGATCCGACAGGCCAAGGCGAAACGTTCCATACCGGCATCCGGCCCAGCGATGGCGCGCGCCAAGGCGGCAATCCGGTCGACGAATACGGGATCAAGCCCCGCGGGCCGGGTCAGGCCGTGGCGGATGGCGTTGCGCGACGAGCGCGCCTTGCCTTCGGGCGTCCTCGGGCCGCGGCTGCGGCGGCCGTTCCGCCGGCTGGCTTCGCGTCTGGCTTCGCTGATCATGCCGGCTCCGGTGCAGCATTGTTCCCTCTTTGTTCTATCACAACTCAAGGCCGTACGCAAGCAAAATCGAGCCCTCGAAGCTTCCGTCGTTTCGAGAAACTGGATGCACCTGATGAATCGGATTTGAGTGAATGCCGATCACATCCGGCCGAATTGCTCTACAGCAGTTCCCGTAACTCTACTGCGTCACAAACTACGCTGTCATTCCGGGGCCGCGAGCACTCGGATCGGCGCTATGACCGCAGACGAGGTAATCGAGTAACCCTACGGCAGGTTCGGTCCGGACCCCATGCTTCGAGGCGCACCGCAGCGCGAATACGATCGAGCAAGCTCGTTGTCCTGGTGCGCGCTGCGATGCGTCTCAGCATGAGGTCGGGACTTTCGCAGCTGGTTCAGCAGGCCGGAATGGTGCTTTATCGCCGCCGCATGACGGCGGCCTCCAACCACGAGATCGCGAGATACATGACCGACGAGACGATCGCGAGGATCGTGATCGCGGTCATGACAATGTTGAGCCTGAAGATCTGGCTGCCGTACTGGATGAGGAAGCCAAGCCCGATATTGGCGGACTGAAACTCCCCGACTACGACACCAACCAGCGACAGGCCTACATTCACCTTGAGCGCCGCAATCAGGGTGGGGATGCTGCCCGGCAGCACCACCTTGGTGAGGATCTGGCCCTTGCTCGCGCCGAAGGTCTGCGCAAGCTTGACCTTGTTGGGGTCAATTCCCTGGAATCCGTTGTAGATCATCAGAATGCTGATGAACAGCGAGATCGCAAGCGACATGCCGTAGATGGACAGCGTGGCGCCCAGCCAGATGTAGAAGATCGGGACGAACGCGGTCTTCGGCATGGCGTTTGCCACGACCAGATAGGGATCGAGCACCTTGTAGAGGTCGTGCCACCACCACAGCGCCGCCGCGATCGCGATGCCCAGCACCATGGCAGCGGTGAATCCGATGACGGTTGCAAACACCGTGAACCAGGTGTGGGTCAGGATGCTCGCCTGGCGCGGAGTTGCATGCAGGAGCTCGACGAACGTGGGCCACAGCGCGGAGGGGTAGCTGGTCAGGAGCGGATTGACGATCTGAGCCCTGGGCAGCACCTCCCATAGCAGCAGGAACACCAGAAGAATCGCGATCTGCGCCGCGCGCACGCTCAGGCGCCCGCGCCTCTCCTGCGCGAGCCACGCGAGATATTGCGGGCTCGCCGCAGCCGCAGCAAATTCAGCCTTCGACATGGACTTCGAGCTCCTGCCAAAGCGTGTTGAAATAACCGTTGAACTCCGGCGCGTTGCGCGCTGCGAACGTGGTCAGCCGCGCCCCAGAGCCGCAGGAGCCGAAACGAATGGCATGCTCCGACTTGATCTGCCCGGGACGTCGGGACAGCACGATCACGCGTTCCGCCATGCTGATGGCTTCGCCGATGTCGTGCGTAACCAGGATCGCGGTCTTGCGTTCGCGCCGCAGAATCTCGGTGACCTCGTCAGCAAGTGCCAAGCGGGTCTGGGAATCGAGCGCGGAAAACGGCTCATCGAGCAGCACGACGTCGGGCTCGGTACAAAGCGTGCGCGCGAGCGCGACGCGCTGGCGCATCCCGCCGGAGAGCTGCCGGGGAAGATGGAAGAGGAACTGGCCCAGGCCGTATTTGGTGAGGAGCTCCTTGGCGCGGGCGCGCGCCTTGTCCATGTCCGCCCCCTGGATCTCGGCACCGAGTACCGCGTTTTCCAGGATCGTACGCCACTCAAACAGATAATCCTGCTGCAGCATGTAGGCGACCTTGCAACTCGGGCCGGTCACCGCTTTGCCGTCGACGAGAACGGTACCGCCGGTAGGTTTGAGGATGCCGGAGACGAGCGAGAGAAGCGTGCTCTTGCCGCAACCGCTCTGGCCGATGATGGCGACGAACTCCCCGGCAGCGACCGAGAACGAGATGCCTTTAAGGGCTTCGATCTCCCCCTCCCGGCTGAAATACCGCATGTTGACGTCGCGCAGCTCAACTCTCGGCGCAGTCCCGGCGTCGATTGAGGAGTTGCGCACGGATGGGTCGCCGCTGGGCGGGCTCGAGACCGGCCCCTACTTGGCCTTGCCGGCGAACTCGGTGATGATCAAGTCATCGAACTTGACGCGCTTGTCCGGCGCGAGCACGTCACCCTGCACCAGGATGTCCTGGAATTTCTCGATCGGACCTTTCTCGATTACCGGCGTATCCTTCCAGATCTTGAGCCTGCGATAGCGATCGACGGCGTAGGCCAGCGCCTTCGGATCTACGCCGGGAAAAAACTGCTCGATCGCCTTCACGATATCCGCCGTGGAGGCAGCCTGAGTCCATTTCTGGGCCTTGGAGATCGCGTTGGTCCAGCCCTGGATGACTTCCGGATTCTCGTGGATGTACTTGTCGGTAGCCATGAAAGCGGTGTAGTCGGCGGGGCCGACGGTCGCGCCGATCGAGGCCATGAAATATCCCTTGCCGTCGAGCTCGAGCTGCGCCGGATCCGGCTCGGTGAAGATGCCGTACTGATTCTGGCCGGCGACCCAGGAGCCGACGCGCGCGGGAATGGCGACATTGTTGACGAGCTTCACGTCTTTTTGCGGATCGATGCCGTTTTGCCGCAGCGCTGCCTCGAGGAACAGAAGCGGCGTGCTGCCCGGCCGGAAGCCGAGGATGTCCTTGCCCCTGAGCATGTTCCAGTCGAACTTGTCGACCTTCTCCCGGCCAAGCAGCATGAAGCCGTCGGTTGCGGTGAGGCCGCAGAAGATGCGCACCTTGGTGGGCGAATCGCTGGTCAGGACATAGATCGGTGCCTCCGGCCCCATGAGCCCAATGTCGGCGGCGTTGGAGAGAAGGGCCGCCATCGATTTGTCGCCGCCTTGGGCGGTCCTCATGGTCTGCTCGATGCCCTGCTCCTCGAAATAGCCGTTCGTGATGGCGGCATAGGCCGGCACGTAGAGCACCGAGCGCACCACCTCGTTGTAGCGGACCTTCACCAGGGGCTTCTTCTGGGCACGCGCAATGTGCGGCGCGGCAAGGGTGAAAGCGCCAGCGGCGAGGCTGCTTTGGATGACGCGTCTGCGGTCAAGCATGTCTTGCTCCGGGATCGGATCATGGGCGCCGGTAGTCGGGACGCAACGAAACCAGGAAGATTGTAAACCAACAAGCAAAGAAGACCAGGAACGATTGTCATCGGGTGTGACCGTTTCGTGAGCAACGGCTATGGTCTGCGCAAGCGCAGGGCGGGTCAGCCGCAGTCGGCCCCAAGCCGACTTGCCGCCTAAGCCGCCGTTCCTTCGGCGGATTACGCTGGGCTAAGCTAATCCGCCCTACGTGAGATTGGACAAGGTAGCAGCATGGCCACATCCAAGACACCGCGACATGAGCCCGCATTCCTGTGGCTGTTCCTCGGCAAGGCGGTGCTGGTGATGATCAGCATCACGGTCGTCTATGCCGTCTACGCCTATCTGCATGCCTACCACCTCGATTGGCTCGGGCGGGCCTATGTCAGGCTGCTGCCGTTGACGAACGGGCTCTATTCCCTCGTTGAGACCTATTTTCCCGAAGACGTGAAGTACAAGATCCGTGGCGCCATCACCGACGATCTCGGTCAGCGTTCGCTCTTTCTGCTTTTGCTCACGGCTGCGGTCGAGCTCACCCTCTATAGCCTGTTCAAGCTCTTCAAGTACGTCATTCTGGGTCCCCGACGCGGGTAACGATTTAAGATAACCTAAAGACATGATTGCCGCGCGCCCCAGCGCCGCTTGTGCCAGCAGCAACGAAGATGCAGCTAGTGCGCTTGCGCGACTGCTCTCGCTGGGACGCCCCTTGATCATGGGCGTGCTCAATGTGACGCCGGATTCTTTTTCGGACGGAGGAAAGTTCTTCGATGCAGCGCACGCCCTCGACCAGGCGCGGCGGATGATTGCGCAAGGGGCCGACATTCTCGATATCGGAGCCGAGTTCGACCCGCCCCTATGGGGGCGCGGTGGCGGTGCCTTTGCAGGAGGAGATCCGGCGTCTGGAGCCGGTCCTGCCCGCGGCAGGGGAGCTTGGGGCACCGGTATCGATCGACACCATGAAGCCCGAAGTGGCCGCCTGGGCGCTCGCGGCCGGCGCATCCATCATCAATGATGTCTGGGGCTTGCAGCGCGACCCGCAAATGGCGCGCGTTGCCGCGCAATGCGCGGCTCCGGTGATCGTCATGCACAATCGGCAGAGCGCCGATCCCTCACTCGATATCATGGCCGAAATCGCAGCTTTCTTCGCACGCTCGATCGAGATCGCCGCCGCTGCCGGTATCGCCCGCCAGAACATTGTGCTCGACCCCGGCATAGGCTTCGGCAAAACGCCGGAACAGAGCCTCACGGCGATTGCCCGGCTGCACGAGCTCAAATCATTCGGTCTTCCCCTCCTGGTGGGCGCCTCGCGCAAGCGTTTCATCGCGAAGGTCTCCCCTGCCCCGCCCAATGAGCGCCTGGGCGGATCGATCGCCGCACATCTGTTCGCGGTGGCGAACGGGGCTGCGATCATTCGCACGCACGATGTGGCCGAGACTGTGCAGGCCCTGCGGGTCGCCGCCGCACTTCGGGATCTGCAATGACCGACCGGGTGTTCGTAGCGGGGCTCGCGCTCCACGCCTATCACGGGGTGATGCAACACGAGGCCAAGGTCGGGCAAACATTCAAGCTCGATCTCCAGCTGGAGCTGGATCTCGCCGCAGCCTCGCGTTCGGACAAGCTTGCTCATACCGTGGATTACGATCAGGTCGTTGCGGTTGCGAGCCGGGCCTTCTGCGCAAGGCGTTACCGCTTGGTAGAGGCCGCAGCCGGAGCAGTGGCAGAAGCGGTACTCGATCGTTTCTCCGGCGTGATGAGGGTGGAAGTGACCGTCCATAAGCCGCATGCGCCGATTGCGGCAACCTTTGCTGATCTCGGCGTCAGCGTCACACGCACGCGCTCAGGCAATGGCTGAGGCGCTGGTCGGGCTCGGCGGCAATGTGGGCGATGCTCGTGCGACGCTCGATCGAGCAGTGGCAATGCTGTGCAGCGGGGGCGACATACGGCTGCTCGCGCGCTCCTCGGATTATCGCACGCCCCCTTGGGGTTACGAGGATCAGCCGCCGTTCATCAATGCCTGCCTGCAGCTCGAAACCGGATTGCCACCGCATGCGCTCCTTGCACGTGCGCAGTCGGTCGAGCGGGCGCTCGGGCGCGAGCGCGGCAATGAGCAGCGATGGGGGCCGCGGCCGATCGACATCGATCTCCTCGCCTATGATGACCTGACGTTGCAAACGCCGGACCTGACGCTGCCGCATCCCCGACTGCTCACACGTGCATTCGTGCTGATGCCCCTGGCGGAGATCGTCCCGGAGCGCCGAATTTGTGGGGTGCGGGTCCGTGACGCGCTGGCGCGGGTGGATACCTCAGGGATCGAGCGGCTCGCCGCCAGCATTTGCAATAATGACGCTTGAGCGGCTGAATGACTTGCGGCGCTGCTCGGATCGGGCTCGACGTGACCCATATGGCGCCGTACAGTTCAAACAGGACGGAGCTAACCCGATGCTGCGCAAAGGTGCCGAAGAAGCCCGTAACGAGCTTCCGGATCTTCTGGATGCCGCCGAGAAGGGCCGCTCGACGATCATTACCCGGCATGGCAGGCCGTGTTGCGGCATTGGTGCCAATGGGAGCTTATGGTGCGGCTGTTCGCCAACCGTCGCTCCTGCCGCTCCAAGGATCCGGTCGAGGCCTATGGGGGAAGAACAGCACCGGGACGATCCGGAAGCTGCGTGACGAATGGAGCCGATAAAATTCGAAGACCTCCGTGAGGAGGCGCTACTCTTAAAACGCAACCTGTGGCGAAATGCCGGGAGCAACGGGAGCACCGGACGTCTCGGCCGTCCTGCTTTCCTCGATATGCCGCTCGATCAGGACGACGATCATCGCGCTTGAGAGGAGCAGGAACTGCGTTGCATGGATGCGAACCAGGCCCGTATCGCCGATGCAGAGTGCCGGCCCGGCCCAGAACATCAGCGCAATCGGGGAAACCACAAGGACCGTGTCGAGGGTCTCGCGATTGACCTCGCGGCCGACGACCAGAGCGCGGGCGAGGTCGATCAGGTATGCCAGAAACCCCATCGCAATAACCAGCTTGGTGCCGGCGAGCAGGTTCGAAAGCTGCAAGAGACCGGCCAAATGCAGATCGAACAGCGTGCGGAAATAGCCCAGCGCCACCGCGTTCGCCCGATCCTCAAAACCATAAAAGGGCGAGGTCAACGCTCGAAGCGCATCGCCACCCCAGACCGGTGCGAAATAGAGCGCGACCAGAGCCGCATTGACCGAACCGAGCCGGGGAAATGATCGCACAGAGGCCTCCCTGGTCCGATCACCGGGCCGTTGCAGCGTGGCAACGGCCTCTCGGCGAACGAGGAGATCTCCTCTAGCTGCCTACAAGTCGAGCGACAATCGAAACCCTTTTTTAACCTTAGCGCGCGTTGCGATGAAGTTAAATCACGATCGCTGCGAGATCGGTTGCCGGCTCCAGCCGGCTCGACCGCGTAACCCACCGTTTACCCAGCCGAGCTTGGCTCCATCGGTTGATGGTGGGTTACGCCGCACAAGTCGGCGTTAAGAGCCGACTTGTGCGCTAACCCACCCTACGAATCCGGCGGGGCTCAGACGCGCTTGTAGGCACGATCGTGGTAAACCAGAGCGGGGCCACCAGGCCCAAGGCGCACCGCCTCGACCGCTCCGAAGAATACGTTGTGACTGCCTACCGATCGGACCTCTACAATGCGGCAATCGAAGGCGATCACCGCCGGCACCAGGACCGGACTGCCGGTCGAGAGCACCGTCCAATCCCCGCTCGCAAACCGGTCGCTCCCGGAAATGCCTGTCCGCCCGGCGAAGATATCAGCAAGCTCGGCTCCGCCGTCGCCAAGCGTGTTCACGCAAAACACGCCGTTCTCCACCACCGCCGGATTGGTCTGACTACGTCGGTTGAGACACATCAGCAAGGTCGGCGGAGCATCCGAGACGGAGCACATGGCTGTCGCCGTTGCGCCCGCCTTGCCCCCCGGTCCAGCCGTGGTGATCACATGGACCGCAGCGCCAAGCCGGCTCATGGCTTCTCGAAACAGCGCGGGATCGACGGTGCGCACGGGCTCAGGACCAACCGCCGTGAAGGCGCCGTCCATCGCGTCGTCGGGCCGTTGATCAATCCAGCTCATTATTCCGCCGCATGTTTCCTGCCGTCCGCCCCCGACACCGGAGCGTCATCCGGGTTGAGCCAGGTGGGCCCGCACCAACCCTCCTCGTCGTAGTCGCCCAGGCACTGCTCCGCCAGAGCGATCATGCCGTCGAGCGTCCCGGTATTGCGCGCGTTCCACATGGCCTGGATGCGGATATCCTCGTGATTGCCGGCGTAATTCATTTCATAAAGCTCGTGGCGGCCGCCGAATTCCGTGCCGATGGCGTCCCACAACAGCTTCATGACCTTGATGCGTTCCTTGTAGCCGATGCCGTACGAGCCGCGCACATACTTGGCCAGATATTTGTCGATGACGGGATTCTGGAAGTCCTTATTCGACGACGGAAGATAGATCAGCGCCGAGGCGATAATCTTCTCTACGATCTCCTTGACCCGGCCGTAGGCGTCGCCTGCGAACACCCGGTAACTCGACCCGGACTGCACGTTGGGCAGGACCGTTCCGTCGACCCAGGGTGTTGGACTGGCAGCCATGGCATCGGTCAGGGCCCAGAACAGATTACGCCAGGCAATGATCTCGCCCAGCATGGCCTGGTTGCCGCGGAAATCGTCGGCGCCGGTCGCACGCAGCGCCTTGGCAATGACGCCTACCAGGAAATCGAGCTTGACTGCGAGCCGGGTGCAGCCTTGGAACTGGTAGCCCGCAAGGAACCCGGACTGCGGGAAAAAGATCTTCAGCTTTTCCAGATCGCGGTGAAGCAGCACGTCCTCCCACGGGATGAACGCGTTGTCGAAGACGAAGATGGCATCGTTCTCGTCGAAGCGCGAGGAGAGCGGATAATCGAAGGGGCTGCCCATGACCGTCGCCATCATCTCGTAGGACGCGCGGCAAAGGAGCTTCACTCCGGGTCCATTCATCGGGGCGATGAACATCACGGCAAGATCCGTGTCGTGCGTGGGCACGGCAGCGTTCTGGCCCAGGAAGTTGTAATGCGTAAGCGCCGATGAGGTCGCAACCACCTTGGCACCGCTGACATATATGCCGGAATCGGTCTCCTTCTGGATGGTGATGAAAACGTCCTTCACCTGATCTGCCGCCTTGGAGCGGTCGACCGGCGGATTGACGATCGCGTGATTCATGAACAGCACATGCTCCTGCGCGCGGCGGTACCACGCGAGCGCATTACCGGAGAATTTGCCGTAGAACTTGTGGTTCGCCCCCAACGTGTTCATGAGCGACGCTTTGTAATCGGGCGAGCGTCCCATCCAGCCATAGGAAAGCCGCGCCCAGTGGGCGATGGCATCGCGCTGCGCGATCAGCTCCTCGCGCGAGCGCGCAGCACGAAAGAACTTGTGAGTGAACCCGCCGGAGCCGGTGTCGGTATCCCGGGTCAGCACATCTTTGCTGCGCGGATCGTGCAAGGCGTCGTAGAGTCGGGCGATCGAGCGAGCCGCATTGCGAAATGCGGGGTGCGCGGTGACGTCGTCCACGCGTTCACCGTAGATGTAGACCTCCCGCCCGTCGCGCAGGCTCGCGAGATACTCCGAGCCGGTGAAAGGACGTCCTTTCGCGCCAATGGCATCCTCGGACTTCATCCCGCTCATGCAGGGATTCCTTCCACATATGCGCCAGCGCGGGCAGCCCATGGACCGCGCCGGGACCAATGCAACCCGTAGCAGGGCTATGCCTTTTTCGGAAGGTCAGAAAAAAGAGGAGGTCGTGGGTACGGCCTCCTCGCAATGCTCGCCTGAGCAGAAAACGCTGACAACCGGTCCGGCTCAACGCCGCAGGCGGTTCATCAACGCAGCCACTATCTCCTTGGCGCGAGCTTGGTTCCGGGGCTCGTGCGGTCAAGCCTTTGCATCCACCCGCATGGTGTGAGCGGGCGGGTCACAGTGTTTCACTGTTTCTGGCTCCGTTCGAAACAGGGCAGCGGCCATGGCTTGGAAATCCACCGGCACTAATTCATTGCTCTCGAACCTCGCCAGTTGATTCAGTTTATCGTTTGCGCGGTCGAAGAAGCGGCCCTTCACGCATTCCACCGCCTTGATTTCGGGCATTACAGTGAAAAGACGCGCAGCCATCCTTTCAATGCCACTCCCGGTAGAGTCGGGCTGGGCGAGCAGTGCGGCGCATCGAGCAATCGCCGCGTGATCGAGTTGGTAAAGCGTGATCGGATATTGCTGCAGCTGAAGCCAACAAAGGTGAACCAAAGCCCAGCACGTCGCCCGCAGCGGCTCGTCATCACCAGCATGATCGAGGAAGTAGCTCTCGCTTGCGGGATTGAGGCTTTTGCTCCTATGGCGGGCGTCCAGCTTCAACATGTAGCCCCCGAGAATCCCGCGGGCCGTCCGCCGCTGCCCAATGGTCAGCGCAGCAGTTGCAATATTATCCGCCGAACCGAAATGCGCGCGGATGCGGCGCCGCTTGGTGCGAAAGTGCTTTAATTGATGTTCCGACAAGAACCCGATGAGGCGATCACGGATGGACTGAACTTCCGGGCTCGCTCGGTCTACATAGCTGTCCCTGAGCGCTCCCTTGGAAGCAGGAAGGTCATTGTCCCGCGCGGACACGTGGGGCAGGCGACGCTCGGTGAGAGTGTTTTGCGGCGCAGGGATAAATGACCGGAAGCCTCGGCTGATAGCGCGGTTGTGGAGCACTCTGTCGTTGGTCAGCAGCGCGGTCCGGGCATCCAGCAACTTCTCGAGGATATCCGCATCTGGAATTCCCGGATGCTTCGCTGCCAAAAACACAAGATCCAGGTCGCGCTTGCCAAGGCGGCGGCGGAGTTGCTCCAGGAGAGCGGGTGCCTGTCCCAGGCATTCATCCACAACAACCCGCTCGATGCTCCTCATGACGTTCTCATGCGCGCCCTGCGGCAACAAAGCCGACCCGCGCAGATCCTCGCGAATCTCGCAGCCGCTTTCCTATGCTAGCGGTCACTCGGACTTTCAAGTCAACGCACCCCGCGCGTTGCCGGTGCCATTATCCCCTGCTAGACGTTCGGCTGACCTGGAGCGTCGGGGGCCTCGAGGAGACGCGGGGGGAATGGAAGTCTTCATCCAGCAACTGATCAACGGCATTACGCTGGGCTCCATCTACGGTCTTATTGCCATCGGCTACACGATGGTGTTCGGCATTCTCGGGATGGTGAACTTCGCCCATGGCGACGTGTTCATGGTTTCTGCCTTCATCGCGTTGATCACGTTCCTTCTCCTCACGACCTGGCTCGGCGTAAGCTCGATAGCTGGCGCGCTCCTGATCGTGCTCGTCGTTGCGATGCTGCTGACATCGCTGGTCAACTGGACCATCGAACGCATCGCCTACCGGCCTTTGCGAGGTTCATTCCGGCTCGCACCGCTGATCTCCGCCATCGGCATGTCGGTTCTTCTCTCGAATTTCGTCCAGGTCGCTCAGGGTCCGCGAAACAAGTCGATACCCCCGATGTTCAACGAGGTGATCGTGCTGATGTCGGGCAGCGACGGTTACGATCTTGCGGTTTCCTACAAACAGATTGCGGTTTGGCTGGTCACGGCAGTGCTGCTCGCAGTCTTCTGGTTCGTTGTCAGCAAAACCGCGCTCGGGCGCGCGCAGCGCGCCTGCGAGCAGGATCAGAAGATGGCGGCGCTGCTCGGCATCAATGTCGACCGCACGATCTCGATCACCTTCGTGATCGCGGCGGCGCTCGCCGCTGTGGCGGGCACGCTCTACCTCATGTATTACGGCGTGGTCAGTTTCGCCGACGGGTTCGTACCGGGCGTTAAGGCCTTCACCGCGGCCGTGCTGGGCGGCATCGGCTCGCTGCCCGGCGCCGTGCTCGGCGGGCTTCTCATCGGCCTGATCGAAACCTTGTGGTCTGCCTATTTCTCCACCGACTATAAAGACGTCGCAGCGTTCTCGATCCTCGCCATCACCATGATATTCCTGCCGCAGGGTCTTCTGGGTCGTCCGGACGTGGAGAAAGTGTGAGATGCCTGCAAAGGCGTCCACTCGCCTCGGTCTCGCCCACGCGTTGCGTGACGCGGCGATTACCGGCCTCATCGCGTTCGGGCTGTTGTTGCCGCTCATCGGTTTCAACACGGTCCAGAATATTCACAACGAGCTCATTCTGGAGACCCGCTGGCCCTTGCTGGCAACGCTGGTCGCTGTCATTGCCGCGGGCCGTTTTGCTTATTCGCTCCTGATCGCAGCCTGGGGCGACCGCCCCATCTCGGGACCGCGCCGGGCTCGCAAGCTCACGGGCTGGGTGTCTCATCTCACCAGCCGGATCACCCCCGTCGTGCTGGCCTTCGCGATACTCTATCCGGCCCTGGCGCTGTGGCTTACGGGATCTCAGGGTGCAGTGAAATGGATCGATAATTTCGGTGTTCAGGTCCTGATCTACGTGATGCTCGGATGGGGCCTCAACATTGTCGTTGGCCTGGCCGGCCTGCTCGATCTCGGATATGTGGCCTTCTATGCGGTTGGCGCGTATGCATACGCGTTGCTGGCGACGACCTTCGGGCTGTCCTTCTGGATTCTGTTGCCGGTCGCGGGCTGCGCAGCCGCGTTCTGGGGCATCATGCTCGGTTTTCCGGTGCTCCGGCTGCGCGGCGATTATCTTGCCATCGTCACGCTCGCCTTCGGCGAGATCGTCCGCCTCGTCCTGATCAACTGGGTTGCGGTCACCAATGGTTATGCCGGGATCTCCAGTATTCCCCGCCCGACCTTCTTCGGGATTCCATTCAATGCCACGGACGAAGGCTTCGCCGCGAGATTTGGGCTTGAGTTCAGCTCGATCTACCGAATCCTGTTTCTGTATTATTTGATTTTGAGTCTGGCCTTGATTACCGCTGCCATGACGGTGCGGTTGCGGCGGCTTCCGCTCGGCAGAGCGTGGGAGGCCTTGCGGGAGGACGAGATCGCGTGCCGCTCGCTCGGCATCAATACGACCAACACCAAGCTCACCGCGTTCGCCATGGGGGCGATGTTCGCAGGTTTTGCCGGCTCGTTCTTCGCCTCTCGCCAGGGTTTCATCTCCCCCGAGAGTTTCACGTTCATGGAATTGGCGGTGATTCTGGCAATCGTGGTGCTGGGGGGTATGGGGAGTCTGTTGGGAGTTGCAATTGCGGCCGTGCTCATGATCGGCGGAACCGAGATCATGCGTGAGCTCGATTTTCTCAAGATGGTCTTCGGCGCCGACTTCGATCCGACGCAATACCGCATGCTCCTGTTTGGTTTTGGGATGGTGCTGCTCATGATCTGGAGGCCACGCGGGCTGATCGGTACGCGGCATCCTTCCATCCTGCTGCACTCCGGAGAGCCCCGAACTTTATTTCCTCGCGCCCGCAATCCCGCTGTCGCAGCTCCGCTGCAACCAGAGCCAGGGGCATGAATGCAGCTGCTTCTCAGCTTGGCGCAGAGCAGCGAGCTGCGCCAGCGAGCACCGCACCCATATTGCGCGTCGAGCATCTGAGCATGCGCTTCGGCGGGCTGCTTGCGGTCACGGACCTGTCATTTACGGCCTCTCGCAGCGACATCACCGCCCTGATAGGCCCGAACGGCGCCGGCAAAACGACGGTGTTCAACTGCATCACCGGCTTCTACAAGCCGACGCAGGGCCGTATTGCCCTGCAATCGGGCGACGCGCAGGTCTGGGACGAGCTCGAAGCGCTGACGGACCGCGGGACAAGAACCCTTCATCGCGGAACTGGAGCGCTGTTCCTGCTCGAACGCATGCCCGATTATCTCGTGACGCAGAAAGCGCGGGTGGCACGCACGTTCCAGAACATTCGGCTGTTCCCGGGGATGACGGTTCTAGAGAATCTCCTGGTCGCCCAGCACAATGGGCTGATGCGGGCCTCGGGTTTCACCATTTTTGGCGTGCTGGGGTTTCCTTCATATGCGCGGGCGGAGAACGCCGCGGTCGAGAAGGCGCGCTATTGGCTCGACCGGATCGGTCTGATGGGGCGTGCAGACGATCCGGCCGGCGACTTGCCTTACGGCGCGCAGCGCCGGCTCGAGATTGCCCGCGCCATGTGCACAGAGCCGGTCCTGCTCTGCCTCGACGAGCCTGCGGCAGGTCTGAACGCGAACGAGAGCGCCGAGCTCGGCGACTATCTGCGCGCGATCCGCGCCGAGCATACGACCTCGATTCTCCTCATCGAGCATGACATGTCGGTGGTGATGGGAATTTCGGACCACATTGTCGTGCTCGACCATGGTCAAAAAATCGCCGACGGCTCTCCCGAGGACATCCGGAGCGATGCGAAGGTGATCGCGGCCTACCTCGGGGTCGAGGAGAGCGAGATCCCGGAGGCCTGATGGGCGCGCCGCTTCTCTCCGTTCGCGGCGTCAAGGCTTATTACGGCCATATCGCAGCGCTGCGCGGGATCGACGTCGACGTCGACGAGGGCGAGATCGTGGCGCTGATCGGCGCCAATGGTGCCGGCAAGTCGACATTGATGATGACGATCTTCGGCAATCCCCGCGCGCGCGAAGGCAGCATCTCTTTTGCAGGAAACGATATCACGCGAATGGCCACCCACGATATCGCAGCGCTGCGGATCGCGCAGGCGCCGGAAGGCCGGCGCATCTTCCTGCGCATGAGCGTGCTCGAGAACCTGCAGATCGGCGCGGCCCTGGCCGACACCAAGCATTTTCAGGCCGACCTGGAACGCGTGTTTGCCCTGTTTCCGCGGCTTAAGGAGCGTTTGGATCAGCGCGGCGGCACGCTCTCCGGCGGCGAGCAGCAGATGCTGGCGATCGCCCGCGCCCTGATGGGGCGCCCTCGCCTCCTCCTTCTCGACGAGCCTTCGCTGGGACTGGCGCCGCTTATCGCGCGGCAGATATTCGGGACCATCCAGCGGCTTAACCGCGAAGAGGGGCTCAGCGTATTCCTGGTGGAGCAGAACGCGTTCCACGCGCTCAAGCTGGCGCACCGCGCCTATGTGATGGTCAACGGCCTGATCACGCTGCGCGGAACCGGACGCGAGCTGATGGAGAAGGACGAGGTCAAGGCCGCCTATCTCGAAGGGGGCAGGCGCTGAGCATGGCGCTCTCGTTCCCCGATCTTCTCACCGATGAGCAATCCTTCGGCGTGTTCCTGCTCGTGAGCGTCGCGATGGGAGGCGGCGCTGCATGGCTTGCCGGGCGCGCGATCGCCACGACATGGCGGCCGTGGTGGCACATAGCGCTCTACATGCTCCTGCTCGCGCTCGCCGTGCGGTTCCTTCACTATGCTCTGTTCGACGCCGCCTTCCTGTCGCTGCCCGACTATGCAGTCGACTACGCGGTCTGTCTCGGATTCGGCCTGATCGGTTTTCGCCTCATGCGGGTGAGGCAAATGGTGAGCCGCTATAGTTGGATCAATCAGCGGGCGGGAATCTGGCGCTGGCGGCGTCGCGACGAAACGCGCGTCCACAAGCCATAGAATTCAGATGACTTTTGCGGCATTTATGGCTTGAATTCCACCACCGTGGTGCTGTCGCCCGCAATGAACCTCCAACCGCTCAGATTCCAGGGGTTACCTATGACCAGACATTGGCTTTCCATCGGCCTTGCTTTTGGCGTGAGCCTCGCTTGCGCCCATAACGCGTCCGCTCAAGTCAAGCTGGCCGTGGCCGGCCCGATCACCGGAGGAAGCGCGACCTTCGGTGCGCAGCTCAAAAACGGCGTCGAGCAGGCCATTGACGATACCAACCGGGCCGGCGGCATCCTCGGGCAGAAGATCCAGGCGCCGCCCATGGTCGGCGACGATCGTGCCGACCCCAAGGAAGGCGTGTCGGTCGCCAACAAATTCGTGGGCGATGGGATCAAATTCGTGGTCGGCCACTTCAATTCCGGGGTCACTATCCCGGCGTCGGAGGTGTACCAGGAGAACGGCATCCTCGAGATCACGCCCGCGGCGACCAATCCGAAAGTGACCGACCGTAACATGTGGAACATATTCCGCACCTGCGGGCGCGACGACCAGCAAGGAGGAGTAGCCGGAGCGATCGTGGCGGAAAGGTTCAAGGGCAAACGGGTCGCCATGGTCCACGACAAGACGACCTATGGGCAGGGCCTGGCCGATGAGACCCGCAAGACGATGAACGCCAAGGGCCTCAAGGAAGTACTCTACGAAGGGGTCAATATCGGCGACAAGGACTATTCGGCACTGGTCTCCAAGATCAAAGCTGCGCGCGCCGACCTTGTCTATTGGGGTGGACTGCATGACACGGGCGGACTGATCCTTCGGCAGCTGCGGGATCAGGGCGTCAAGGCCACCTTCATGGGCGGCGACGGCATGGCCGACGACGAGTTCGCCTCGATCGCAGGGCCTGGCGCTGAAGGCACGCTGATGACGTTCTCGCCCGACCCGCGAACCAATGCTGCGAACAAGCAGATTGTCGAGGTTTTCCGCAAGAAGGGCTTCGAGCCGCAGGCCTATACGCTTTACAGCTATGCCGCCGTTCAGATCATCAAGCAGGCTGCCGAGCAGGCAAAATCGCTCGATACGAAGAAAGTGGCCGACGTGCTGCACTCCGGCAGGACCTTCAATACCGTCCTGGGAGACATGTCCTACGACAAGAGGGGCGACGTCACCGGCTATACGGTCGGCGGCAAGAAGAAAGACCGCTACGTTCTCTACATCTGGAAGAAAGGGCCCGATGGCAAGATCACCTATGTGGAGGCGCAGTAGCCTCACCCGACATTCTGGAGCATGGGGAAGGCCTCGATCAGCCAGCTGTTGAGCTGCGTGAACAGGCCGGTGAGAAAGGCCAGCCCCGTCAGCACGAGCAGGCCGCCCATCACACGCTCCATGCGTGCAAGATGGGCGCGAAAATGCGTGAGGAAGGCGGCGAACGGCTCGACCGCCAGCGCTGCAATGATGAAGGGCAGCCCTAGCCCCAGCGAGTATACGGCAAGGAGCATTGCGCCTTTTGCGACGGTCGCCTTGGCGGCTGCGACGGCGAGGATCGCAGCCAAGATCGGCCCGATGCAGGGCGTCCAGCCCAATGCGAAAGCAAGCCCCATGACGTACGCACCCCAGAGCCCAACCGGCTTTTGCACATGGACTCGCGCCTGCCGGTTCAACCATCCAATCGGGGTAAGCCCGAGAAAGTGGAGACCCATGAGCATGATGGCTATGCCCGCGAGCACCGCAAGCTCATTCGAGTAGAAGCGCAGCATTGCGCCGATGCCGCTCGCGCTTGCGCCAAGCGCAACGAAAATCGTGGAAAAGCCTGCTACAAACAGAACCGCGGCCATCACGGTGTCGCGCTTTACTTCCGGCTCCGGCTCAGCTTCGCTCAGACGCTCGAGCGAGCTGCCGGCGAGGTAAATCAAATAGGGCGGCACCAGCGGCAGCACGCAGGGCGACAAGAAGCTCAATATTCCGGCCAGAAAGGCGGCAAAAAAGGTGACATCGGCAGGCATTGCGCTAAATGAAGCGCAGTCGCCCCATGATGCAAGCCGAAGCCCGCCTTTCTCCCTAGGATGTGATGATCGCGACCGAAGCATGAGCGTGCGCAACCTCATCACGGACGTTGCAGGCGTGCTCGTCGGTCACGCTGACGATGCGCGCCTTTGTTCCGGTGTGAGCGTCATCCTCTTCGAGGAGCCCACTGTGACCGCAGTCGATGTGCGCGGCGGCGCGCCGGGCACGCGCGAGACCGATCTGCTCGAGCCGCATCGCACGGTGGAGCGAATCGACGCCGTCGTACTGTCGGGAGGGTCCGCATTCGGCTTGGATGCCGGTGCCGGTGTGCAAGCCTACCTTCGCGAGCAGGGTCGTGGTTTTGCCATCGGAACAGTCCGCGTACCGCTTATCTGCGGAGCGACGCTGTTCGATCTGCTAAACGGCGGAGACAAGGATTGGGGGCGGTTTCCGCCCTATCGGGAGCTCGGCTATGCGGCTGCGGCCGCCTCCGACACGACGTTTGCGCTCGGAACGGCCGGCGCCGGGTTCGGCGCCACCACGGTCAATCGCAAGGGTGGCCTCGGCTCTGCGTCGGCCGTGACCAGGCGTGGCCACACCGTCGGGGCTCTCGTTGCGGTGAATGCCTGCGGAAGCGTCATCGTCGGCAAGGGTCCGCACTTCTGGGCGGCCCCGTTCGAGGTGAACGGAGAGTTTGGCGGACATGGTTTTCCGCCGACCCTGCCCGCGGGCGCTCTCGTCCCGGTAATCAAGGGAGGCGTAGTCGAGAACACGACAATTGCCCTTGTTGCGACGGACGCCGCATTGTCCAAGGCGCATGCCAAACAGTTTGCCGTGATGGCCCAGGACGGACTGGCGCGAGCCATCTATCCGGCGCACACGCCCCTCGACGGCGATACCGTATTTGCCGCCGCCACCGGTCGGAGCGCGGTTCAGGTCGGGAGGGACGAGCTCGCGGAACTGGGCATCACAGGCGCGAACGTGCTCGCAAGGGCCATTGCCAGGGCGATTTTCGAGGCGACGGCGATCCCGGGTGGACCACCAACGTGGCGTGATTGCCACAGTTAGCAACTTTCAAAGACCAATTCCCGTTTCATCGATTGACTCTGCCCTGAAATGGCCGCTTTAAAGCTAATTAAGTAGCGTTAATGTGCCGAAATGTGGCTCGCGGCGCCGATTAAGCGTTCGAGTCCAGCGCGAGGAGATATTGGCCATGCGGCTTGCAGCGGTAGTGTGCGCGCTCGCGATTGTTTTGTTTGTGGCGGCGGTTGGCGCAGTTGTTTCGCAGCGAACTTCCGTTCCGATGGCTTCACCCTCACCGGCGCAGGCGACGTCCACAGAGGGGCAGGCCCACTCAGTGATAACGACCCTGGAGGAGCAAGAGCCTTCGCCAACTGACGCGAGCGCGGCGCAGTCGCCCTCCCCGCCCGAGGCAACGACGAGTTCTCCCCCGACGATCGTTGCTGAAAATACCCCGACGGCGGCAGCCACGCAGGTCGCAGCGCAAGCGCCTGCCGTCCCGGCAGCCCCAGCCGCCGCACCCGCGCCCACTCCCGCTACGGCGCCGCGCGTGGCTACCTCCTGTCCCGGCAACCCGGATGCAATCGGGATCTCGCGCGTCGTCGAGATCGACACCACGGGCGGCCCCGGATTCGGCTTTGAGCATTTCAAGGCCCATGACTTCCTGCGCGAAGGCGAGATAGTGCTCACCTTCGACGACGGGCCGTGGCCAAAGAACACGGCCGCAGTGCTGGCCGCGCTCGCCGCGAACTGCACCAAGGCAATCTTCTTTCCCATCGGCCTGCATGCGACCTACCACCCCGAGATCCTCAAGCAGGTAGCCGCCGCCGGGCATGTAATCGGTTCGCACACCTGGTGTCACCAGGACTTGTCCAAGACAAAGGGGCACTGCCTGACGAACGGCAAGATGGAAACAGTGACGTACGACCCCAAGGATGAGATCGAGAAGGGCATCAGCGCGGTTCATTGGGCCGTTGGCGGGCCGACTGCGCCCTATTTCCGCTTCCCGGCCTTGCGGCAACCGCCGGAGCTGATCGACTATCTCGGCAAGCGTAATATCGCGATCTTCTCCGCCGACCTCGACTCTTTCGACTTCAAGATGCGCAAGCCCGAGCAGGTCAAACAGTCGGTCCTGTCGAAGCTGAAGAAAAACGGCAAAGGCATCGTGCTGATGCATGACTTCCAGCATGCGACGGCGGAAGCAGCAATGGATCTGCTCAAGGAGCTCAAGCTCGCCGGCTACAAGGTGGTGTTCATGAAGCCGAAGTTCCCCGTGACCACCCTGCCCGAATATGATGATATGATCATGAAGGAACTGAAGGTCACGGGCGGTGACGAGCGTCCCACTTCGAGCGTGGTGCGCACCATCAGCGAATGATGGGCTGACCTCGCGAAGGTCTCCGCAGGGGTAAGTCGGGGCAAAAAACGCAAAGCGTTTTTTGGATACCGCTATTGCCCGCCCCTGCACGCACGGCGTGCAGGCCACCCAATTGCGTCGCCCCTACCAAACCTGAAAGCGCTCGGTTGCGTAGGGCGAAGGGTCAACGAACGGCGTTTGCCCCATCATCATCTCGGCCAGGAGCCGGCCCGTCGCCGGGCCAAGCGTCATTCCCCAATGAGCATGCCCGCAGGCAAGCCAAAGCCCGGGATGGGCGGGAGCGCGTCCAATGACCGGCCGTGAGTCCGGCAAGCATGGCCTGCTCCCCATCCAAGGCGTTGTTTCGAGCGCCTGACCGAGCGGGAACAGGCTCCGGGCTGCTGGCATGAGTCGTGCAAACTGCACCGGTGTTGGCGGTGCATCGCGCGGGGCAAATTCGACACCGGTGGTAAGCCGGATGCCCTGCTCCATGGGCGCGAGGCAGTAGCCGATCTCGGTATCGACCACGGGGCGCGACAATCCCGCATTTCCCCGCGCTTGGAAGTGCAGGTGATAGCCGCGTTTGACAGCGAGCGGCAGCTTGATGCCGAGCGGAATGAGAACGTCAGGCGCGAAGGGCCCAAGCGCAATGACGGCTTGCTCCCCGTCGACGGGACCCTGCTGAGTGTCGATACGCCAAAAGCTGTCGGATCGATGCAGGGTGCGCGCGTCGGCGGTCATCAGCAAACCGCCCAATGTCGCAAAGCGCTCCGCATAGGCGCGCGTCACCGCCAGTGGATCGGTCAGGCTGGCAACGCCTTCCCACAGCATTGCATGCCGGAACACTGGAGAGAGGCCCGGCTCAAGCTCGCGCGCGGCTTCGTTGTCGAGCGCACGAAAAGGAACGCCGAGCTCCTGGGCCAACGCGCGCTCGCGGCCAAGCGCCGCATATGCGTGCTCGCTGCGATAAAGCTTGAGCCACCCGTTCTTGCGCAGATAGCGGCTCGCGCCGGCTTCGGCGAGCAGCATCTCATGCTCCGCAACCGCGTGCGAAAAGAATGGGCGGACCAGCCGTGCCGTCTCGACCAGACGTTGCGGACGGGAGGCCGCCCTGAACGCAAGCAGCCAGGGCGCGAATTGCAGCAGGGACGCGAAGTGATAATTTGCTTCCGGCGCGCGCTTGAGCGCAATCCGCAGGAGCGCCGTCGTATCCGCCGGAAAGGCGGGGGGGAAAATGGTGTTGCCTTCGAGCACACCCGCATTTCCGTAGGACGTCTCCTCGCCCGGGGAGCGACGATCGATGAGCGCAACCGCAAGCCCGCGCTTGGCAAGATGCAAAGCCGTGGCGGTGCCGACAATTCCGGCGCCGAGAACAAGAGCATCTACCCGCGCCATGCAGCTTCTCCGGAATGCGTTCGTATCGCGTCATGGGCAGGACGGGCACGGCGCCGACAAGCGCCGGGATACGGTGTCCTGTGTATCCACGTCTTTCGTCCAGCGGCCAAGACGAGTTCAACCCGATCGTAAAATGCGCTAGGCTCCCGCGGCGGAGGGCTGCGCTCCATATCGTCGGATCTGGAGGCCATCATGGATGCTTCACCTGGAAGACGAATTAGATTTGCTTTCACCTGCACGACAGCGCTTGCGGCCGCAACTTTCGTATCAGCACCGGTCGCCCCCGGGGTGAGCTTCGGCTTCGAACCCGTCGGCCTTGCATCGGCTGGCGCGGCGAAGGGCGACCTACCCAGCCCATCAGCAGTCAACGGTCCGGACTTTCCTGTCTGTCACGGGTCAACGCTCCGCGCGGTCAGCACTGCCATGCGCCTGGCCCAGGCACGGACCGAAGTGCCGAAGACCGAAATGCAAGCAGCCACGCCTGCCGCGCAGTTTGCCGACACGGAGCCACCGCTGTGGGACGGGCTCGGCTCGATCAGCTACAAGGTCACGGCATCGAGCCCGCAGTCGCAGGTCTATTTCGACCAGGGCCTGCGACTCACCTTTGCGTTCAATCACGGTGAAGCGCAGCGCGCGTTCCGCAAGGCGCAGAAGCTCGATCCGACATGCGCCATGTGCTTCTGGGGGGAGGCCCTGGTGCTTGGCCCCAACATCAACCTTCCAATGCAGGAGGATGCGGTCGCCCCCGCATTTGCTGCCGCGCAGAAGGCGAGCGCCCTTGCTTCGAGCGCAAGCCCTCGAGAGCAGGCGCTCATTGCAGCTCTGGCGCAGCGCTATGCCCCGGAGGGCAAAGCTGACCGTGCTTCGCTCGATGCCGCGTATGCGGCGGCGATGAGCAAGGCCGCTGCCCAGTTTCCCGATGACGATGAGATTGCGGTTCTCTACGCGGAAGCCGTGATGGATCTGAGCCCGTGGAATTATTGGCAACCGGGCGGGCGCGAGCCCAATCCTCAAAGCGTGCCCATCGTGCCCACTCTGGAGCGCGTGCTTGCCAGGAACCCCGACCATCCCGGCGCGATCCACTACTACATCCACGCGGTCGAGGCATCGGAGCGACCGCAGCGCGCAGAGCCTTACGCCGACCGTTTGCGCGGAGCTATCCCAGGGGCCGGGCATCTCGTGCACATGCCGAGCCACATCTACTATCGCGTGGGCCGGTATCTCGACGCACTCGCCGACAATAAGGTGGCGGTCGGCGTGGACGAAAAATATCTCGCCGACACCAATGCCCCGATGGGCGTCTATCGGCTCGGTTATTACCCGCACAACATTCATTTCGTCATGGCATCAGCGCAGTTGGCAGGCGATGGGGCAACCGTTCTTGCCGCGGCCGAAAAGCTTCGCGGTCTTATTCCCGACGAGATCGCCCGCGGCATCGCGATGGTGCAGCCGGTGAAGGCGGCACCCTATTTCGCCCATGTGCAATTCAGCGCACCGGACGCCGTTCTGGCGCTGCCCGATCCGGGCGATGCGATCCCCTACGTGAAGGCAATCTGGCATTATGCCCGCGGCGTGGCGCACGCGGCACGCCACGATCCCAGCGCGGCCAGCAGCGAGGCAAACGCGATCGAGGCGATCGAGCGCAACGCCGACTTCACCCTGCTCGATGCCTCGGGCGTTCCGGCGCGCGACGTGCTCAAGCTTGCGCGCACCGTGGTGCTGGGCCGCATGGCCCAGGCGCAAGGCGATTTCGGCGCGGCGATCGGACAGTTCGAGCAGGCGGCCGGGATTCAGGACGCGCTGCCCTATACCGAGCCGCCCTATTGGTACTATCCGGTGCGCCAATCGCTCGCGGCGGCTCTCCTGCAAGCGGGCCGCCTTGCCGAGGCAGAGGATCAGTTTCGGCTTGCGCTCAAACGCGCGCCGGCCAATGGCTGGTCCTATTTCGGTTTGAGGGAGCTCTATAAGCAGCGCGGCGACGGGGCGGCCGCGGACAAGGCCGAGGCGGATCTGGCCAGGACATGGGTTGGCGACCGTCGGTTGCTGCAGATATCAAATCTATGAGGTCGTCGATTCCCTTCGGCGTGATTATTCGGCAGCATGCGTAGTCCGCACATTCAGCGGGACTAAAGCCACCGGCAGCGTACGGCCCGCGCCGATTGCAATGCAATCCTTCCGGTGTATCGTGGCCCCGCATTCAGCGTTCGCGGATTACTACGATGGGCGCAAAATATTTCGGCGCCCGTGTCACGCGCCTCGAAGATCCGGCACTGCTCACCGGCCGCGGCCGTTTTGTGAGCGATATCGTCTTGCCGGGCATGCTGCACGCCTGTTTCGTGCGCAGCCCTCACCCCCATGCCAAGATCCGTCGCATCGATGCTTCGGCAGCTCGCGCGCTGCCCGCGGTGCACGCCGTGCTCACCGCCCAGGATCTCCCGGGGCGCATGGGGAGCGCGCACCTCCCCATGCTGGTGCCGAACCCTGCCATTGCGACCCCGCGCACCCAGCGCGCGCTGGCGAGCAAAGAGGTGTGCTTTGTGGGGGAGGCCATTGCGGTGGTGCTCGCGGAAAGCCGATACGCGGCCGAGGATGCCGCAGCCGCGGTACAAATCGAATTCGAGCCGCTGGGTGCGGTCAGCGATTGTCGTGACGCGGTCGCGCGCGGTGCGCCGCGCGTGCACAGCGATGTCGCAACCAATGTCGCGGCCGAGGTGCCTCTCGCCTTCGGCAACGTGGAAGAGGCATTCGAAAAGGCGGCGTTGGTGATTGCCGATGACATGTTCCTGCACCGGGGCGCGGCGATGAGCCTCGAGGGTCGCGCCGTGCTTGCGAGCTACGACGCCGCGGCGGATATGCTGTCGGTCTGGTCGGCGACCCAGACCCCGCACCTGTGCCGTGCGAGCCTTGCTGACCTGCTCGATCGCGAGCTGGAATCGATTCGGGTTGTCGCTCCGCTCGTCGGCGGTGGCTTCGGCACCAAGGCACCCTTCTATCCGGAGGAGGCGGTGATCCCTGCCGCGGCGATGAAACTCGGCCACCCGATCACGTGGCAGGAGGACCGGCGCGAGCACTTTGTTTCGGCGACCCAGGAGCGCGATCAATACTGGAACGTGGAGATTGCGGTCGATCCTTCGGGATGCATCCTGGGCCTGCGCGGGCGCGTGCTGCACGATACCGGTGCTTTTCTGCCTTGGGGCATCATCGCGCCTTACATAGCAGCAACCACGGTTCCCGGGCCCTATGTGCTGCCGGCCTATCGGATCGAGCTCACCGTCGCTTTCACCAATCGCGTTCCGACGACGGTCGTACGTGGAGCAGGCCGACCGCAGGCGGTATTCGCCATGGAGCGACTGCTCGATCATGTTGCACGAAAGCTTGGGCTTGACCGGGCAGAAGTGCGCCGGCGGAACATGATTCGCCCTGACCAGATGCCCTACTCGGTCGGGCTCATCTTTCGCGACGGCAAGCCGCTCGTTTACGCCAGTGGTGATTTTCCCAGGAGTCAGCAGCGCGCGATGGCCGTCTCCGACTATGCCGGGTTTCGCGCGCGTCAAGACGCCGCGCGCAGCCGGGGCCGATATATCGGCATCGGAATCGCCAACTATGTCGAGGGGACGGGTTTGGGACCGTTCGAGGGAGTCACCGTGCGCATTCTGCCCAGCGGCAAAGTCGCAGTAGCGACCGGCGCGACAACGCAAGGCCAAGGCACGCGCACAACGCTGGCGCAGATCGTGGCCGATCAACTCGGTTGCCGTTTGGAGGACATTGCGCTGACCGCCGGGGACACGGCAGCGATCTCCCAGGGCGTGGGCGCTTTTGCCAGTCGCCAAGCCGTCAACGCGGGGTCATCTGCGCTGCTTGCGGGACAAAGCGTGCGCAAGCAGGTGATCGCGCTTGCGGCGCGCGTGCTCGCTGTTGCGCAAGATGAGATCGAGCTCGAGGACGGCCGCGCAATGGCGCGCGGCGGCAACAAACCCTCGATCGGGCTAGGCGAGCTTGCGCGGATTGCCCAGGGCATACCAGGGGTTTCCTTCGAGCCCGGCCAATCCCCCGGGCTCGAGCACACGGCGTATTTCACCCCGCCCCAAGCGTCTCACTGCAATGGAACGCACGTTGCCGAGGTCGAAGTCGATCCCATCACGGGCGGTGTAACAATCCTCAAATATACGGTGGCGCATGACAGCGGAAACGTCATCAATCCGCTGATCGTCGATGGCCAGGTGCAGGGCGGTGTCGCTCACGGCATTGGTAATGCCCTGTTCGAGCGGATGCGCTATGACGATGCTGCGCAGCCGTTGACAACGACTTTTCAGGATTATCTGCTGCCCGCGGCGCCCGACGTGCCGGCCTGTCGGATCGAGCATGTGGAGACACCGAACCCGCTCAACCCGCTCGGGGTCAAGGGTGCGGGCGAGGGCGGCACCATTCCTGCTCCCGCCGCGATCATTTCGGCGATCGAGGACGCGCTCTCCCCATTCGAGGTGTACTTTACCGAGATGCCGCTCACGCCTGACCGGATCGTCGCGGCGCTGCGCAATGCCGGAGCGTATGAGAAGCTCCCGCGTTCGTAGTGCAATCAAAGCGTAAGAAAAAGCGCCTGCAACGCAGATATTGGAGTGAGCCCGATGGGCCTTGATGCAAAATCGCGCCGGCTGCGATCCCAACTATGGTTCGACAATCCCGATAATCCCGGGATGACGGCGCTCTACCTCGAACGCTATCTCAATTTCGGGCTCACCCGTGAGGAGCTGACCTGCGGTAAGCCGATTATCGGCATTGCCCAGAGCGGGTCTGACCTTTCGCCGTGCAATCGGCATCATCTCGAGCTCGCGAAGCGGGTGCGCGAAGGAATTCGGGACGCCGGCGGCGTCGCCCTGGAGTTTCCCACCCACCCCATTCAGGAGACGGGTAAACGTCCGACAGCGGCGCTCGACCGCAATCTCTCCTACCTCGGTCTTGTGGAAGTGCTGTTCGGGTATCCGCTCGATGGCGTCGTGCTCACCACCGGCTGCGACAAGACCACCCCCGCGGCGATCATGGCCGCGGCCACGGTCAATCTGCCCGCCATCGTGCTCTCCGGCGGCCCGATGCTCAACGGCTGGTGGAACGGCGAACGCGCCGGCTCAGGCACTGTGGTGTGGTGGGCGCGCCAGGAGCATGCGGCCGGGCGCATGAGCTACCGCGAGTTCGTTGATCTCGTGGCTTCGTCGGCGCCATCGGTGGGCCACTGCAACACCATGGGAACCGCCTCGACCATGAACGCGCTTGCGGAGGCGCTCGGCATGTCGCTGCCGGGCTGCGCGGCGATTCCCGCACCCTACAGAGAACGCGCGCAGATGGCATATGAAACCGGCCGGCGGGCAGTCGAGCTCGTGCACGAGGACTTGAAGCCATCCGATATCTTGACGCGCAATGCTTTCGAGAACGCGATCGTGGCGTGCTCGGCCATTGGGGGATCCACCAACGCGCCCATCCACATCAATGCCATTGCCCGCCATATCGGCGTGCCCCTTGCCATAAAGGACTGGGAGACAATCGGGTATGACGTGCCGCTGCTCGTGAACATGCAGCCGGCCGGCCATTATCTCGGCGAGGAATACTACCGCGCCGGAGGGCTGCCCGCGGTCATGCATGAGCTGCTCGCAGCCGGTCGTATCCACGGCGATCCCATCACGGTCAACGGCAAACGGATGGGGGACAATATCGCGCATGCAAAGTCGCACGATCCGGACGTCATTCGCCCGTACGGGGCTCCGCTCAAAGAACGCGCGGGATTCAAGATCCTTGCGGGGAATTTGTTCGATTCCGCCGTGATGAAAACGAGCGTGATCTCGCAGGAATTCAGCGAGCGCTATCTCTCGAACGCCGCGGACCCCAACGCGTTCGAAGGGCGTGCCGTCGTATTCGAGGGACCCGAGGACTATCACGCCCGCATCGATGACCCGTCGCTGCAGATCGACGAGCATACCATGCTGTTCATCCGCGGCGTCGGACCCATCGGCTATCCCGGATCGGCCGAGGTGGTGAACATGCAGCCACCGGCGGCGCTGATCAAGAAAGGCATCACCTCGCTCCCCTGTATCGGGGACGGACGCCAGTCCGGAACATCGGCATCGCCCTCGATCGTGAATGCATCCCCGGAATCGGCGATCGGCGGAGGTCTCGCTCTGCTGCAAACGGGAGACCGTGTCCGCATCGACCTCAACAAAGACACGGCCAACATGCTGATCTCGGACGCCGAGCTCGCGAAGCGACGAGCTGCGCTCGCAGCCCGGGGCGACAGCTATCCAGCGAGTCAGACGCCCTGGCAGGAAATACAGCGCGGACTGGTGGATCAGCTCGCCGACGGAATGGTGCTCAAGCCAGCCGTGCAATATCAGCGGGTCGCCCAGCGGAGCGTTCCGCGCGACAACCACTGAAGGAGGAAACGGGATGGCCGGACGTCTGCAGAGCAAGCTGGCACTCGTCACCGCGGCCGGACAAGGCATTGGCCGCGCCATTGCGCAAGCGTTCATCAGGGAAGGCGCGACCGTGGTCGCAACGGATGTGGACGACAAGAAGCTCGACGGTTTGAACAGCCGGGCGCGGCTCAAGCTCGACGTGCGTTCGACGGATGCCGTCGAAGCCCTGGTCAAGAAGATCAGGTCCGAGCTCGGCAGCCCCGACGTGCTCGTCAACTGTGCCGGCTACGTGCATCACGGCAGCGTGCTCGATTGCTCGGAGCAGGACTGGGATTTTTCCTTCGACCTGAATGTGAAATCCATGCACCGGACCATAAAGGCGGTGCTGCCGGGAATGCTGGAGAAGAGATCGGGCGCGATCATCAACATCTCTTCTGCCGTCTCATCCATTCGCGGCGTTCCCGACCGCTACGCCTATGGCGCAACCAAGGCGGCCGTGATTGGCCTGACCAAGGCGGTAGCTGCCGACTTCATCAAGCGCGGCATCCGAGCAAACGCCGTCTGCCCCGGCACCATCGAATCGCCTTCGCTGGAGGACCGCATACGCGCGCAGGCGCAGGCGACCGGCAAATCCCTGGCGGACATCGAGCGGGCCTTCATCGAGCGTCAACCCATGGGCCGACTGGGCAAACCGGAGGAGGTGGCCGCATTGGCCGTTTTCCTTTCCTCAGACGAGGCAAGCTACATCACCGGCCAGGCACACCTCGTGGACGGTGGCATGGCGCTTTAGCGGATTACGTAGGCGAGCTGCCGGCCGTTAAGGCTTTGAACTGGCTCGTAACTTTCCCCTTCCCTCCAACAATGGAACTTTTCTCTCCACCGCCAATTGACAGTCGCGGGGTGCAGTCCAGCCTTTCCCATAGTCGGTGCTTGAGTTCTCGCGCGGCACGCCCACTTCCGCGCTGGTGACAAATGACTTGCTCGGCCATCGCGAAATCTACCCGGATTCCACCCTTTCCGGACGACTTGAAACGCGCGGCAATCCTGCTTGATGTGGATGGGACCATCCTTGATCTGGCCCCAACGCCGCGCGAAGTCTTTGTCCCACATTCGCTGCGCGAGTCGCTGGCGCGCTTGCTGGAGCGTACGTCTGGCGCTGTTGCCTTCGTCAGCGGTCGGCCCGTGCAACAGCTCGACCTGATCTTCTCCCCCCTGCAGTTGCCGGCGATCGGCGGACATGGGGCGGAGATGCGTCTAGTGCCAGGCGAGGCGGCAAGACCGCCGCGGTTGCCGCCGCTCGATCCTGCCGTGAAACGCAAATTCGCGACCATAGCCGAGGCAGGCCCCGGCATCATCCTGGAGGACAAAGGCTACTCGCTCGCGCTGCATTACCGCCTAGCCCCCGAGAAGGAGACCCTGGTGCGGGAGGCCGCGGCCAAGGTTTGCGCAAGCTTGGACGGTGCAACACTCGAACTGTTGCCGGGTAAGCTCGTGGTTGAAATCAAGCAACGCGGGACCACGAAGGCAACAGCGGTACGCGAATTGATGACGCATCCACCTTTTCGCGGCCGCCAACCGATCTTCCTCGGCGACGACGTGACCGATCTCTGTGTATTCGCGATCATGCCCGATTTCGCGGGAGTGAGCGTTTCAGTCGCCCAAACCGTCGCCGGGGTAGATTACTGCTTCGACCAGCCAGATGACGTCCGGCGCTGGCTGGACGAGATGTCCAGAACCGACGCGCTTGCCACCTCATGAGGGATCATGGACTCGATCTCGCAGTTATCGGGAACGGGCGGACGGCCGCGCTGCTCGATCCCGAGGCACGGCTGGTGTGGTGGTGCTACCCGCGCTTCGACAGCGACCCTGTGTTCTGCCGTCTGGTCAGCGGCGACGAGGAGAAGGGATTTACCGACGTCTTGCTCCACGGGCTGGTCGATTTCCAATCGGAATATCTGCGTAACACCGCGGTGGTCACGACGGTGCTTACCGACGAGCAGGGCGGCGCAGTGCGTATCACGGACTTCGCGCCCCGGCATCGCCAATTCGGCCGGGTTTTCCGTCCGCCGCAACTGGTCAGGATGATCGAGCCGGTCGCCGGGCTGCCGCGCGTCACCATCCGCTTCCGACCGACGCATGATTACGGGCATCAGTTCACCCGTCGCTCCGTGGGCAGCAATCACATCCGCTTTCTCCACGAAGGATTTGTCATCCGGCTCACCAGCGACGCTCCCCTCTCGTATATCGAGCGCGAGGCTCCCTTCGTGCTCACCCGGCCGTTGCATCTCGTTTTCGGAATTGACGAGCCGTTCCAGGGCGATCTCGCAACAACCTGCCGGGAATTCTGCGATCGCACCATCGATTACTGGCTGGATTGGTCGCGGGGACTTTCGATCTCCTACGACTGGCAGGACGAGATCATCCGTGCGGCCATTACGCTCAAGCTGAGCAATTTCGAGGAGACGGGCGGCATCATCGCAGCCCATACCACCTCGATCCCCGAGGCCCCCGGCTCCGGACGCAACTGGGATTACCGGTATTGCTGGCTGCGCGATGCCTATTTTGTGGTCAAGGCGCTCAACCGCATCGGCGCCACCCAGACCATGGAGGAGTTCATTTCCTTCACGCTCGGCATTGCCTCGAATCCGAACGAGCAGATGCGACCGGTATACGGCGTCGTTCCCATCGATCCGATGAACGAAAAAATAGCCGGCGCGCTCACGGGCTATCGCGGGGACGGCCCCGTACGCATTGGCAACGCGGCGGCGGACCAGGTGCAGAACGATACCTATGGCAGCATCATCCTCGCCGCCATGCCGATGTTTTACGACCGCCGGCTGCCGCGGCTGGGCGACGAGGGATTGTTTCGGCTGCTGGAGACCCTGGGGGCGCGGGCCGGCGAGATTGCTTTGGAGGCGGACAACGGCATTTGGGAATATCGCGGGCGCCAACGCATCCACACCCATTCAACTGCTATGTGCTGGGCAGGGTGTCACCGCCTTGCCGCGATCGCATCGCAATTGGGCCTCGAGGATCGGGCCGCCCACTGGAATGCGGTAGCCGAATCCGTCCTCAACTCGCTCCTCCGATCCGCCTGGAACGAAAAGCGGCAAGCTTTCACCGCCGCGTTCGGCTCCGACGATCTCGACGCCAGCGTCCTGCTCCTGCCCGACCTCGGAGTGATCGAGGCGGACGATCCGCGTTTCATCAGCACGGTAAAGGCCATGGAGCGCGAACTTTTGCGCGAAAAGCACGTTATGCGTTACGCCGCGGCGGACGATTTTGGATTGCCGGCAACCGCTTTCCTGATCTGCCGGTTCTGGCTGGTGGACGCTTGGTGGTCCCTTGGTCGTCGCGACGAGGCGCGTGACCTGTTCGTGGATGCGTTGGCCTACCGCAATCGCTATGGTCTGCTCTCGGAGGACATCGACCCGCAGACCGGCGCCCTGTGGGGGAATTTTCCCCAGACGTATTCGATGGCGGGCCTGATCTTGAGCGCGATGCGGCTGTCACGAAGCTGGGAGGACCGATATTGGCGCGGCTGATCGTAGTGTCCAATCGAGTCGCGGTGCCTTCCCGCGACGGCAACAATCAAGCCGGCGGTCTGGCGGTGGCGGTGCGTTCGCTGCTCAAACGGCACGGCGGAATGTGGTTTGGCTGGAGCGGAACCGTCGCCAGCGACGAGGAAGTTACCGTCCGGACTATTCGCCAAGGCGGGCTGACATACGTTGTAACCGATCTCGCCGAAGCGGATTACCAGGAATATTACAACGGCTTTGCCAATCGTGTGTTGTGGCCGATCCTTCATTATCGGCTCGACCTTGCGCTGTTTTCACGCCGCGATCTCAGCGGCTATCGCCGTGTCAATGTGCACTTCGCCAATCGACTGAGCAGCTTGCTTAGCCCCGAGGACATCGTGTGGGTGCATGACTACCATCTCATTCCGCTCGCCAAGATGCTGCGCGAGCGCGGTCACCAGAACCCGATCGGCTTTTTTCTGCATGTACCGTTTCCTCCGCCCGAGATCCTCACAGCCTTGCCGCATCACGAATGGCTCATTCCTCAGTTGAGCGCATACGATCTGGTGGGGTTTCAAACCGAGAACGACGCGACCAATTGCGCGCGCTATCTGGAAAATGAATGCCGACTGCAGAAACGCGGTGCCTACGAGTTTCAGAACGGCGAGCGCACCGTGCGCATCGGCGTGTTCCCCATCGGGATAGGAGCGCAAGAGTTCAGCCGGCTTGCGCGGCGCTCAATTCGCTCGCCGCTGGTACGTAACCTGGTGGAGAGCCTTGCCGGGCGCGCGATGATGATCGGAGTCGACCGGCTCGATTATTCCAAGGGCCTGGCGGAGCGCATGAACGCATTCGAACGTTTTCTCGCAATCTATCCGGATTGGCGCGGCAAGGTGACTTATCTGCAGATTACGCCCAAGAGTCGTTCCGAGATCCAGGAATATGCCGAGATGGAGCGCACCATCAGCGAAGCAGCTGGCCGCATCAACGGCACCTATGGGGAAGTCGCATGGACCCCCATTCGCTATGTCAACCGCGCCTATAGCCGCAGTGTTCTGGCCGGACTCTACCGTTCAGCCCGGGCAGGACTGGTCACTCCGCTGCGCGACGGCATGAATCTCGTGGCCAAGGAATACATTGCCGCGCAGGACCCTGAGGATCCCGGCATGCTCATTCTGTCGCGCTTTGCCGGGGCAGCCGCGGAACTCAACGCAGCGCTCCTGGTCAATCCGTACGATCCCGAAGCGGTCGCTACGTCGATTTCTCATGCGCTCTCGATGCCGCTCGATGAGCGCCGAAGCCGTCACAAGGCGTTGTTCCAGGTCATCTCCGACAATGATCTGAGGTCCTGGGGGGAGCTGTTCATAGTCTCATTGACCCGGGATGCGGATTTGCCCTTGTGGCATGAGCATCTCGGCATCCGACCCGTGTGGGGCTCCAGCGTCGCCTGATCCGCGCAAACTATAGATTAAACCTAGCTCTCAGTCGGCATCGGTTGCCGTGTCTCCTCGGCCGATCGCGGCGAGCGTCGGGACTGCACAAAGGCGCCGATCTCAGGATCAATGCCGCGCCGGCAGATGTCCGCGTGGATCGTGTCGGCCACGGCTTGCCAGTGATCGAGCGGGCCTTCGAGCGCGAACATGCGGGCGCTCTTGATGGCCCGATCGAAGGCTACCCAGGCCTGGAACCTTTCGCGGCGAATGACGTTGGCGGCGAGAGGTTGGTCCTGTGGAGCTGGATCCCATGAGAATTGCGCAGATTGGGCCGCTGATGGAAAGCGTGCCCCCACGGCTTTATGGCGGGACGGAGCGGATCGTGGCATACCTCACCGAAGAGCTGGTGCGGCTCGGCCATGACGTCACCCTGTTCGCCAGCGGCAACTCGGTCACCAGCGCGAACCTTATTCCCTGTGTGCCGATGGCCTTGCGGCTCGATAACAATGTACGCGACGTGATCCCGTACTACATGCTGATGCTGGATCGGGTGCGGGAACGGGCGGATGAGTTTGACATTCTCCATTTCCATATCGACCAGTTTCACTTCCCGCTGTTCCGGCCCATAGCCAGTCGCACCCTGACCACCCTGCATGGGCGTCAGGATCTGCATGATCTCAAGCCGCTCTACGTCGGGTTTAACGAAATGCCGCTGGTCTCGATCTCCAACGACCAGCGCAAGCCCATCACCGGTAGCAATTTCGTGGCAACGGTCTATCACGGCCTGCCTTTGAATCTGTTGCAGCCGACCTATCACGCCCGCGGCGGCTACCTGGCCTTCCTCGGCCGCATATCGCCGGAGAAGCGCCCGGACAGAGCTATCCGCATCGCACGGGCTCTCGGCATGCCGCTTAAGATCGCCGCCAAAATCGACAAGGTCGACGAAAAGTATTTTCACGAACAAATCGCTCCGCTGCTGAGCGGACCGGGGATCGAGTACATTGGCGAAATCAATGAGCTCGGCAAGAGCGAGTTTCTCGGGGGCGCGAGCGCGCTTCTGTTTCCGGTCGACTGGCCCGAGCCGTTCGGATTGGTGATGATCGAGGCCATGGCGTGCGGCACGCCCGTGCTGGCGTTCCGCTGCGGCTCGGTCCCGGAGATCATCGATCCGGGAGTAACCGGAATGATCGTTGATTCCATGGAGGAAGCCGTTCGCACGCTTCCGCGCGTTCTTACGCTCGACCGGCGCAAAGTCCGGCGCCGGTTCGAGCAGCGCTTCAGCGCGACCCGGATGGCCAGGGATTACGTCAGGGTGTATCGTTCTTTGCCGGAGCGCTCGTTCGTGGAGCAGGTCTCAGACATGCCTCCGCTGCAACCGGTCCTGGAAGGAATGAACTGACAGGGATTTCATGGCGAGCGAGAGCGCCGCGGTTCCGAGGCGACTTCAAGATCACGTCGCCGAGGCGCCGTTCTATATCCCTGCAACGGCGGCGGCCGCTCGCCCCCGCCACGTCCTCAAGCACGACAACACGTTCATCGTCCTCGATGGCCACGGGGACCTTGGGGCTTCCGCCGGAGGGCCGGACGGCCTCTTTCACTGTGACACTCGCTTCCTCTCCTATCTCGAGCTTCTGCTCAATGGCATGCAGCCCCTCACGCTCGGGGCCAACGTGCGCGACGACAATACGCTGCTGACGATCGATCTGACCAATCCCGACATCTATTTTGAAAACCATCTCGTGCTTCCCCAGGACACCCTGCACGTCGTACGCACGGTGTTCTTGTTGCCGGATGCTGCCTACCAGCGTCTAGCTGTCCGCAATCATGGAGTTTCCCCCGTCCGCTTACGTTTGACCATCTTGTTCGATGGGGATTTCGCGGATCTGTTCGAAGTGCGCGGCTTGCACCGGGCAAAGCGAGGCACCCTTGCGAGGCACAGCTCACAGCCGGGCAACGCCTGTCTTGCCTATAGCGGGCTCGACGGCAAGCTGCGCCAAACGGTGCTGGGCTTTGATCCGGCTCCATCCGAAATCAGCGAAACCGTGGCAGCTTATTCCCTTGATCTTGCTCCTAAACAAAGCGCTGCGATCTCCCTTGCGATCGGCTGCGGCATGCCCGATCCGCCAAAGCCGGTGTCGCCGGTGCGAGCATTGCGCGCCGTGCACCGCAGCAGGCGTGCGGCCTCGCAAGGCATCTGCACGGTGCAAACCTCGAACGACGTGCTCAATGAGGTGCTGTGCCGCTCGATGTCCGATCTCTACATGCTGATCACCAATACGCCGCAGGGCCCTTATCCCTATGCTGGTATTCCGTGGTATTCGACCACGTTCGGGCGGGACGGCCTGATCACTGCAATGCAGATGCTCTGGCTCGACGCTCGCATTGCCCAGGGGGTGCTGCGGCGCCTCGGGGCTTATCAGGCCAAAACCCACGATCCCGCATCGGACGCCCAACCCGGCAAGATCCTGCACGAGATGCGAAGCGGCGAGATGGCCACACTGCGGGAAATCCCATTCGGCCTCTACTACGGCAGCATCGATTCCACACCGCTCTTCGTCATGCTGGCGTGCCTCTATGCCGAGCGCACAGGGGATCAGGGAACGCTCAAGGAGTTGTGGCCCGCCGTGGAGGCGGGGCTCGCATGGATGGACGAGTCGGGGGACCAGGATGGCGATGGCTTCCTGGAATACAGTCGTGAAAACGAGGACGGCCTTGCCAACCAAGGCTGGAAGGATTCGCAGGACGCAATCTTCCATGCCGACGGAAGACTTGCTGAAGGCCCGATCGCGCTCGCCGAGGTGCAGGGTTATGCATATTGCGCAAAGCGTCTGGCCGCGCGCAGCGCGCAGCGCCTAGGACGCGCCGATCAGGCCAAGGCTCTCGATGCAGCTGCGGATCGCCTCGCGGAGCGTTTCGAGGCGAGCTTCTGGTGTCCGGAGATCGGAATGTACGCGCTTGCGCTTGACGGGGCGAAAGAGCAGTGCCGGGTGCGCAGCTCCAACGCGGGACAGGTGCTTTTCAGCGGCATTGCGGAGGCCAAACGGGCACGCGAGGTCGGCGAGGCGATGATGGGGCCAAAGTTTTTTTCCGGATGGGGCATTCGCACGATCGCAAGCACGGAGGCCCGCTACAATCCGATGTCATACCATAATGGATCGGTGTGGCCGCACGACAATGCCCTGATCGCGCTCGGGCTTGCACGCTACGGGCTGCGCAACGCGGTGCATCGCCTGTTCAAGGGCTTGTTCGATGCCGCGGCTTATATGGAGCTGCGTCGATTACCGGAACTTTTCTGTGGGTTCCAGCGTGGCCGCGGCAGCGGTCCCACGCACTATCCCGTCGCGTGCTCGCCCCAGGCCTGGGCGAGCGCGACACCGTTCACCCTCATCGAAGCCTCGCTGGGGCTGCAGTTTCATCCCGAGGCAAACGAGATCCGCTTGGTCAATCCGTCCCTGCCATCCTTTCTGGACGAAATGGTCCTGCGCGACTTGCGGCTCAATGCAGCGAGCGTCGATATCAGGCTGCACCGCCACCGCAGTGATGTCGCGGTCGAGGTCCTCGAACGACGAGGAGAAGTTCACGTCTCCGTCGTGTTCGGCTGAGCTTTGTTGAGGCCAGCAGGTCGGCCCAAGCCGACTTGCTGGCGTAACCCGCCCCTCGACGGCTTGGGCGCGGCGGGTTGCGCCGACGCTTCGCTGACTAATCCGCCCGACGCTACCAGCAGCAGCCTACGCTGCCGCAGCGGCTGGCATCGCGCACTGCGCGAGGGTCTTCTGCCACGCCGGCAGGGCGCGCAGGTTGGCGTACCAGCGCCTGATCTCGCCGTATTGCCCAATGGGGTAATGCGCCATGTCGCCGAGATTTATTGATGCGCCAATCGCGAAGTCGGCGAGGGTGAGCGTCTCGCCCGTCACGAATTTTTTTCCCCTGAGCTGATCGTCAAGGACCTTCGCCGCGCGATGAAAGTTTTCAACGCCCTTGGCAATCGCCGCCTGATCGGGCTCGCCGCTCTTGAGCACGATCGGCTTGACCACGTGCTCGAAAATGAAAACTGCGCAGGTCGGGTCCCAGTGACACACATCCCAGAATTGCCAGCGCGTGACGTCGAGGCGACCTCGCTCGTCTTGTGGCAGTAGTCCGCTCTCCGGCTTCTTGCCCGCGAGGTACTGCGCGATCGCGCCCGATTCCCACAGCACATAGTCGCCATCCTTGAGCGTGGGCATCCTCATGTTTGGATTGAGCGCGGCGTACTGCGGCGCCCTCTGGTCGCCCTTGACCAAATCGACAAAGCGCAGCGTCGTCTCGATGCCGAGATGATTTGCCACCACCATCACCTTGAAGGCGCGCGGGCTCGGCGGAAACACGTAAAGCTCGATTGTCATGGACTACTCCCTTGCTGACAGCGCCGAAATTGGCATTAACGCGTTGCAAAATTGTGTCATGGACAACTCACACTTTCTCGACCTGCTGCTTGAAGCGTTCGAGCATTCCGGGCCAGCCGCGGTCGACATCTTTGCGCATGGACTCGCCGGCCTCCGCTCCCATCTGCTCGAATCTCCGGTGCTCCAGCTCGACACGGGTTGAGTTGGCACCTTCGGAGATGAACCTTACTTCGACCTCGGAGCTCACGGTCGTATCGGGCTTCCACTGACTGTTGATGTCCCAGGTCATGGCAAAGCGCCTGGGCGGCTCCCAGACGATAATCCTGCCGACGGTGGTCTGTGAGCCATCTTCCGAAATCTCGTACCAGCGGCCGCCGAGGCGCGTTTCCATCGCGGCTGCCTTCATCGGCTTCTTGCCGATACCATGATCTCGCGGCCACCAGCGCCCGAGCCCCGACGTGAAAACCTCAAAGGCTTGCGCCTGCGTTGCATTGACGCGAATGGTCTTGCTTACCGGCGCAATCTTGACGGTCGCAGTCGTCGTCATTTTCGTCCGTCCTCTCGTCCGCTCGCTTCGATTTCGGCCTTGAATTCCGCCAGGGCGTGATCCCAGAAGCGGTCGACCCATGCGCGCAACGCGCCCAGACCATTTGGATCGATACAGTAGACGCGCCGTGTTCCCTCCGGCCGGTCCGCCACCAGACCCGCCTCCTTCAGCACCTTGAGATGCTGCGACACTGCCGGGCGGCTCACCGGCATCTTGCGCGCGATCGTGCCGACAGGTTTGGGGCCGGACTTCAACCGCTCGAATATCTGCCGGCGCGTCGGGTCTGCCAGCGCCGCAAGCACATCTCCGTAAGCCATGCCTTACGGTAAGTTATCACTGACGAATTGTCAAGCACCCGATGCGCGAGCATCCCCGCGCTCATTTCGTGGCGTTCGTCCCGCCTCTCCTGCCGGCACTGGGTTTGCGGCGGGGGCGAACTGCGCGCGGTGTGCCCGCCCGCCACGCCTCGCGGGCTGAGGCGAGCCTTCGCTGTGTGCGCTCGCCTGCTGCGGGACCGGGAGCGAGCACGTATTCCGGGCCCGTGATCGAGCGCCCGGTGGCGCTATCGACGAGGACAGGATCCACTGTCGCGCCCGTCCTGGTATTGACGAGCAGCACGCTCGGCCCTTCCGGCGTAAAGTGCTTGTTGCCCCATGCGAGCAGCGCAATCAGGATGGGGCGAAAGTCGAGCGCGCGCGAAGTCGGCACGTATTCGTCACGCGGCGGCCGTTCGCTATAGCGCCGACGCTCGAGCAACCCTCCCGCGACCAGCGCACTGAGCCGGCGCGCCAGCATGTTCGGCGCAATTCCGAGAACTCTTCTGAAACTGATCGAAACGCGTGAGCCCAAGCAGCGCATCGCGCAGAATGAGAATGCTCCACCACTCGCCCACATGCTCGAGACTGCGGGCAATCGGGCACGGCATCTGGCCGAAACTCTTTCGCTGCATTGACACTTCATAGGGCAATTACTATCATCATGCAAGCCACCAAGACACGAGAGTCGCAAATGGCTCAAGGCGCGCAATCATCCCGCAACACCTTCTTCCTCGAGGATCTGGAGGTGGGCCAACGCTTCACCAGCGCGTCGCATACCGTTGACGAGGCGCAAATCAAACGTTTCGCCGCAGAGTATGATCCGCAGCCCTTTCATCTCGACAGCGAGGCCGCGAAGGCGACCCTGTTTGGTGGCTTGGCTGCGAGCGGCTGGCACACCATGGCGATCACCATGAAACTGCTCGTGGAATCCGGGTTGCCGCTCGTCGGGGGAATCATCGGGACCGGCGGAGAGATCAGCTGGCCCAAGCCGACCCGGCCGGGCGACACGCTCACGGTGGTGAGCGAGATCGAGGAAGTAACCCCATCGCGCTCGCGTCCGGACCGGGGAAGGATTCGCGTGCGCAACGACACGCTCAACCAGCACGGCGAGATCGTCCAGACCCTGATTGCGAAGCTGATCGTCCCAACTCGCAGTACCGCCGCTGTTGGTTCCGCGTTACCCCGTTCGCGCGTCGCAGTGGCGGATCCGACCGAACCTTAGATATCCTCGCTTGAAGGCTCTCCCATGGCGCAACAGCGCAGCTTCTGGATACCGGTGATCTGCGGCGGGATCATACTTACGCTCGGCATCGGCGCGCGGCAGAGCTTCGGAATCTTTCAGAAGCCGATCGCAGCCGACCTCAACGTCGGGCGCGAGGTGTGGTCGTTCGCCAACGCATTTGCCTTGCTGCTGATGGGGCTGTTCGCGCCCTTCGCGGGCAATCTGGCGGATCGTTTTGGAACCGCCCGCACCGTTGCGGGCGGCGGAGTGCTGTACGTCATCGGCATGTTCATGACTGCTGCAGCAAGCGAACAAGTGATGCTCACGCTCGGCAACGCGCTGGTCGGCATCGGCATGTCCGGGGCCGGGTTTGGCCCTATCCTCGGAGCAATCGGTCGCCAGACGCCGGCCGCGTGGCGATCGACCGCACTCGGCATCGTCACTGCGGGCGGCTCGTTCGGCCAGTTCGCCATCGTCCCTTTTGCGTCGGTCCTGCAAAACCGGCTGGACAATTGGCATTCGACCATGTTCGTGCTTGGCGTCGTGTCGCTGATCATGATCCCCCTCGCATTCGGGCTGCGCGAGAATCGCCCGGTCGCCACACCGGCCGCTGGCGCAATGCGGACCCAGAGCGCCGGAGATGCGCTGCAGGAGGCCTTTCAAACCGAGGGCTTTTGGCTGCTCACAATCGGCTTCTTTGTCTGCGGCTTTCACGTGGCATTCATCGGGCTTCACCTTCCGTCCTACATTTCCGACCACGCGGTGAGCCTGTCGCTGTTGGGGCGCCCGGTTTCCGCCGTCGAGCTCGGTGGCTGGGCGATCGGACTCGTCGGTCTGTTCAATATCGCCGGCTCGCTCCTGTGGGGATGGCTGGGCGGGCGGCATCCGCGCAAGGACATGCTGGCACTGCTCTATGCTCTGCGCGCTCTCGTCTTCGTGCTGTTTCTGGCACTGCCGCTGTCTTGGATGTCCGTGCTTGCGTTTGCGGGATCGCTGGGGTTTCTGTGGCTCGGAACCGTTCCGCTCACCAGCGGACTGGTCGGCTACATGTTCGGGCCGGTGCACGTATCCATGCTCTGGGGCATCGTCTTCTTCAGCCACCAGCTCGGCAGCTTCCTCGGCGGCTGGGGCGCCGGTAGGCTCTACGACATTCAGGGCAATTACGACGTGATGTGGTGGATAGCGGTCGGCCTTGGCGTATTCGCTGCCATCGTTCACTGGCTCATTCGCGAGCGGCCCGTTCCTCAACTCGTACCGGCAGCCGCAACACCATGACTCAGGTTCACCCGGATGCCATGATAGCGGATCGTCGCACCGCGCCGGCGTCGGCGCGCCGGCCGTGGATGCGCGCAGCACGCATGTGGCTTATCGGCATAGCGGGGGCATTGGCAGTTGCAGTCTGCAGCATTGCGTTCCTGCTGTGGGGCGTCTATGGCCCGGCATTTCTGCTCGATTTAATAGCAGCGTACTGCGGCTGAGATCGCCGGCCTCGCGCCGTCGGGGGGGCCGGCCGCGACGCTACCGGATCGTCGAGGCGCTTGGGCAACCGCCGAAAAAAAACTTACTCTGCGGTCGAAGTCTCGCTCCTGCGAACGTCATTGGGTTGGCGGAGCAAAATGCCCGGCCACAACAGGCGAAGGAGCTCACCATGAAATACATGCTGCTGATCTATACAAACGAAGGCCAGATGCAGAAGAGCGAGCGCGCGGTCGTCGAGCAGACCATGGCCGCTTACGGCGCCTACACCGAGGCCATGAAGAAGGCGGGCGTGCTGATCGGCGGAGATCGTCTCAAACCGACGGGGTCGGCGAGCACGGTGCGGGTCGCCGATGGCAAGACCAAGGTGCTCGACGGACCCTACGCCGAGACCAAGGAGCAACTCGGGGGCTACTACATGATCGACGTTCCCGACCTCGATGCCGCCATTTCCTGGGCTGCGCGGTGTCCGGGAGCCAGTCACGGCACGATCGAGGTTCGTCCAATCTGGGCAATGTAGGCTTTGCTGCGATGGAAGGCAGAGACGAGCAGGCCCGAAAGTCCGCCGAGGCGGTAACGCGCCGAAGCTACGGCAAGCTGGTCGCCTTCCTGGCAGCGCGCACGCGGGACGTTGCAGGGGCGGAGGACGCTTTGTCCGACGCCTTTGCAGCCGCGCTCGCGGACTGGCCGTCCAGCGGCATTCCTGAAAGTCCCGAAGCTTGGTTGCTCGCGGTAGCGCGCCGCAAGCTGATCGACGCCGGCAGGCGCCAGCGCTCAAGGGTGGAAGCTGCTGACCATCTTCGGCTCCTGGCCGAAGAGTTGGAGGACATGGCAGCGAGCCGAAGGCAGATTCCCGATGATCGCCTGTCCCTCATGTTCGCTTGCGCCCATCCGGCCATTGATCCGGCGGTCCGCGCGCCCCTTATCCTTCAGACGATCCTTGGTTTCGATGCTGCGACAATCGCTTCGGCCTTCCTGCTCTCGCCGTCGGCAATGGCCCAACGGCTGGTGCGCGCAAAGGTCAAGATCCATGACGCCGGCATTCCCTTTAGCATTCCCGACCCAGGCAATCTGCGCGATCGCCTCGAGGCCGTGCTTGACGCCATCTACACCGCATTTTCCGAGGGTTGGTCGGATCCCGCGGGTACCGAGATCCGCCGCCGCGATCTTGCCGAGGAAGGAATCTGGCTCGGCCGGCTTGTCGGCTCGCTGCTGCCCGACGAACCGGAGGGCTTGGGGCTGCTCGCGTTGATGCTCTACGCCGAAGCCCGCCGACCGGCGCGCCGAAACGCGCATGGCGAGTACGTGCCCCTTGCCGAGCAGGATCCAAGCTTGTGGAACTCTGAGCTGATCGAGGAGGCGGAAGCGCTGCTGCAGCGCGCCAGCGGCATGGGGGCAACCGGACGATATCAGCTGGAAGCGGCGGTGCAGTCGGCGCATGTGGTGCGTCGCCTCACCGGCCGAGCCGACTGGACCGCGATCGAGCGGATCTACGACGCGCTGCTCGCATTGACCGGCTCACCCGTGGTCGCAATCAATCGCGCCATCGCGGTCGCCGAGACCAGTGGTGCCGCGGCCGGCCTTGCCGCGCTCGCGAGCTGGGAAACCGATGCGCGGCTCGCGCAGTATCAGCCCTATTGGGCCGCTCGCGCCGGATTGTTGGCGCGACTGGGCAATGTCGATGCGGCGGAGCAAGCCTATCAAATGGCCATCGGCCTTGAAGCCGATCCGGCTGTGCGCCATTTTCTGCAGCAACGCCGCAGCGAGCTGCGGGCTGAAACGATTCAGGGTGCAGAATTGACGCGCGCACGAGACCTGGGCGGCCGCAGGCGACGTTCAATGCGAGCCCAAAAAGGGTAGGCTGAGGCGAGGAATTCGCCATCGGCGCGCGTCTCCCGCCTCGATAGCCCAGCGGCTCTCGAAAAAGCAGAAGACGGGTCGCGGGTATTGGCTGCGCCAAGCGACCGGTCATGCTAATGCCTTTTATGGCGCGCTTTTCGCCGGCGTTTTTAACGGCAGAAGTGCCGGAGACCACGCCGCGGCCGCCCTCCCGCTATTGCGCCGGACGGGGTAGGTCGTTTCCACTCAGTAGAACGAGGAGCCAACGGGCACATGTCACGTGTTTGGAGTTGCAATGAGTGGGACCAACTGGACGAAGTCATCCTGGGAAATCCGTTGAACGCGCGTTTTCCTACCGCAGATCGAAGCGCCCAATTGGCAGAATTTTCAAACCGTTCACTCGCCGAGATCCCACGCGGCCCGTTTCCGCAACGGGTTATCGAGGAGACGGAAGAGGATTTGAATGAATTCGCGCGCCTCCTGCAGGACTTGGGCATTACCGTTAGACGCCCGGAGACTTGGCCGCATGACGCGAAATTCTCCACCATACACTGGGAAGCTCAGGGGTACTACAATTACTGTCCCCGCGACGTCTTGCTCGTCATTGCTGACCAAATCATCGAAACGCCCAATGTCATCCGCAGCCGCGCCCAGGAAACATTCAGCTATCGCGGGCTGCTGATGGATTATATGAAGTCGGGAGCCAGGTGGTACAGCGCCCCCAAGCCCATGCTTCTGGACTCGCTCTTCGAAGCTGACCTGAAAAAGCCTACCCCGCGCAATGATGAACCAGCCTTTGATGCAGCTAATATTCTACGCTTTGGCCGGGACTTGATCTACATGGTCAGCGCAACCGGCAACGAATTGGGTGGGCATTGGTTGCAGTCGGTTTTGGGCGACGGATTTCGAGTGCATTTTTTCAAAGATGTTTATTATGGCAGCCATATCAACTCGACACTCGTCGCCCTGCGTCCTGGACTGATTCTCTGCAACCCTGCTCGTGTCAACGATGATACCCTGCCCGAAATCCTGAAGCAGTGGGAAGTCATTTATAGTCCGCCGATGGAAAATACGAATAGATATGATGCCGGATATCTGTCCAAAAGCATTGGCAGTGACTGGATCGACATGAATGCATTCAGCATCAGTCCAAAGCTGACCGTGGTCGACCACAATCAGACAGGTCTCATGAGACTCTTGGAAAAGCATGGTATTGATGTAATTCCCCTAAAATTGCGGCACTCCAAGATGTTGGGAGGGGGACCCCATTGCGTTACGCTGGATATCCGCCGAGCTGGAACGCTTGAGCGCTATTTCGACTGAGGAATTGCGCTCGTGATGCTGGCGGCTGACAGGTTTTCCAATCGAGACCGGTACTAGACGTCTTTGAAAGCCCACGCGTCTCCAGTTTCGACCATGTGAGGACAAGCATTGGCATCAATTTATGCGATAATTGCTTTCGCCATTTTCTTCCTGTTGCTGACGTTCGTGGCCTGGAGGCGGTATGTTCGGGAGGCGGAGGAGGCGCCGCAGAACCAGCCGCAAACCTGCCCCTACAGCTTGGCGGATGTCTTTGGCCCCGACCACCTCGTGAACGTACCGCATCAGAAAGGAGCGCGGTGGCTCACGGAGATCTTCCGCCGCTCCGCCGAGACGTTCCCCCACCTCACGGCGTTGCAAATTCCGTGCACTGGAGAGTCGCTGAGTTTTGCCGAGCTCGACGCGCGCGCGGAAAGAGTAGCCGCCGCCCTCTCGCCCCTTCTCACCGGTCCCGACCAGGTCGTGGCGGTGGCGATGTCGCAGGACAACTGGCAAATCGTGGCCTCTCATCTCGGGGTCCTCAAGGCTGGCGGCACGGTGCTCTTTCTCGACACCACTTTGCCGGATGCCCTGGTTACCCACATGCTCAACGATGCACAGCCAGTCGTCGTCCTCACGCGCGGTCAGCAACATTTCCGGAACTTGCCGACGCTCGATGTCATGGCGTTGCCAGAGAGCACCACCCCAAGAAGAACGCCGACCTGGCTGGACGACCCGACCCAGCGCCTTGCGACCATCTTCTACACCAGCGGAACCACCGGGATGCCGAAGGGAGTGGAGTGTCCGCACGCAGGCTACGTGAACTTGGCCATGAGCTACGCCGATTACTTCGACCTTATTCCCGGCATGGATGCGACCTCGCTCACGTCCTCGCTGGGCTACGACGGCAGCATCTCCGAGATGTACAGCGCGTGGGTGTCGGGCTGCGCCGTGGTCATGCTGACCAAAGAACAGCTCCGCTCCGGTCCGGACCTCATCCCCGTGCTACGCGAAGCAGAAGTCACCGTGCTGTTCTGTCCGCCGGTGCTGCTGACCACTGTTACCGCCAGCCCCGAGATGGATCTCCCCTACCCGCTCTGCCGCTACATCGTTCCGGCGGGCGAGGCCTTCCCCAGCGCGCTGGTGGAGCCGTGGACCCGCGGCAGGCGGCAGATCATCAACACCTACGGTCCGACCGAGGCGAGCACCGATACCAGCCGCCAGAGTTTGCGGCCGGGGGAGCCCGTCACCATCGGCGCGCCATTCCCCAATGTCACTTACGTGATCCTCGAGGTCGATGAGCTCCGCCCGCTGCCCCACGGGGAGGTTGGAGAGCTCTGCATCGGCGGGGTGCACGTTGCCCGCGGCTACCGCAACTTGCCGGAGCAAACCGCCGACAAGTTCATCATTCACCCGATGTTCGGTCGCCTCTACCGCACCGGGGACAAATGCAAGATTGATATCCAAACACAGCGCGTGCACTTCCTCGGCCGAATCGACGCGCAGCTCAAGGTGCGCGGGCAGCGGGTCGAGGTACAGGCGGTTGAGGAGATCCTGCAGACCCAGTTCGGTGAGATCGAAGCCGCCGTTTTGGACTACCAGAACGACATGCTCCTCGCCTTTGTCGCCGCGCCTTCAGTATGCGAAGGCGACATACCGGTGGTCGCTCCTGCGCCGGCGGAGTGGGCTGCCCGGGTGACGGCGACGCTCGCCAAACAGCTTCCAGCACCCTCGGTTCCGACAAAAATCCTCCTCGTAGAAAAATTTGTGATGAAACCCGTTTCCGGGAAGATCGACCGGGCGCGCTTGCCAAAACTGTCCGACGTGCTGAGGACCACCGAGCCGGAGGCGGCGGGCACGCCGGCCGGCGCGCGGAAGAGACCAGGAGAGGCAGTCAATCCGGCGGACGACGATGCGGGAATGACCCGTGAGGGTCAGGAAGTGCTGGCGATCTGCAGTGCGGTGTTCGAGATACCACTGGGAATGGACGATGGGTTCGTGGAGGCTGGCGGCCACTCCATTCTCATTGCGCGCTTGGCCCACCAGCTGCAGACCGCAGGATGGGTGGTCCCGGTCCGGGCATTGCTCACTGATTGCAACACTGCACGGAAAGTGGCGAGCCGCCCGCGAGCGCTCCAGCAGACACCCATCGCTGCTACGAGCCCGGTGAAACGCCAAGAGGACACCGCCCGGCACGATCAAGCCGCGACGGAGGTGCTCTCGATCGAATACTTCACCACGCTGCAGGTCCTGTTCGCGATGCTCCTGTATTCGCCTGCCCTGCTAGGCTTGCTTATTGGATTGAGCTCCATTGAAGTCGGAACGCTGTTCGCGACTGCCAGCCTCTGGGAATTCATCGCCGCAGGGTTTGTCCTCTACCTGGTGGGCCTCCTCACGCCCTTCGCCACCCTGCTCTGGGTCATGTTGATAAAGCTCTTCCTGGGCGGCGCCATCTACAAGAACAAGGTGATCCCGGGCGTGTACCCGAAGTGGAGCAAGATGCACCTGCGAATCTGGTGCATTGGACGGCTGGAGAACATGGTGCTTGTTACGCTGCGCCTCATGTATCGCAGCGCGCCGCTCATGGCCTTCGTTTTAGGCCAGCTCGGCGCGAGCGTCGGCAAGAACCTGCAGTGCGCACAGGATGCCCAGCTGTCCGGGCCGATCGATCTGATCTCCATCGGCGATGATGTCGCCATCCAGACCGGCGCCTATATCCAAACGACAAGGTGGTCGGGACAGCAGCTGCAGGTCGGTCCTGTTCACCTCGAGAGCGGCTGCAAGATCGGGATGCGAGCCGGCATCGGCAACAACGTGACCGTGGGCCGCGGCAGCTGGATCACCCCTTTCACCCCCATTCTCAGCAATGTCGGTCCGCAGGAGATGTGGGAAGGCGCTCCCGCGCGGTTGAGCGGCCGCTGCACGGAGCTCAAGCGCACAGCCAAAGCCTGCCAGCACGCGGCTCCGATATGGTTGCTGGAAACCGCGAACATCCTTATGCAGATCGTCATAGCGTTTTGGATTTATGTGGTCCCCACTGCCGCGATCCTGTGGTTCGCCACAGGCCTCTTACCCGCGGGAGACGCTGATCTTTCTGCTGAATATTTCAGGACGACGCCGCTCCTCGAGATCATCTGGCACCTCAGCCTCTACGCCTTCATCGTCACCGGGCTCACCGTCATCGTCACCTCTTTGCTGGGGTGTCTCTTTATCCGCAGCACGGCCGCCTCACCCGGGATGTATCCCTCCCGCGGGCTCGGAGGTGCTCTCCTCCTGTACAGAGTGTACCTGATGAACCGGATTCAGCGGCAGTGGACCTGGACCATTACGGGGCAGTACCTGCGCGCGCTCGCTGGCATGCGCTTCCCGCGCTGGGGTGCGTCGGAATGCGACCTCATGTTCAACCTCGTCCCGGAGCTTGCCACGGCGGACGCCCAGGTGTTCTGGTCCAATGGTTGTTTCACCAACATGCTCGACTACGGCGCCGAGCACTGCAAGCTACGCCAGCTCGACATGCCTGCAAAGTTCTTCAGCGGCAACAACTGCGTGGCGGAGTACGGGCATTTCCCGTCCAGCTTCACATTGGGAGTCTCTACTCCCGCCAGCGACATCCAGTTCCGACGCCAGATGTGGTCGCGGCTTGGCCAGCCCGTCACGGTCGCCGGAAACCCGGCAGTGAAATTTGCGAGCGCCTCGGCTCCAGGGGCGAATGAAACCGGTAGACTGCCGGCCTTTCCCCTTTTCCTGACCCGCATCCTCCTTTTTGACCTCTTCGGCATCAGTATCCTGCCCATCACCGAGGGTCTGATCTTCACACTGATCTACATCTGCGCGTTGCAATTCGGCGCCGAATACCCCATTGCCGCCGCAGTCATTCCTCTGGCGCTTACAGAAGCCACGCTGGTTTTACTCTGCGTCGCGATCAAGAAGTCCCTCGTCGGCGGCAAATGGGGATCGAACAATTCGGCGCCGTTCTGGTCGTGGCGGCACTTCGCCTATTTCTTCGCGCAGGACTGCTTCTTCGTCTGGTGCAGAGGATCTCTCGGCTTTTGCGCCGGGACGGTCCTGTCGAATTCCATCCTGCGCCGGATGGGATGTCGGATAGGGCGACGAACAATCGTGATGCAGCCGATGCAGTGCTCCGATTGGAATGCTGTGAGCTTTGGCGATGACTGCGTTCTTGATGGCTTCCTGCAATTTCACAGCTTCGAGGACATGGTGCTCAAGGTGAAGCGCACCCGGATCGAGGACGGCTGCGCGCTGGCCAGCGGCGCAACGGTGATGGGTGGCGCGGTCATCGAACGGGACACGACGCTCTTGCCGTTGTCTCTGGTGCTCAAGGAGATGCGCCTGGTCACGGCCACCTACGAAGGCAGCCCCGCGCAACCGGTGAGCGTCACCGGATCGAGCGCCGGGATGCACGTCGGCACGCGTTCGAAGAGCATGCCCCATGCGGTTGATAACACCGACTGGCTCAAAACCGTCGCGATCGTCTTGGTCTTGGTGGACCATTTCGGCCACTTCTTCATGGAGAGCGACCGCTGGTGGGCTGTTTTCGGGCGCTTTGCAGCTCCACCCTTCTTCTTTCTGATGGGTTATGCCGAGAGGCGGACCGTCCCGCGCCACTGGATCTGGCTTGGCATCATGCTCACCCTGCTGGAGAGCTGGAACGCCGACTGGACCTGGGTGGCCCCAAACATTCTTTTGAGTCTTGCGCTCATCCGCCTGGCGCGTCCGCATGTCGAAGTCCTGCTGCAACGCTACGGCTGGACCGCCTTTTCACTCCTCATCTGCACTCTTGTCGCGGTGCTCGCACCGGCGGGGGCGATTGTAGATTACGGGGCGGAGGGGTGGTTGTGGGCACTGTTTGGTTTGTGCCAGCGCCGATACGTGGATGGCAGATTAGCCCGCAACCTGGGCGGCGGAGCTCAATCCTCCTCACGACCCGCGCGCGCCATCGCAGGGGACCCCGCCGCCCTGATGCGGCTGGTGGCCTGCTTTGTCGCCGCCGTCATCTACGTCTGGCAGGAACAGAAGGAGTTCTCCTTCCCTCAAATCCATCTCGCCGTCCTTGTTTTGGGCGTCGGTGTTCTGTGCGTCAGCCTGTGTCTATTTCTACGCGGTCCGAGCCGCATCCAACCGCCAGCGAGCATCGCCGGCGTGCTGCGCTTCATCGGCCGGCACACCCTGGAGATTTACGCAATCCAGCTTGCCGGCTCCGAGCTCCTCACAAAATTGCTGCCCGATATCGCGCCCTGATTGAGGGTGCCGCTCGGCGTCATTGGGGGGCGTTGGCATGTAGGGGCGGGTTTCAAACCCGCCCCTACGGCGCGAGAGACCGGAAACCGCCAGGCCGAGATTAACAATGCCATGAACTCTCGAGACCCTCAAACGAATTTTGAATTCTTGTGGAAGACATTCCACAAGCGATACCCGTTTTTCGAATTGAGGAAAGTCGACTGGACGAAGCAGTATGACCTCTACCGCCCAAAGGTCACGAGCAAGACCAGCGATTCAGAGCTCTTCCAGTTCTTCTGCGAGATGCTGCGACCCTTGAATGACGGCCATATCGAGCTCAAGGGCAAAGTAGGAGGGGAGCGCAAGGCACGATACTTCTGCCCAGAGAACAAGCCGAGATTTCATCAAGAATTCACAAGACGAGAGATCAGGCAGCTATTCAAGACGACCGGGAAAACTCTCGTCACCCACGGCTTCGGAAAACCCGCAAAGACCGAAGCCTGGATGCTTCGCTACTGCCGATCCCAGGAATTCGGCTACATTCGGATCCTGGAGCTGGAAGGTATCAGAAAACGGCGACTGAGCGCTGCTCTGGACAGGATTGCTCGAGACTTCGGAAGCTTGCGAGGCATCATCGTTGATATCCGCGACAACCCCGGCGGAGAGGACAGTATTGCGATTTCAATCGCCAACCGCTTTTGCGACCGCAAACGAGGCGCCTTTCGCAGAAAGACAAAAATTGGCCCCGGCACAAACGATTTTACGCCCCTGAAGACGTGGCACCTCGAACCGCAAGGGAATGCGCAGTTTACCGGGCCGATCGCGCTTCTGACCTGTGATTCCGTGTTCAGCGGCGGAGAGGCGTTCGCGCTCGCGATGAAGCAGCTGCCTCATGTCACGATCATAGGCGATCACACCAACGGCATATTTTCGTATCAGCTCGAGAAGAAGCTCCCCAATGGCTGGGCGCTCTGCTTGTCTTACCAGGTATACCTTTCCGTGGACATGGTGTGCTACGAAGGCAAAGGCGTGCCGGTTGACATCAAGCTCTTGAACAAAAAGGTCGATATTGAAAATGGAATCGATCCGTTGATTGGCCGCGCCCTTAGAGTATTGCAGTCAAGAACGCGGGAGCGATGAGAGATGATTGATCTCATATTGCTGTCTGGCTCGAGTTTCCGAGGGGCGCGCCTTCGCCCACCCTACGGGTCTGAACGCTGTCGGCCTGTGTTGGTCAAGCTCCTGGCGACATTCCTCAGCTGTGCTCGAAGTATCTCGGGATCGACAGCGTCAGCCGCCATCATTGCCTTTACAATGGGATCAGACAAAATCTCTCGAACTGTTGGTTCCGCATGACGCGGACGTGGTTGATCTGCTCTACATGATCCGACCAATGACATGCTCATCTCCATTCTGACCGCCCCGAAGGGGCTTTTTTTATCCAACTCACGCAGCTGCCCCTGCGGCAGCGACCTCGCGCGCCTGCGCGGCGGCGCGCGCGACTGCCTGCTCGGCGGCGTCCGGGCCAAGCGCCGTGCCCTCCACGCGGATCACCTCGACATTGGTCATTCCGAGAAAACCGAGCATGCTGCGCAGCCACGGCACCTGGAAATCAAACGCTGCGTTTTCCCCGGAGTACACGCCTCCGCTCGCGCTTACGATGATGACGCGTTTGCCGGTCATGAGGCCCTGCGGACCCTTCTCGCTATAGCGGAATGTGCGGCCAGCGCGCGCGATGTAATCGAACCAGGTCTTCAGTGTTGAGGACACGCTGAAATTGATCATGGGGGCGGCGATGACAACAATATCGGCGGCAGTGAGCTCGTCGATCAATTCATCCGATCGCGCCAGGATGGCCTGTTGCCGCGGCGTTTCTGCTCCCCCTTGCCCTCTCGTCGCCGTGACAAAATCAGAGTCAATGTGCGGGAGCGGCGCCTGCGCCAGATTGCGAACCATCACCAATGCGTCAGGATCGCTGTTGCGAAGGTCACTCACGACCTTCTCAGCAATCTTGTTCGAGTAGGATGCGCTGCCGCGCGGGCTGCTGGCGACGAGAAGGATGTTGGCCATGGTTTGCTCCTGTGATGTGATGCGGGTTGGTCAGATATTGGCATCGCCGGCGATGTCACCGCTGGCGAGTGAAACGCGTTGGCTGGAAAAGCCGCGCGCGATGCGCTCGCCCGCCAGCGCATTGGAGGCGAGCGTGCCTGCCATCAGGTTCAGCCACTGCTTGGGACCGATGGCTTCGATCTGCTGGAACACCAAACCAAGTCCGCCGGTTTGGCCGTTGCCGAGTGCCACAGCGACGAGCCCGAGCAGGAGCCGCAGGGCAAAGAGTGTTTTGCATTTCATCGTTAGCTTCCTTTTCCGGTCAGGCCCCGCAACGCGTCCGGTTGGAGAGGGGGAGTGGACATTGGCCGGGGGTTGTGGTACTGACCGGTAACACCGATATAGGTACTGACCGGTAACACCTATGTCAAGAGGAAACGTCATGGCAACCGCAACAAAAACTCTAAATGCCGGAAAACATGAAGGAATTCCGCCGCGAGAGCGCATCCTGGCGACCGCGGTAGAGCTGTTTTACCGGCACGGGATCAGGGCCGTCGGGGTCGACTCGATCGCCGAAGCCGCCGGAACCAACAAGATGACCCTCTACCGGCACTTCGCGTCGAAAGACGAGCTGGTGGCGGAATACCTGCGGCGCTTGGCGGAGAAGGCGAGCTCGATATGGGCTCGGCTGGCGTCCCAATACCCCGGGGATGCACGCGCCCAGCTGCGTGGCTGGCTCAAGGAGATGGCGGCCCATGTCGAGAGCGGCAACGAGCGCGGATGCGCCCTCTCAAACGCCGCGGTGGAGCTACCGGAGAAGGATCATCCGGCGCGACGGGTGATCGAATCCTTCAAGACCGCGCAGCGCCGGCGCATCATCGAGCTGTGCTCCGCCGCCGAGCTGTCCGATCCTGAGATGCTGGCCGACGAGCTGTTCCTGTTGCTCGAGGGCGCGCGCGTGACCGCACAGAGCATCGGTCGCGACGGCCTGGGCGACCGGCTGGTGCGGATGGGTGAGGCAATGATCGCCGCTCACGTGAAGTGAGCCGAGCGAGGCAGGCCCCGAGGTACCGGGGGTCGTGTGCTGCCACAATGCTGTGACCACGGGGGTCCGTCCGATCCTCATTCGAGAGCAGTCGTAACCGCAACGGGGCGGCACTCACGCTTCGTGCCAAATCCAGATTCATGCAGTGCAGCAAAGGACAGGCTATTCGATAATGACCTCGGCGAGCTGCTGAACTTGGAAGGGCACGTTGATGCCCTGCGCCTTGGCCGTCTTAAGATTGATGGCGAGCTCGAATTTGGTCGGCTGGATAATCGGAAGATCGGCTGGCTTCTGGCCCTTAAGGATGCGGGCCGTATAGATGCCGGCTTCCCTATACATTTCTTTGACGTCGGTGCCGTAACTCATCAGGCCGCCATGATCGACGAATATGCGATCGAAGTATATCGCGGGGAGTGCATGATCTGATGCGAACCCGATGATCCGGCCGCGCTCGCTGAAGAAGATCGGATCAGAGGCGACGAACAGTCCGTCCGGCATGTCCGACCCGAGCAACGCGAAGGCGGCTTCGATTTCATTTAAACTGCTGGCGTTCAGGACGCGGAGTTGCTGCCCAATCCGGCGCGCCGCCGCCAATACGTCTTTCAGTTGGGCTTGGCCCTCCAGAAATTTTGGGTTTACGAGAAACGCAATCAAGTTATTTTTTGGCATCACGTCACGCAATAGCTGGAGCCGCTTTTCGCCAAGCTCAGCGTAGAACAGACTCATCCCCGTGATGTTGCCTCCCGGCCGGCTGAGGCTGGCGACGAGACCCGCCGCAACCGGATCGGCGCCGCTCGTGAACACGATCGGAATAGTCGTGGTCGCCGCCTTTGCCGCAATGGCCGCAGGAGGCCCTCCAGTTGCTGCGATGACAGTCACTTGCCGCCGAACCAGATCGGCGGCCAGCGTCGGAAGGCGATCGAAATCGTTGTCTGCCCAGCGATATTCGATCGTAACGTTCTGGCCTTCGACAAACCCGATTTCGGCGAGCCCCTGACGAAATGCCGGTAAGTACGCAGGATTGGTCTTTTCGGGCGATAAGGTGTTGAGATACCCGATCACGGGCATCGTCGGTTGTTGCGCATGAGCCGCAATGGGCCAAGCGACTGCGCCGCTTCCCAGAAAAGTGATGAACTCCCGTCGCTTCATCATGGTCTTCCCCTCAGGCCGAGGGCAACACCCTACCATAGTGTTTGATGTTGTGTTGCAGCACAGCAAATTTGGCACTCGACTTCCGCTGTTGGGGCGGGTGCCATTGGCTCCCCCTGCCTGTAAATCCCTGTAAAGGGGGGCGGGGCGACAGCCAAACCCTGCAAAAAAGTTAGTACCAGCAAGGACATACGCCGAAATGGCAGGATCCGGAACAGGGAAAAACAGGGAATAACAGGGAAATAACAGGGAAATGCAAGCGATTCATGACCCGACGGCGCGATCACCACTCCCAGCGAAAGATGATGTAGTCGTCGTTCCCATCGGCGCGTCCCAGCGCTCGAATGGTTTGTTTCGCGATCCTCGCGGCCGGCTGCGGGTTTGAGACCTGCCCCTGCAATGGCTCCGGTCCTTCGTAGGGGCGAGGCACTGCCTCGCCCGTTCCTCGGCATGCACGCCGCGGCAAGAGGGCGACGCATGCGTCGCCCCTACTGAATGGCTCGGCCCGCCGGGTTACTGCTTTGACCTTTTTGGAACTGCATGCATTGTCCTCGCTTTACGAAGCGGCCGACAGCAGACGGACGATTGGCCAAACAAAAATGGCCAAACAAAAAGCCTAGCGCGGGAGTCCGGGCCGAGCTTCTCTCACAGCTTTCCAAGATTAGCAACTCATAGCAGATTTTTGTTACAATGTCAAGATATCAGCAAAATTTTGTCGGTAGCACATGAGTTGTCCGGGTTTCTGCCTCATTGCAGCATTCGTAGGGTGGGCAAAGGCGCGTAGCGCAGACAAGTCTACGCAGTCTGCGCAAGCTTGACTGCGCCGCGCCGTGCCCACGCCTGGGCACGTCGCCGGTGACGGGGTCCCCAAAAAACGCTTGCGTTTTTTGGGGTACCCCGCAAGCGCCGGCTCCTTTGCCCACCCTACGCGAGGTCTCGCAGTAAATGGTCGATATGGGTCATTTCCTGCCGTTACCGCATCGCAACAGTGCCGGCCGGTTCACTTCAATCAACGGACATTATCTTGCAGACACAGCGCTTATTACCGCAACACCATCACTTCTTTTTCGCTGGTCGTTGCCGCAAACGTTCCGCGGTGATGTACAGCAGCGGAATGATGAAAATGCCGAACACCGAGGCAGCAATCATGCCGCCGAACACCGGCGTTCCCACGGCGTGACGGGTGATGGCCCCGGCACCTTTCGCAACGACAAGCGGAAACAGTCCGAAGATGAAGGCGAAGCTCGTCATCATGACCGGACGGAACCTCAGCCTCGCACCTTCTATAGCGGCGGTGTTGATGTCTTTGCCAAGCTCGCGCTGCTCGACCGCAAACGCAACGATCAGAATGCCGTTCTTCGCCGCAAGCGCAACCAGCACCACGAGGCCGATCTGCGCATAGACGTCGAAGCTCAGGCGCGCCAGCATGATCGCAACGATCGCGCCGAGAATGGCGACGCTGACCGACAACAGGACGGGCACCGGAATATTCCAGCTTTCATAAAGTGCAACAAGAAAGAGGTAGGCGAACAGGACGGCCACTCCGAGCACGATCCCGGTGCGTCCGCTCGCCGCTTTCTCCTGCAGCGCGGTGCCGGTCCATTCGAAGCTGTAGCCGGGCGGCAGGGTGGCGGCGGAAGTACGCTCCATCGCGGCGAGCGCCTGGCCTGAGCTGAAGCCGGGCTTGGCCGCGCCATTCACAATGGCGCCGCGGAATCCGTTGTAGCGCACGATCGTCTGCGGCCCTTGTACCAGCTTCGCCTCGGCCAATGCCCGGATCGGAACCATGCCGCCCTGCTCGTTGCGCACGTAGATCTGGTAGATGTCGTCGAGATTGTCGCGAAACTGCGTCTCGGCCTGGATGTTGACCTGCCACGTGCGACCAAACACGTTGAAGTCGTTGACGTAGTAGCTCCCCAGCGTCGACTGCAGGGCGTTGAAGATGTCGGTGATCTTGACCCCGAGCACCTGCGCCTTGTCGCGATCGATATCGAGATAGATCTGCGGCGTATCGGCGGCGTACGTGCTGTAGACGCCGGCGAGCTCGGGCTCCCCGTTTGCCGCCACCAGCAGCCCGCGCAGCGCGGCCGCTATGTCCGAAGGCGATTGGCCCTGCAGTGCCTCCAGCGCATACTGGAAGCCGCCGGTGCTTCCGAGGCCGAGAATGGGGGGCAGGTTGAACGGGAATGCAATGGCACCCGGGATCGCCGCCATTGCCGGCCGCAGGCGCGCAATGATCGCTCCGACGTTTTGCGCCGGATCGGTGCGCATCTCATAAGGCTTGAGCCGGATGACAAAGAAGGCCTGGTTTGCTGATGCCACATAGTCTATGAAATTGAACCCCACCACCGAGAGCACCCCTTCCACGCCCGGGACCGGCCGCACGATATCCTCAACCTGCTTGACCACCGCTTCGGTCCGGTTGAGGGAAACGCCTTCGGGAAGCCGCAGAGTGGCGAAGATCGCGCCCTGGTCCTCGTCCGGCAGGAAGCTCTGCGGAGTCCTGCCAAACAGCCACGCTGATGCCGCCAAGGTCCCTGCTACGACGATGACTCCGATAATCGCCGCGCGTGCGAGCCGGCGCACGACCGCGACGTAGCCGTCGCGCGCGCGGTCGATCGCGCCAAGAACGTAGCGCATGGGACCGCTGCTCTTTTGGCCGTGCTTGAGCAGCACTGCGCACAGTGCCGGGCTCAGACTCAGTGCGTTGAGGGCGGAGATCAGCATCGACACCGACACGGCAACCGCGAACTGGCGGAACAGCTGTCCGCTGATCCCGGGGATGAAGGCCACCGGCACGAACACGGAGAGGAGGACGCACGTGATGGCGAGGATCGGCCCGGTGATTTCCGCCATCGCCTTCTTGCAGGCCTCGCGTACCGGCAGCTCGGGGTTTTCCTCCATCACCCGCTCGACATTTTCGACGACGACGATGGCGTCGTCGACCACGATGCCGATGGCGAGCACCAGCGCGAGCAGGGAAACGGTATTGGCCGAATAGCCGATGAGCAGCATGACGGCGAAGGTACCGACGATCGATACCGGGACGGCAATGAGAGGGATCAACGTCGTTCGCCACCTGCCGAGGAACAGGAACACGACTACGGCCACAAGAATAACAGCCACAACCAGCGTGCGAATGACCTCATTGATCGTCGCCGTGACGAAAACCGTAGCATCCCAGAACACCGCATAAGCGAGATCGGTTGGGAACCGCGTCGCGAGCGAGCTCAGCGTAGCGCGGACCTGGCGCGCCACGTCGACGGCATTGGAGCCTGGAGTTTGATAGATGCCGAGCGCCGCCGCCGGTGCGCCGTTGAAGCGGCTGTAACGGTCCTGCGATTTGGCGCTCATCTCTACCCGGGCAACATCCTTGATCCGGACCACCGAACCGTCGGGATTGGCGCGCAGGACGATCGCAGCGAACTCCTCCGGCCGTGTCAGTCGGCCGGTCGTCTTGATGTTGATCTGGACCTGCTGCTCGCTCGTGATCGGCGCCGACCCGACCCGACCCAACGCTGCCTGGATGTTCTGGCTCTGCACCGCGGCGATCACATCGTTCGGCGTCAAGTTGAGCTCGGTCAGACGGTCGGGGTCGAGCCAGATGCGCAGCGAATAGTCGAGCGGTCCAAACAGCGTAACCTGGCCGACGCCCTTGAGCCTCGCCAGCGGGTCGATCAGGTTGATGGTCGCGTAGTTGCTCAGATAGATGGGGTCATAGGTGTTATTCGGGGAATACAGGTTTATGACCTGGAGCAGGGCGGCGGATTTCTTGCGGATGGTCAGGCCGGAGCGCGATACCTCCTGCGGCAGCTGCGGGACGGCGAGGCTCGCGCGGTTCTGTACGTTGACGGTGTTGATGTCGGGATCGGTGCCGATCGCGAAAGTCACTGTGAGGATATAGCTGCCGTCGGCCGCGCTGGCAGACTGGTAGTAGAGCGCATTGTCGATGCCGTTGACTTGCTGCTCGATCGGCTGCGCTACGGTCGTTTCCACCACTTCGGCGTCGGCACCGGGATAGGTGGCATTGAGCGTTACCTGCGGCGGCACGATGTCGGGAAACTGCGCGATCGGGATCGCAGTAATGGCGATTAGTCCGGCGAGGGTAATGACGATGGCGACGACGAAGGCCAGCCGCGGCCGGTCGATGAAGATGCCGGAGAACATCCGCTTTCAGTTTTGCGCGACGACGTTGGTCGATACGACTTGACCGGGCCGCACCTTCTGGACGCCCTCGACAATGACCAGCTCACCCTCCTTGAGGCCGTCGGTTACGACCACATCCCTGCCCTGGTCGGCGCCTGTTGTAATCCGGCGCTGCTCCACCTTCTTGTCGGCCCCCACCACCAGGACGTAGCGGCCGGCCTGATCGAGCAGCACGGCGGCTTGCGGCAGTGTGAGCGCCCGTCGCGGCGCGCCACGTTCCACGGTGACGCCGACGACCCCGCCGGCGATCAGGAGACCATTCGGATTCGGCACCTGCGCACGTACGGCGACCGTATCGGTCGTGGGATCGACCTGGACATCGAGCAGGTTGGTGACCCCCGGATGCGGGTAGACGCTGCCGTTGGGCAGCTTGATATGAATGGTTACATGCGGGTTCTTTTCCGGCGATTGCGCCACCCTTTGCCTGTAGGCGATGACATTGCGCTGGCTGACCTGAAAGATGACGTAGATGGGATCCTGACTCACAATGGTCGCGAGCTTTCCCGAGGACGGCTGCACCAAGTTGCCCTCCGTAAACGTCGCAAGCCCGATTCGCCCATCGATGGGTGAGCGGATCTCGGTATAACCCAGGTTGATCTCCGCCTGATCGAGCAGCGCCTGTGCCTCCAGCACGCTCGCCTCCGCGGCGGCCTCATCGGCGGCGCGCTGGTCAAGGGTCGATTGGGGGATATTCTGGTTGCGCACGAGCTCCTTGCCGCGTTCGAGCTGGAGCTTCGCATTGACTTCGGTCGCCTTCGCCTTGGCGAGGTTGGCGCGCTGTTGATCAACAGCCGCCTTGTAGGTCGCCTGCTCGATGCGAAACAGCAGGTCGCCCTTCTTCACGTTCTGGCCTTCGACGAAATTGCGTTCCTCGATGAAGCCCGGCACGCGCGCCACCACGTCCACCTTGTCGATTGCCGTAACCCTTCCGATGTAATCGCCGGTTTCCGTTATTTGACGGCTCACCACTGGCGTCACCGACACGGCCGGTGGTGGAGGCGCGTTTTGGGCGAAGGCAATGCTGGAGAAAGCGGCGGATATCAACGTGGCAACGCCAATGCGTTTGGCGGGCAAGACAGTACGCTCAGGCATCAAGGTCGCTCCCGAATGCGGATTGATCGAACCATAATGCGGTGGGCTGACATAGGGGTATAACTATTATCGTGCAAGCTGCGTCGCAGAGTGCCGGTCCGGCGCCTGGCACATCGCCGGCATCACGATGAAGTTACTCGCGGTTAGAGCGGGTTTCGCTGGTTTGGAATCATGGGCCGTCATGACCGGGCTTGTCCAGGCTTGTCCCGGCCATCCACACCTTGGCAGTTGCACGAAAGACGTGGATGCCCGGGCCAAGCCCGCGCATGACGTGGATACAAAGGAGCGGAATCTGCTCTAACGTTCGGTCCGGAAACCGCGGCTAGGCCTCCGCTGCGACACTTCAGCTGTGGCAAAGGGCTGTTGCCTTCGATCTGGTGATGATCGCAGCCGGGCAGAGAACCTGCGCAGCCTGGGCATGATGAAGGAGCCGATCAGAGAAAGCAGGATTATAACGAATGGGATGTATGCCGTCCAAAAAATCGCCAGCATGATCATGATGTTTTATTGTGCGGCACGCCTCGTTGAGGCGGACCATGTTCGCTGCGAAGAACATACCGACGCCCCGAGAGGCGTCGGTATTGGGATTGGGACACGAAAGCGTTTACATTCCGAAATTTGCAACGTCAGTCGCCCTTCGGGAGGAAGTATTCGCCGTCGTGCTGCTCTGCCTGGAGATTGGCGCTGCTCCCGCTGACCGCACCGAGGTCGGGGTTGCTCTGCGCCAGGGCGAAGTTCACGCTGCCCAGCAGCGACACTGCGAGGGCAATCACCGTCATGATCTTTCTCATCGTAGTCTCCTGTTGTTTGATTCGGCCCTGTCGGCCGCGTCTCCTGAGAGTTCAAGCGACATCAGGCATGTAGGCGTAAGGGCCGTTGCGGTTTGTCTGGGATTGCCATGGCTTGCGCAGGCCTGCTGCCGGCGCGACATACATTCGTGTTAGGCTATTATCCGCCTGGTCAAATACCGGATGCAGTCCGCGAATAGACCACGTGGGTGGGCATGGCGCCCGCATGCTCCTGACACCTCCTCAGAAGTGCTCGGTCTGATGCCTGCGTCTTCGGCTTTCCGAGGCAATTTCGGTAAAGCGTGTTGGCCGCTATGCCGTTAGAATACGTTCAGGCGAGGCACGACATGCAGAACCGGCGCGGATGACATGGAAGTAAAATCGCGGCTACGGGCCATTCCCACCTCGCGCCTGTTTCCCATCGTGGGCGCTGCTTTCGCGATCGCGATTTTCGTCGTGGATACGGCGACCACGCTCGATATCGCAGTCGCGGTGCTGTACGTGATCGTCGTCTTGCTGTCCGCCAACTTTTTTTCGCGGCAAGGCGTATTGCTGGCGGCATCGGGATGCGCCGTCCTGACCGTAACCAGTTTCCTGATCTCGCACGGACTGACGGTCGGCACCCCTCTTGTGAGATGCCTCGTGAGCCTTTCAGCGCTTGGGGCGACCACTTTGCTGGTGTTGAAAAACCAGGCGGCCAACATGGCCCTGCGCGAGCAGGCCCGGCTGCTCGACCTCACCCATGACGCGATCTCTGTTCGCGATATGAACGACGTCATCAGCTATTGGAACCATGGCGCTGAGGAGCTCTACGGATGGCGGAGCGACGAGGCGGTAGGCAAGGTTTTTCATCAGCTGGCTAGAACCGTGTTTCCCGTGCCTCGGGAAGAGATCAAGGCGGAGCTCATTAGCAGCGGACGATGGGAAGGGGATCTCGTTCATGCCAGGCGGGACGGCACCCGCGTTACCGTGTCCAGCCGCTGGTCCTTGCAACGGGACGAGCGAGGACGGCCGGTCGCGATCATGGGAACCAGCAACGACGTAACGGAACGCAATCGGGCGCAGGAGGCCTTGTACCGCGCACAGGCCGAGCTTGCGCATGTCGCGCGCGTCGTGACCCTCGGCGAGCTGACGGCATCAATTGCCCACGAGGTGAAGCAGCCGCTTGCCGGCATCGTCACGAACGGTTCGGCCTGCTTGCGATGGCTCGCGCGGCTCCCTCCGGAGCTGGACGAGGCGCGTTGCTCAGTTGAAAGCATGATCGACGATGCCATGCGCGCGAGCGAAGTCGTATTGGGACTTCGCGCACTGTCCAAGAAAACCGACCCAATGCGCGTGCTGCTCGACCTGACTGAGGTGGTCGAGGAGATTGTGCCGTTGGTTCGACGCGAGCTGCTTGACAACCGCGTAACCCTGAGGCTGGAGCTGGCGCGGGCATTGCCCCCGGTGCTTGGTGATCGGGTCCAGTTGAAGCAGGTGATCATGAACCTCCTGATCAATAGCATCCAGGCGATGGCGCCCGTCGAGGACCGACCGCGCGAGCTGCTGATCCGATCGCAATGTCATGGCGCGGATCGGGTGCTGGTGGAGGTGCAGGACTCAGGCAGTGGCATCGATGAAAAGAGCATGCCCCGCCTGTTCAACGCTTTCTTCACCACCAAGCCCGACGGCATGGGGATGGGTTTGTCGATCTGCCGCTCGATCATCGAGTCCCACGGTGGACGGATATGGGCCTCCCGCAATAACGGACCCGGCGCCACGTTTCACTTCACCCTCCCGGTGGCCGCCGAGACCGGATCGTGATAGCAAATGCGGGCGTCCCGGGCGCGGTCAACCGAAGCTGGGGGGTGCCCCACTGCTCCGGGTAGCTGGTGTTCCTTGCTTCCCAACACCGCTTGACTTGCTCCACGGATCGATTCACTGCGTGATCTTGGCGGGCCCCCCTCTCCCGGCGAGCGATGAAACAAGAGCCGCAATCACACCCTGTCGTCTTCGTCGTCGATGACGACGCTTCGATCCGCAATGCCCTTGCCAATCTGTTCCGGTCCGTGGGCTTGCAAACGGCGGTGTTCGGCTCGGGGTCCGAGTTGCTGCACAGCAAGCTCCCCGATGTTCCGAGCTGCCTCGTGCTTGACATCCGGTTGCCCGGGATCAGCGGGTTGGACTTTCAAGCCGAGCTGTTGAAAGCGAATATTCACATCCCGATCATCTTCATGACCGGGCATGGCGATATCCCGATGAGCGTGCAAGCCATGAAGGCAGGAGCGGTCGATTTCCTGAGCAAGCCGTTTCGCGACCAGGATATGCTGGACGCAGTCGCTACCGCGATCGAGCGTGATCGAAAAAGACGAGAGAGCGAAAAGGCGGTTGAGGGTCTGCGGCATCTTTTTGAGACCCTGACCACCCGCGAGCGGGAGGTGATGGGCCTCGTAACCGCCGGTTTGATGAACAAACAGATAGCCGCGGAGCTGGGAGTGAGCGAGATTACCGTGAAGATTCACCGCGGCCACACCATGAAAAAAATGGGCGCAAGGTCGTTGGCCGATCTCGTGCGAATGGCCGAGCTCCTAGGGATCAGGCGGGAAAAATCATAATCAGACGCAAACCTAAGTATGATTTCCCGAGGTTGCCTCCTGCACCAATTTAATGCGGTGGGAAACCTTCCCACGCAAGCGGCGCGCTGTTTCTCGCGTGCAGAGGATCGCCACTTTGTCTCAAGTACCACTCATCGCGATCGTCGAGGATGATGCATCGGTGCGAACCGCAACGCAGAGCCTGGTGCGGTCTCTTGGATTTACCGCTTGCACATTTGCGTGCGCCGAGGAGTTCATGCAATCGCCCCGCCGGAATGATGCGTCCTGCGTGATCACTGACGTTCAAATGCCGGGCATGAGCGGTGTCGAGCTGCAAAGCCTGCTGATCGCAGAAGGCCGCCGCACGCCGATTATTTTTATTACCGCCTTTCACGATGAAGGCATTCGCGCACGCGCGATGAAGGCTGGAGCAATCTGCTTCCTGGGCAAGCCGGTAGACGGGCAAACCTTGATCGAATGCGTTTATAAAGCCTTGAACGGGCACAATTAGACGCTTCGCTGCGCCAGCGCGTCGCGCTAGGCGCTGACTTAAGCTCGAATCGCCAATCTCTTGGTTGTCATGCCCCGCTTCAAGCGGGGCATCCAGTAATCCCCGCGCGGCCGGGTGAGGTCCTATGGGGTCGGGCCCCGCGCACGACGCCGAGAGGATTGCTTCAATTCGCGCGGAATTCACCGGTAAACCTAAGTATAGGTCCATCAAACCAACATGGGGTTCCATCAACCTAACGTGCGATGGAGCACTGCGCCTGCGTTGACCTATATCCCACCCAAGCACCGAGACCCGATACGGGTGGGGGGGTGGCCATGAGCATCAAAGGTGAAAGCCATGTTGATGAATTCGCAGCCCGCCACCGTTGCACCTCTATTCGACGGGAATGCACCGGGCTTGCTCCGCTGGATCTACGACGGGCGCAGCGCCGAGCAGGTCGAGCCAGCGGTGGAGATCTTTCCAGCCGATGCCGTGAAGCGGCGCGTTGCGACTTGGGACGGTATGGCAGCGGAAATCGTGCAGACGACAAAGCTTGAAAAGATCGAAGCTCGCGCGTGCGCTCCTCATCATCTGCTCATCCTCTACGAGCAGGGCGCACACCGCGACGGCGAAACGGTCGTCGAGGGTCTGCCGCGATCGACCTTGCGAAACTGCAAAGGGAAGCTCGCTTTTGTGCCTGCCGGCCACGAATACTACGAGCGGCAGGAGCCGCGCAGCCTGGGCCGGGTGGTGTATTTCTATTTTGACCCCACCAAGATGCCCGAGCATCCGGACATGGGCGATGCGGGTACCGCGTTGAAGCCGCGGCTCTTCTTCGAGGATGCGGCGCTGTGGGAAACGGCGCTCAAGCTGGTGAAGCTGATCGATAGCGCCGGCCCTAACAATCGGCGCTATTTCGAAGCTCTCGGGATCGTGCTGGCGCACGAGCTGATGCGCGTCATCACCGGCGGAGAACGGACCGAAGCTGCTCCCGCCCGCGGCGGTCTCGCCGGCTGGCAGCAGCGGACCGTCACCGCCTACATCGAGGAGCACCTTGCCGAGCAGATCCCGCTCGCGACCCTCGCCCAGCTTGTTCGCTTGAGCCCGTATTATTTCTGCCGGGCGTTCAAGCAATCCTTTGGCGTGCCGCCGCATCGTTATCACAATGCGCGGCGCATCGAGCAGGCCAAACTGCTTTTGAGCGAGCCCGCACCTTCGGTGACCGAAATCGGATTGAGGCTCGGCTTTAGCGACACAAGCTCATTCAGCACGGCCTTTCGTAAGGCCATCGGGCTGACCCCGACTGCATATCATCGAAGCCTCAGTTAGGACCAGAGAAGTCTGGGGAGGTGGCCGCCATGACACGCATCTTGATCCACGCAATCGCAGCGGTCTTCCTGTGTGGCTCGGCGCACGCCCAAATTGGTACGAGCGCGCCATCACCGCTCGGGATGACCTCGCCGCTCGGCATTAGCCCGGTTGCCCCCGCCGCAATCTCCGGCACCGGAATCCCCCTTGGCACGCCGGGGCTCGGACCCTTGGGGATCAATCCAGGACCTTCTGGGATGTCATCGATAAGCCCATCAAGCAGCAGCAGCACCGCGTGTTCCGGCACCAACTCGCCCGCCGGAAATTCGACCGGCGGAGTAAACGGGGTCCCGAGCAACGGGTCGGGCTCGCTCTTCAACACGTCCAGCTCGCTCTTCGATGGCGGCGGCACCGCCGCAATGGCGTCCAGCACTTGCGCGGGTCTTGCCGCCAGCCCTGCCGGCAATCCCGCCGCATCGGCGTCCTCGCCAACGGGTTCAATTTCCACCGCGACCGGCCGCGCCGGTATTCCGATGGGCTCAACCGAGCTGGGCGTCGGAGGCGTAAGCCCCATTCCGCAAGTGCCAACCACAAACCCGACGGGCACAAGCTCCCCTCCTCAAATGCCCAGCACCAATTCGTCGACCTCGGCCATGCCATGACCCATAGCCCTTCACGCCCCAACAACCGTGTTAAGGCGCAAATCTGATGCAGCTCCCGCGCACCGCACGCACATGAGGAATGCACCATGCAAAAATCTGCGCTGCGAAGAATACGTATCAGCGCCATCTTTCTGATCGCGCTGCTCGCGGTCGGGGGTATCTTCATCGGCGCCCATGGGCTGAAACGGCCGGCCCCGGCTACCGCAGTCACACCGCCGGCGGTACCGGTCGTGGCCGGAACGGTCGCTCAGCACGACGTGCCGATCTATCTGCGCGGTGTCGGTACCGTGATCGCCTACAACACCGTCGTGGTGCGCAGCCAGATCCAGGGACAGATCGTCAGCATCAATTTCACCGAAGGGCAGACCGTACATACCGGTGACCTGCTCGCGCAGATCGATCCGCGCCCCTACCAGGCCCAGCTCGACCAGGTGACCGCCACGCGCGATCGCGATCAGGCGCAGCTTGCGAATGCCCAGGCCAATCTCAAGCGCTACTCCACCTTGGGCACTCAGGGCTGGGCGACTCCGCAGCTGGTCGAGACGCAGCAGGCACAAGTGCAGCAGTTGCAGGCTGCCATTAAGGCCGACGAGGCGCTCATCGAAGCGGCGCAAGTGCAGCTCAGCTACACGAAGCTGACCTCGCCAATCGACGGGGTCGTCGGCATACGACAGATCGACATCGGCAATATCATTCACCCTACGGACCCGAATGGCCTCGTGGTCGTCACGCAGATCGAGCCTATCTCGCTGATATTTACCCTTCCGGAAACGGATCTGCCGAGAATCCAACAGCAGCAAGAGAAGATCAAAGCGCCGCTCAACGTTCTCGCTTACAATCAGGACGACACGATGAAGCTTGCCGAAGGCACGCTCGGCCTTGTGAATAACGAGATCCTGCAGACGACAGGTTCGATCCAGCTCAAGGCAAATTTTTCCAATAAGTCGCATCGGCTATGGCCGGGCGAGCTCGTCAACGCGCGGTTGCTGCTCGATACCCGCCACAACGGACTGACCGTTCCCGCGTCAGTGGTACAGCGGGGTCAGCAAGGTTCCTATGCCTACGTCATCAATCCCGACAACAAGGTCGAGATGCGGCCGGTCACGGTAGCGCAGATCAGCGACGGGCAAGCTCTTATCGACTCTGGGCTAACGGCGAACGAGCAGGTCGTCGTCGATGGGCAATACAAGCTGCAACCCGGTGTGCAGGCCACGATCCTGCACGGCAAGGCCGCCGCAGAAGCCGCCGCACAAAGCGCACAGCAGACGCCGATCCCATGAATTTTTCCTCCCCCTTCATCGCTCGCCCGATCGCTACCTCGCTGTTGATGGTCGGCCTGCTCCTGGGCGGGCTTGTGGCCTATCCGCTGCTCCCCGTGGCATCGCTGCCGAACGTGAACTTCCCTACGCTTCAGGTCACGGCGCAGCTGCCTGGCGCCGACCCGCAAACAATGGCGTCTTCGGTTGCGACACCGCTCGAGACTCAATTCGGCCAGATCCCGGGGCTGACCCAGATGACCTCGACGAGCGCGCTCGGCTACACCCAGATCACCCTGCAGTTCGACCTCAGCCGTGCAATCGATGGCTGCGTCTCCGACACGCTCGGAGCGATAAGCGCGGCGGGCGCGTATTTGCCCCCCGCCATGCCCTATCCGCCTTCGATCCGAAAAGTGAATCCGGCGGACACGCCGATCCTGGTTCTCGCAATGACCTCGGACACCCTGCCGATCACGATCGTGGATGCCTATACCGAGAACATCCTGATGCAGAAGATCTCGCAGATATCCGGGGTAGGCCTGGTCGGCATCGGCGGGCAGCAGAAGGCCGCCGTGCGCGTTGAAGTCGATCCGCAGGCGCTGGCCTCACGCGGCATCAGCCTCGAGGACGTCCGCAGCGTCATCAGCCAGGCGAATGTGGATCTGCCGAAAGGCACGCTCAATAGCCCGCGGCAGAGCTACACGCTCAACACCAACGACCAGCTGCTCAACCCCGGCGCTTACGGCGATCTGATCATTGCCTATCGCAACGGCTCACCGGTGCGGGTCAAGGACATCGGCAGGGCGATCGACGGGCCGGAAAACAACCTGCTCCGCGGCTGGTTCAACGGAACGCAAGCCATCATAGTGCCGATCCAGCGGTCGCCCGGTGCCAATGTCGTCCAGACCGTGGACCGCATCAAGAAGATGCTGCCGGTCCTGCACGCCTCGATTCCGTCGGACATCAAGATCAACGTCGTTTCAGACCGCACCGCGACCATCCGTGCTTCGGTCAGCGATGTGCAGTTCACGCTGGTGCTCTCGGTTGCGCTGGTGGTGATGGTCATATTTCTGTTCCTGCGCAATTTCTGGGCGACCGTCATTCCCGGCATTGCGGTGCCGCTTTCCCTGATCGGCACCTTCGCGGTACTCTACGAGCTGGGCTACAGCCTCGATAATCTCTCCTTGATGGCCCTGACCATCGCGACCGGCTTCGTCGTCGACGATGCCGTGGTCGTCATCGAGAATACGTACCGTCATCTGGAAGAGGGGCTCTCGCCGCTCCAAGCCGCGCTCAAGAGCGCGGGCGAGATCGGCTTCACCATCGTCTCGATCACGCTCTCGCTGATCGCGGTTTTCATCCCGCTTTTCCTGATGAGCGGCTATGTCGGGCTGCTGTTCCGGGAATTCGCGGTCGCCGTGAGCGTCGCTCTCGTCCTGTCATTGATCATCTCATTGACGCTTACACCGATGATGTGCGCGCGGCTGCTGAAGCCCGAAGGGACCCAGCATGGGCCGCTCTACCGTCTGCTCGAACATGTCTTTGACGGACTGCTCAATCTTTACGAAGCCGGCCTGAAGATCGTGCTGCGGCATCGCTTCATCACGTTGATGACGATGCTCGGCACCATCGCTCTGACCGGGTATCTCTATTTGATCATTCCCGTGGGCTTCTTTCCCCAGCAGGACACCGGGCTGATCATCGGTTTCTCCGAAGCGGCGCAGGATATTTCATTCCAGGCCATGGCCGAGCGGCAGCAGGCGCTGATCAAGGCGGTCCTCGAGGATCCCGCGGTGGACACGGTCGGCTCGGCGATTGGCGCCGGGGGCGGCAATTACACGACCAATACCGGGCGTCTCTTCATCTCGCTCAAGCCCAAACAACAGCGGCATGCGAGCGCCGACCAGATCATCCGGCGGCTGGCGCCCAGGATCGCCAAGGTCCAGGGCATCGCGCTGTACATGCAGGCGGCGCAGGACATCACCATCGGTGGCCGCCTCTCCAAGACCCAGTACCAGTATACCTTGGCCGATTCCGACCCCGGCGAGCTCAACCGCTGGGCACCGCTGTTCCTGGAAAGGCTCAAGCAACTGCCCGGCATTACCGATGTGGCCACCGATCAGATGAACTCAGGATCTCTGCTCGACATCACGGTGAATCGCGACGTTGCGTCCAGCTACGGCATAACGCCCTCGACAGTGGACAACATCCTCAATGACGCGTTCGGCCAACGCATCGTGTCGACCATGTACACGATGCTCAATCAGTATCATGTCGTGATGGAGGTCAGCCCTAAGTTCCAGTATGGGCCAGAAGCGCTCAACGACCTTTACGTCAGCTCCTCGAGCGGCCAGCAGGTGCCCCTGCGTACCCTGATCACCAGCGTGGTGAAAGTGGCGCCGCTGGTGGTCAATCACCAAACCCAGTTCCCTTCGGTGACGATCTCGTACAATCTGGTGCCGGGGACCTCGCTGGGCCAAGCTGTCGCGTCGATCCAGCAAGTCGAGAAAGAGCTTGGCAAGCCGATCACTTTGGCGACCAGCTTTCAAGGAAATGCGCAGGCATTTCAATCATCCTTGTCGAGCTTGCCGCTGTTGATCGTGGCGGCGCTGGTCGTGGTTTACCTCATTCTTGGAATCCTCTACGAGAGCTTGGTCCATCCCATCACCATCCTGTCGACCTTGCCGTCCGCCGGGCTCGGGGCGCTTCTGATGCTGATGGCGTTTCACTTCGATCTGACCGTGATCGCCATGGTAGGCATTCTGCTCCTGATCGGCATCGTCAAGAAGAACGGCATCATGATTGTCGATTTCGCCATTCACGCCGAGCGCAACGAGGGTCTGCCGACGGAGGAAGCGATCTACCAGGCCTGTGTGAAGCGTTTCCGGCCGATCCTGATGACGACGCTGGCGGCGATGCTCGGCGCCGTGCCGCTAATGATCGGCACCGGCACCGGCTCGGAGATCCGCCAGCCGCTGGGTTACGCGATCGTCGGCGGCCTCGCCGTGAGCCAAGTCCTGACGCTCTACACCACGCCGGTGATCTTCCTCTATCTCGATCGTCTGCAGGGCTGGATGAAGCGGCGCAAGGGTACCTCCGCAACCGCCGGAACTCCCGCCGCGCAGCCTGCGGAGTGAGTAGCGGCAAGCGCACGCCTGCTCATGACGCCTCCCCGTTCTCACGCTCTCGGTTGTCATCGTCCGCGTATGCGGACGATCCAGTAATCAAGAAAAGTTGAATTTGGTACGGCTGCCTCACCCGGCCGCCCTGGGATTGCTGGATGCCCCGCCTAAAGCGGGGCATGACAACCGAGAGATTGTCGGGTTCGTTTGGTCAAAACGCTCTCCTCCATCGCGCTGGTCGGGTTCGTTTGGCGAAGCCTCGTGTTGTTCATGTTCAAACATTGTTTTTATTATCATTTCCCCGTTGGCTTCGTTTGCGGAAGTTGGGTTCGTTTGCGGAAAATGCCCAAGAATGATTGTGCAATCTGACAAAGACAGCTGCCAGTAGAGGACGGTAAAGGCCGGACTCGCTGCACCCGTCCCCGTCGTCTGCAAGTACAACTCATGGAAGAGGAAACGATGGCCTCATTGTAAACAACAGGGAAATTACAATGATTTTTCTCCCTTAAGTTGATTCGGCGAATTACGCGTGTTTCCGCAAGGCACGTATCCCGCCGCAGTGGCCTCCCGGAGATCCGCCATAACAATCACCTCACCGCAAGAACAAAGCCCCGGCACAGCAACCCCCGCCGGGCTTTGAACACAGTTCTGAAGGATACGCTTTTATACATGAGTCCCGCTTCATTGTCGAGAACAATATTGCAGAATCTGATTTTCGGTACACACAACGGGCAGAGGACTTTAGATGTCTGACGCAGCGGAAGCTCGCCGTTCAAATTGCGCGAGCCAGGCCTTTTCCTCACCAGGAGCCGGCAAGCGGACGCCGGCCTCCATGACGTTCTCGTAGGAGGTCTCGATGAATCCGACCATGATCTCGTCAACCGGAACGCGTGCCACGCGAGCGATCAGGTCTGTGTAGGCATGGAGCATGCGCAGCTTCGTGGCGGCGTCGCGGCCTGCTCGAATTCTGGCATGGAGACGGATGGCAGAGGATGGCCTGCCGTTCTGAAATACGTTGCCTGCAGTGACTTCGTCGAACTGAACTTGGACAAAGAGCGGGAGGCCTCCAGTTTCCTGGCAGTAAATCCTCGTCACCTCGCGAACGATCTCTTCCTTCTGCTCCTGCGAGAGCGATCCGGCAAGAGAGATGCATTGATAGAACGGCATTGAGGCCTCCTTCGATGATCATGCTTCATTTGGTTCGGGGCCAAGCCGCCTGGTTCGACGCCATAAGTTTGGGCGAGGCTACCTCCGCCGGCTGTCCAGTCGGCCGCCCACTCTCCATCGCGCAGGGTCTCGTCACCCCGCCAAGACGACTTTGCCAAACGGCCGATCCTCAGTCAGATGACGCAAGGCTTCGGTCGCCTCGCCGAGGGGATAGACCCGGTCGATGATCGGTTTGACTGATCCGCCCTCGATCAGCGGGATGATGTCCCGCCACGCAGAGGCGATAGCGGCCGGTGATTGGGCGAACAGAGAGAAGCCGGCCATCCGCGCGCCTTTCCAGATCAGGTCTGTCACATCGATCGCGGTTTTGCGTCCGGCGGAATAGCCCAGCGTGATCAGGACACCGCCGAGACCTAGGCTGCTCAACGCCTCACCAGTCACGATGCCGCCGATGCTCTCGATAACGATATCGACGCCCCTACCGGCCGTTATCCGGCGAACGCCGTCGACGAGACCTTCCGAGGTGAGGTCAATCACGTCTTCGAAGCCGAGTTCGCGTGCCCTGGCGGCTTTCGCCGCGCTGCCGGCCGTCGATATCACCTTGCCGGCGCCCTGTGCCCGCGCGAGCTGATAGGTCGCATTGCCGACCGACCCGCCGATCCCAGGAGCCAGCACGGTCTTGCCCGGCTTGAATCCGGCCAGCGTCAGCGTGATCTGCGCCGTCAGATACGCCACCGGAAGGCTGGCCGCAACGACGTCATCGATCGTATCGGGCACGAACGCCAGATCTTCGGGCCTCGCCAGCAGCCATTCTTGCCACGCACCATTCTCACGAACGCCGTAGGACCCCGTGAACATCACGCGGCTTCCCACCGCGAGACTGGAGTCGCCGGCATCCTCGATGACGCCTGCGCCCTCATTGCCGAGCACCAGCGGCGCCTTGGCCCGAGGGTGTCCACCCGACAAGATCGTGTGATCGAGCGGCGTGACGCCGGCGGCGGTGACGCGGACAAGCAACCTGTCCCTAGCCGGTTGCGGCTTGGGCAATTCAATCTGCCGCAGCCCGCCATAGCCCGAGAAAGTCTCCGCCTCGATCGCGCGCATCGGTTCCTCCTATCAGTGATGGACCTATATGTGGCGCGGTGCCTTGATATACGTGCATATGCGCTTAGCTAGGTGCGTAGGCACTTTTGTCAAGCGGAGAGATAGACATGATTAAGTCCCCGACGATCCTAACCCGTCGCCGTATAGTTCGTGCCGGCGCCGGGCTGGCTGTTGCTGCAGCAGCAACGCCGCTGTTCACCCCCGCTTCGGCCCAGGCGCAGGAGGCCCGTCAAGCCGGCGCGGAACCCCTGAACGGCGACGGCTTCTATCGCTTCAAGATCGGCGACTTCCAGGCGACCGTGATCTCGGATGGCTATGGGCAGATACCGATCCGGCCGATCCTCGTTATGAACGCGTCTGAAGCTGAGCTCGCGCTCCGGTGTTGAAGGCAAACTTCATGCAGCCGGTGATCCAAATCACGAACAACATCTTGGTGGTCGACACGGGACGGGAGCGCATCCTTGTCGATACCGGCTTTGGTGAGAAACTCGGCCCATCCTTCGGCAGCTTTCCCCGGCTCGAGGCGAACCTGAACCGGGCCGGAATCACGCCGGAGATCATAGATCTGGTCGTGACGTCGCACGGTCACCTGGACCATATCGGCGGCTTTCTTACGAAATCGGGCGCGCTGGCGTTTCCGAGAGCTCAGTTCGTCTTTGTCGATACGGAGTGGAGCTACTGGACCGGCAGCCGTTACGAAAGCGAGGTCAACAGCTCGCCGATGCCCGATGCGTTCAAGAAGGGCTCTATTGCAGCAGCTCGAGAGAACCTGCCGCCGGTCGCCGACTGGTCCCGGTTCGTCAAGCAGGGCGGCGAAATCACAAACGGCGTGCACTATATCGCGGCGCCGGGACATTCGCCGTCCCATGCCTCAATCTTGTTCACCTCGGGCATGGAGCAGTTCATGCATATGGGTGACATCGCCCATAATCCGGTGACGAGTTTGCAGCGCCCCGAGTGGACGCCCATCTTCGACTACGACCCCGCGCAGGCGATCAAGTCGCGCAAGGCCATCCTGGACCGCGTCGCGACCGACCAGGTCATGGTGATGGGCTATCATTTTCCGTTCCCAGCTATTGGACATGTGGTCCGACGCGACACGGCATACCACTGGGAAGGCGCCCAGTGGGCCTGGTAACGAGCGGACGACATCTCTCCGGAGGCGCGCGATGTCTTCCAAGCAGGAGCGCTTCAGAATCGCCGTGCTGGACGATTACCAGCACGTCGCTCTTTCGCTCGCGGATTGGTCGGTGCTGGATGCGCGAGCGACCGTCACCGTATTTAACGACCATCTCGCGGACTCCAACGCCGTCGTCGAGCGCCTGCAGCCATTCGACATTTGCTTCATAGGGCGGTCCCCGCTCTATGAAGCACATTTGATCGCAATACTTCGAATTAATTCTGTGTTCTGAGCATCCGATCGACCGATCGGCTCATTTGTTTCAAAATAAATCCAGGCGCCACGCGACTCATAATTTTGAGTTGATTCGACTGACCTGGACGAATTTCAAATCGATCGGCTTGCATTCCTTTGACGGCGACTTTAACCATGTCTTCCACCTTCATGATGGAAACGCCTTTCATGTCTTCAAAATTAAAGTCACCCAAGAGTTCGGTTCGTGTCGTCGGCGGTGCAAGCTCAAATACCTTCACTTTGGTGCTTTTCAGTTGCACACGAAGAGATTCGGTGAACGAGTGCAGACCGGCCTTGGTGGCACAATAAACCGGTGAAATGGGCAATGGCACAAATGCCAATCCCGATGAAACGTTCATGATTGCAGCCCCTGATTTTGTTTTCAAATGCGGCAAGAATTGTTTCACCATGCGAATCGGCCCGCTCAAATTGATTTCAATCTCTCGAGTGATGTCTTCGAGGCTTCCAGCTTTGTCGTTAACATTGATCTCACGCATGATGCCGGCGTTGTTGATCAAAATGTTGAGCTCAGGAAATTGTTTGGTGATCTTTTCGTAAAGAGTGGCGATCGCTTTCGGATCGGAAACGTCGCTTTGAAAGGTGTGAATTTTTGGAAAGGCCGCTTTCGCACGGTCCATCTTAGCTTGATCGCGGCCCGTGATAAGAATTGTGTTACCAAGTGCCGTGAGTTGTTTGGTGAGTTCGTAACCGATGCCGCTGGCACCGCCGGTGATCAAAATCGTATTGCTCGTGAGTTTCATAATTAAATACCCCCCAAATTATGTGACCATAACGCTGGCATGCCTTTCGATCCAGCAATGGAAGAATTCAGGATGATGGAATCACCCTCTTTCGGCCTCGGCCCCGAGCTCACGCAGTTTCCTTCACAAGAGCGCGGCCTGCTTCCTCACGACGGCCTGAAACAATGAGCCTCGCTCCGTGACGCGCAAATTCAAACGCCTTGGCGCGGCCAATGCCGGTCAAGGCGTCAGTAAATTCCGGTACAGGAATTGTTATCCGCTCACCCTGCATCGTTGTGAGTTCGCGCGGCCGGATCGGTTCGCTCACCTGGATCTTGCCCATCGTGCATTCCTCCCGACGCCGATCTTGACCATTACGGCCGTGACGCCGTAGCGGACTTGCTAGCAAGCCCTTTACCAATCAAGTCCGCCTCGATTTTCCGCGCAAGAGAAGCGGGCACGAGGGCGTTCAAGATGCGGTTCAGCCGGCCTGGAACGATTTTGGAGCGGTTTTTGCGCAGACCGCTGAGGCCCTCAGATACGCACTGCTCGACGCTCATCGGTTTCATCGGCATGGTCTTCGGATCGAGGCCGAACTTTTCGAGCACCGCTGTGTTCGTAAACCCGGCTGCCAGGACAGTGACGTAGACACCCAGAGATTTGAACTCATAGTGAAGCGCCTCGCCAAGGCTGTGCACATACGCCTTCGCGGCTCCGTCATTCGCCATACAGGGAACGCCGTTTTCCGCACCCATTGCCCCCGCGAGGATGATTCCGCCCCGGCGCCGTTTGGCGAGTTTCGCGCCGAAATGGTGGGTGATGTCCAGATGCGCCATCGTACTGACCCGCAAAGTCGCCTGATGCAACTGCCGATCAAGCTTTAAGAACCCGCCGGGATTCCCGGTGCCGGCATTGGAGACGACAAGGCCGATGTCGAGATCGTCAGTGACGGAGGCGAGTTGCCCGATGAAATCCTCCCGAGAGACATCAAGCACGACGACACGATGCTCCACACCGTAACGCTTGCTAAATTCAACGCCTGCTTCCTTAAGCAAGTCCTCCCGCCGCGCAACGAGCACAATGTTGATTCCTGAAGCTGCGATCTGCCGCGCAAATTCCTTGCCTATTCCGGACGAGGCACCCGTGACGAGTGCCCAGGGGCCGAACCTCTTTTTATCGAGTGCGGCTCTCATCTTTTTGCTCCGTTCTGCCTGCCAATGGCCGTGGTTTAGAAGTCAGGCAACTGACCTATTTAAAATTGAAACAGGTCGATTCGTTTGTCCGCCCGGATACCTGTGATGTTGCCGGGCGGTCTTCGAATAAACGCTGGGTAAGCTCAATCAACTTTGTAAACGCGGCCGGTTTGCGCCCCCAAGATAGCGCGCTTGTAGGCTTGTCCAACTTTCCATCCTTCGACCGGAATCACGCCGGGAAAGAACGAACCCATATGAGCTTCGGATTCTTTTAGGATCGTAGGATTCACCACATTGATACGCAATCCCTTGGGAAGTTCAATTGCGGTAGCCCGAACAAAACCTTCCAATGCGCCCGAGACGGTTGCACCCGCGACACCGGCGAAGATCGGTTCTTCATTAAGAACGCCCGAAACCAAAGTGAATGATCCTTTTTCTTTGATGAACGGGATTGCCTCCTGAACCAGATTAATCTGACCCAATAGCTTGCTTCCCAACGAGAACTGCCACTTTTCAGCGGTGAGTTCCGAAAGCGGAGCAAATGCGACTTCACCTGCTGCAATGGCCACGGCATCAAACGAGCCGACGGCTTGATAAAGCTTCCTGACACTTTCGCGGTTCTCGATCTCAACTCGGAAATCGCCCGATTTGCGTCCGACCTTGACTATCTCATGGCCAGCACCCGCCAATGCCTTTTGAACCAGTTCCCCGATCTTTCCGTTTGCGCCAATTAAAACAATTTTCATAAAAGCTCCATCCTGCCCTGCTTAGGGCTTGTTGTGTATCCGACTCGTTACTCTGGTTATATGTCAGTTGAATAACTAATCTGCGATGCGCATTTTGCTCGGCCGGCTTCAGGCTTCGCCGTGTGGGTCTGCGGGCTCAGCCCGCCTGGTGTCTCACAAGCTTTGAATCCAACTCTTGAGGCGCTTGATCTCCGTCGCCACAAGACCCGAGTCATGAAAGGCATGAGCCAGGATCGAAACGCCTTGCATGGCGGAAAGCAGGTGCACGGCAAGGCCGTTGGAGTCTTTCCCCTTCCCGAGTGCCCGAAACTGGCTCTCGATCCAGGCCAGGTGTTGAGCGAAGATCTCGGTCGCTCTGGTGGCGACCGAGCCGCCCGCCTTGTGGAGCTCGGAGCAAAACGTCCCGACTGCGCAGCCGCGCCGTGCCAAGAAATTCTTGTTCTCGAAGACGGCTTGGACGCAGGCGCAAAGCCGATCCTTGGGCGATCCAGCTTCGTTCCATCGCTGCCGCTGCGCGGACAGCTGCGCCAGCCTCAGCTCGACGATCGCTTCGCCAATCTCGTCCTTGGTCTTGAAGTAATAATAGACGTTGCCCAGAGGAACCTCGGCTTCGCGCGCGATGTCGGCAAGCGAGGTGGCGCCGAACCCGTTCTGGTACGCCAAGCCCACTGCCGCACTAACCAGCCGCGATCGTTTATCGATAGGTGTCCTAGCCATGTTTGTGCATAAGTCAGGCAACCAACTTAATATAACGGGGGTAGGCAAACCTGTCAAGCCTCCGGCTTGCCTCGGGCCAGCCGCGGTCCTTAATCCTGACGGCCTTGGTGTGCCGCAGAGTAAGGACCTAAAGTCAGCGCACGCTCTCTTCGGGGCGGAGTATCTCCACCTATTCACCTATATGGAGCGCTGGTCGCCGCCGGACTAACTACCCCAGCCGCGGCGCTTGGCCCGCGAGTGCAGATCTTGTCTTCGGCGGTCGCCCGAGCAAGCCGGCACGTCCGACTGCTTCGTGAATCGACGATCAATGGCTCACGAGAAGCCGCCTCCAACCGCGATCGTCTCACCGGTCATCCAGCCAGAGGCAGCGGACGCTAGAAACACTGCGACGGGCGCGATGTCGTCCGGCTGCCCCAGGCGCCCCAGCGGAGTGCGCGCCACCATCTGCTTTTCGAATTCGCTGCCGATCATCCCCATAGTGCGCACGCCCTCGGTCTCGACGCCTCCCGGATTGATCGCGTTGACCCGGATTTTCTTGGGCCCCAACTCCGTTGCCAACACGCGCGTGATCGTGTCGACCGCTCCCTTGGTCGCCGAGTAGACGACCGACGTCGGTGTCGGACTCGTGCTTGCGACCGAGCTGATGTTGATGACGCTGCCGCCGTCAGGTCCGAAGTATTTCATTGCCTCCCTGGACGCGAGCAGGACGCCCAGAACGTTGATGTTGAACTCGCGGTGGAATTCATCCTCCGTTACCTCCTCAAGCGGCGCAAAACGATAGACGCCGGCGTTGTTGACGAGCACGTCGAGCGAGCCAAAGGCCTTCTTTGTCTCAGCGAACAGCCGCTGAACGTCGGCGGCCTTCGATACGTCGGCCTCTACCGCAATGCTCTTGCCGCCCTTGCCGGCAATCTCGGCGACGACGCGATCCGCGCTCCTCCTGCTGGAGGCGTAATTCACGACCACCGAGGCGCCCGCGGCGGCGAGCCCTTTCGCGATCGCCGCGCCGATGCCTTTCGAGGCGCCAGTCACGATCGCCACTTTGCCCGTCAGCTCGCTCATGTGAACTCTCCTGTCCTGCAAATGCTTAGACAGTTAAGTAAATATCAAATTGACGCGGTCAAGGAGGCTGAGTGATGCGGGACTATATTTTCGACAGCCGGTCGAGATAGGCGCGCAGTACCCCGCGCTTCAGGACAAGGTTTGCGAACTTGCCTTTGCGGAGGATCTCGATCAGGCCGGCGGTCTCAAGTTCCTTGATGTGATGGGAGAGGGTCGCGGCGCTAATGTCCTGGCTCTTGTGCAAGGCGCTGCACGGCGTCGGGGCGTCGTGCTCGCCGATCTCCTTGAGGATCTGAACGCGACGCGGTTCGGCGAGCGCGCGGGCAATGCGCGTTAACTCGCGCTCGGTCAGGGGAGGAATGCGTGAGGGGGGCATCGTCGGAAGATATCGTCCATTGGAAATGGATTTCCAGCAAGCATCATATGCACATGGGGACAGTCACCTCGCGGGTCCTCCTGCCGTGAAAACCATCTCGAGTGGGGGTTATTGACACGCGTGCGCCGCGATCATCGCCTCGCCCAGGCGCACGAGCCGGGCGCCTAGGCCATCCGTGCCGACGCTTTGCGCGGTAACGCGTGCGCCTTCCAGGAGAAGATGCAATTCGTCAGCGAGCATTTCCGGCTCGTTCAGCCCGGCCGCACGGCAGAGCGCGATGAGCCGATTGCGGTGCGCGGTCTTGCATTGCTCAATGACGCGGCGCGCCGGGTGCTCTTTTTCCGGCAGCTCGACTGCGGCGTTTGCGAGCGCGCATCCGCGCTTGTCGGTATTGGCGACGTGGTCCGCCATCTCGCGGAGCCAGGCGCGCAGCTGTGCCAGCGCGTTGCCAGGATGCATCTGCGCGAACCTGTCCCAGCAGGCGTCCGCCAGCTCGGCCGCTTGCCGCAGATACGCCGCCACCAATTCGTCCTTCGAGGCAAAGTGGCGATAAAGCGTCGTCTTGTTGGTGCCGGCCGCCTCGGTGATCGCCTCGACCCCAACCGCCCTGATTCCATGCCGATAGAACAGGTTCCCGGCAACCGTCAGAAGCCGCGCGCGCGGAGGGACTCTCTCGTCTTTTCCAATGGTTACAGCCGATCCGGGAGTCATCGCACGACTTCCTCTTGACACGGGTGTTACCGGTCAGTACTTAGCATGTAGTGTTACCGGTCAGTATCACAAGGCGCAGCCAAGGTACCTACTTTTTGCCGCCTTCCCCGTCAGTCAGGAGCAAGCCATGAATCTCAATCCGGCTGGCGATCACGGGGCCTCGCCGCCGCTCCATGATGCCGGGGTGCTGCCCGTTCGCGATGAGGTGGCGAATTGATCCGAACTCGTCAGAATAAATCCGCTTATGGTGGAGTGCGCTGGCGAGCACCCGCGCTTGGCAGCCGTGTATTACACCGCGGGTCGCGGCGAAATGGTGAAGCGGGTTGCGGCGTTGTTGAAAAGTTTGACCGAGCGCGGAGTTCTGTCGATCAAGGATCCTGAGCTGGCGGCAGAACAGCTGATCGCGTCGTGGTTGGGAATGAGCGAACTGCGCCAGAGCCTCGGCGTGGCCCGTCCCCCTTCGCCGGACGCAATCGCAAAGCGTGTCCGCCACGCCATAGACGCGACGATACGCGCCTGGTCGAGAGGCGCCGAGGCAGCTCGCGCGGACAAGACCCGCTGCAAACAGGCTCGATCACGCCGCCGGGCCAGAAGCGGCTAATGTGGAGTCGAAGCCATGGATCGCGTTTCATCTATGCTGTCGTTCGTCAAGGTGGTCGAGAATGGCGGTTTTTCGGCAGCAGGACGTCAACTCGACCTGGCAACCAGTGTTGTGACCGCACACGTCAAGTCGCTCGAGGAGCGGCTCGGCGTGCGGCTCCTCAATCGCAGCACGCGAAGTATAAGTCTCACCGAGGCCGGCCAGAGTTACTATGAACGCTGTGTCCAGATCCTCTCCGAGATCGAAGAGGCCGAAGAAGCCGCCCAAGTGCTCCAGGCGCGGCCCCGCGGCACGCTGCGGCTCAACATCTCTCCCGCAGTGGCATTGTGCATCGCTCCGTCGATTACCGAATTCACCTCGCTCTATCCTGACGTTTCGGTCCGCCTCACCTCGACGACCAGAATGGTCAATCTGGTGGAAGAAGGCTTTGATTTGGCAATCCGCATCAGGGCCGCCGCGGATTCCAACCTGATCCTGCGCCGCCTCGCCTCTTTTCGATTCGTAGTCTGCGGCTCCCCGGACTACCTCGCGAGGCGGGGGCGTCCCGAGCATCCTTCCGACCTCGTCCGCCACAACTGCCTGATCTACTACGATGCGCCCTTCGGCAAGCACGGCAGGGAGTGGCCTTTCAGTGGGCCGAATGGTGATCTGACAGTGCGAGTGTCCGGCAGCTTGGAAACCAACAGCACCGGCGGATTGCTTGCCGCAGCCCGACTCGGCAACGGCTTGATCTTCGTGCCCTCCCCGACGGTGGCGGAGGATCTGGAATCCGGCGCGCTGGTGCCGCTCCTTACTGAGTTTCTGCCTACCGAATATTCGGTCGATGCACTCTATCCGCACCGCGAGCACCTCCCGCTGAAGGTGCGCGCCTTTATCGATCTGGTTGCAAACAATATTCGCAAGGCAAAGCCGAATGCTGCAGTAAAGCAGGACATAAGCCCCAAGCCACATCATAAGACCCCACCCGAGCAGCCCGACCACGAATATCAAGTGGACCTTCGCCCCATTCAGGCGGCATGACCTGCGTGCCGGCTCCGGGGATGGGCTCCATATCCGGAGGCAGTTCGACAGGACCTGTCAGAGGGTCGCCAGTTCCCGTAGGCTGACCAAAGCCGGTACGGGCGCGCTGGAGCACTGCGGGGGTTGCAGCGGTAAAGGCACTTGTGCCGGGGCCCAATCCGATCCGGCCCGTGTTGCCGGCCATTGACGCCGGATCGGATGCGCCTTCGTCCCGGCAAAAGATTCGATCCGAATTGGGCACCTCTTCCGAAGGGACACAGTATTGGGCAACTTGGGTAAGGCCCGCGGTTGGAAATAGTCTCGATACCGGCGATTCAGCCGAAGACGTAATTACAAGCCCGATTAGTCCTGCAGTCATCGAGAAGCGAGTTATCGTTCTCATGTTCGCAGCTCTTGATTAAAGGGCCGGGATCGGAGCGCGGCAGAGAAAATAGTAAAATATGGGAAGTGCGATAATATCAATTCGGCCAATTGCTCTGTTCGCGCCAGCCCAGATAATCGGAAGATGGAATTGAGGGCGCCGCCGTGCGATTCAAGGCAGCATCGAATCTGGAAGCGCCAGTCATCATTTTTTGTGTCGTCGCGCTAGGTCCTTGTGACAATCCACCCCTGAAATGTACATTGCAGCGCGATCTCGCGGCCACTCTCGGACCCGAAAAGTACCAGATTTTCGTAATCACCTTTGCTCGATTTTACGTCAGCCAAGTAAAGTCCTTTCGTAGATCATCCTATTATCTGATGGGCGTGCCGGTTCCATCTCCTGAACACTGGCGGTCGAGCAACGTGTTCGATGCGCCAAGCCACACGAGGAGATGCGAACATGACCAAGTCACACATCATAGTCGTCGCGGCAATCTTTGCTGCGAGCATCACATCGGCGGCCTTCGCCCAGTCGTACGACAACACTGGCAGTGTGCTGCCGTACCATTACGAAGGTGGTAAGAAAAATTGGGGCTCATGGGGTCCGCAAGCGACGGAACCAAGCCGCCGCCTGGAAATGCGCCCAAATGGGTACGCAACCACGCCGAGTGGTGGTCGCTCCAGCCGGGGCTACAGACAACCGTAATCAACTCTGGATGAGCTTGGCGAGCAGCGGGGTCGGATATGAGATCGCGCGTTACCGGTGGACGGACAGCGCGCGCGATTCGCGAGATAGCACCGCTCACCGGCGTCGCCGGTCGGCTCGACCGCGAAGGGCGGTACCGGCACCTTGGCCAGCAGCGGCTTCCGCCATTCCGCTGCCGCCTCCTCCGCAAAGGCGCGGTAGGTGCGCAGCGGTCGCTTGAGCCGGGCCGTCAGCCGTTCGGCAGCGCCCGGCATTCCGAGCATCCCGTGTAGGTGGAAGTCGCGGAGCATCAGCGCCATGTCGTAGGCCATCGCATTCGGCATCTGCGCGCGGAACAGGCGCTCGGCAGCCCTGAGGTCGTCGCCCGCGTAGCTGACATGTCGCGCGAGCACCTCCGACCACAGCGCCGCGATGGAAGGCCCCGTAAACGCCTCTGGACCGACGATCTCAATCGTCTCGCGTGGCAGTGGCTCAGGCAATTCCTCCCGCCGAACCAGCTCGGCCGCAGCGACGTCGGCGATGTCGCGCGCGTCCACCATCTCAACCCCGACGCCGCCGATCGGCATGACGTAGGTGCCCTTCTCCATCAGCGGCGTCTTTTGCTGGAGGTCGTTCTGGAAGAAGGCGTTCGGCCGGAGGATGGTCGCGGGCAGGCGCATCTCCTCGATCATCGCCGAGGATCAAGGCTTTGTCGTTCTAGCTACCCGGAAGCCGAGCGTGTCGAACCGGACCTTGATATGGCGATTTTTGCGGACGGCGGCGCGGACGAGCTCGCTCTCGTTACGCCAGGAACCGCCGCGCACCACGCGAAAGTTTGGATCGCCGCCGCTGAGCCATGATGACCCGTCGATTGGCGCACCATCGTAGGTCTCGTGCCAACGATCCTCAACCCACTCCCAGACGTTGCCCTGCATGTCGTAGAGCCCAAACCCATTCGGCCCAAACGATCCGACGGGCGCCGTTTGTTGGAGATCCCATCGACTGCCGCAGCCGTTGCAGTTGGCGTTGCCTAAGCCAACTTCATCGCCCCAGGAATAGCGGGTATTAGCGCCACCCCGTGCGGCGTACTCCCATTCGGCCTCTGTCAAAAGCCGATACTCCTTGCCGGTTAACTGCGAGAGCCAGGCTACATACTGCTTGGCATCACTCCAACTCACGTTGATCACGGGCATCTCCCCGCGCCCCCACCTGTCCGGAGCGCGCGGGCACGCAGCCGCGGCGACGCAAGCATCCCACTCTTCGAATGTCACCTCGAACTTGGAAACAGCGAATGGTTTTGCCATCGTTACCGCGTGTAGCGGACCTTCATTGCCATCCCGGTCTGGCTCGTTCTCCGGAGAGCCCATAATGAATTTGCCAGGAGGGATGACGATCATCACCGGGCAGCCGTTCACACATTCCTTGAAATCCGAGCCTGGTCTCGCCGCAAATGCCTGCTCCTGCTCGAGCGTGAGCACAGCCGGATCCATCGCCATGCGCCAGTGGTCTTCTTGCGTGGTGACCCCTGGATCCCTAAAGCCCAGGCTCACAAGGCAGAGCAGGACTATGAGGCTGGCGACCAGTACCCTGCGGCGCAATGCGCACGCTGCTAATGTGTTAGCCGTCATCGGAAAACCCCATATTTTCGGCCAGCGCTGTTTTCATCTTCCGCTCCGACCTGTTTGTGCCGAAAACTCAAATTCGGACATATCGGTGATGAAGTCCGCCGACCAACGCATGCGACACAATGCGTCCGATCCGCTGAACAGCACGCGTGATCGGTGCGTCCTTGCCCAATGAGCGGTGCGTTCTGGAAGTGTTGCAATAATTATTCGCGTAAGATTTTAGGACTTGGCGCAAATGCTGCTCGCCCAATGCGACGATATGGTCGACGCACTCGCGACGGATTGTTCCGATCAGCCGTTCCGCGACGCTATTCTGCCACGGCGAGCCCGGTGCAGTGGGCTTGTCGCGGATACACATGGCTCGTAATCGACGCGTGACGGCAATACCGTAGATGCCGTCCCGATCGCGGATCAGGTAGCGTGGGGCCTCGTTCCAGGGGAGTGCTTCAGTAATTTGCTGCGCGATCCATTCTGCTGTCGCGTGCGCGGTCACGTTGATCCAGGCAAGCTCTCGCCGGGCCAGCCGGACAATGACGAGGACTTGATGCGGCGATGTGACTCGAATTTCGAAAACGCAATACTATGCGCTTGAGCGCGACGATATCGCGCCGTCGCTACGCGCGGAGCTGACGCTATTGCTCGGCGACCGCGGATAAACGCAAAGCTGCGTCCTGAGACGTCTTAGTGATAGCCCTCCCCCTCGCGCAGCTTCCCGCCGAACATCCAATAAACGAAAATGAAATAACCGAGAATGATCGGCAGGATCATCAGGGTGCCCATCAGAAAGAATACATGGGTCGCCGGCGCCGCTGCCGTCTGCCATATCGTCAGCGAGGGCGGAACGAGATAGGGGAAGTTCGAGATCAGCAGCCCGAGATATCCCAGCAGGAATAGTGCGATTGTTGCAAGGAATGGGAGGACATCGCGTTTTGTCTCGAGCCAGTGCCATACCGCAAATGCGGCCAACGCGGTCGCGGCCGGCACCCACCAGACAAACAGGATATTCGGGAGCGAGAACCAGCGCTCGGCGATCCGCTCAAAAGCCATCGGCGTCCAGATGCTCACAATCGCCATAAAGCCGAGCACCGCGAGCAGCAGCAACTTGGCCTGCATTCTTGCGCGCTCGGCGACGCTGCCCTCGGTCTTCATGATGAGCCAGGTGGCGCCGAGCAAGCCATAGCCCGCCACCAATCCCAGGCCACACAGGATTGCGAACGGCGTCGCCCAATCGAACGCGCCGCCGGCAAACGCATTGTTGCTCACCTTGATACCCTGAATCAGTCCGCCGAGTATCACACCTTGGCAAAAGGCCGCGAGCGCCGAACCTGCGGCAAATACCAAGCTCCAGTGCGGCTTGCTGGTGACCCTGATCCAGCGAAACTCGAACGCAATCCCGCGAAACACCAGCGCCAGCAGCATGATGATGACGGGCAGATAGAGCGCCGGCAGAATGATCGAATAAGCCAGCGGGAAGGCGACCATCATCCCCGCGCCGCCGAGAACCAGCCAGGTCTCGTTACCGTCCCAGAACGGAGCGACCGAATTCATCATCTGGTCGCGGTCGCGCTCGCTCGCGGCGAATGGAAACAGGATGCCAACTCCGAGATCAAATCCGTCAAGGATCACGTACATCGCAACGGCGAGGCCCATGATTGCGGCCCAGATGACAGGCAGATACGATTCCATGGCATTCGCCTCTACGATTCGATCTCGGCCAGCATCTTGGGGCTATGGCTTGCGGCCGACTGCCAGGCCGCCAACGGCACCCCAACCGGCTCGACAGCAGGCGCTTGCGGCCCGCGCGCGATCAAACGGTTGATGTAATAGATGCCCATCCCGAACACGAAACCGTAGACAAGGACGAACAGCACAAGCGTGGTGACGACGGTGTGGGCGGCGAGCGGGGAAACCGCGTCGGCGGTTCGCAGCAGGCCATAGGCGACCCAGGGCTGCCGGCCCGTCTCGGTGACGATCCAGCCGCAGATCACCGCGACGAAGCCCATCCACCACACGTGCTGCGCGGGCCAGAGGTACCACCGCGTAGAAAACAACCGGCCGCGCCACCACAACCAGACGCCTGTGAGGGCGGTCAAGATCATCAACACACCGATGCCCACCATGGCGCGGAATGCGAAGAAGGGCGGCAGCACGGGGGGCCGATCCTGCGGCGGGACACTCGTAAGGCCGGGAAATAGGCCGTCCCAGCTATGAGTGAGCATAATGGAAGCGCCGTGCGGGATGGTGACTGCGAAGCGGTTCGTCTCGGCCTTCTCGTCCGGCCAGGCGAACAGCACGAGCTCGCCCGGGAGGCTTCCGTCCCAATGCGCCTCGATTGCCGCAATCTTCGTAGGCTGGTGCTTGAGCGTGTTGAGGCCGTGCTGGTCGCCGAGGAAGAGCTGCAGCGGCGCGACGATGGCGGCAAAACCGACCGCCATGCGGACCATGGTGCGGCCGTGATCGAGATGCTTGCCCGCAAGGACATAGCGTGCCCCCACGGCGAGCACCACGAACGACGTCGTCAGATACGCCGCCGTCACCATGTGGGGGAGGCGATAAAAGAAACTCGGGTTGAACACGATGTCCAGCCAGTCGAGGGGGTAGGCGATGCCGTCGCGCATCTCGTATCCGACCGGCGTCTGCATCCAGCTGTTGGCGGACAGGATCCAGAATGCAGACATGAGCGTGCCGGCGGCAACGGCAATGGCCGAGAGCGTGTGCAGCCAGGGCGGAAACCGGTTCCAGCCGAACAGCATGACCCCGAGAAACGTCGCTTCGAGGAAGAAGGCGAACTCAACCTCGAAGCCGATCATCGGTCCGATGACGTTGCCGAGCGCGGCCGAGAACCGGCTCCAATTGGTACCGAACTGGTAGGACAGCACGATGCCCGACACCACGCCCATGGCGAAGGACACGGCGAAGATCTTGGTCCAGAGCTGCGCGAGCGTGCGGTAGTGCTCCTTGCCGGTGCGCATCCACATGACGCAGAGCGTCGCGATATAGGCCGACAGCCCGATGGTGAAGGTCGGGAAGATGATGTGGAAAATGATGGTGAAGGCGAATTGCAGCCGGGAAGCGAGCAGTTCACTGAGATCCATGAGAGCAGTCCTCGGCTGAGTATCAGGCCATCGTTATGCGTAATGCGCCACAAGTTGCCCTCGGGTCATTCGGGCACGCTGCGCTCGCGTTTCCGGAATGACGGTCGAATCCCGCTCGTCATCGTCCGTGTATGCCGTACTGCGTTCATTCGGCTGGGGTTGCCAATGGAACGTCGGGATGGACGCCCGGCGCACGCTTCGCGAGCTGCTCTTTGAGCCACAAGTCATGATGCTCTTTGGCCCAGTTGAAATCGACCTCGCCGGTTCCCATGGCCTCGAATGCGCCTTCCATCCCAAGCGTGCCGATATAGATGTGGGCGAGGATCAACGCGACAAACAAAATAGCGATAATGCTGTGCACCACCTGCGTGATCTGCATCCCGAGGATGTCGATGACGTAGAATGGGAAGAGCAGCAAAAGACCCGAGACGGAAACGGCCGCTCCCGCGCCGAGCGCGCCCCAGAACACCAGCTTCTCCCCGGCATTGAACCTTCGTGCAGGCGCGTGCCTCGAAGCGATGAAGCCGCCCCCCTGGCGAAACCATTCAATGTCGGTCTTGTCCGGGATGTTGTCCCTGATCCAGATCACAACAATCGCCATGAGGCCAAGCATGAAGGCAAAGCTCGTGTAGTTGTGGGCGTATTTGGCAAATTGTGAGAACGAGGCGAAAGCTTCTGGCCCGATCAGGGGCAGGAGCAGCAGCTTGCCGAAGGTGACGTTCAGGCCGGAAATGGCCAGCACGACGAACGAGACCGCGGTGAGCCAATGCACGAAGCGCTCGAAGGCGGTAAACCGGAGCACCTTGCGTCCGGAGCGTCCCTCAGACATTCGGATCCGTCCGAGGAGGAAATAGGCTGCGGCCAAGCCGGCAATCGCGGCCAGGATCACGATCGCGCCGAACCAGTGCAACGTGACTTCGTGGAAATGATCCCAAACCCGTCCGGCGGGTTGAATAAGCGTGCGCGCTCGCGGGTCGAGCTGGTCGATGTCGCCTTGAATCCGCGGAAATTCTCGCAGCAGCGTCTGTTCGTTCACGACGCTCGCGTCCGGATCGATGATTGACCCTTGCTGCTGCGCATGGGCAGGCGCCGAGACCGCTACGACGGTGCAGATCGCCAACGCGCCGAGCATGATGGGTATAAAGGCCAAGCGCCGCATGGCTGATGCTCCTACCCGCCGATCACCGTTGACCCGACCCGCCGAACACGCCCATGCGTGCTTCGCCCTCGATGTAATATTGCCATTCTTTCAACCTCCGCTCCGATGACCGAGCGCCCAGACATAAGCGGCGAGGGCGGAAACCTGGGCCGCGGACAGCTGGGCTCCGCCCATTGGCGGCATGGGAGCCCCGTACTCGCGCGGCTGCGGTACGCCAACGGTGATGGTGTGCGCGATCGCAGCCAAGCTGCCATCGCCCCACAGCCATTTGCCGCTGGCGAGGTCGGGCCCCTGAGGCGAGCCCTTGCCATCCGTTCCGTGGCAGCCCACACAGGGCGCACTCGCGACTTCGCCGTCGTAGATGCGCTTGCCGAGGGCAACCTGCTCGGGTGTTGCGCCAGGTGGAGTCGGCAGCACAGCTGCGGCCTGCAACCCGGCGTTCGGATGAATACCTTCGGGCGGAGTAGCGGCTTGCGGCGCCGAATTATCGGCTCGCGACGATCGCGCTGGTGCAGCCGCAATAGCCGCCGCAGCGGGACCACTGTAAGTCACGCGCCAGATGCGCCCGCGCTGATCGTCCGAAATATAGAGCGCACCGTCGGGTCCGAGCGCGAGCCCAGACGGCCGATGCGCGGCCTGCCCCGGTTCCTCGATTGCGCCAGCGAAGCCATCAGCAAACACCACGAACGGGCCGGACGCCTTGCCGTCAGCCAGCGGCTGGAACACGATGTTGTAGCCGCCCTGCGGGAACGGTGCGCGATTCCAGGAGCCATGAAAGGCAATGAACGCGCCTCCCTGATATGCAGTCGGGAACTGACGGGCATCATAAAGCAGGAGGTCGTTAGGCGCCCAATGGGCGGGAAACGCCGCGATGGGTGCGCGCTTGGCAGCACACAGCCCGACGCTTTTCCCGCCGTCCCCACCGTATTCCGGGGCAAGAACAAGCTTGCGCTGAGCGAGATCGAAATAACAATATGGCCAGCCGTAGTCGGCGCCCTGCTCAAGCTGCACCAGCTCCTCCGCGGGTTCGTTCGCGCCCTGCTCCGGAGTGTAGAAGCGTTGCCAGTTTTCCCGCAGCTGGTCACGGCCGTGCATGGTCGCAAATATCCGTCCTGCGGAGTCGAATACGATTCCTTCCCCATTGCGCAGACCGGAGGCAAAACGCTCGGCGGGCGAGAACCGCTGCCCAGTCCGCTTGGCGTCGTAGCGCCAGATGCCGGCCCGCGTCTCGAGCTCGGTGCACGGCTGAATGCCCGGAGAATTCGGCATTCTGTTAGCGCCCTGGCAGGAATTCGTGGCCGAGCCGAGGTCCACGTAGAGTGCACCTTGGACATCGATCTTGAACGGGTGCATCGGGTGATCGCCGGTAAGCGGTAGTCCCGAGACGACCACCTCAGGCGGATCATGTGGCGCAGCAGTCTCCGGCGGCAGGGCATAACGAACGATGCGGTCGTTTGTTTCCGCGTAAAGCGCGCCATTATAGAGTGCGATTCCAGTGCCACCGGCATTGCCGCTTTCAGTGCCAGGACCGAAACGGACGACCACATCAGCGCGGCCGTTGCCGGTCGTATCTTTCAGGGCAATCAGGAATCCGCCGGCGGGCGGTTTGTCGTTGCGGTAATAGCGGCCACTCCAGGTGTTGACATAGAGCACGCCGTTGGGGGCCACGACCATTTGCCGAGCGTGACCGATGTTGTCGGCGAACACCGTTGCACAAAAGCCGGGGGGCAGGGTGATCCCGCCGTTGTCGCCCGCGCACGGCCGTGCCCCTCCCGCGACCGTGCGGTCCGCGTCCTGGGCAACCGATAACGAGGCGGTCAGCGGCGCAATGGCGAGCATACCGGCGCTCACCACCGCACCCCGAGCCATCCACGTCATTGTGACGATCATGTCGTGATCCCGTCGTGATAGGCGGTCAGCCAACCCCAGCTACCGGAGCCATAGCCTCGCGCCTTCACACGGTCCTTGTAGATCTGCGCGATCATCTCGCCGTCGCCCGCAAGCAGCGACTTGGTGGAGCACATCTCGGCGCACAGCGGCAGCTTGCCCGCAAGCATGCGGTTGGCGCCGTATTTGCTGTATTCCTCGATGCTGCCGGGCACTTCCGATCCGCCGCCGCCGGCGCAGTAGGTGCATTTGTCCATCTTGCCGCGGGAGCCGAAATTGCTGACGTTGGGATATTGCGGCGCGCCGAACGGACAGGCGTAGAAGCAGTAGCCGCACCCGATGCACAGATCCTTGTCGTGCAGCACCACGCCGTCGTCCGTCGAGAAAATGCAGGTCACCGGGCAGACCGCCGCGCACGGAGCGTCGGTGCAGTGCATGCATGCCATCGAAACCGAGCGCTCGCCGGGCTTGCCGTCGTTGATGGTGACCACGCGGCGCCGGTTGAGGCCCCACGGCACCTCGTTCTCGTTCTTGCAGGCGGTGACGCAGGCGTTGCACTCGATGCAACGGTCGGCGTCGCAGAGAAATTTCATCCGGGCCATGGTGCTCGCCCTCTCACGCCGCTCTGATCTGACAGAGGGTGGCCTTTGGTTCCTGCATCCCGGTCGCCGGGTCGTATCCGTACGTGGTGAGCGTGTTGACGCTTTCGCCAAGCACGATCGGATCATTGCCTTTCGGATATTTGCTGCGCTGGTCGACGCCTTCGTACCAGCCGGCGAAATGATACGGCATCCAGGCCACGCCCTTGCCGATGCGCGGGGTAATCAGCGCCTTCATCCGCGCCTTTGATTGGCTCTCGGGGCCGGTGACCCAGACCCAGGCGCCATCCTTGATGCCGCGCTCGGCCGCATCAGCCGGATTGATCTCGACGAACATGTCTTGCTTGAGCTCGGCCAGCCACTTGTTGGAGCGTGTCTCTTCGCCGCCGCCCTCATAGTCGACCAGTCGGCCGGATGTCAGGATCAGCGGGAAATGTTTGACGATGCCCTTCTCGACGGCCGTTTTCTGCACGGTGAAACCGACATTGGGAACGCGGAACTGCCTGGCGTCCGGCAAGGTCGGATATTGCGCGACGAGATCGGGGCGCGAGGTGTAGATGACTTCGCGGTGGACCGGGATCGGATCCGGCAAATTCCACGCATTCGTGCGGGCCTTGCCGTTGCCGTAGGGAATGCAGCCGTGCTCGATCGCCACGCGCTGGATGCCGCCCGAGAGGTCGGTGGACCAGGACACCGCGTCGGGATTGGCCGCATTCACCTGGGCAATCACCGCCATCTCCTGCGCGGTGAGATCCTTGTCCCAGCCGAGCTTCTTGAGCACGCCGAGCGTGAACTCGGGATATCCGTCCTTGATCTCGGAGCCGACCGAATAGGAGCCGTCGGAGAGGAGGCTCACGCCGTTGCGCTCCACGCCGAAGCGCGCGCGGAAGGTGCCGCCGCCTTCCTTCACCGGCACATTGGTGTCGTAGAGAATTGGCGTGCCGGGGTGCTTGAACTCCGGCGTTCCCCAGCACGGCCACGGCAGCCCGTATACCTCGCCGCCCACCTCCGGATCGTCCTTTGGCGCGCGCAGCGTGACCACGTCGAACTTGGACTGATTGTGCATGTGCGCCTTGAGGCGCTCGGGAGACTGGCCGCAATAGCCGGTGGACCAGCCGCCGCGATTGATCTCGCGCAGGATGTCCTCGGCCGAGACCTCGCCGGCCACGACCTTGATGTTCTTGAACATCTCCTCGGCAAAGCCGAGCTTGCGGGCGAAGAGATACATCGTGTCGTAGTCGTTCTTGCACTCGAAGATCGGCTTGACGATCCGCTCGCCCCATTGCAGCGAGCGGTTCGACGCCGTGCGCGACCCGCTCATCTCGAAGCTGGTGCAGGCCGGTAAGAGGTACGTGCCGTTCTTGCGCTCGGAGAGCACCGCCCAGGTGGTGGGATAGGGATCGCACACGACCAGAAGCTCGAGCTTCTCGATGCCCTTGGCCGCGTCCGGCATGCGCGTGATGGTGTTGCCGCCATGGCCCATGACGACCATCGCTTTCATGGTGTCGGGCTGGGAAACCTGGTCCTTCGGCAGCAGGGTCGCATCGAACCAGCGCGTGCTGGTGACCCCGGGTGTTTGCATGAAAGTCTTGTTGGCGAAACGCGAGAGCATCCAATCGTAATCGACGTCCCATACGCGGCACCAATGCCTCCACGCCCCCTCGTCGAGGCCGTAATAGAGCGGCAGCGTCGTCACATCGAGGCCGAGGTCGGTCGCGCCCTGGACGTTGTCGTGGCCGCGGAAGATATTGGCACCGGTGCCGGGACTACCGACATTGCCTGTCGCGAGCACAAAGATGCAGCTGGCGCGGACATTGGCCGTGCCGAAGGAGTATTGCGTCTGGCCCATCGCCCAGATCAGACATGAGGGCTTCTGCTTGGCGAAGATCTCGGCGATGCGTTTGACCTGCGCCTCCGGCAAACCGGTGACGCGCTCGACCTCGGCGGGGTGCCAGTTCTCGACCTCCTTGCGGATGTCGTCCATCCCATAGACGCGCTGTCGGATGAATTCCTTGTCCTCCCAACCGTTCTGAAAGATGTGCCAGAGCATGCCGTAGATGGTCGGGATGTGGGTGCCCGGGCGCACGCGGACGTATTCGGTGGCATGCGCGGCGGTGCGCGTCATCCGCGGGTCGATGACGATCATGTTGGCGCGGTTGAGCTCCTTGCCTTCGAGGATGTGCTGCAGCGAGACCGGATGCGCCTCCGCCGGATTGCCGCCCATGATCATGATGGTCTTGGAATTGCGGATGTCGTTGTAGCTGTTGGTCATGGCACCGTAGCCCCAGGTGTTGGCGACGCCGGTGACCGTGGTGGAGTGGCAAATGCGGGCCTGATGATCGGAGTTGTTGGTGCCCCAGAAGGCAGCGAGCTTGCGGTTGAGGTAGGCGGCCTCATTGGTGAATTTGGCGGAGCCGAGCCAGTACACCGAATCCGGTCCCGACTTCGACCGGATCTCCAGCAACTTGTCGCCGATCTCGTCGATCGCCTGGTCCCAGGAGATGCGATTCCACGCGCCGTTCACAAGCTTCATCGGAAAGCGCATGCGACGTTCGCTGAGCACGTCGTCGCGCACGGCCGCGCCCTTGCAGCAGTGCGAGCCGCGATTGATTGGAGAATCCCAGCCCGGCTCCTGCCCGGTCCACACGCCGTTGACGACCTCGGCAATGACCGTGCAGCCGACGGAGCAATGAGTGCAGACGTTCTTGCGCCGGAACACCGTCACGCCGGGAGGCGGCGGCGGGCCGGCCTTGGCGGTGCGGACAGCACCGACCGACAAGGTGCCGAGCGCGGCCAGGCTGCCGGCCGCGAGACCTGAACGATGCAGGAAGCTGCGACGATCGAGATCGCCAGTCGGTGCGGCCGGGAGTGCTGGAAGCGGGCTGCGGCGAGGCTGCTGTTGCGTTCGCTTGATCAGCACCACGACCTCCTTCACTTCGCCGGATAGCGGTTGACCCGGTAAAAGGTTTGCACCTCGGGCGAGTTTGCTTGGTAGCGAGCCCTGCGCTTGTCGGGGAACTTGGATTTGTCGGCACCCGCGGAACTGCACGCGGCTGTGGTCGCCGTCGCAGCACCAACCGCCAGCACGCGCAGGAGATCCCGGCGGCCGATTTTGGGATTGACGCCCTCTTTCACGTGCTGCCTCGCTTCAGATGAGCTGCACACGCCATGAGCATTTGCCCGGCGCGGCCGTGGCGCATTTGCGCATCAGTTCTAATCCGCGCGCTCCGAGCGCGCTTTGAAGATTTTGCCCTTGGTGGTCAGATCTTGCCGATAGCGTCCGTCGAAGAGCTTTGTTCTGTCCGCTAGGGCGCGTTTCGATGAAGTTGAACACGATCGCTGCGTAGGGTGGGTTAGTCGTCCAAAGTCGGCTGGTAACAGCCGACTTTGGACGGCGTAACCCACCGTCAACCGCAGGAGCAACGCCGGCGGGTATCGGTGGGTTACGCCATCGAGCCGGCTGGAGCCGGCTCGACGGCTAACCCACCCTACGTATCTGTCCCCTAGGTTCGGCCGCGCGCCGCGTGTGGACTTCCAGGGCGGCTGCGAATTCTGCCTGCTGCGCCGATGCGATTTCCACGCAAATAGTGACAGCGGTTGGACGTCATCAGTCCACTCCGAAACGAGTCCCGTGTCAGTCGATGCCCAATCGAAGGCGCGAATGCGCGCGGCTAATTCACTGTGAGCAAGTCGGAAGCGTCGGCATGATTCGGCACCGCGCGCTTGATCTTGACTGCCGCGCCTATCCGGCAAAAGCCTCGCCTCCGGGCGCCTGCCGGGAGACCGGTTCGCTCGCGTCGCTGATCTCTTTTGCGATTTGCTCATGCCCGCCTCGCGGCACATGGCTTGGTCGCAAGGTAACTCAGTCGCTGACGAAAGGTTCCTTGCTAGCGAGTGTCGGTTCGCCGACACAAGGTGCCCTGCTGGCGAGTGTCGGTAGCGAAATGGCCTCCGCCTTGTGCACGAAATCAAGCTGATCGACAGCCTAGGTGACGACGAACTTCATAGTCGGGCGCTGCACCGCCTCGGCGATGGCTTCGGCATCGCGGAAATCGTTCTTCTGGTCTTTGCTATAGGGGCGCCCGTATTTCGCTGGCATCAGCCGAGCGTCGTGACCAAGCGCTTGCAGTTTGCAGCGACACCGCCCACCCCGGCCTTCACCATTTGCCTAGGGCTCCCGCTCTGATTTCTCCTGCCGGTTGTCAGGCTCGCGTTCAATGGCTTCGAGCTTCTCACTCGCCAGTTGGTTTCGAGTATTGATCAGATCAAGCCAGCCCGCCGCGAGTTTGAGCCATGTTGTCTTGTCTTGGGGGCTGATGGCGGCTGCCGCCATGCGGCCACATAGCTCTGCCTTGGCCCGATACTCGTCAGACTTGGCCAAACATCACTCCATGTCGCCATAATTGTAAACGCTCACCCCGCGTTGGAGATAAACGCGCGGATTAGAATGCTCCACTGTGACAAATCACCGGACAAATTGCCTCAGCGACCACTACCCAGAATGCCCTAATTCCCGACTGCCACCGCGGGGACCTCGGATCACTGGCGGTGGTGGCCCTGGTCGGGATGAGACTGGCATCTCTGCGTACCCGATCAGGGCCTATCTGTTGGAGCGCTGGCGGTGAACGTCGCTGCTTCGATCCCAGTGCGGGCTCGCCGGCGGGTCGGAATTTCGCCATGCTCACCCGGCTGCCGATGATCTCCAGCGTAGATGGTATCAATTGCTACAACCAGCTATTCGGTGCGATCTGCTCCCGCTCAGCTGTCTCATATGCGCCGAAGTGCATCCGCCGGAACAAGCCGCACGGCGCGCCAGGCTGGCAGCAACGAGCCGACAATACAAAGCGCAAATGCCGCGATCATGATCGGCGCGATCACCGCGACACGCGGCTTGAACGAGATCAGGTCACCGATCGCCGGTATGTTCGGAAAAACCAACGCTACAGTAAAACTCAGCAGCTCACCCAGGAGGCAACCAATTGCGCACATCAGAACACCCTCGATCACGATCGAGGCGATGATCCTTGTGCTGCTCCAGCCGATCGCCCCGAAGATGCCGATCTCTCGGGTGCGCTCCTGCGTCGCCATGACGAGCGCCGTAAGCACGTTCAGCGCGCCGATCGCTAACGCTATGATCGATACCGCCAACGACACCGCCTCGAGGATGGCAAAATTCCGGTCATTGTCGAGCACCTCGTTGGCAGTCGATGCGGTCACGTTGCCGAGCGCCTCGATGGATCTTCGCACGCGAGAGAGCTCGGCGGGCCCGCCGCTGCGTTCGACATTGACGTGTATCATTGTGACCTGCCGCGTGCGATAGCTTGCCTCCTGCAGATCCATCAGCGGCACCAGCACAATCCCTCGATTGACGATCGTTGTGTAATTGGCGATGCCGATAACCCGAAAGCCTTGGCCAAGAAGCTCCAGCTCGTCGCCAAGCTTTTTGCCCAGCGAAGCGGCTGCCGCTTCGCCAAGCACGGCAACGTGGCGTTCGCCTGGGCTCGGCACCCGCCCCTCGCGCAACGGAACCTTCTTCCACAGATAGCTGGTGTCCGGCCAACCCTCGGTCAGCACGCTGCGGTCGCCGGCGCTGGGCGCGAACATGAACAGCTCTCCCGACGCCCGCACGACACCCGGGATCGCAGCGATGCGCGCGACCATTTGCTCGGGGATGAAGCCGCCGAAGATATCGGAAGCGCCCTTCTGCATCACCACGAGATCGTCGCCCATCTCGTTGATGCCCTCCTGGGTGCTGTCTTTTATGCTGCGCGAAAGCGCGATGAGAGCCAGCGCGCTCCCCACCGCGAGCCCCACGCCGAGAATCGAGAGGCAAGTGCGGATTGGCCGCCGGCGGAGATTGCGCAGCGCGAGACCTACGAGGTTCATTCCGCCGCCTGCCATTGAACCGGCGGCGACGGAACCGCCCTGCTGGCATCTTCGACAATGCGGCCATCCCTGATGCGCACCCGGCGGGGACAGCTCGCCGCAAGCTTTTCGTCGTGCGTCACCAGGACAAGCGTCATGCGTTGGTCCGCGCACAGCCTGAACATCAGGTGCGCAACTTTGGCCGCGTTGTTACTGTCGAGGTTTCCGGTGGGTTCGTCTCCAATCAGCAGTGCCGGCTCATTGACGATGGCGCGCGCGATGGCTACCCGCTGCCGTTCGCCGCCGGAAAGTTTGGTGACCACGTTATTTGTACGGTGCTGCAGGCCGACATGATCGAGCACCGTTGCTGCGCGCACCCTACGGCGCCGCGCCGACAGCCTGTGCCCGAGCAGCGCGAGCTCGACGTTTTCCAGCGCGGTGAGTGTTGGGATCAGGTTGAATTCCTGGAAGACGATGCCGATGCTCAGCCGCCGCAGTTTCGCCCAGTCGCGACGCGTGCGCTGCGGGCGGCCTTCCCACAGCACGGTGCCGGCGCTTGGACGATCGATGCCGCACAACATGTTTACCAGGCTGCTCTTGCCGCTGCCGCTTGCACCGACGATCGCCACGCAATCGCCCTCCTCGATTTCCAGATCGACGTTTTTCAGCGCCGTGATGGTGCCACCGTCATAGATCCGACTCACCCCACGCAGCGAGACCAACGCCCGGCTGTCTGATGAATGCGGCTTGACTACCCGAAGGTGATCGCGGCAGGCGATGTCTATAGAGGGGCTATCGTTCATGTCACGTTGTTCCGCGGCGTCCGAAGCAAGTCCTTGTCCGACCAAATGTAGGGCGACGTCCCGCCTGCACTTTGAGGGAGGTTGCGGCGCTTTGCTTGATCTTGCTCGAAAGCGCGCCCTCAGGATCCGGCTGGTGGCGCGATCCGAACGAGGCGATACCGCATGTTGCACTTACGCCGGCGCACTTGTTGCGGTCGCACATTGGCGCAAGAAGCACTCTATCACCGCAATTCTGATCAAATCATTTCCACGGCCAAAGCTACCTAGCTGAAGCAGCGATCGGTCAGGACGTTGGCAAGACAGACCAAGATCAAGTGTTGTGCCTGCGCGATGGAGCCCGAGATCCCAGGAGGCGAGCGTGAATGAGTTTGCAGAGTTGGCGGATTGGTGCGGGTGGCGTGCGCCACGCGATTCGGTGGTTGTAGACAGTCTTCCGACTCCGGCATTCCGGGCGAAAAACCGGCAGTACGTCTCGTTCAGCACCAACAACTATCTGGGACTGGCAACAAGTCCGCGCATGCGGACAGCCGCCATTCGCGGCATCAAAGCCCATGGCGTCGGCAATAGCGATTCGCGGCTGCTCGGCGGCAACCTCGGGCTCTATGGTGAGCTCGAACGCAAGATCGCTCGCTCCAAAGGCAAGAACGACGCGATTCTGTTCGCGACGGGATATCTGACCAATCTCGGCGTTCTGTCCACGCTGCCTCGCCCCACGCAGATTGCGCGTGTCTACGGTTTCTCGGGCAGCCGAGAATACACCTACGCGTATTTCAGTGACGAATACAACCATATCAGCATTCGCGAAGGCATGCGCTTGTCGGGCGCCAGACGATACACTTATCGCCATCTCGATCTTGATCATCTCGAACAGCTGCTGCGCCGGTCGGATGCCACATCCAAAATCATCGTCACCGATGGCGTGTTCAGCCAGGACGGCGACATCGCCCCAATTCCAGATTTGATAGGTCTCGCCGCGCGCTGGAACGCCATGCTCTATGTCGACGACGCCCACGGCACAGGTGTGCTCGGCGCCTCCGGCGGCGGCGTCTTGGAGCATTTCAACGCTGCCAGTGAGCGCCTGATCTACATGGGTACGTTGAGCAAGGCCTACGGGTCCGTCGGAGGTTACGTTGCCGCCAATGGATTGATCACCGAAGTTCTGCGAATGACCTGCCCCGCCTACGGCTTCACCGCGACGCTGCCGCCGGATCAAGCGATGGTAATCTCGACAGCGATCGATATCGTCCGCGACGAGCCGGAACGTCGCCAGCGGCTATGGGAGAACCAGCGCTATTTCGTCAAGCGGATGGCCGACTTGAACTACAGGCTCGTCTCGAGGGAGACACCGATTGTTCCGATCTGGCTAGGCGACGAGGAAAAAGCGGAGCACCTCGCTCGTGCAATTCGCGAGGAAGGAATCCATGTCGATGCCGTCAGGTTCCCGGCCGTGCCGATCAAGTCCGCACGCATTCGCATCCAACTAAATGCCGGACATCGAAGCGAGGACATCGATCATATATTTGAGGTATTGAAGCGGCATCAGAACCTCGCCGAGCCCGCGCGCATTTCCGTCGCGATGACCGCGGGGTCTGCGCTTGCACAACACGTGGGGCGCAGGGACAGCGCCGTAATTGGGCCCACGCCCGGCACCTTCACGAGCCGAGTCGACGATCATGACCCAACCCGCGCTCGCCCCGTCTCCGCAACCCCGGCCCGCTCCGACGCGGCGAGCGCTACTACCAGAGCCCGTCGTTCAAAAGAGTCAAAATTGGACGCCGATGTGGAGTGCGCCCCTAACGGTGGACGCGTTGCAGATTTGGAATTGACCGCGGCCGCCGGGCCTTCAGAGAATGAAAGCCATGGCCAAGCACCAACCCCATGGATCGCGTTCAAACCGTAAGTTGCACAGGCGTTCATTTCGGGTGAGACACTCCACGCGCTTTCCAGACGACACGACGTCTCGCGCGCGAACCTAGCAATTTTTACCTACAATGGGTTCGTTGATCGCCGGTTAGGCTAGTCGCCCAATTCAGTCAAACTGAAGGGATTGGAGCATTGAGGAAAGCCCAGACAGTACGTGGCCAATGCCAAACATGAACCCTTTCACTTTGGTTGAAGCGAGCAACTAGTAGCCATGAGCACGAGAGACAAGCTGCTGGTTATCGGGGCCGGGCCTATCGGTCTGTGTGTTGCAAAAGCCCTAAAAAGCCACGGGATTGCCTATGATCAAGTAGATGCATCGGACGGCATTGGCGGCAACTGGCACCATGGAGTGTACGAAGCAGCGCACATCATCTCGTCACGCCGTACAACTGAATTTCCCGACTATCCCATGCCATCAAGTTTTCCAGATTTCCCCAGCCGCAAGAACATGCTCGATTATCTTAATGCCTATGCTCAACACTTTCGATTGTTTGACAATATACAATTGCGACAGACTGTCACAAACGTGGCCCCGCTGCCAAACGGAACATGGAGAGTTCGATTTGGAGAAGAGGAGACGCGGGATTATCGAGGGATCATTGTTTGTAATGGACACCATTGGAACCGTCGTTGGCCAGATTATCCGGGAAAAATAACCACGGAATACATTCACTCAAAGGATTACGTCACCCCTGATCAACTACGCGGCAAGCGCGTTTTGGTTATCGGTGGAGGCAATTCAGCATGCGACATCGTGTCCGAGGCGGCCCGGGTAGCGGCATCAGCCCATTTGAGCCTGCGTCGGGGCTATTGGTTTCTTCCCAAAGTTTTGTTCGGACGCCCCACTGTGGAACTTATTTGCCCGTGGATCCCCTTGCGGGTGCAGCGGCTCTTAATTCGTACGGCCTTAAAAGTAGCCGTCGGCAACTATAGACAATACGGACTTCCCCCACCTGATCACAAAATCTTCGATCATCACCCAACGATCTCGACTGAGGTACTCCACTATTTGAGACACGGACGCATCACCGTGCATCCTGACATCCACCAATTCGACGGCAATACTGTTGAATTCATCGACGGGACGCGGGATGCTTTTGATATTGTAATCGCCGCAACTGGTTTCCACGTCAGCTTTCCGTTTCTTGCGCCGGGACTAGTCTCATTGAAGGGTCCAGTGGCCGAGGTCTATGGAGGGATGATGACCGCTGAACACCGCCACCTATACATCGTCGGATGGATGCAACCGCGCTATGGATTTGGCCCTCTGATCGTACCGGCGGCAGACTTGCTTGCCCGCATCATCATGTCGCAGGAGCGCATGCGCAATCCGTTTGGCCTGATCCTCAAGCGACTTGGCCAAAAACCCGCACAAACCCATCTATTTGATCCGAATCGAACCAAGCTGGAGATTAGATTGGGGCGTCGTATGCTTCCTATTATTCGCTTTGTCGACCGCTGGATGGGATGAGATTCACATGGGCTTCTCGGCTCGAGAAGCCGCAGGTCGTCGCCCGAAACAGAGCGACACCTCGCAGAGCTCCCGGGAACCCCTTTACACTTCGATCTCGACTCGAGAGTAATCTGCGGCCTATTTCGCCTTGTCGTAGGGATAGATCACATCGCCCGACCTGTACTGGGCCGGCACTATCACGACCTGGGTCGAGAGGTCCTTGAACTGGCTGAGATCGTTGCCCTTGATATGCTGGAACTGGAGCTCAAGCACCCGCAACTCCGCCCACTCGCCCTTGGACCCGAACTTGACGTCACCAACCAGGGTCTTAAACGTAGATTTGCGCATGTAATCGGCGAGCTTGTCGTCATCGAGGCTGTTCGTGGCCGCGACTGCCTGCTGCAGAACCTGAAGCTGGGCGTAACCCCACGGCGCGATGTGGTACCCTAGGGCGTCGACGCCTTCCTGGTGCGCCCTGGCTTGATACCTGGTCAGGAACTCCAACACCCCGGGGAAGCTCATCTTCTCGATCGGCAGCCAGTAATCGAAGTTGACGAAACCATTGAGCAGCGGGCCGAGCTGCATCTTGATCGCAGTCGATTGCAGCCCGACCATGCCGCCGCCGATCATCTTGGGCTTGTAACCGATCTCGTTGACCGCGCGAACCATGCCAACCGAGTCCGGCGGATAGGAGAAGATGACGACGATGTCCGGATTAGCCGCCTGGATCGCCCTCACGACCGGCGCGAAGTCGGTAGTCGCTGGCGGATATCGCTTGTCGTAGATGATTTTGAGGCCAGCCGCTTTGGCGTTCTCGCGCGCGCCTTCGGAGCCGTTTATCGGGAATTCCGCGTCAGCCGCCACGATCGCGATCGTCTTCGGCTTCGGGTTCTGCGCGACGGCAATATCAAAGAAGCCCTTGGACTGCGCAGACTTCGGGGTCGGTCCCAACGGGATCATCGAGAAATATTTCGGATAGGCAAACTCGGCATTGACCGCCAATCCGAACAGGCCGATCAGCACCTTCTGCTTCTGAACTACCACCGGCATCGCCGCCGCCAGCATGTTGGTGCCGTATCCGCCGATGATAGTATCGACCTTGTCGACGTCGAGCAGCTTCTCGTAGATGGCGGGGACCGTCGCCGGATTGCTCTGATCATCGTAGTAGATGAGCTTCACGTGGCGGCCGAGCAGCCCGCCATTCGCATTGATATCTTGCTCCCAAATCTTCTGAGCGAGCAGCGCAGACTTGCCGTTGGGAGCGAGCCCACCGGTTTGGGCGATGCCATAGCCGATCTTGAGCGGCTCCCCGGATGGGGACTGCGCCTGCGCCGCCTGCGCGAGCAAGGTAGCGAGGAAGCATGCAGCAATCGTACGCTCTCGTTGTTGAAACATGCCTCTTCCTCCTATTGTGATTGTAGTTCGTCTCCCTGTGCTGCAAGGTCGGCGAGTTCGACAGTTATCATCGAGTGTTAGGTCATGACGCGGTCACTCCGTGGGCGGGAAGATTGAAGTGAAAGCTCGCACCCTGGGGCACGTTTGCCGTCGCCCATATACGTCCCTCGTGGTCTTCGACGATCGAACGGCAGATCGATAGTCCCATGCCCATGCCGCTAGGCTTGGTCGTGTAGAAAGGGTCGAAGAGGCGATCGAGACTCTCCGGGTTCAGTCCCGGACCCGAATCTCGCACAGCCACGAGCACCCCGTTGGATGTATCCTCGGCGGTGCTGATCAACAAATGGCGCGACCCCTTGCTGACATCGCTCATCGCTTCGACGGAGTTCATAATCAGATTCAAGACTATCTGTTGCAGTTGGATGCGATCGCCTCGAATGAGCGGCAAGCCCTTCGCGAGCTCTGTCTGCAACGAGACGCCATTGCGCAGCAACTCGCCTCGCGTCACCCCGATGACCTCGAGGATCGCTTCGTTGATGTCCAACTGATCAGCCCGTGGCGCGGCCTTCTTGATGAGGGCGCGTATACGGCCAATGACCTCGCCGGCTCGATTGCCGTCCTTGATGATGGCATCGAGGGTCTGCCGGGCCTCCACGAGGTCTGGGGGCTGCGCGGCGAGCCAGCGCAAAGCGGCGTGGCCGTGGGTGACCATCGCGGTAATCGGCTGGTTGACCTCATGGGCAATCGAGGCCGTCAGCTGCCCCATCGTCGTGACGCGATTGGCGTGCGCGAGCGCCATCTGCGCTTCGCGGTATCGCCGCTCGCTCTCGCGCAGGTTTTCTTCCGCGTGCTTGCGCTCGGTCAAATCGAGCACGAAGGCGACGCCCTGGTCTCGGTTTGCGCCAAAAGTCGCCGCGCCGAGAAGGACGGGCACGCGGGTGCCGTCTTTCCGAAAGTACTCCTTCTCGAAAGTTTTACAGCTTCCCGTCGCTCTCAGCTCCGCCGCGGCGCGTTCGGCAGCCTCGCTCCATTCATCGGGCGTCAGCACCGTCCAGCGCAGGCGACCCGCAACGAGATCGGCGCGGCTGTACCCCAGCATGTGCAGATAGGCTTCGTTCGCCTCGATAATGCGCCCTTCCACATCCCAAATGCAAATCCCGACGATGTTGGAATCGACCAGGCGCCGGACCTTCGCCTCACGCTCCTGGAGATCGTTGTAGAGACGGGTGTTCTCCAGCGAGATCGCCGCTTGCGCGGCCAACAGATCCAGGATCGCGATCCAACTCGAGGGAAACGCGTGCGAGGTCAACGTGTTCTCGAGGTAGAGCAGCCCCGTCAACCGCCCTTGTTTGATCAGCGGTTGGCAAAGGATCGACTTGGTTTGTCGGCCGCGCAGATAGTTATCCTCGGAGAAGAGGTTGGGTCTGGAGGCATCATCGAGAATCACGCTTTCGTGCGTTCGAATGACATGGCGCACGAGGGATTCGGGACAGGTGATCCCGTTAATTCGCTTCTGGCACAGCACGACTTCGACCTGATCGCCGGCAGCCTCGGCTTCCGCCTGAATCAAATAGTCACCCTCTGCTGGCAGTATCAGAAGACCACGATCCGCGCCTGCGTTCTCAAGCGCAATTCTCATCAGCCGTTCGATCAGCTTGGGTAACACGATCTCGCTGGACACGGCCTGCGAGGCTTTAACGACGCTCGCTACATCGAGCTGCTGGACCGGGGAGCCAATGGTCGCTGTCGAACGATACCCCTCCGCAGCGGCCAAATGCGGATGAAGCCGGTCGAGTTGCCTCACCTTGCCGTCCGCGCCCCAGCGGAGATAACAGTACCTGGCGTTGCGAAGGTAGGCGTTGGCGATAGTCTCGAAGCCGCGCGCCGCGTAGAACCGCGCGGCCACCTCATGGGCCAGGCCCCCGTTCTGAACGAAGCCATTCTCGCTAGCCGAGCGGATGGCCTGTTCATAGAGGCGCATCGCCTCAAGGTCGCGGCCCTCGATGCGGGCGATCTCTGCGGCGACCAGCGCGTGTTTGTCGGCGAAAGTCGGTGGATAGCTGTCGGCCCAGTTGCACAGTTGCTCCTTGTGCGCCGTCAGGAGCTTGCGCCACTCCTGCTGCTCGTTGGCCGACGCGTTCTCGTAGCACGCTGCTACCGTCAGCGCGGCATAATAGTAGTAGTCAAGCGAGTGAAAAAATGCCTCCGAAGACCAGTGCCACTCCTTTGCCCTCTTGGCCGCGGCGAGCCCTGCGCGGTAGTCGCCCGACATGTATCGAGCCTGAACTTTGAGAATCCAATACCGGCTGATCAGGGGGGTCATCCGGTCCGCGGTCAACCCAGCTTCAAAGGTCTTCTCGTCAAATTTCTCGTCGCTGAAAGTGGAAAGACTCGCAGTCTGTCCCCGCAAGTTGCGGATGAGCTGTTGCTGGCAAATGATGCAGTCAGCGGCATCGAAGTATTTCCCTTTGCGGACGAAATCCAGGCAGGTCTCAGATTCTCGCCACACGTCGTCGAGGTGCGCTCCCTGGATAAGGAGGTCGGTGACGAGATGCATGCAGCTGTAACAAGCAAAGGCAAGATCACCCAATTCAGCGCCGGCACGGAAGGCGGCTCGGGTCAGCTCGATTCCGACCTCGATGGGTTGCGTCCAGAGGGCAATCATCTCCATCGAGAGATAGACCCTCGACTTATAGGCGGCAAACCCGTGTTTTTCAACGAGATCGCAAGCGAGTTTTCCAAAACGATACCCTTCGGTATAGCGCTGGAAGGGTACGCAAAGAATAACGCCGAAACCCGCGTAGCTAAACGTGGCTGCGTCGCTTATTCCGTACCTGAGGCTCAGATTTACCATCTTGCAGAAATGCAAGTGATAGAGGTTGATGTCGGTATAAAGTGCCGGCCCTGTGAGAAACCCTAGTACGCGCATGGCGGCGCTCATTTCCAGGTCAGTCATCAAGGGCAGGTGAACCAGGCTTTCAATCGATTGTTCTGTCAGGTTTCTCCAGACTATCTCGTACTCGGCTTGGACTTCTTCGCGAGTTGGGTGAGGCGGCATCTCGATGCTGAAGAGGCGCAAGCACTCGAGAGCGGCATCAACACCCTGCGGTTTTTCCGATCTTATGATATGCAGATGTATCTTGAGCCTGTAGGCGGCTGCTTCGTCAACTCTCGACACACCTCTTCGGATCAGCTGATGAATTAACCGCTCGGCTTCATCAAAATTTCCGCTCAGGAGCTCACACTCCGCGCGTTCAAGACAAAGGGCGAATGCGAGCTCGTACTGACTCGGATCATCCAAGCCGCCGTCCCCTATCAGCGCCATGCCGGCCGCAAGATAGACGCACGCCGACGCATGGGCCGCCGAGGCCTTGGCCCTTTGCCCAGCACGCAGGTCGATCGCCGCTACTTGCGCTTTTTCGTCCCGGTCGATCAGCCGTGTGGCGCCCCGATTGAATTGATTCGCCACATCGAACAGATGCTCGGCTAGCTCGCCCGCCGTCATGCTCGCTAGCAGCGCGCGGCCAATGCGCAGGTGGACTTCAGCACGTTGCTCATCGGGTATCAGCGAATAAGCCGCCTGCTGGATCCGGTCGTGCAGGAATCTGCAAGTGCTCTCCTGGCGGAAGACGAGCCCGGCGCAGACGGCCTCCCAGAGGGCCGTGTGCGTCGCCTCCTCTGTTGTCCCGTGAACCAGGGCCAGGGTGGCGACCTCGGCGACATTGCCCAGGCAGGCGAGCTGTTTCAGGGCTTCCTGGGTGGTGGAAGAAAACCGCTTCAGCTTCCCGGCCAGAAGATCCACCACATTATCGGTGTAGCTCTTGGCGCGGATACGATCCATGTTCCATTGCCAAGCCCGTGTGACTCGGTCGAACGAGAGCAGCCCCTCTTCGGCCAGCGCCGTGAAGAACTGGATCGCGAAGAACGGATTTCCGCCGGTCTTCTCATGCACCAGTTGCGCCAAGTGACACACACGCTCCGGCTCGCAATGCATGGCATCGGCGACGAGCTGGCCGATATCGTCGAGTCCGAGAGGCGCCAGCACGATCTGCTGGACCCTTGCTCCGGCTTTGCGGATTGCGCCCAGCTTCCGCGGCAGCGGGTGAGAGGGACTGACCTCGTTGTCCCGGTAGGCGCCGACCAGCAGCAGGTGCCGCACTTCGGAGTGCGTGAGCAGATGCTCGAGCAGGTCGAGCGTTGCTGCGTCCAGCCATTGCAAATCGTCGAGGAACAGGGCGAGCGGGTGTTCCGGATGTGCGAACACACCGATGAAGCGCCGGAACACCAGCAGGAACCGATTCTGAGCGTCCTGTGGTGGAAGATCCGGAACCGGCGGCTGCGCGCCGATTATGAGTTTCAGTTCAGGGACGAGATCAACAATGAGCAGCCCATTGGGGTCCAATGCCTGCTGCAAACGGTCGCGCCAACGCTGGAGCTCGGCCTCGCTCTTACCCAACAACCGGCGGACGAGGCTTTGAAACGCTTGCGCCAATGTGGCGTAAGGGATGTCGCGCTTGTACTGATCGAATTTGCCCGTTGCAAAACGGCCGCGTGGCAGAACCAGCACCTTGTGGAGCTCGTTGACAACGGACGATTTTCCGATTCCGGCATATCCGGAAACCAGTACCAATTCCGGCGCGCCACCTGCCGCGACTCGATCGAAAGCGGCGAGCAAGGTGTCGATCTCGCGTGCTCGTCCATACAATTTCTCGGGGATCAGCAGCCGGTCTGACGTATCGTTCTCGCCGAGCGGAAAATCCTCGATCCGGCGCTGTCGTTGCCATTGGTCAAGGCAGCGGCGAAGATCACTCTCGACGCCAGCCGCGGTCTGATAGCGTTCCTCTGCAGTCTTAGCGAGCAGCTTACAGATGATGGCAGAAACAGCGACTGGCACGTCGTCCAAGCGCTCCACCGGCGGCACCGGCTGTCTCGCAATGTGGCAGTGGACCCATTCCATGGGATCCGACGCCATAAAGGGCAAGGCGCCGATGAGCATTTCGTACAGGGTGACTCCTAGGGAATAGAGGTCGCTTCGGGAATCGATCGAACGGTTCATGCGTCCGGTCTGTTCGGGCGCCATGTAGGGAAGTGTTCCGGCGATGAACTCGGGAGGTTCGGGCGACTGGCGCTCGCGCGGAAGACGCGACGCGATACCAAAGCCAGTCAGCCAGACTTGGCCGGTCGCGGGATTGATGAGCACATTGGCCGGCTTGATGTCCTTATGGATGAGACCACGTTCGTGTAACTGGCGAAGCGCAATCGATAGACCGGTGGCGAAGTGCAAGAACCTTCCTGTCTCCATGGGTTGGCCAAGGAGCCGGTCGAGCGGCTCGCCGCCGGGATCCTCAAGCAGCAGCACGGTCCGGCCGTGTTCGCGCAAAAGCGCCAGCGGCCGCACCGCTGATCGACCATCCAGTTCATCCCTCAGTGCGTATTCGTGAGCCAGCCGATCAATGAAGCCTGGCGTGGGGTGGTCCGAGGCGGAAAGCACCGCCAAGACGGCCTTACGGTCGCCATCACCGTCGTCGTGCCATCCTCGGCAGAGGACGCGTTCACCATCCTCGCACACTACCGCGAGGTCACCAGCCCCGCCCACTCCGAGTGACACGGACAAGTTCATCTGGTGGATTCCGCGTCAACAGTCAGGCCGCAAGAGTTAGCAGCGCGTGGCGTGCTCTCCAGATCAGCTTCCACCGCATCGTGGTCCGCGCGAGCGTAGCGGCCACAAGAGCGTGTGGTGGCAGCGTAATGGTGAGCACGAGCGAAACCCGATGGTCGCGCAGCCCTCACGAAGAACGTTATTTCGCGGCGAGCGCAAAAACAACGAGCGCCGTGGGGACTTGGCGAAGTCCGACCGGGTTGTAGCCGCCTCTCGGTCGACGCGAGTTTAAGACGTTACGGCCACAGAATCCAGCATACAAGGGCAAGCATCAGGCAAGCATCTGGGTGGCGCGATCATCGCCAATCGAGGTCAGTCCTTGGAACGGGTGAACGCCGCCGCGCCGCCTGGCGCGGGCGCGAATCGGAACCTCGGGCGTTCTGCGCAAGACCGCGCCAGGCGGCGACCTTCGCCTCACGCCGCCATTCTGCGCGCCGGCGGCGCCATGAATTCCGGCCCGACCGGTTCGGTGATGGTTTCGCGCAGGATCCGATCGATCTCGGCCTTGGCGCGATCATCGAGCCGCCAGCCCGCGACCTCGTCGACCGGCTGCAATTGATCCGGACGACGCGCACCCCACAGTGCCGTGGTGATGCCTTGGTCGAGCACCCAGCGAATCGCCAGGTGGATCACACGCTTGCCAAAGCGTTGCTGCGCGAGCTGATCGAGCCGTTCCACCGCAGCAAGATATTGCGCGAATCGTGGCTGCTGGAATTTTGGGTCGGTGCGGCGGAGGTCATCGCCCTCGAATTTGCTATCGGCCCGCATTCGCCCGGAGAGAAGTCCCCGACAGAGCGCGCCGTAGCCGAAGGTCGCGATCTTGTTCTTGCGGCAATAGGGCAGGACATCGGCATCGATTGCGCGCTCGAACAGGTTGTAGGGCGGCTGCAGCACGTGCAGCGGGGCAACGCGGCGAAACCGCTCCATCTGGCTGACCGAAAAATTGCTCACGCCAATGGCGCGGATCTTCCCCTGCCGTAACAGTGCGTCCATCGCCTCCGCTGTCTCTTCGATCGTCACCAATGGGTCTGGCCAGTGGACCTGATAGATGTCGATGTAATCGGTTCGCAGCCGGCGCAAGGAGTCCTCGACCTCGCGCATGATGCGGGCACGGCTGGCATCGCGAAATACTTTCCCGCCTTCCCATGCAAGTCCGACCTTGGTGGCAATAACCACGCGCGAGCGCAGGTCGGGCTCCGCAATCGCCTTCCCGACGATCTCCTCGGAGCGGCCGAATCCATACGCAGGTGCAGTATCGATGACATTGATGCCATGCTCCAACGCGGCACGGATGGTAGCAACGGACTGGGCCTCATCCGTTCCGCCCCACATCCATCCGCCGATCGCCCAGGTGCCGATCGCGACGCGCGAGACCTTTAGCGATGTGTCGGCAATCTCGGCAAATTCCATGTTGATTGCGGGAGTGTCGGTTCGACGAGCCATGATCATGTTCCTTCATTCTGCTTCAGTTGACGGGGACTGGCGGGGCAACGTGGAGACCCGCTTCCTCGGCCGCGATGAGGCCGAGCGCAGTCCAGTCGAGACCGGCATAGCCGCGGGCGATTCCGGTGATCAGTCGATCTCGCACCACGCTGACCGACGGCATCGGAGCGCCGGCATTTTCTGCCTCGGCAAGCGCCAGACGCACATCCTTGAGCACCAGCGGCATGACGAATCCAGGCGCGTAGCTCTGCCTGACGATCTTGTCGCCATAGATCTTATGCACGCGGCTGCCGAACATCGTGCTGGTCAGGAAGTCGATGAAGAACTTGGGATCGAGCCCGCGCTTGCGAGCCACGGCAACGACTTCACCGAGCATCTCCAGCGCCGTGGCCGTCATCATATTGCCGAGCAGCTTGATGAGGTTTGCGTGGGCGGGATCGGTCCCGACGACGAATGTCTGCTGCCCGAGATTGTCGAAGACCGGCCGGCAGCGCTCGATATCGGCGGCGTTGCCGGCGGCGACGATGAAGAGCTGACGCGCCCTGGCGGCATCCGGGTTTCCGAAGACCGGCGCTGCGACGTAGCCTTGCCCTTGACGGGCATGCTCCCTCGCCAGGCGAGACGCAGCCGCCGTGCTGATCGTGCTCATCGAAAGATGAATTGCGCCGGGGGTCAGTCCCAAGGCCAGCCCCTCGATACCGAGGTCCGCACGGCCAAACACCACCTCGTGGACGGCGGTGTCGTCCGGCAGCATGCTGATGACGATCTCGCAGTCGAACAGGCCGGTGATATCCGTTGTGGGCTTGAGCCCGAGCGCTGCGAGCTTGCCCAGCTGCTCCGGGCGGCGGACATACGCAATCACCCGCCGTCCGGCCGCGGCAAGATTTGCCGCCATTGCCGTGCCCATGTGACCGAGGCCGATAAAGCCGATGTCTCGCTGCATCGGCCGGCGGCTGCTCGATTCGGAGCCACCTCGTTGCTGCAGCGGCGTGGCCTCGGATGCGCCGGGGCCGGCAAGCGAAGAGCTCGATTCGTCCTTGAGCATGAGGCGCCTCCTGATCAATCTACCCGAGTGGCCTCGAACAGGAACCACACGCGCCGCTCGGCCTCGTCGATCCAGTTTTCCAATAGGCTTGCGGTGGCAACGTCGCCGTGCTGGTCGCAAAGGTCATGCGTCTCGCGCATGTTCGCAACCAGCTGTTTGTTATCGTCGCGCAGCTCAGCCAGCATATCCAGAGGCGTGACGAAATCTGCGTCGTTGTCCAGGACCCGTTGCAAACGCCTGACGTGACCGATCGAGCGCAGCGTCGTGCCACCGAGCTTCCGAACACGCTCGGCGATCGCGTCCGTGGTGGCGAAGATCTGCTCGCCTTGCTCATCCAACAGGAGATGATAGTCGCGAAAATGCGGACCCGAGACGTGCCAATGGAAGTTCTTCGTCTTGAGATACAGAGCAAACATGTCGGCGAGCAGGATGTTCAGGGCGCCGGAAAGATCCTGCACCGCCTTGGGTTTCAGGTCGCTCGGCGTGTGCAGGGGAGCAATCCGCAAGGCTTTGGCATCTTGGACGTTCATTTATCGTCTCCTTGGTGGATGTCGCGCGATTCGAAGCGGGGGCGTGAGCTTGGGCGCATAAATTCTCTTGGGTGCCCCTACCATCCCGGTAGCGGCGCAACCTCTTGCTTCCGATTATGGAGACTGAGGGTGCCGCCGACTTGTGCCGGGTTGCCCTGAATTGTTCAGACGTGCAGTTTTCTGCAGAAGTGGTTCTGTAGATCATGTTCCGTTGGTTTTGACACACAAACTGCAGCCTGCGCAGTGTGCTCCCCTCCCCCTTGTGGGCGGGGCTATCGCATTTGCCCCCGAGAACTGTCTGCCACGCCACACTGGAATGCCCGTGGCCGTCATTCCGGCCGAGCGAGCCGGCTTCGCCCGGCAAGCGAGAGCCGGAATCCAGTAACCAAAGCAGTTTGGGCATTCACGCCGGCCATGGATTACTGGGTCCCGCCCCCGCGTACGCGGGGGCCGGAGCCGGGCTCGCTTGGCCGGGACGACAGCCCATATGCGATAGCCCTGCCCACAAGGGGGAGGGAGCAGACTGAGTTTGCTGCCTCGCTGATCACACCTCACGGGACACGCTCTAACACCAAGGTATCGGCGGCCTGAGCCGTTTTGATGAGCGATCAACCCGTATGTTGGATGGAGAAAATTCAGCGCCGTCGATAATTCTCGGGGCAACACGATGTTGCGTCTACGGAGATGTCCCAATGGCCCTGCAGCTTGCCGCTTTATCGTTCCCTGCCGGGGAAGCAGCTCTTCCCCTTTATCTCAGAGAGATTCGGCAGTTCCCCATGCTGGGGGCGCAAGAGGAATTCATGCTCGCAAAGCACTGGCGCGAGCACGACGACCGCGACGCGGCGCACAAGCTCGTCACCAGCCACCTGCGCCTCGCGGTCAAGATCGCCATGGGCTATCGCGGTTACGGCCTGCCGATCTCCGAGATGATCTCAGAAGGAAACGTCGGCTTGATGCAGGCGGTCAAACGATTCGAGCCGGACAGGGGATTCAGACTGACCACGTACGCGCTCTGGTGGATCAAGGCGGCAATCCAGGAATACATCCTGCGCTCGTGGTCGCTGGTGAAGATGGGCACCACCAGCAATCAGAAGAAGCTGTTCTTCAATTTGCGCAAGGCCAAGGGCAAGATCTCGGCGCTGGAGGAAGGCGACCTGCATCCGGACCAGGTCAAGCTCATCGCCAAACGCCTCGGCGTCACCGAGCAGGACGTGGTGGACATGAACAGCCGCCTCGGCGGCGACGTATCGCTCAATGCTCCCATCCGGGAAGAGGGCGATTCCGGTGAGTGGCAGGACTGGCTGGTCGACGAGACGTCGGATCAGGAGACGCGGCTGGCGGAGGAGGAGCAAACCAACTCTCGCCTCAGAACCCTCCGTGACGCCTTGTCCGTCCTGAACAAGCGCGAGCGGCGCATCTTCGAGGCGCGCCGGCTTGTCGATGAGCCCATCACGCTCGAGGCTCTGGCCGTCGAGCTCGGAGTCTCGCGCGAGCGCGTGCGCCAGATCGAGGCACGCGCCTTCGACAAAGTGCAGAAGGCGGTGAAGGTCGCGACGGCGGCAATGGAGGCTCCGCGGACCATTCACTGACGGTTGTGGGAATTAGCTCGCGGAAGAGCAAACGTTTCTTGCCGGCTTTTTGACTTCGATGATTGTCTGCTCATGCAACGTGCTTAGCGACCACCAGGTACGCGACGTGGTAACGGCTTCGCCATCGCAATCTTTGACCGCGCACGAAGTCTACGGCTGTTTCGGCTGCAGCATGCAGTGTGGTCGCTGCGCCCGCGCCATCAAGCGCATCTTGAACGAAACCTTAATGGCGTCGGCAACCGTGCCGGTTGCCTGGCCACGCGTTGCAGTGACGAAGGTTGATCGCTCTGCCTGCGTGACTAGACGACCAATTCCATGAAACGGGCAGCCATGGAACCGGAGACTCGTTCGTGGATTCCTCGTTATGTGTTTGATCGAACGAGGAATGGCATCATGGCAAGATGGCGGCAGGCGATCGAGTTGGCGATGACCGAGGATGAGATTGGAAAGTTGACAACCATTGCGCGCTCGCGAAGCGAGGCGGCGCGCCGGGTAAAGCGGGCGCAAATACTGCTTGGTTATCGTGATAATCCCTCATTCTTTGGGGTGGGACAAAGACTTGGCGTTCATCATCAGACGGTCCAACGCTGCGTCGAGCGGGCGGTAGCCTATGGCCCGCTGGCAGCGCTCGACGACCGGCCCCGACCGGGCAAGGAGCCGACGATTACGCCGGAGGCCAAGGCCTGGTTGGTGTCTCTGGCGTGTGAGAAGGCAAAGGAGCACGGCTATCCGCACGAGTTGTGGACGACGCGGCTGCTGGCACGCCATGCACGCGAGAATGCATCCGCCGCAGGTCACGAATGTCTCGCCCACCTGGTCCAGGGCACAGTGTGCAAGATTCTCGGCCATGAGGAAGTCAAGCCGCATAAGGTGCGGTACTATCTGGAACGTCGCGACGCCGAATTCGAGCAGAAGATGGCGGAGGTTCTGTGCGTTTATCGCGAGGTCCAGGTCCTGAAAAAGGCCGCCAAATCTAAGAAGTCGTGCAAGCCGGTGGCGATCGTCTCCTATGACGAAAAACCGGGTATCCAGGCCATCGCAAACACGGCGCCAGATTTGCCGCCCGCGCCCGGCATTCACCCGACCTTCGCGCGTGATCATGAGTATAAGCGCCACGGCACGCTCAGCCTCTTGGCCGGGATTGATCTGCTCACCGGTAAGGTCCATGCCCTCGTCAGGGACCGCCATCGCAGCCGAGAGTTCATCGAGTTCCTCAAGCTTCTTGATGGCGACTATCCGTCCAGCACCGCGATCAAGCTGATCCTCGACAATCATTCCGCGCACATCTCCAAAGAGACGAAAGCTTGGCTCGCTACTCGCCCGACCGGCCGCTTCGAGTTTACCTTCACGCCCAAGCATGGCTCCTGGCTCAACCTCATCGAGGGCTTCTTCTCCAAGTTTGCCCGCTCGGTCCTGCGCCACATAAGGGTAGCTTCGAAACAAGAGCTCCAGGAGCGCATCATGGCTGGTGTCGAGGATGTCAATCGCTACCCCGTCATCCACACATGGTCCTACAAGCTCGCTGAGGCGGCCTAATATGATTCGAACCAAGGAAACGCTGACCTAGTCACGGCGGAGACTCCGCTGCCGCAAACGCGCCAAGCGAAACCTAACGAGCGCAATTTCAGACAAGCAGGCAAACAAGAGCTGCTTACACTGTTATCAGGCCGCAGGAAGATACGTCTGCTTTCCTCTCAGGCATCCGATGCGGGGAGCGGGCTGACTGCTGAAGTTATGAACAGTGGCACGACTTCGACAGCCTGTGATCAGGTCGAACCATTGACCAGGAGCCCATTCCAGATGACTGCCTATCTCCCAATCCGCATTGTCAGCCCAGGCGAATTCGACGAGGGAACGGCACAAACGCCCGGCTCCGTGCGACTGGCCGCGGTAGCGCCGCAGCTCGGCATCGAATCGACGTTGTGGGGCGGGTTGTTCGAGGTCCAGCCCGGAGCCCGTACAGGGATTCACCATCATGGAGAGCAGCAGACGATCGCGTACGTCTTATCCGGCAGATGCAAAGTCCGCTGGGGGGCGAGGGGAGAATTCAGCGCCAGCGCGAAAGCCGGCGACTTCATCCATGTCCCCGCCTTCCTGCCGCACATGGAGATCAATTCATCGGATACGGAGCCTTTTCACTGGGTCGTCGTGAGAAGCACCCCAACACCGATCGTGGTGAACCTTCCGGACAACACGTGGCCAGCGGGGATTGAATTCCGCAACAGTTGACAAAGCAGGGCAACCAAACGCCAGCGATTTCAGCTGAGATCATTACTTCCTGACGCGATCCGCGGCCAAACGTTGCAGTGATAGCTGGTGATGAACCGATGAGCTCCTCGAAATTTTCCGATGCGACAACCACGGTTTTTACCGACGGCGCACCTGCCAATGAAGGCGAATTGCCGCTGTTCGAGCCCTACGAGTCGCCGGCCGGCGGCTGGGGCGCGCTGGAGGCGACGGCAAAGGCGCTGAGAGAACAGAGCGTTGTCCTGAAGGGCAGCATGGCGCTGCTCTCGATGAACCAGCCGGACGGGTTCGACTGTCCTGGGTGCGCCTGGCCGGATCCGAAGCACACCAGCTCGTTTGAGTTCTGCGAGAACGGCGCGAAGGCGGTGGCCTTCGAGCTGACGAGCCGCCGAGTCACCCGGGACTTCTTCGCGGCCCACACCGTTCGCGAGCTCGAGCAACACACCGACTATTGGCTCGAGGAGCAGGGGCGGCTCACCGAGCCGATGCGCTACGACGCTGCTTCCGACCATTACGTACCGATCGCGTGGGAGGAGGCATTCGCTCTGATCGGTCGCGAGCTTCGGGCGCTGGAGAGCCCGGATCAGGCCGAGTTCTACACCTCCGGACGCACTTCGAACGAGGCTGCGTTTCTGTATCAAATCTTCGTTCGTCGGTTTGGAACCAACAACTTCCCCGACTGCTCGAACATGTGTCACGAGCCGACGAGCGTCGGCCTTCCCGAGAGTATCGGCATTGGCAAGGGAACCGTCATCCTGGACGACTTCGCGCATGCCGATGCGATCTTCGTGATCGGGCAGAATCCGGGCACGAACAGCCCGCGGATGATGACCGAGTTGCGCAACGCCTCGCGGCGCGGCGTGCCGATCGTGGTCCTCAATCCGCTGCGCGAGCGCGCACTGGAACGATTTGCGGCGCCGCAGGATCCCGTCGAAATGCTCACGCTCAGGGCAACGCGCATCGCGAGCGAGTATTGCCAGGTCAGCGTCGGCGGCGACGTTGCCGCGCTCAAGGGCATCATGAAGCTCGTGCTCGAGGCACATGACACGGCCCTCGAGACCGGCGCGGAGCCGATCCTCGATGTCGCATTCATCGAGCAGCATACGCACGGGTTCAGCGCGTTTGCCGATGATCTGCGCCGCACCGATTGGGACGACATTCTTCGCGTGTCCGGCTTGCCGCGTGAGCAGATTGAGCGCGTGGCGACGATCTACATGCAGTCAAACGCGGTGATCGTCTGTTACGGAATGGGCATCACGCAGCATCGGCATGGCTCGGAGAACGTTCAGCAACTCGTCAATCTGCTTCTGCTCCGCGGGAATTTCGGCAAGCCGGGCGCCGGCATTTGCCCGGTACGCGGCCACTCGAACGTACAAGGAGACCGGACGGTCGGTGTCGACGAGAAACCCAAGCCGGAGTTGCTCGACCAGATCGAAAGAGTGTTTGGATTCAAGCCGCCACGCACGCATGGCCATGCTGTCGTCGACGCCGTTCAGGCGATGATCGAGGGCCGAGCGAAGGTGTTCGTCGGCCTTGGCGGCAACTTTGTCGCGGCGGTGCCGGACAAGCCGATCGCCGAGGCCGCGATGCGGCGGCTGCGTCTGAGCGTGGCGATATCCACCAAGCTCAACCGCGGTCACCTCGTCCACGGCGAGCAGGCCTTGATTCTTCCGTGCCTCGCCAGAAGCGACATCGATATCCAGAAGAGCGGACGGCAGGCGGTCACCGTCGAAGACAGCATGTCCATGGTACATGCGTCAGCGGGTCTTGTGCACCCGCCGAGCAAGGAGCTGAAATCCGAAGTCGCGATCGTTTGCGGCATCGCGAAGGCAACGCTGCATGACGACAGTATCGACTGGTCGGCATTCGAGCAGGACTACAATTTGATTCGCGACAGGATCGAAGACGTGTTTCCCACTCTGTTCCGCGACTTCAACAAACGGATACGCCAACCGGGAGGGTTTCACCTTGCGACCCCGCCGCGCGATCGGGTCTGGAATACTCCGACCGGCCGCGCCAACTTCCTGCTCTTCGAAGGCGTCGCAGAGGACCCGCAGGTCAACACTGCATTCGTGCTGCGGCTGGCGACGCTGCGAAGCCACAACCAATACAACACGACGATCTATGGCTTGGACGACCGCTACCGAGGCGTGTTCGGCGGCCGAATGGTCGTATTCATGAACGAGAGCGACATGAAGGAGCGCGGAATTGCCCCCGACGATCTCGTAGAGATCAAATCGCTCGCCGGCGATGGACGAAAGCGAGTGGTGCGCGGCTTCAAAGCTAAACCCTACGCCATCCCGCAGGGCTCGATCGGCGCTTACTACCCGGAAACCAATCCATTGCTCCCGTTGGCTCACCACGATCTGAAAAGCAAAACTCCGGCGGCCAAATCAATCCCGGTTCTAGTCAGGCTGCAATGAGGAAACGTCCACTCCAGAGGAGACGTGAGCCATGGTATCTCGACGTGAAATTTTAGCAGCGGGTGCCGCTGGTGCGGTGATGAGCGCCTCGACGGCGCGGGCGGCCTCCTTCGGCAACCCGGACGAGCCGCCCCAGGGTGCGATCAACGCCAAAGACCCGGCGAGCAGCACCGATCCCGGCCCGCAGAGTCAGCCCCTCGCCAGCCAGTTTCCCTCTGCAGTAAGCCCGCCTGCGACCGACGTCGGCAGCCTGCAAATAGACTGCATGGGTGTGTTCAATACCGGGCCCAACGTGCTCACAATGGATTTCAACCCCGGCGACATCGGCTACATCAAGCGCAACTATGGACATTATGTGCAGAACGTCGGCGAAACGGAGCTGCAGTTTTTCACTGTGTTCAGGGCGCCGCAGTATGAAGAAATGTCCTTGTCCGATTGGCTCAGGCATTCGCCGCCGGAGATGGTGGCCGAGCACTTGAACGTGGACGAGGCGACAATCTCGAGCTGGCCGCTTAACCGGCCGCTGATCCTGCCCGCGTGATCGAGCCCGGGGCGCTTGATGGCTTTTGCCGAGATCAACGTGCCGAACGTGCCGCCTCCGGTCGCGCGTCTGCCGCGTACGGCTTCGCGCGCCGGCCACCTGATAGCCGGCCAGCGGCTCATTCCCGAGGAGACGGCGATCGCATCCACGTATAACGCCAGTACCCACGCCGTCATGATGGCGACACCGGCGGACCTTGAGGACTTCGCGGTCGGGCTGAGTGTCACCGAGGGAATTATCCAGGCGGCCGAGGACATTTCCGACCTGGAGGTCGTGAGCAGCGAGCTCGGCGTTGAGCTTCGGATGTGGATCCCTAATACGCGCATGCAGACGTATTCGATGCGGCGTCGCCGGCTCGCTGGGCCGACCGGATGCGGCTTGTGCGGCATCGAGAGCCTGAGTGAAGCTGCACACCCCGCCCGGCGGGTCGGGGCCGGGCTTCATCTCGCGCCGGAGACAATTTCTGCCGCGATGGCGGCGCTGCCTCCGGCGCAGCTGCTCAATCGCGAGACCCGGGCCGTGCATGCCGCCGCCTTCTGGCAATCGGGCAAAGAAATCGTCGCGACTCGCGAGGATGTGGGCCGTCACAATGCCCTCGACAAGCTCGTGGGCTCACTCGTCCGCCGTCACATCGACGGAGGCAACGGCATTATCCTTCTCACCAGCCGCGTTTCGGTCGAGATGGTGCAGAAGGCGGCGGTCCTCGGCGCCTCAATTCTCGTGGCGGTGTCGGCGCCGACGGCGCTTGCCGTCCGCGTCGCCGAAGCGTGCGGGATGACGCTGGTCGCGATTGCGCGGGATCAGGATTTCGAGATCTTCAGTCATCCGAAGCGGATTAGCTGTCGCGATGACGAATCAGCCGACGTCAAGTCGTATCGCTGGCACTAAGCAGGTCTCCGATGGACACCACCGCTCTTCTTTTGTCCCGACTTCAGTTTGCGTCCACCATCTCGTTTCACATCATCTTTCCGGCCTTCACCATCGGGTTGGCAGCCTGGCTGACTGTTCTTGAGGCGTTGCATCTCAAGACCGCCCGCCCGGTATACCGGACGCTTTTTGACTTTTGGCTCAAGATATTCGGTGTGGCCTTCGGCTTGGGGGTGGTGTCGGGAGTCGTAATGGCATTCCAGTTCGGCACGAACTGGAGCGTGTTGTCGAAGATGTCCGGGCCGATCCAGGGGCCGCTCCTCTCATATGAGACATTCACCGCCTTCGCGTTGGAAGCCAGTTTTTTTGGCGTACTCATTTTTGGTCGATCCCGCGTGCCGCCGTGGTTCTATCTGTTCTCCACCGCAATGGTAGCATTGGGAACGACGCTGTCCGCCTTCTGGATCATGGTCAATAACAGCTGGATGCAAGTGCCGGTCGGCTATGCCGTGGAAAATGGCGTCTTCGTTCCGGACGACTGGACCAGGATCATCTTCAATTCGGTGGTATGGGTGCGATTTCCCCACATGTTGCTGGGCGCCTACCTCACCGGTGCCTTTTGCGTCGCTGCGACAGGCGCGTGGTACCTGCTGCGAAAGATCTACCACGTCGAAGCCAAAGTCATGCTGGCCATGGGCTTAGGTCTCGCTGCCGTGCTTGTCCCGGTTCAGATCTTCATCGGACATCTCAACGGTCGGTATGTCGGCACGTATCAACCATCCAAGATGGCCGCGATCGAGGCGCGCTGGAATGACGAGAAGCCGGCTTCGGAAGTGCTGCTCGCGTGGCCCGACGTAGAGAGCCGGCGGAACCTCTATGCGATCACGCTGCCTGCACCCTTTGGCAGCCTGTTCAACTCCGACAGCCTCACCGCGGGCGAAGTCGGGCTTAACAGCATTCCCCCGGAGAACTGGCCGCCGGTCCTGATTCCATTCTTCACGTTCCGAATCATGGTTGGGTGCGGTCTGGTGATGCTGGCACTTGCTTGGCTCGGGTCTTATTTGAGCCTCAAGGGCCGCATCGAGCCGAATCGCTTGGTGCTTTGGCTTGTGTTTTTCAGCTTCCCGCTGCCCTTCATTGCCATCCTCACCGGCTGGTACACGGCGGAAACGGGCCGTCAGCCCTGGGTGGTCTATGGCGTCTTGCGAACAGCAGATGCAATGACGCCCTTCTTGACGGCGCGCGCGGCATCGATCTCGCTCCTCGTCTTCGGCGCGGTCTACACGTTCATATTCGCATTCGGCATTTTTTACATCTATCGGCTGCTGCGGGCAGGCCCCATTGCCGGCCCAATCAAAAAGCTGGTCCACGCCGTCCCAAATCGGCCTATGTCGCTCGCCGATGAGCCCATGATTTCAGAGACAGAGTACGTGGGAGCCGGAGAGTAGCCATGCTCATGTTCTGGGTTACCCTCTTGGCGGTGAGTATTCTCCTCTACGTGCTGCTCGACGGCTTCGATCTCGGCATAGGAATGCTGTTCGGCTTGACCCGCAGCGAGGCCAGGCGGCGCGCCATGATGAGCGCCGTCGCGCCCATCTGGGACGGCAACGAGACATGGCTCGTGGTGACCGCAGTGATTCTGTGGGGGGCCTTCCCGGTCGCCTATGCGACTCTCCTGTCCGCCTTTTATCTTCCACTCCTCATCATGCTGGCGGGGCTCATTCTTCGCGGCGTCGCGTTCGAGTATCGGCAAAAGACCGAACGGCTGCGGTGGATCTGGGATTGGAGCTTCATCGGCGGATCGTTTGCGGCAGCATTCATTCAGGGCTTGACCGTCGGTGCGCTGGTCGAAGGGCTGCCGATGGCCAACGGTCAATATGTCGGCGGCGACTTCGGTTGGCTCAGCCCGTTCGCGGCACTTTGCGGCATCGGGCTTTGTCTCGGCTACGCCCTGCTGGGCGCTTGTTGGCTGGTCAAGAAATGCGAAGGCGATGTCCGGCAGGCAGCCTACCGCCTCATACCCTATTTAGCGACCGGGCTCCTTTTGTTTCTCATTGTCGTCTTTGCCTATGCGCTGGCGGAGGACCTGCAGGTGATGGGCCGATGGCTCGAGCGTCCATATTTGCTCATCTTCCCCGTGATCGGCGCATTTGCGGCAGTCGTGCTCGCGTTCAGCATTCAGCGGCATCAGGATGAGTTGCCATTCTCTATGATCGTCCTGATCTTCCTCGCGGCGTTCGCCACTCTGGCCATCTCGTTCTGGCCATACATCATCCCCTTCGTCCTCACGGTCGACGAAGCGGCAGCGCCGCAGTCGAGTTTGGCGTTCATGTTCTGGGGGGAGGGCCTGTTCGTGTTCCCGCTGATGCTGCTCTACACGATCATCAGCTACAGCGTCTTCAGGGGCAAAGTCGCATCTACGCCCCAGCACTACTGAGACTGCTCGGTTCAAGGACCTCGGTTGCAAGCCGCCGCCCAGCAGCGCCGGGCCGGTGCGGTGCCAGCAATTCGACCAAGCCACCGTGGATCCGGCTCGTTGCTGATGAGACGGCGCACGCCGACGAGCTTGCCGCGGCTGCGCAAACGTCGAAGGGCATCCGACGTCGCGTCCGGATCGACAAGCGGAAGCCAGCCGACCACGCCGCGCACGAAATTGACCTCCCCACAGAGATCGAGCGCCTCCGCCTTTGATGCTGCAGCGTTCAAGCTCGGGGCGCAGATTCTCTGGCGTGAAATCGCGCGCAAAGCGATCGCCGACGGCTGCGAGCCACGTGTAGGTGTGACGGCCGGTCCACCAGAAATGATGATGCGAATCGATCACGGTCTTCGTGCAAGCTGAGATCGCAGGTTTGTCAACACAGTCGGCGCAAGGATTCGTAGTCATCGACGACGAAGACGGCCGGCTCCTCGACACTTCCGACTGCGCTTGGCGACGGGCGGCGCTGCGTCACGACGTGCTCTCCCGTCGGGGCATGCAGCGTGAACTGAAAGATAGCACCGCGCGGGGCGTTGGCCGTGGCCCAGATCCGTCCTCCATGGCCTTCGATGATCGAACGGCATATTGAAAGTCCCATCACCGTGTCTCGGTTTGCGGGAGTTCCCTCGCGGGCATGGCTAGTCGTCGCAATTTCCCCGTGTGAAGCTACCAGCCGGAGAACGTCGCCCTCCAGGCGGAAGATCACCGCATTGTTCCGCCTCGCACAGGCGAGCGGCATTTTTACCTACCGCGTCCAGCACCGGTTGAATCTCGGTCGGCGAGCTCGAGATGATGCGCAGCACCTCGGAGGTGGCGGTTTGCTGCTCCAGCGCCTCGACGAGGTTCTCCCGCACCTGCGCAATCTCGCGTCGGCATGCTTTGAGCTGCTGTTCGAGATCGCCGCGCGGCTGGCGCGTTCGACCGACGCGCGTTTTCGCCTTCGTTCGGGTCAAACGAAGCTTGCCGCCGTGCGTTCGGCTCTTCGCCCCTTTGCGAGACAAGGTCACCTCACCGACACAGGGACTGGCCCCCAATGCTCGTCGTGACAGCTGGGTACCAGTGCGCTTATTCAGGCATGATGAACTCCTTCGCCTCTGGCCAGCGCGGGACCATCGTCGGGTCGACTTTCAGATGCTCCGCCACCATTTCCGCAGGAGAATGTTTAAGCCAGTCTGACAAGTTCATCTCCTGAAAATTCGGTGTCCGGAACACGGCGAAGAATTGCATGTCAGTGTCGCCGACGTTTTGCACATAATGCCCGTAGTTGCGAGGGACGTAGCCGATATCGCCGGGGTTGAAATCCATCGTGAGCACCTGCGGGCCGGTGTTAAACACGCCCATGCGCGCCTTGCCTTTGATGTAGTATTGCCACTCGTCGGCATTGGGATGCCAATGCATCGCCCGCATCGCGGAGGGTGGAACCGTCTGGAGAACTACGGCAATGGTGGTGGAGACTTTGAAAGTGCTGCTATCGACAAGCTGCAGTTTGCCGTTCTTCGTCCGGTTTAGGTTGGGCGACGTTGCGAGCGAGAAGGTGAACGGTTGGGGCGGTGTCTCCGCGTTTCCAGTCATTGCCGTCCGAACGGCAGGCAGATCTCCCGGCACTTTGCCTTGAAATATCCAGAGATTGTGCAGGGGAATGTTTGCGAACGTCTCGGCCGGCACACCGAAGTTTGTGGCAAGGACGGAAGGGGGCGTGTGGGCGAACCAATCGGTCACCAAGAGGGTGTTGAACTCGCTCTGCGCGCCATTGTCGAAGCAGATGACGAATTCGCAACCATCTGGCGCAAGGCCCTGCAGGGAATGCGGATACCCGGCTGGAAAATACCAGATATCGCCCTCGTTGACGTCCGCAACATAGGGGCGGCCTGTCGGATCGATCACGGTAACCCGGCAGTGACCGTAAGTCATGTACGCCCACTCGGCCGCCTGATGCCAATGCAACTCGCGGATGCCACCGGCCGTCAGTCGCATATTGACGCCGGAGATGGTTGTGGAAATTGCGAAGTCCGCCTGGGTCACTTCCCGCGCCCAGCCGCCGTCTTGGATGCGGCGTGGTGCGTTGTTGAACGAGGCCCAAATCAGGGGCATGCTGCCAACGTCGGTTGCGGGCGGAGAAAATGCCGACGGAAACTGATCCCTGATCGCCGGGTTTTGCGGCCCTGGATCCGTGGCGCTCGCCGGATTTTTGGCGTTGATCGAGCCTTGCGGAGGCTCGTCCGGATTGCCGAAGGAAGCCGCGGCCGCTGCCGTAGTGGACATCGCCGCACCTGCGGCTGCTGTGGCAAGAACATCACGTCTCGAAAACATGGCCTTCTCCTTTACGTGCATCGGGGGGACCTCGTTGACGAAGATAAAGTAGATCGCGATCCCTGAAAGTGCTTTGCGGGAATTGCCGGCTTTGGTGCTGCCTTGCGGTGGTTTCGGCACGTACGCTCGCGGCCGCAGCACGATAAAGGTGCGATGTCCTTCAAGCCCCCGCCGCTCGTGCACCATAAGTGTCGGAGCGGGACCGGCGCTACCAAGCAAGCGGAGAGCGCCGCGACGCGACACGGCGGACTGCAGGGATGGGGCGGGTTCGATCACGATTGGGACCAGGGAGCGGTAGGAGGCTTTGGCCATCGCGCAATTCGGCAGTGCGGGCTGCCCTTCCTCGCCCAGGCGCTGCCTCGAGAACAATTCATGATAAGAAACAAGTGCTGGGAATTGCGGGCATCGATTGAGACGGGCGTGCTGTAACTCAAGCGAACGAGCGGTGGACCACATCGAGCGCCGCATCGATGTGCCTTTCGAAGCCGAGCACTTTTACGGTATGAGGCAGTAGACTTTGCTGACGGCGTCAATTGCCTAGTCAAGATCGCGGGTGCGGAGAGCAACACTCGGCGTGCATGGCATCGGCGAGCTCCCATCGCGGCGGTAAAATTCTCCGAAAGCGGACCACCGGACGCCAAGTGGAATGTGCCATCACGCGCCGCGGCGCATCAAAGATGCCTGGTGATGTCCATTTGGCGCCCCCATTGAAAGGGGATGACAACTGCAGCTTGGGATAGCCGGCCTCGATCCCGCAACATCCTCAAACGTTCCACGCAAAATGACAAAAACGAGAGCAAGACCGCGAAAGCAGGCCGCAGCACCGTGCGCGACGGTTGTAAGGGGGCCCGTATGAGGTAGCCGGGGATCAGGGAGATAGGAATCAGGAGGGTGCCTGCACAGGGCCGACGGCCGCTTACGCGGGCAGGTTATCACTCTGTGTAAGCGGGCCGCCCCAGCACCGGCTTACGCGGACGTGACAGCTCAGGGCGATGATGTTCTAGCTTAGCTAGGAGATGTCCAATGAAGATTATCGGGTTCGAGGAACACTACCGGCTTCCGGCTATACACGAAGCCGCTAAAAAGGCGAACGATCCGTATCTGCAGGTGTTGGAGACATTAAAAAAAGCGGAACACTTTCCCGACGACTCGAAAAACGGGTTTCCGGCAGGCATCTATGATCTAGGCGAGGGGCGGATCGCTGCTATGGACGACGCCGGTATCGATGTGCAGATCCTCTCGCACTCTCCGCCGAGCGCAGAGCGCCTTGAGCCGTCGGTAGCAAGGGACCTAACTAGACAGGCGAACGACACCCTGGCGGCTGCGGTCTCTAAGTACCCGGACCGGTTCCTCGGATTTGCCACACTACCGATGCTCGACCCCGCGGCTGCAGCCCGCGAGCTCGAGCGCACCGTGCGCGACCTACGCTTCGTGGGCGCACTGATAAATGGCCACGTCAACGGGCGTTACCTTGATGACAAGTTCTTCTGGCCGGTGTTTGAATGCGCCGAAGCGCTCGGCGTACCCATCTACATGCATATCCAAATTCCGCCCAAGTCGGTGGTCGACGCCTACTACGCCAGCTTCGCTCCCGAAGTATCTGCGTTTCTGTCAATAATGGGAGCCGGTTGGCACATCGACAATGGGGTACACTGCCTCCGCTTAATCCTGGGCGGGGTGTTCGATCGGTTTCCTGCGCTGCAGATCATTGTGGGCCATCACTTCGAAATATTGAGTTGGACGGCGTGGCGGGCGGACTACTCATTTCCGTTAAATAAGAATGGTGGGCTGAAACGGACCATCAAGGAATACCTTCGGGAGAACTTCTACGGTGGAATCCTCGCTGGTGAGTACGTAGATCAGGAGCCTGGCGCCATGGATAAGAGCTGGAGTTTGTCGTACCAGGCCTATCTGGGCATGGCGAACACGATCGGTATCGACCGCGTCCTCTTCACCACGGACTATCCATACGGCAGCATGAAAGCCGCTCGGCAATTCTTTGATCATATGCCCATCAACGCGAATGATAAGGAGAAGATCGCGCACCTCAACGCGGAGCGCCTCCTCGGTCTCGGTCAGAATGAACGAAGACCAGCGCGTCGAGCGGCAGCTTAAAGATGAACTGGTAGCGCCCAACGCGCCGCTACCGACCGACAGGAAATAGAGAGAGAGGAGCGGACCATGGCAAAGGCATCTTCGGGCGTGGACTTGGCTGTCGCAGCTGACAAAGTGTGGAAGCTTATTGGCGGCTTCGGCTCTCTCCCGGACTGGTTGCCCTACATCCCCAAATCGGAGCTGGCCGAAGGCGGCCGCACACGCCACCTCGCCACTCCCGACGGCAGCACGATCATCGAGCGCCTGATGGCCTTCGACGAGAAAGGCCGCAGCTATACCTACCACATGGTTCAAGGGCCTTTCCCCGTGACAGATTACTACTCAACCTTGAAGGTCACTGAGACCAACGGCGGAAAGGGCTCACGGGTTGACTGGTCAGGGGAATTCAACCCCAACGGGGTGAGCGACCAAGAGGCGTCGCAGATCGTTCAGAAAATCTTCGAGGATGGCCTGAAGGCACTTGCGGCCAAGTTCCCAAAGTAGCGTCGCTCGGACAGGCCGGGAGTTTCCGCTCAGTCATCCGTTGCGGTCGAACTTGGAAGCTCCATGCCGGAGTTGGGGTTCTTTTTGTTACATCGCATCCACAATAACTAAAGTCATAGTGCAACGTTCAACAAAATTGTTGACCCGGCCACGATCTTGGTAATTGCGGCGATAGGGCGTTCATAAAATCCTCCCTGCTGGCCGCGTTTTTGCCGGCACCTATAACAACCTTGGGCTATTTGCTGAAGGCAAGGGGAAGGCAGACGGAGGCGAGACAGGCCCTCGAACAAGGGCAGGTCATCTATCTTACGCACCACCAGCATTTGTGCGAGATCGCCAGAACAGTCTGTCCGTCCGTCCGAATTCACGAATCGTCTGCGGCAAACATGTCACAGAGCAAACTATTTCAGTCCGCCAAACCTCATGAAAGACACTCGCAGTACGACCGCCAGGGGATTGAATGAACGACACCCGTCGAGCGACTGCCCGGGCTCGCCGGCAAGTGGTTGAAGCAAATGTCGACGTGATCGTTACGAATGCCGCGTAGCCGATTGAGGCTGCCCGTAAGGCCAGCAGTATTGCTGGTCGAAATGGCGGAGCGCCTTGTCATCGCGCGGCACATCATCTCGGATGACAAAGGAGCCCGCGGCTCGTTCTGATCGCGATTATTCGCTGCATCTTTGATGATCTGTCCTTTCTGAAAATTGTATTCGGCCTAAATTCGTGCGGCCCTTCCCACACACCGCGGTCCATCCCTCCGGAGGAGACATGAGCCATGGTATCTCGACGTGAAATTTTAGTAGCGGGTGCCGCAGGTGCGGTGATGAGCGCCTCGACGGCGCGCGCGGCCTCCTTCGGCAACCCGGACGAGCCGCCCCAAGGGGCGATCAACGGCAAGAACCCGGCGAGCAGCACCGATCCCGGCCCGCAGAGTCAGCCCCTCGCCAGCCAGTTTCCCTCTGCAGGAAGTCCGCCTGCGACCGACGTCGGCAACCTGCAAATGGACTGGGCATCCTTCAATAACGCACCGCGGCGCATCCAGAACGGCGGCTGGGCACGTCAGGTGACACAGGACACCTTCCCGATTTCAACCACCATCGCCGGCGTCAACATGCGACTGACGGCGGGGGGCATACGCGAGTTGCACTGGCACCAGGCGGCCGAGTGGGCGTTCATGACCTACGGCAACTGCCGGGTCACCGTTTTGGATACAAAGGGCCGGCCCTATGTCGCGGACGTGAAAGAGGGGGACCTCTGGTATTTCCCGGCCGGCTACCCGCATTCGCTGCAAGGGCTCCGCCCTGACGGATGCGAATTCGTCATCTGCTTCGACGACGGTGCCGCAAGCGAGTTCAACACACTGTTGCTGACGGACTGGACGGCACATACGCCTCCCGCCGTCCTGGCCGAAAACTTCGGTGTACCGGAGGAGACGTTTGCGAAAATTCCGCTGCACAATCTCTGGATCTTTCAAGGCAAAGTGCCAGGGGATCTGTCTGCCGTCAGGCAGGCGATGACCGGAAACGCTGGCGCTCCGCCGAACCCGTTCACGTTCTCGCTCGGATCGTCGGCACCCGTCAGCCAGACAAAAAGCGGTACGGTGCAGATTGCCGACAGCACCAATTTCAAGGTTTCCACCACCATTGCCGCATCGCTTATCACGATGCAGCCGGGCGCGTTGCGGCAGATGCATTGGCATCCGAACGCGGACGAATGGCAATATTACATCAAGGGTAAAGCACGCATGGGCGTGTTCAATACCGGGCCCAACGTGCTCACAATGGATTTCAACCCTGGCGACATCGGCTACATCAAGCGCAACTATGGACATTATGTGCAGAACGTCGGCGACACGGAGCTGCAGTTTTTCACTGTGTTCAGGGCGCCGCAGTATGAAGAAATGTCCTTGTCCGATTGGCTCAGGCATTCGCCGCCGGAGATGGTGGCCGAGCACTTGAACGTGGACGAGGCGACAATCTCGAAGTGGCCGCTTAACCGGCCGCTGATCCTGCCCGCGTGATCGAACCCGGGGCGCTTGATGGCTTTTGCCGAGATCAACGTCAGAGTGGTGTTGCCACCCGTGGGCGGCTGGACGGTCGGCTGCGGAAGGTCCGTTGACGTTGCTGCAATACCGCTCAAACCGCGGCAATAACACCCAAGTCGCGTCCGGGCAGGTGAACTAGCTTCTTCTACATCTGACACTCAACCATAGGCACCGCCGTGGAAAGGATACTTCCGTTTCTCTCTCGATTGTCGCGGCGGCGGTTTCTGGAAACCGCTGGGGTAGCGGCTTTGGCCATTGGTTTGCGGCCATCCTCAGCAGACGCCGCGGCAGAAGGCGCATCGATGCATAACGAGCATGTGGCGCTAACTGTCAATGGCCAGCGCCATGCTCTCGATCTCGATCCTCGCGTGACGTTGCTCGATGCGCTGCGCGAGCATCTCGGCCTGACCGGCTCGAAGAAGGGCTGCGACCAGGGGCAGTGCGGCGCCTGCACGGTGATCGTCAATGGACAGCGCATCAACAGCTGTCTGACGCTCGCCGTGATGCATGCGGGCGACGAGATCACGACCATCGAAGGTTTGGAAGAGGACGGCGATCTTCACCCGATGCAGGCCGCGTTCGTGCGCCATGACGGATTGCAATGCGGCTATTGCACGCCCGGTCAGATTTGCTCGGCGGTTGCGGTGTTGGCCGAGCACAAGGCGGGCTGGCCAAGCTATGCGACGGCGGACGTCGCGACCGCGCCGGCTCTGACCCATGCGGAGATCGCGGAGCGTATGAGCGGCAATATCTGCCGGTGCTCCGCTTATCCCAACATTGTTGCCGCCATCCATGAGGTGGCCGAGGGAGGCCGCTCATGAAACCGTTTCGCTATGAACGAGCCAACGGCGTCGCATCCGCCTGCGCCTCAGCGGCCAAACCTGCAGCGAAGTTCATCGCCGGCGGCACCAACCTGCTCGATCTCATGAAGCTTCAGATCGAGACGCCGGCGCAGCTCGTCGATATCAACGCGCTACCGCTTGGCGGCATCGAAGAAACGCCGGAGGACGGCCTGCGCATCGGCGCGCTGGTGACGAACAGCGCGCTCGCCGCCGACATGGGCGTGCGGCGCCGATATCCGCTGCTGTCGCAGGCGATCCTGGCCGGTGCCTCCGGGCAGCTTCGGAACAAGGCGACCACCGGCGGTAATCTGCTTCAGCGCACGCGCTGCCCATACTTCTATGATACCACCAAGCCCTGCAACAAACGCGCGCCGGGCTCCGGCTGCGCGGCGCTCCGCGGCTTCAACCGCATGAACGCGGTGCTGGGCGTGAGCGACAACTGCATCGCCGCGCATCCGTCCGACATGGCCGTCGCCATGACTGCGCTCGATGCGCGCGTCGAGACCATCGCGGCGGACGGCGCGACCCGCACCATCCCGGTGGACGCGCTCTATCGCGCGCCCGGCGATACGCCGAATATCGAAACGGTGCTCGCGCCGGGCGAGCTGATCCGATCGGTGCTGCTGCCGCCGCCGCCCCCGGGCCGGCAGATCTATCGCAAAGTGCGCGACCGCGCGTCGTATGCGTTTGCCTTGGTTTCAGTCGCCGCCATCGTCGCGCACGACAACAACCATGTGCAAGCCGCGCGTGTCGCCTTCGGCGGCCTCTCCTACAAGCCGTGGCGATCCACGGACGCTGAAGCAGTTCTCGCTGGCGCCCCGCTCGCGCGCGTGTCCTACGACGCCGCCGGCAGCGCCGCGCTGAAGAACGCTCATGGCTACGGCCGTAATGACTTCAAGATCCCGCTCGCGCGGCGCACGTTGCGCGCCACCTTGGCCGAAGCGACCGGAACCATCTGAGGAAAAGCGACCATGGCTGAAAGCAAACTCGCCGCTCCGGTCGGGCTTCCTCTCGATCGCGTCGATGGCCGCCTCAAGGTGACGGGCAAGGCGCCTTATGCCTACGAATACGCCGCGCAGGACGCCGTCCTCTACGGCGTCATCGTTACCGCGTCGATCGCCAAAGGCCGCGTCGCCGCGGTGGATGTGCACGACGCCCAGAGCGCGCCGGGAGTGCGGCTGGTGCTCACCAAAGACAATGCGCCTGCGCAGCACCCGTTCGGCCCGGTCGATCTGCCTGACCGCTTCGCGCGCGCGATGCCGGCACTCAATAACGACGACGTGCCGTACTTCGGTTTTCCCGTAGCCTTCGTCGTCGCCGATACGTTCGAGCAGGCCACCGCGGCGGCCGCGATGGTGCGCGTCGACTATGCCGCCGTGCGCGGCACTTATGATCTGCACGCGGCTGGTCCCACCGCCATCAACCACAGCCCGATCGACGGCGGTGAGCCGGCCGACAGCGCCATTGGCGATTTCGACAGCGCCTTCGCCGCCGCCCCGGTGAAGATCGACGCGACCTATACCACGCCCTATCAGAATCAGTCGCCGATGGAGCCCCACGCTACGATGGCGGTGTGGGAGGGCCCGAAGCTCACCGTGCACACGGCGGCGCAGTTGACGACGAGCCCGCAGGAAGGCCTCGCCCGCACCCTCAACATGCACAAGGAGGATGTGCGCATCATCACTCGCTATGTCGGGGGCGGCTTCGGCAACAAGTTGCCATACTACTTCGAGGCGACGCTCGCCGCGATCGGTGCCCGCGTGCTGAAGCGGCCGGTGAAGGTGGCAATGACGCGCCCGCAGGTCTTCCATATGACCACCCATCGCTCCGCGTCGGAGCAGCACCTGCGCCTCGGCGCGAACCCCGACGGCCGGCTGACCGCCTACGGCCAGGACGCGCTGGTGCAAACCGCGAGCTTCGATGACTACGTCGAGCCGGTGATGCTGGCGGCGCGCCAGCTTTATGCCGCGCCCAACCGGCTTACGCGTCATCGTTTGGCCAAGCTCGACTTGCCGCGCTCGGATTCGATGCGCGCGCCAGGCGATGCGATAGGCAGCCTGGCGCTCGAATGTGCGATGGACGAGCTGGCGGAACGGCTCAATCTTGATCCTGTGGAGCTGCGCCTGCGCAACGACACGCAGACCGACCCGGAACACAACCTGCCTTTCTCGTCGCGCCATCTCGGCGAATGTTTGCGCGAAGGCGCGGCCCGCTTCGGCTGGAGCAAGCGCGTCGCCAAGCCCGCGAGCGTGACCGATGGCCGCTGGCTCATCGGTCTCGGAGTGGCGTCGGCGATCCGCGGTGACTTGCTGCGCAACGCCACCGCGCGTGCGCGCCTGCAGCCCGATGGTCGGCTCGTGGTCGAGTTGGCGATGACCGACATCGGCACCGGTACTTACACCATCCTCACCCAGATCGCCGCCGAGGCAATGGAGCTGCCAGTCGAGCGCGTTACCGTCCTGATGGGCGATACGAATTATCCGCCGACCGATGGCTCAGGCGGCTCGTGGGGGGCGGCCACCTCGGGCGCGGCCGTTCTCGCCGCGTGCCGAAAGCTCAAGGCCGGGCTCGCCTCCGGCATGACGGAGGCGGAAGGCTCGGTCACGCCTGCCGAGCTTAGCAAGCGCTATTCGCATGCCAGCTTCGGCGCGCACTTCGTCGAAGCGGCGGTGCATCGTGATACCGGCGAGGTGCGCGTCCGGCGCATGCTCGGCGTATTCGCGACCGGCCGTGTCCTCAATGCGAAAACCGCGCGCTCGCAGATGCTCGGCGGCATGACGTGGGGCATCGGCTCGGCGCTGATGGAGGAGAACATCGTCGATCAGCGCTACGGATCATTCGTCAACCAGGATCTGGCAAGCTATCACGTCGCGGTCAACGCCGACGTCGGCGAGATGGATGTCGTGTTTCTGCACGAGGCCGACCCACACGGCAGCCCGCTCGGCAGCAAGGGCTTGGGCGAGCTCGGCATCTGCGGCGCGGGCGCCGCGGTCATCAATGCCATCCATAACGCCACCGGCGCTCGCATCCGCGACATCCCCGCCACCTCCGACAAGCTGCTGGCAACGCTCGAAGCGCTGGACGCTTAGCTGACTGGTTTGGAATCATGGGCCGTCAGGGCCGGGACGGGAACCACGCTGCGCTTGCGCAGCGGGGTTCCCGTTGTCCCGGAATATTCTCGAAGGACGGCCACAAGCGAGGGGTGGTGCTTTCAGATTGGCTCCCCCTTGACGTAGACGTACTCGCCGCCGAGCTTATCGACCAGACGATAATCGAGGGCTTGCAGCGCATCGATGATATCGCTGGCTGCCTCGGCCGGAAGCGTGGTGATGATGGCCGGTGCGAATCTTTTGATCGTAGCGGTCGCACCTTTGATTGCCGTTGCCTCGCGGCCGTTCACGTCGAAAAATATCACGTCGCAGCGCGACAGGTTGAGGTTGTCGATGGTCGGCGTCATGCCATCACAGGAGTGGTCGCACGCAAACCTGCCGCCGACCGCAGGCGGCTGTTCGCGGCTCTGGACCAGCACGCAGCTGTCAAATGCCGTGACGTGCCTGAGCAACGTCTGGATCTCGGCGGGCGTTAGTTTATCGGTCAAGGCAATCTTCGGCGCGGTTCTCAGTTCGGTGGAGCCCAGCCGGCGTCCAATCCGTCCCCCGGCTGACATGGATCCTATCCCGGTGGGCGACGGAACTGACGCGCCGCGCCCTCCTCCGGTACAAGTGCCCAATGTGATTCCGGCGGCGCCACCGTCATCGAACAGCAAGGTCAAGGTCGAGCTCGACGTTCCCGCACTTGATTTGGCGACAGCCAAATCGGCATTTACGAGCGGAGACGACATGCTCAGCGGCAAAGGGGTGGGCATGATGCCCATCCCGCCGTCGACTTGTACAAAGGCGGAGCCGCAGCCCAGGACAACTACCGTCATCGCGACCACTAACGAGCGCTCCATCGCAGGCTTCTCCTCATCTTTGCAGTTCGTGCTGCGCTGCGGGAAACTACGTCGGTAATGAAAGCTAATTACCCACGCGGACGGGACTTGGGATGGATTGCGGCGATTTAACTGCTGTTGCGACAATTGCAGCACGCCGACGAAAGTTGCGAAGTGTGTTTGACGTTATCTGCCCACTCTAGAATGTCGTTGCCGGCTTTCTATGCAAGCGATTTCATGCTAAACGCAAAATATGAAGCGTTCCAAATCGGCTAAACAGAAGAGGCGAGGACGGCCAGCAACCGGCGTGACACCTATGATTGGCCTGCGTCTACCTGAAGATGTCACGATGCGGCTGGACCAATGGGCGGAAAAAAACAAGGTAACACGTTCCGAAGCCATCAGGACCTTGATCGAGCTGGCACTTGCGGGCTCGCCGTCCGGCCAGCGAAGCTTGAAGGCCAGATCGAAGGCTCACGACTTGGCCAGCACGCAACTGGACAAGTTGCTGGACCCATCCGCACCCGATGAGGAGCGGCAACAACGAAAACGGCGACTGCTGAAAGGACCGAAGGAGTTCCAAGAAATTCGTGCCGCTGTCCGCTCGAAAGCCAAAACCTAAAGGGCGGGCCATGGCTTGTGCCGGCCCCCGATGACGATTCGGGCGCCCGGTCAGCTACAGCGCGTTTCGGTGAAGATCGATTCCATAAAACCAATCAGACCGGGCGGATCGAGCTTAACCCACAGAAAAAGAGACCGAGCATGAGAACCGCGCGGGATGCCCTGTACCCGGAGCGGATAGCCATCGAAGCCTTCACCGATGCGTCCGCCGCCGTCGGCCGGCTGCAGGAGATCTACGCGCGCAATACCGGCTTCCTGCGCCATCATCTCGAAGCTTATGCGCGCGGCGAGACGCTTCATTCGCGCATACGTGCGACCTATCCATTCGTCCGCATCACAACGACCAGTTATTCGCGGCTCAACTCCCGCCTCTCCTATGGCTTTGTCTCCGGCCCGGGCGTGCACGAGACCACGGTGACCCGGCCCGACCTCTTCCGTACCTATTTGACCGAGCAGATCGGGCTGCTCCTGCAGAATCACGGGGTTTCGGTCGAGATCGGCGAGTCGGACGAGCCCATCCCGATTCACTTCGCCTATCCGCGCGACATCAATATCGCGGCTAATTTCTCCGCTGGTGATCGGCCATTGCGTGATTTCTTCGACACGCCGGAGCTCGCGGTGATGGACGACGCCATCGTCAATGGCACACTGCGGGCGTCGCCACGGGCGCCGGCGCCGCTTTCCCTGTTCCGCGCAGCCCGCGTCGATTATTCGCTGCACCGGCTTTACCACTACACCGGTACCGATCCCGAGTACTTCCAGAATTTCGTAATCCTGACCAACTACCAGTTCTATGCCGATGCATTCGCGCGCATGGGTCGCGAGCGCATGCGCGCGGGGCATTCGAACGGCGATGCTTTCGTCGAGCCGGGCAATGTCATCACCCGCAATGCGCGGCTCGGCGGCGGCGGGCCGGACGGCATGCCGCCGGAGCGCATGCCCCAGATGCCGGCTTGGCATATCCTACAGCCCGACAGCGGCGGCACCACCCTGGTCAACATTGGCACCGGACCGTCGAACGCCAGAAACATCACCGATCATGTGGCGGTGCTGCGGCCACACGCCTGGCTGATGCTCGGGCACTGCGCGGGCCTGCGCAATACCCAGAAGATCGGCGATTACGTGCTGGCGCATGGCTATGTGCGCGATGATCACGTGCTCGACGAGGAGCTCCCGCTCTGGGTGCCGGTGCCGGCACTCGCCGAGGTGCAGGTCGCGATCGAGCATTCGGTTAGCGAGGTGACCGGGCTTTCCGGGTTTGAGCTCAAGCGGGTCATGCGCACCGGCACCGTGGCCAGCGTCGACAACCGCAATTGGGAGCTCGGCGACCATGTCGCCGTTATCCGCAAACTGTCGCAGTCGCGCGCAATCGCGCTCGACATGGAGTCGGCCACCATCGCCGCGAATGGTTTTCGTTTCCGCGTCCCCTACGGCACGCTTCTTTGCGTCTCCGACAAGCCGCTGCATGGCGAGATCAAGCTCGCAGGCATGGCTGGTGAATTCTACCGCAAGCGGGTCGGACAACACCTGGAGATCGGGCTCAAGGCGCTGGAAAAGCTGAAGGCGCAGGAAAGGGAACGGCTGCATTCGCGGAAGCTCAGGAGTCTTGCCGAGGTCGCATTCCAGTAAAGGGCGGCTACTGGAAGCGCCTTTCTAAAATCACTGTGGCGCGGGCGCCACTTGGATTCGAATTCTCCTGCCATGGCTGGATATGGCGCCGACTGTGGCCGAATGAGTCCAGCCCGAGGATGTCAGTAAACTGCGGGGGCACCTGCAGCAGTAGGTGATCTGCTCACGGCGATCCTCAGCGAGTAGCGGTGAAACCCCGCACGCCCGCGGGCGGTCCGTTGTCCAAAATTTGGAGCCCCGCAGGGTCAGAAGCGGAAGCGCATTCCGGCCGTGGTAGCGACGTTGTTGCGCACGAGAAAGCCGTTGGCCAGTCCACCATCATCCGAGCTGGACATGACGCCGAGGTAGACGTCCCATTTCGGTGCAAACTGCCAATCGACGACGCCGGAGATCGCGTTGAACGTGCCTGCGCATTGCGAGTGCTCCATGCCGGAGCAGGGCAAGGGCCCCGCGGCGGGCGTGCCGAAGAAGGAGTTCTGCGTGTAGTGATAATAGGCGGCTATCACATCCAATTTGTCGGTAAGGGAGTATCTCGCGCCGGTCCACACGACCTGGAGGATTTTGTTGCCAAGACCGTCGCGGCCGTAGGCTGTATTGACGATGTTCGTGTTGTTGAACGCGATGCAGCCCTCGCAAACAAAATCGCCCCCGACATTGGTAAAATCGGTCTGCGGATCGCTGGGCGCCATGTACGTAATTCGTTCGTAACCCGCATACAGCTTCAGCCTTTGAATGGAGTATTTGGCCAGCAGCATCACCGCGTAATTGTCGGAGAGCGTGGCGGTGAGCGGCTGCGGCAGGAACGGCGGTATCGGGACCCCATTGGCGTCGAGGCTTCCTGCGCCAAGTGATGTCGCCACGGAATCTCTGACATAGCTGTAGATTGCGTCGAACGAGAGCAGGCCTTTGCCCCAGGTCGGGATATCGCCGCCGGCCTGGATCTGGTAGGCGCCATTGGAGGCGTTGTTTTGCCGGTACGTACCGAACTGCCACAGCGCCGCTGCCCGGAAGTGGCCGATGGTGATCTTGTATTTCAGCGACGTCGTCTGTCTGCAGTTCTCGGTATTGCCACCGCCGCAGGTTATTCCCTGAAAGCCGATCGGCGAGAAGGCGTAGGAGCCGCCCAGCGGATCGTAGGCGAGGACACCGTCGTAGGTGAGCACGTTCTGCCGCAAAGCGGTCAGCGTGCCATAGGTCGGAGAGCTGATGCCGACGTATCCTTGGCCGTTGTACCATTGGCCCGCTCGGCTCGTATCAGCCCATGCCGTCTGCTGGTTGAGCGGAGTTCCTGAGTTCCAATCAGCAGCCCCCGGTCCATTGGAGAATTTGAAGGTATACGGGTCGAAGCCGGCGTCGAGAGCAAAAACAAAGGAGAAGTTCCCGCCGATCGGCTCGGTTCCCTTGATGCCAATGGTTGAGTTGCTCAACCCGTTGGGCGCAAGGCTCCAGATTGCCGACCTATTCTGACGCTGGAGCAGATATGAGGCTCCGACAGAGGAGCGCGGATCGAACGGCGCGCCGTGGGTCTGGTAGCTACCCCCCATGTCGACGATGCCGTAGACCGTGATGCCCTGCCAGGTCAGCTCGCAGTTGGTGGCAACAAAGTCCCAAAAGTTGGTGCACGTCTTGGGCTTGGAAGCCGTCGCCGCGGTGCCGTCGGCGGCCCACGCCTCTGCGCTGCACAGCGCGACGGCGGCGGCGAGGATCGTGGCAGCAACAATGCCGAGCTTAGTCATGCGAGCCCCCTGCTTCAGCCTGGATAATTGTCACGCGGCAAAGGTCTTTCCACAAGCGACGGTTAGCCACAGTCAGCGCCCTTATGCACCCATGGCAGGAGAATTTCGTACCATGTGGCAGCTGCGCCACATTGGTTGTAAGGCCAATCGGCTTCGGCGGCCCGCATGGACGGGCACAGCAGCAGCAATGACGCCAATAGGATGCCGATACCGCCGTTCCTGCCGCAGACGCTCACGGCGACGATCTCCGACAACAGCGCCGTGATGCTGGTAGCCAAATACGCCATCGGACGGCTGAAGGTATACGGCGGTTACGAACGCATCACCTATATGGCGCCCAGCGATCCGCAGACGGCTTTCAAGGATATCGGGGGGACTTTTCTTTGCGAGGGATGTACTGCGATCAACAACACGAACATCATCAATACAGCCTTCGGTGTCGACGGTTTCGGCAACAAGATTTTCCAGGTCATGTGGACCGGTGTGAGATATGGCCTTACCGACAAATTGGATGTGACCGCCGCCTACTACCATTACACTCAGAACTCTTACTTCGGCACCCCCACGGCGGGGCCCTTGCCCTGCGCCGGCAGCGAGCACGCGCAATGCACCGGTACGTTCAACGCGATCTCCGGCGTTATCGATTGGCAGTTTGCACCGAAATGGGATCTCTATGCCGGCCTCATGTTCTCGAAAGAGAATGGCGGATTGGCTAACGGCTTTATCGAGCGCAACAACATCGACCCCACGGTCGGATTGCGCTTGCGCTTCTGAAAGCTTCGAGGCCGCGAGGATCTCGCCGCCTCTACGTATACGAGGTCTGAGCCATGCCGTTCGCCGAAGTGAAAGAAACTTCGCCGCGCGGGCTATGACAACCAGCGCAGGGCGCGTGTTTCTGCCGCCATTTCGGACCGGGACCGCGACTACAGTGCAGCTCGGGCCGGTACGGGTCGACCGGAGAGGTCCTTAACCAGCGCCGCTGCCGAGCGACAGTGCCGAGGCTGTGCGCCGCCGTCGGGGCCGCAAGCAGCACTCGCAAGACATACGAGTCTGAAAATGCACTCATCTCGAACCTCCCTTCGCTGTGGCCCAGCTTGATCAGCGCTGAGGCATGGCCTGGTGCGTTTCCAATCACCCAGGCTCTTCACCTGAAGTTGGCGGTCCGCCGATGCTGCGCTTGCCGAAGGTTGCCGCGCTTGCAGCTTCTTGCCCAAAATCCTCAAACAGATGGCGAATTCTAACCGGAATTACCGCAAGAACGCCCTATCGCGGCAAAAACAACAAAGTGGTTTGGTTCCCAACTCCATGAGGCATATCCGAATGAGTCATATCCGTAATGGGCATGCCAAAGCCAGCAGAGCTGGCGTATTATCGAACTCGATACGCTCGCTGTCGCCTGAGAGCGACGGGAATGTCAGGGAGGACATCATGAATTCCATCTCACGTCGTAACGTGTTGACGACGGCCGCGGCCGGAGGCTTCGTCACTGCCGCGACCGCGGCCCGCGCGCAGTCCAGCGCGCCCACGCCGCAGCCTCAGCGCCCCGGACACGGCGGCACCGATCACGGTCCGCGCAATCTCACGCTAGACCGGCAGAATCCTGATCTGCTCGTGCCGCCGTCTACCGATCACGGCACCCTGCCGAACCTGCGTTTCTCATTTTCCGATGCGCATATGCGGCTGGAGACGGGCGGCTGGACTCGTCAGGTGACGAGGCGCGAGCTCGGCGTTGCCAAGAGCATCGCCGGCGTGAATATGCGGCTCAACGCCGGCGGCGTGCGCGAGCTGCATTGGCATAAGGCCGCCGAGTGGGCCTACATGCTCTATGGCACTGCGCGCGTCACCGCCGTCGATGCGCAAGGGCGCAACTTCGTTGACGACGTGGGCGTCGGCGATCTCTGGTATTTTCCCGCGGGCATTCCCCACTCCATTCAGGGACTTAACCCGGACGGTTGCGAATTCCTTCTGGTCTTTGATGATGGCGACTTCGACGAGGACGACACCTTCCTGATCACCGACTGGTTCAAGCATACGCCGAACGAAGTGCTGGGCAAGAATTTCGGCGTGGCCGCCTCGTTTTTCGGGCATACGCCAGACCCGAGCGAGCGATACATCTTCCCTGCCCCTGTCCCGGGACCGCTCAGCGCCGACAAGATTGCAGGCGCCACCCCCGTGCAGCAAAGCTTCACGCATCGTATGCTGGCGCAGGAACCGATCAGGACAAAGGGCGGAACAGCGCGGATCACCGACTCCAGCGTATTTCCGGTTTCCACCACCATCGCCGCGGCCCTGGTCGAGGTCGAGCCAGGTGGAATGCGGGAGCTGCACTGGCATCCCAACACCGATGAATGGCAATACTACATCGAAGGCGAAGCGCGCATGGGCGTGTTCGCGGCGTCCGGCCAGGCCCGCACCTTCGACTTTCGTGCCGGCGACGTCGGATACGTGCCCTTCGCCAACGGACACTACATCGAGAATACCGGCCCCACGCCGGTACGCTTTCTCGAAATGTTCAAAAGCAGCTACTTCGCCGACGTGTCGCTCGATCAGTGGATGGCGCTGACCCCGCCGGAGCTGGTGAATGCGCACCTGCAGCTGGATCGGCAGGTGATGGACGCGCTGCGCAAGACCAAGGCGCCTGTCGTGCCGGCTTAGTTCTCCATCGTAAGGGTCTTGCGGGCCATGCCGCAGCGATCAACCTGAACTGCGACTACTCGGCAGCCGCCAGCGCAGGCTGCTCCAGCCCGAGGGCTTTCGCGACACCGGCGCCGTATGCAGGATCGGCGCGGGTGCAATTTTCGACATGGCGCTGCTTGATGTGCAGCTTGGCACCGCCCATCAGCCCCTCCAGGCTGATCCGCGAATCACGCTGCAGAAGTTGCCGCGCCTGAAGGCCGGATCCTTGTCCGCGAGCACGTCGGCCTTCACATTGCCGAACGTCGTGTCCGGCTTGTATTTGATGCCGTCGTAGAACGCCTGGATGATGTCTTCCTTGAAGTGCTTGGTGCGCGGATGCGCGTGCACGACCGTTTCGCGTTCCGCGTCGCTGTATTCATCATAGGCGAGTCCCAGCACGTCCATCTCGACGCCGGCCGTCACCAGGGCGACAACGGGGTGCATGTGCTGCGGGATGCCCGGCGTCGTGTGCAGAGCGATGGCCGTCCAGACCGTATCGATGTCGTGCTGGTCAATGCCGTGAGTGCGGAGGAAGTCGCGGGCGGCGTTCGCGCCGTCGACCTCGAAGCGCTCGCGGGCGCTGCTGTGCGCAGGGGTCAGGCCCATGTCGTGAAACATCGCTCCCGCATAGAGAAGCTCACGATCGAACTTGAGACCACGATGCTTTCCCGCAAGCGCACCCCAATAATAGACGCGGCTCGAATGGTGGAACAGCAGCGCAGGCTCGGTATCCCGGACGAATTGTGTGATCTCACGGGCAAGTCGCGTGTCGGGAATGCAGATTCCATCGACCGTGAACGTCTTTTCAGCCACAAATGCCATTGCGCTTCTCCTGCCGAACGATTTTGAGTGTAATTCGTCGAGCAAAGCGCGGCTTGCCTAGGATTGCCGCTCTTGAGGTATTCTTGTCGCTTTATGCTCGGCAAACTGAGGCAGCCTGTGACGAAGAGGACACGATTGGGGTCGATCGAGCGGCCGCAGCCGGCGAATGCGTTCGGAGCCCCTTTGACGGGCAGCGCCTTGAGCTCGGTTGCCGCAAGAATGAACAAGGCTCAGCAAAATCGCCGCGGCAATAGAAGCCCGTCGCCGATCAGGTCCAGATAGCTTCGACGTGTCGAATGCGGCGCGCGCATGAGACTCAGGTCCTCTCGAAGCAGGAGGTCGAGATGAGCAATTTGCGCAGGATCATGTGGAACGGCACGGTCCGTGCCCTACCGCTTGCAAGAGCAGGCGGGTTCAGCCAGCGCTTCAGCGCGTGCAATCCAACTCGGGCTTCATTCACGAGCACGCAGTGCTCGCAGCGAGTTTGTCAAGACTCGGCCAACAGCAGCATGCAAGCGAAGCAGTCCGGCGGGCGCTCCAGCTCGAGCCGAAGTTTCGGGCTAGCGTGTTCAAGTCCGCCCCGGTTGGGCCATAAGCCGGATCAAAACTCCGCAGTGCAGCGGGCCTGTCGCGCTGTTGCTACACGGCAGGGGTGATATTAAATCCTTGAAACAAGGCGCGGTACATGCATGAACGTCCGCGCCTGGGAAGAAGCGCCAATGACATGCATGAGTGACACCCCCGACGCGGGGTTGTGGTACGCCCTCAACCGGCTCGAAACCAACTACTGGTGGGACGTCGACCTGAACGGCGGGCGCAATGCCCACGAGTTTTATCTCCCGGATGGATTGTATGCGGTCGGCCAGAACAGGTTCGCCGGGCACGACCAGATCCGCGCGTTCTATGCATGGCGCGCTCGGCGCGGCCCGACGACCTCCCGGCATCTTATCAACAACCTGCAGGTCTTCGCGACGGACGACCACCACGCACGCCTTGTGGCGGCACTCAGCCTGTTTCGCGGGAACGGCCCTCCGCCGGTGCAGCGCGCGACCTCGCCGTGCCTGATCGCCGATGTTATCGGTGAGTGCGTGCGCGGTGAGGACGGGACTTGGCGTTTTCGGTCCCACGTAGTGCGGCCGGTGTTCCTCGGCAGCGACCGTCCGCTCTCGCTCTCGATCGATGGACAGTTTCTGTCTAAGCGGGGCGAACGCATCGCAAGCGGCGATAGCGGGACGGCACCCGACGATTACCATCGCGGCGGACCATCAAGCGATATCCGTCGTGCTTGATTCGGGACCATTCCATTAGCGGTCAATCGGGGTGCATTTTCGCTGCAAAGCACAAGTCGCATGTCCGGTTCTTATTCTGAGCGTACCCCCGATCCGCCGTAGGCACGGCTTTTGCCACCTCGGACATGCGCCTTTAGCATGGCAGGTCTGCGCTCACAGCAAAATTATGGGAACCGCAGTTGTCCGAGCGACGATTAGGTCTTTGGCAGCGCAGCTGGCTCACGCGGCTGTGGGCAATCGCATTGCGCCAGAAACACGGCTATCCCCATGGGAATCGTTCGATTTGCATTAAGATTTCCGTACACGTTCTACGTGCTGGCCGTCTTGATTCTGTTTCTCGGCATCTCGTCTATCGCTGTCATGCCGATGGACATCTTTCCGGAAATCAACATCCCGGTGGTGTCGGTGATCTGGCAGTACACCGGACTGAGCACCCCGGAGATGGAGCAGCGGGTCACCACCTACAGCCAGTACGCGATCAGTTCCAACGTCACCGGTATCAAGACCATGGAGGCGCAGACGCTGAACGGCATCTCGGTGCAAAAAATCTACTTCCAGCCCAACGTCAATCTCGACCTTGCCATCTCGCAGATCGTCGCGGCCACGAATGCGATCCGTGCGCTCCTGCCGACCGGCATCCAGCCGCCGATTGTGGTGCAATACAACGCGTCGAGCGTTCCGGTACTGCAGCTCAGCCTCACCTCCGACCGCCTCAACGAGCAGCAGCTCTACGACTACGGGCTCTATAATCTGCGCCAGCAGCTGGCCCCGGTACCGGGCGTGACTTTTCCTACCCCTGACGGCGGCAAGTACCGGCAGATCATGGTCGACATCGACCCGCTGAAGCTTCAGGCCAAGGGCCTGACTCCGTTGGACGTAGTGAATGCGGTCAATGCGCAGACTCTCACATTGCCGGCGGGTCTCGCGAAGATCGGCGATACGCAATATACGGTGCGCACCAACGCGATGCCCGTGACCATCGCCGACCTCAACAACATTCCGATCAGATACACCAATGGGCCGACGATATTCGTAAAGGATGTCGGCCAGGTGCACGACGGCTGGGCGGTACAGCAGAACATCGTCCGCACCGACGGCGGGCGCTCCGTATTGCTGAGCGTCATCAAGAACGGCAATGCCTCGACCGTCGCTGTCGTCAACGGGGTTCGCCAGGTCCTCCAGATTGCCCGTGCCGCAGCGCCGCCCGGGTTGAGCATCAACGAGCTGTTCGATCAGTCGAAGCTCGTCACCGCATCGATCGCGAGCGTGGTTCGCGAGGGGGCGATCGCAGCCGGGCTCACCGGGCTGATGATCCTGTTGTTTCTCGGCTCATGGCGCTCGACCCTGATCGTCCTGATCTCCATCCCGCTGTCGATCCTCACCTCCATCGTCGTCCTCCACTTCCTCGGCCACACGCTCAATACAATGACACTGGGCGGCATGGCGCTCGCGGTCGGCATCCTGGTCGACAATTCGACGGTGACGATCGAGAACACCCATCGCTTGCGCAGCGAAGGCATGAACCTTGCCGCGGCGACGCTGCACGGCTCCGCCGGCATTGCGGTGCCGACCATGGTCTCGACCTTGGCGATCAGCTGCGTGTTCACATCGGTGGTGTTTCTCGAAGGGCCGGCAAAATTCCTGTTCACCCCGCTCGGGCTCGCGGTCGTGTTCGCCATGCTGGCATCCTACGTCCTGTCGCGGACCTTGACGCCGGTCATCATCGGATTGCTGCTCAAGGGCGAGCACCACGGCGGGTCAGATGACTCACGCAACCTGTTCGCGCGTTTGCACCAAGGCTTCGAGCGCGCGTTCGAGCGGTTTCGCCAGGGATACGTCCGGGTACTCACGATGCTGCTCAAGCGTCGGGTCATCATCCCGTTCGTCGCCGCACTGATGCTCGCGTTGGGAGCCGTGATGCTCGTGCTCGTCGGCCGCGACTTCTTCCCAGCCATCGACGGGGGACAGATCAAGCTCCACGTGCGCGCACCGGCAGAGACCCGCATCGAAGCCACCGAGCGCATCTTCCAGGAGGTCGAGGACAAGATCCGGGAAGTCATTCCGGCGCGCGATCGCGAGCTCATCGTCGACGACATCGGCGTGCCGCAGCGGGCGTACAATCTCTCGTTCACCGACGGCTCGACCATCAACGTCAACGACGGCGTGATCCTGGTATCGCTCAAGGAGGGACACGCGCCGACCGCCGGCTACGTGCGCCGGCTCCGCGAGGTGCTGCCGGTCGCCTTTCCGTCCGTGACTTTCTATTTCCAGGCCGCCGACATGACCACCCAGATCCTCAATTTCGGGTTGCCGGCGCAGGTCGACGTTCGGGTCGTCGGTCGCGACCGTGCCACCAACGTGCGCGTGGCGCATGAGCTGCGGCGCCGCATCGCGGCCATCCCCGGCATCGCCGACGCGCACCTTCAGCAGGAGCTCGATGCGCCGGCATTCATGGCGAAGATCGACCGGTCGCGGGCGCTGCAGCTCGGTCTCAATGCGCAAACCGTCGCCACCGACCTCAACGTCAGCCTGAGCTCCTCGGAGCAGGTCACGCCCAATTTCTGGACCGATCCGGCAAACGGGATTCCGTATTACATCACGGTCCAGACGCCGGAGCATCTGCTGAGCTCCCTCGGCGAGCTCAGTAACACGCCGGTGTCGACAGCAATCGCGTCGAACGGCCCGCCGGTACCGGGCCTGCTGAGCAACGTGGCGACGTTCCAGCGCGACAGCGTTCCGACCAACCTGAACCAGAGCAACATCCAGCCGGTGTACGACATCTATGCCAGCGCGCAGGGCCGCGACCTCGGCAGCATCTCGGACGAGATCGGCAAGATCGTCGCCGAGTTGCAGAAGGAGCTCAAGCCCGGCAACACGATCCAGGTGATGGGCCAGATCCAGAGCATGCGCGATTCGTTCCGGGATCTGGGCACCGGTCTCTTGTTTGCGGCCGTGTTCGTCTATCTGCTCATGGTCGTGAACTATCAGAATTTCGCCGACCCGTTCGTGGTGATCCTGGCGCTGCCCGCGACCCTCTGCGGCATCGTTACCATGCTGTTCATCACCGGCACGACGCTGAGCGTCCCCTCGCTGATGGGCGCGATCATGGCGGTCGGCGTCGCCTCGGCCAATTCCATTCTGCTGGTCACGTTCGCGCGCGAGCAGCAGCTCAACGGCAGGCCCGCGTTGCGGGCCGCGATCGACGCCGGCCATACCCGTATTCGCCCGGTGCTGATGACGGCGGCCGCGATGATCGTCGGCATGATCCCCATGGCGATCGGCGGCGCCGGCGAGGAGCAGAATGCGGCGCTCGCGCGCGCGGTGATTGGTGGCCTTCTGTTCGCGACTCCCACCACCCTCCTGATTGTCCCGTATCTTTTTGCCGTGCTGCGCAAGCACAACGACGGCGTCCCAGCCTATGGCGTGTTCCGGGATCTGCCCGATGAATGATTTTGCTCGCAATCGGGATGATGCGATCGTCCAGGATCGCCGGGACAGGCCCGCTGTCGAGCGCGAGATCGAGAACGCGCCAAAGCAGCGCCTGCAATTGCGCCGCCGATGGGGCGGCCGCTTGTTCGCGGTGGGCGGATTTTTGGTGCTCACCGGCGGGCTCGGGCTGGGCACGTGGGGACACTATTCGCGGCAGCAGCAGGTCATGGCGACTGCCAAGCAGAACCGGGATTTCGTGCCCAGCCTGCGTGTGGCGACGGTCGAGGCAAGTCCCGGCATCATGTCGGTCAGCTTGCCGGGCACGACGGCCGCATTTGCCGCGGCGAACGTCTATGCCCGCGCCACCGGCTACATCGCCAAGCGCAACGTTGATATCGGCGATCGCGTCAAGAAGGGCGAGTTGCTCGCCGAGCTCGCCGTGCCCGAGATCAATGACCAGATCTCGCAAAACGAGGCCACGCTCAATCAGCTCAGGGCGGCGCAGCAGCAGGCGGAGGCGAACCAGAAGCTCGCACAGGTGACCTGGGACCGGGACCGGCCGCTTGTGCGGGACGGCTGGGTGACCCAGCAGCAGGGCACGATTGATGTCCAGACCCTTAAGGCGAACGAGGCCGCGGTTGCCGTCGCGCAACATAACGTCGCGGCGCAGGAGCAGCTGATCAAGCAGCTCCGTCAGACCCTGGATTATGCCTCGGTCGTCGCACCATTTGACGGTGTCATCACCCAGCGCAACGTCGACGTCGGCAGTCTGGTGCAGGGCAACGTTACCGGCGGCACCTTCATGTTCGAGATCATGCAGAAGGACGTGATCCGCGTGTGGGTATACGTGCCGCAGGATGCGGCCTTCGGTGTGGCACCAGGCATCGACGCTATCGCACGCGTGCCCGAGCTCCCAAATCGCGACTTCCCCGGCAAGGTGACCCGGACCGCCGATGCGCTGCAGAGCGGCACGCGCACGCTATTGACTGAGGTCGACATTCCCAATCCGGATGGCGCGCTGCTGGCCGGGATCTACTGCACCGTTGAGCTCAAGATCCCGCGCACGACATCCTCTTTCGTCGTCCCCGCCGAAGCGATCATCTTCAACCGCAACGGCCTGCAGGTGGCCGTCGTCAACAACGGCAAGGCGGAGATCCGCAAGGTGAGAGTGACGCGCGATTTCGGCACGCGCGTAGAGGTGGACACCGGGGTCAAGGCGGGCGATCAGGTGATCCTCAACCCGCCGGTCGGCCTCGTTGACGGCAGCCCGGTGCAGGCGCGCCCGGCCGACGCCGTGGCGACGAAGTAGATATACGGTGTCCCGATAGGCGATCGCCTCCGGAATTCGCGCAAGATCGGGCCAATCGCAGCAAGAACGCCAAAGCTATTCTCCGCGAGATCGGTAGTGTTGAGCCACCCGGTTGGCTCCCCCCAGCCCCCCTCCCCCGAACCGGGTTTGGCCGCGACCGGTCTCCGCTCGGCGGAGGCCGGTCGCACTCTTTGTTCGGGTAAGCGCACGATCGCTCTCTCCGAACAGAGCAATTCGGACAAAGTCAGTTTCTGGCGGACGACTATCTGTACTGTATCGGAGGGCGGGACTGTCCGCAGAATGAGGAGTAGCGATCATGAAGCGTATTTTTGTTGTACTGTTAGGGACGGCTTGCGTGTTAGGATCTACATCGGCGTTTGCACGCGAAGGCTTTGGTCAAGGTGGCGGATTTGAATCCGGATTTAATCGTGGCGCGGTTATGCGGGATCCTGGGCTGTTCGCCCCGGTGCCTCCCTCGATACCCAGGTATCAAAGCCGGATTCCGGCCCCGCTCCCGCCGCCCCCGCAACTGCCGGTCATCAACGGCCCCCTATCGCAGACGCCGTCTGGTGAGTAGGGGGCTCAGCAACCCAAGCATTCCGCGAGGGGCTCCGGAATGAAGGTACCGGGCGCGCCTTCGTTGCTTGCGGCGGCTGCGATCGCCGTCGCGCTTGGCGCAGACGCGTCGCGTGCGCAGCCGGCTCCGCAAGAGAGCAGCACAGTGCTCTCGCCTCAGGCATTGGCGGAAATTGCGCAGGTCGAGGCTGAGATCGACCGCATCGAGGCGCAGAGCATCGAACGGCTCAGGGAGCCGCCGGACAATCAGGTCCAGCAAGTCGAGCTGCTCGGCAAGTTGATGCTCTACGACAAGCACCTCTCGGTAAACCACAACCAGGCCTGCGCCTTCTGCCATATGCCGGATACCGGCTTCACCGGTCCGGTGTCGGAGCTCAACCGCACGACCGGCTCGTATCCCGGCTCGGTGCGCACGCGTTTCAGCGACCGCACGCCGCAATCGCATGCCTATGCGCCGCTCGCGCCAGTGCTGCATTACAATCCCGGTCAGGGCGATCTCGTCGGCGGCAATTTCTGGGACATGCGCGCGACCGGCCGCAGATTGGGCAACCCGGCCGCGGAGCAGGCGCAAGGACCGCCGACCAACCCGGTGGAGATGGGACTGCCCGACATCGCCTGCGCCGTCCATCGCGCCTCGCAACGGCCCTATCGCGCGCTGTTCGAGACGGTGTGGGGAGCGCAGGCCTTCGCGCTCGCCTGGCCCGCCGATGTGGAGCAGGTCTGCGCCCGCCCCGGCCCTCCGCCCAGCAGCGATCCTTTGCCGGTGCATCTGAGCTCGGTCGATCGCGGACGCGCGATGGCGACGTTCGATCAGATGGCGCAGTCGATCGCGAATTATGAGGTCTCAGCAGAGGTGACAAGTTTCACCTCGAAGTTCGACGCGGCGCTCGCAGGCAAGGCGCAGCTGACACCGCAGGAGCAGCAGGGATACGACCTCTTCCGCGGCAAAGCGCAGTGTAATGCCTGTCACCGTGACGGCGGGCCTGGCGAGGACCCGCTGTTCACCGATTTCACCGCCAGCAATATCGGCGTCCCCGCCAATCCGAGACTTCCTTATTATGCGGAAGGCCGGCCCGATGCGTTCGGCTATGTCGCCAATGAAGCGGGCCCCTCGTTCGTCGACGGAGGCGTCGGCCGCTTTCTGCAGCCGCTGAGGCAGCCTCCGCTAAGCCACCCTTCGGCGGTGGATGCACGATGGCGCAGCCTCGCTACCGACAACCGGGGGCGATTTCAGGTTCCGACACTGCGCAATGTGGACAAGCGGCCGTACCCCGCTTTCGTCAAGGCCTACGGGCACAACGGCTATTTCAAGAGCCTCAAGTCGATCATGCATTTCTATAACACCCGCGACGTGCTGCCGCGATGCCAGCCGCATGATCCCGGCGAGGGCACGACGTGCTGGCCTGCACCGGAATCGACCGAGAACCTCAACACCAAGCGCGTTGGGCGTCTCGGCCTGTCGGATGCCGAGGAAGATGCGATCGTGAGCTTCATGCAGACGCTGACGGATGGGTTTTTCCCGCGCACTCAGCAATAAGGGTTTCGTCCCTCACGTGAGCCTTGCGGCCTCAGATGCAACGTCTCTCACAAAGAGAGCAACACAACGCAAATCATCGCAAGAGCAAACAGGCCTGCTGGTTCATTCGGTAACACATCCAAATAGAGCCAGTCCTGCCGGTAAAGGAGACCGCAATGGTGTCCAAAAATGTCCTGGACCAGCTATCCAACACCTTCGTTGCTGCCGAGGGCACAGTGCCCGCCACCCGGCGCGCGTTGCTGCTCGCATCGCTGATGGTGGCGAGCATACCGCTCATCGCCTCGGACAGGGCCGCGAAGGCGAGCCGGATCGATCCCTCCGAGACGATTATTACCCATCCTGACGCCATCAGATTCGTTCCTTGGAGCGGTGCTCCGGTGCATAGCGGCGAAATGGCGCCGCTCTACGGGGGCCTGGACACGCCGGGACCTTATCTCGTCCTGATGAAATGGTATCCCGGCTATATGAGCGCGCCACATTCTTACGCAACCGATCGTCTGTCGCTTGTACTTTCCGGCACGTGGTGGGTGAACAGCGGCGCCGACTTTGATCCGGATCAGACTGTCCCGGTACCTGCCGGAGGATTCGTTCGGCGGGTGGCTCACACGCCCCACTACGACGGCGTGAAGCGCGACGCGAAGCAGCCAGCCGTGATCGCACTGTTCGGAATCGCGCCGGTCGACTTGACGCTGGTGGACCCCAGCAAGCCCGGCTGGCGGCAGGTCTGATCTAAGCCTCGTTTGCGCCCATCAATACTTGTCGCCCAAGCCCGCAAGCGATCACCACCGATCCGGCTTCATCCATTCGCTAACCGGGCGGCCCTCGTACGTGCCGCCCTCGCAGTAAGGATAGCATTGCCACGACCCTCCGGAATCGCGGCGGACGCGAGTTTGGGAGTAGTTGGGCGCCGACCGCCGCGCGGCATCAGCTGATGTGACGAACGCGGTGCCGGCGATGAGAGTGGCAAATGTCAAAGCTGCAATGAAGGCTTTCATGAGCGTTCTGCCTTTTGGAAAATTCCGCATCGTGTGCACGGGACCGGAATGAGCTACGGCATAGAGGGCAACGGGCCATTCGCGTGTCCGCGTATGTGGTATTCGATTTGAAAGTCTTCCTACTCTTGGCCCCGTCATCTGCTGTAACTTTGGTCGCTGAAAACCATGACCCAGCCGTGGCAGTGTTTTATTTCAGCCAGGTGCGCAGAACGATTCAGCAAGCACCGAAAATCAACAACAATTTCAGACAAGCGACAGCACGGCATGGCGCCCAAATAGCAGCGCATGGCGATCCATTACCGGTCTCCGCACAATGGAGCGCAACCTGCATCTGGCAAGGAGGTTCTCATGTTGCGTAAGGCTTTATTGCTCAAGGCTTTATCGCGTAAGACGGTGGCTGCGATTGTTATGGCGACTGCGGTCGGTATCGGCGGTACCGCGCTCTCGACCGCCGCACTCGCTCGTGGCGGTGGTTTTGGCGGCGGTCATTTTGCAGGCGGCGGCCACTTTGGCGGCTTCCATGCGGGCCGCATGGCCGGAGGCTTCGGCGGCTTCCATGCAGGTCACGAGCATGGGGGATTCCGCCATGGCTTCGGCGGCTACGGCTATTTGCCGTACAATTGTCAGTATCCCTACCGCCACACTTATCCGGAGTGCTATTAAAGCGTTTCCGATTAGGTTGAGCTCGTCATGGCCGGGCTTGGCCCGGCATGACGGTGCTAACGGAAAAGATCGGTTCAACGTAATCGGAAAACGGTCTCGGTTCCACCGAACGGGCCCTGCCAGGTCAGCGTCCGCCGACCGACGGCCGCGCCAAGACCGGCGACCATTAAGATACTGACGCAATACCAGAAGGCCACATGAAGCCGCCGTCGTTGGTGCAGGCCAGCGGTTAAGCAGCGGCGGTCAAGGCGCCCGCCAGCAGTCCGATGGTCGCCCCTGCCATGGCCGGATGGGTCGGGGGGCATAACAATGGATCGTCATGAAACCAGAGCAAGGTCTTCCGACGATAGTTAGAACCGTCACGTTGATCGCAGCGATGTGCCTATGTGGAGCGCAAGCAATGGCCGTAGATGGATTGACAACGCTGCCGAGCGGCAACGGGCCGAAGGAGACGATGAACAGATTTGAGGCCGCGGTGAAGGCAAAGGGCATGACCGTATTTGCCCGCATCGATCATGCGGCGGGTGCTGCCGCGGTTGGCCTGCCGTTGCGCCCGACAGAGGTCCTGATCTTTGGCAATGCCAAGGGCGGCACGCCGCTCATGCAGTCAATTCAAACGATCGGAATCGATCTCCCGTTGAAGGCGCTGGTCTGGCAGGACGGATCGGGCAAGACATGGCTTTCATACAACGACCCGAGCTGGCTCGCGAGGCGGCACGGACTGGGACACGAGGTCGACACGGCGGTTGCTGCGATGACTGGCGCACTCGATGCGATGGCGAAAGCAGCAACCACGTCTCCGTAACAATAATGCATGTGCACAACCCTCAAGGAGCAGGTCAACGCAGACCTGTTGGCCTTTTGCAGGGGCGGACTTTGAGACCCGCCCGTAGCGTCGTGCCGGGAACGAAAGCATCTACTTGAATGTTGAAGGTCCTGAATGTGATTATGGGCGCTCTTAACTATCTTTTCCACTGACCAGAAGACAGGTGAAGCGATGACTACGAGCGAAGCGAAGACGCGTCGAAAGGCAGCCCTCGACACCCCGACGGACCTTACGAACAACGCCGTCCGGGATATTTCCGGGGCGCTCAATATCCTGCTTGCGGATATGTTCGCGCTGTATCTCAAGACGAAGAATTTTCACTGGCACGTCTCCGGCCCGCACTTTCGCGACTATCATCTGCTCCTGGACGAGCAGGCCGAGCAGATCTTCGCCACCACCGACGACATTGCCGAGCGCGTGCGCAAGATCGGCGGTACGACACTGCGCTCGATCGGGCACATCAGCCGCCTGCAGCGCATCCTGGACAATGACGCCGACTTCGTCACGCCCTTGGACATGCTCGCCGAGCTGCGCGACGACAACAAGCAGCTGACGGCGAACATGCGCGAGACCCACGACCTCTGCGGTGAGCAGAACGACGTCGCCACCACCAGCCTGATCGAGACCTGGATCGACGAGGCCGAGCGCCGCACCTGGTTCCTGTTCGAAGCCAGCCGGCGCAGCGAACGCGGCGCCTGATTGCACGTGATGGCGAGCATGTGCGTCGGCGTAGGCATCCGTGTTTATCGCTGTACCACTCGAAGCGAGTAGATCACCCCAGCAGGACGATTCGCTCGCTGCCGAGCTGCCGAACCGGCGAACGAGCTCGCGAAAGCGGGCCAAAACAGTTCGAACTATTCCGTTTAGCGCGGTTTACTGGCAGGGGGCGCATTTCGATGCTGGCACCACCCCCTCGTGCCGGAAAGCACCTTGTCCTGGGCATGGTCACGCTGCCGTAAAAAAGCAAGGGAGAGTTGAAATGAGCGCCGACAGCCGCCTGAAGTTGGGGGTGGCCCTCCTCATCCTGGGCCTTGCCATGCCGGCGGGGACGCTTCTTGTAGCAGCGACGGACTGGCCCATCGCCGTGAAGACGGTGGTTAGCAGCATTCTCCTGTTCGGTTTCGAAATCATGCTCGTTCCGGCGGTCGCGCTGATGGGCAAGGATAATTTCGAGCGCATCTGGGCTGGCGCGATGCGGTTCCTCAAGACGCTCAAGCCGGCGGGTAATGTCGGCAGGACGCGCTACACGATTGGTCTCTATATGTTGATGGGTCCCACACTGTATGCCTGGATCGCGAGCTACGCTCCATCCTGGCTGCCCGAGGACTACGTTCTGAGGGTTTGCGTCAATCTGGGGCTCGACCTCGTTACCTTCGCCAGCTTGTTTGTGTTGGGCGGAGATTTCTGGGACAAGGTGCGCGCGCTGTTTCTTCACGACGCGCGCGCGGTTTTCCCTTCCTGAGCGAAAATATCAACGGCATTGTCAATGCGCCGCCGCATAGGAGTTGACCTGGTCGATCATCGCAGCCTTTTCACTTGAATCCAGAAAGCTGGCCTCGAACGAGTTACGGGCGAGCGCGATCAGCTCTTCCCGCGTGAGCCCAATGGCATCCCGAATCGCCAGATAGTTCTCGTTCACGTATCCGCCGAAGTAAGCCGGATCGTCCGAGTTGACCGTGGCGAGCAGCCCTTTCTCCAGCATTCGACGGATCGGGTAGCGGGCAAGATCATCGATGACGCACAGCCGGAGATTGGACAGGGGACACAGCGTCAGCGGTATTCTTGCCTCTTTGAGGCGTGCCACGAGCGCCGCGTCGTCGAGCGAGCGATTGCCGTGATCGATACGCGAGACATGAAGCACGTCGATCGCCTCACGGACATATTCGGCGGGACCCTCTTCGCCCGCATGCGCTACGGCCAGAAAACCCGCATTTCGCGCGCGTGCAAACGGCTCTTTGAACTTTGCCGGTGGGTTGCCGATTTCGGCCGAATCGAGCCCGACGGCAACGATGCGCTCCTTATAGGGGAGAGCCTCGTTCAGGGTCGCCACGGCGTCCTGGGCCGTCAAGTCACGCAGAAAGCAGAGAATAAGCTTCGAGCTAACACCCAATCGATTTCGGGCATCTCGTAACGCCTCATCGATGCCCGCGATGACGTCGGCGAATCGAACGCCTCTTCGCGTGTGCGCCTGCGGATCGAAGAATACCTCGGCATGCCGGACATTCTGCAGCCTGGCCTTTTCCATGTAGGCCCAGGTCAACTCATAGAAGTCGCGCCGTTCCCGCAGGACATTGGTTCCTTGATAATACAGGTCCAGAAATTCCTGGAGGTTTCGGAACGTATAGGCTGCCCGGAGTGCATCGACGGACGGATACGGCAGAGCAACGTCGTTGCGACGGGCAAATTCGAACATCATCTCGGGCTCGAGCGTGCCCTCGAGGTGCAGGTGCAGCTCTGCTTTCGGCAGCCCTTGTATGAATTCCGCGATCGCGCTCACTGCGTTTGCACTCCTACAGCTCTTTTGCTCAGTAGATCCGTAGGGTGGGCAAAGGCGCGCGTTCAGCGGATAACTCGAGCCAGGCAGCATCTCTGCGCCGTGCCCACCAGCACCGCCCGACCGCGTGGGCACGGCGCGGCGCAGTCAAGCTTGCGCCGACTGCGTAGACTTGTCTGCGCGCGCGACTTTGCCCACCCTACGGCACCCAACAGCACATTATTGCGCTAGATCAAATCTATCTCCACTATCTGCGCTAACTGTTGCACGTTTATGTCGAGGCGGCGAAGACGGTCACGTCATTTTGATGGGCAACCTGATCAAACCCGAGCGCGGCATTGCCGCGCCCAAGCTGACCAAGCTGTTTGAGGAGAAGGAAATCACCGCTCGGGTCGAGGAGCTCGCGCAGGCGGCCGCTGCTCGCCTCCCCGAAAACGTCATGGTGGTGGGCTTGCTCGTGGGCAGTTTTGTCTTTGTCGCCGACCTAGTGCGCGCGCTTTACCGCGTCGGCTGCAATCCGAGCGTCGAGTTCATGCGGCTGAACAGCTACGGGATCGGACGAGAGAGCTCAGGGAATGTGCGGCTGATCGGCGAGCTCGAGCTCGATCCGGCCGGCCGAGCCGTGCTGCTGGTGGACGATATCGTCGATACCGGGCGGAGCCTTCTCTATGCGCGCGATCTCCTGCGGGACAAGCAGGCATCAAACATCCTCACCTGCGCGCTGGTGGACAAGCCGAGCCGCAGGGAACTGCCGATTGAGGTTGATTTTGTCGGTTTCACCATACCCGACGTTTTCATCGTCGGTTATGGCATCGACTACGCACATGAGTATCGGCATCTGCCCTTCATCGCCAAGATCGATTAGATCTCTCGGGTTGTCATGCCCCGCTTCAGGCGGGGCATCCGGTAACCCCCGCACGCCAAGTTGAGGCAAGGCCGTGCCAAATCCGACTTTCCGTGATTACTGGATCGTCCGCCTGCGCGGACGATGACCACCGAAATGCTGATGATCCCGTCTTAAGTAGTGCAGATGGGGCCAAGTCTGCCGTTGACGAGTTCAACCTAATCGTCATCGAACCTCACGGGATCTCAGGAGGCCACTGCCTCAGCCGATTCTTCCTCCGACTGATCGATCACCATACCGGAAGTGGGATCGACCCAGACCAGGTGATCGCGCACCGCTTTGACGCCCGGGATATTCTCGGCCGCGACCCTGATCGCCTGACGCTCCCGGCCGTCCGTTATCGTGCCCCATATTTCGACAACCCCATTTTTTACGATCGGGTTGATGAGAGCCGCCGGCGCCCAGGCCTGTTTTTCCAGCTCTGCCATAAGCCGCGCACGAATGGCCGCATCGTCGGTTGAGTTCGACTGCCTGCGCCTCGGGAAAGGCACTGGCAATCGCGTGAACCAGGTTGGCACGCGTGACGATACCAACAACCTGCTCTCCGCGCACAACGGGGATGCGCTTGAATTGACGCCTCTCCATCAGCTTCACGATCTCGTCCAGCGGAGCATCCTCAGTCACTGTGGTCGGATCAGGCGTCATCACCTCGTTCACCTTGCGACCGTGGGAGCGTGTATATTCATCCGCAAGCCGGCCGGGTCCGATGAGGAATTCAAGCCAGCGCGGTCGCCGGCGCTCGGTTCCGGTTTCGACCCGGCGAAGGAAATCGCCTTCGGTGACAATTCCGATCAGATGACCGTCCTTGTCGATGACCGGCAATCCGCTGATCCGCCTCTGCAGCATGGTCCGAATGGCCTGCAATATTGTGGCATCCGGCTCGACCGAAACGACAGGAGAGGTCATTACGTCTTTTGCTTGCATGATGTCGCTCCTGATCGCATCCGGGCGGCCAAAGCATTACCCAAGTGTCGCCCGCCCCTGAATTCAGATAATCTCCCTAAGGGATATCCCGTAGGCTGCCCATGCCGGCAGCGTGTTGACGGGCGGTGACAGCAACCGTTTGTCGCTGCTCAACCCTGTCAGTCCCAGAGATTCGCCTTGGCAAGATCAATGAGATCGTCGCCGCGGCCGCCCATGACGGCCTTCAGCATGTAGAGCGTAAATCCCTTGGCCATCTCGACCGTAATGCTGGGCGGAATGGGAAGCACCAGCCGGCTCACGACCGCATCAACCAGAACCGGTCCGTCGTGAGCCAGGGCATCTGCGATGCCGCTCTCGACATCTCCCGGATCTTCAAGCCGTATTGCCCGCACGCCGGCGGCTTCCGCCATCGCCGCAAAATTGGGATTCTTGAGCGTGGTGCCGAAATCCAGAAACCCCGTTGACTTCTGCTCGATCTCGACGAAGCCGAGCGTACCGTTGTTGAACACGACGACCTTTACCGGCAGGTCGTGCTGGATCAGCGTCAGGAAGTCGCCCATCAGCATCGCAAATCCGCCATCGCCGGACAACGAGATCACCTGACGTCGCGGAAACGCGCTCTGCGCGCCGATCGCCTGCGGCATCGCGTTGGCCATGGACCCGTGCCAGAACGATCCGATCAGCCGCCGCCGGCCGTTCATGGCCAGATATCGCGCCGCCCACACCGTGGGCAGCCCTACGTCGCAGGTGAAGACCGCGTCATCGGATGCGCAATCGTTGATGGCCTTGGCAACCTGTTGTGGATGGATCGGCGGCTTGCCGCTCCGACCCACCGCGAGCTCATCGAGGCCTTTGCGCGCCTTGCGATAATGCTCGCGCGCCCGATCGAGGTGTCTGCTGTCACCCTTCTCCTTCAGGCGTGGCAGAAGCGCCTCGAGCGTCGCGCGCACGTCGCCTACGATGCCAACGTCCACCGTTGTCCGCCGCCCAATGACTTCACCGCGTTCGTCGATCTGGGCAATCCGCACGCCTTCCCGGCGAGGGTAGAATTGCCGGTATGGGAAATCGGTCCCCAGCATCAGCAGGACATCGCAGTCGAACATGGCGTAGTAGCCGGATGAAAACCCGATCAGCCCGGTCATGCCGACGTCGTAGGGATTGTCCCACTCGACATGCTCTTTGCCCTTGAGCGCATGGACAATCGGGGCCTTCAGGCAGTGGGCGACAGCGAGCAGCTGCTTGTGCGCGCTTTGGCACCCCGAGCCGCACAGGATGGTCACGCGACCGTCGCCGTTCAAAAGCGCGGTCAGTCTGTCGAGATCGGTGTTTGCCGGCAACACTGTCGGCCGAGCCGGGATCAGGCCTGCTTTCTTTGCCGGCGACGCTGCTTCTGCCGGCTGGAGCGCAACATCGCCGGGCAACACCACCACGGCGACACCGCGTTGCGCCGTCGCTGCATGAATCGCCATCTCCAAGGTGCGTGGCATCTGGCTGGCGGCTGAGATCAGCTCACAAAAATGACTGCACTCCCTGAACAGTTCCTGCGGGTGGGTCTCCTGAAAATACCCGGAGCCGATTTCCGCCGACGGGATCTGGGCCGCAATTGCCAGCACCGGCAGGCGCGAGCGGTGGCAGTCGAACAGGCCATTGATGAGATGCAGGTTGCCCGGCCCGCAGCTGCCGGCACAAACGGCGAGCTCCCCCGTGAGATGGGCCTCCCCGCCCGCGGCAAACGCCGCGACCTCCTCGTGCCGGACATGTATCCATTCGATCTTGCCCTGACGGCGCAGCGAGTCGGTGAGCCCGTTGAGGCTGTCGCCAACAATGCCGTAAATCCGCTCGACGCCTGCGGCGAGAAGAACCTCAGCAAATTGATCCGCTACGGTTCTTGCCATGATGTGTCTCCTTCGGGTTCATTCCACCAAGTCCCAGTAAGGACGCCCGCCGAACCGCTCGACAAGGAAGTCGACGAATACGCGCACTTTGAGCGAAAGATGCCTGGTCTCCGGATAGAGCGCGTAGATCGAAATATCGGGAGCCTTGTAGCCCGCGAGGATGGTGGCAAGGCGCCCCTGCTGGATGTCGGCTCCGGCGATGAAGGTGGGCAGCAGCGCGATGCCGCGCCCCTTCACCGCCGCGTCCCTGAGCACCTCCGCGTTGTTGGTGCACAGCGTCCAGGGGATCGCAACCCAGTGGTCGCCGTCCGGGCCGGTGAGCTTCCACTGGTTGCCGGTGGCGAGGTGGCCGTAGGTCAGGCACGCGTGCTCGCGCAGCTCGTTGGGGTGTTGCGGCGTGCCGCGGCGCGCGAGATAGGAAGGACTCGCGCAGATGGCGCGGCGTGCCGGCGCGATCCTGCGCGCGATCATGCTCGATGACGGCAAGTCGGCGATGCGCAAGGTGACGTCGAACCCCTCCTGCACGGCATCGATCTGCTGGTCGCTCAGAACCAGCTGGATGCGCAGCTCCGGATATTTTTCCATGAAATCGGGAACAACTCGCGCGAGGTGCAAGGTGCCAAACGACATCGGAGCGTTCACCCGCAATAGCCCCCGCACCTCGGCTTGCAAGCGCGTGGCCGCGAGATCGGCTTCCTCCAGGTCGGCGAGGATCGCAAGGCAGCGCTCGTAATAGGCCTGGCCGTTCTCGGTCGGGGTCACGCTGCGGGTGGTGCGGGAAAGAAGCTGGACCCCTAGCTCTTCCTCGAGCTCGATGACGTGCTTGCTCACGGCTGAGCGCGACAGCCGCAAGTCTCGGGCCGCTGCCGCAAAGCTGTTGTGCTGCACCACCTTGGTGAAAGCCCGGATGCTCGCGAGCTTGTCCATGTTCGCCAGGCGCCCTCCTCACGTGTGATTGTCCTCGATTCTCAATCACGAGCTTTCGTTGTGCAATGCGCTCGGTCAGTGCACGTGCCCCATCGCATTGTTCGTAGGCGATTTGGCAGCGCCGACCTGCGGGCCGCGAAGCAACTCCTGGATGAACTGGCCCAGGGCGTCCGCGTCCTCGATTGAATAGGCGCTGCTTTCTTTTTTGGCGTCGATACCCGTTCCGTAGTTCAGCCGCCGAAGATGACGCTTCGGAAGCGGTGCAAAGCGAAGCCGAAATAGACAGCGCCAATGACCGCCGTCGCCAAGATCCGCGGCCAGACAATGGAGAAATCCGCGCCGCGATAGAGCACATCCTGGGCGAAGATCACGAAATGCGGCGTCGGGCTGATGATCTGCATCAGATACTGAAGCCAGACCGGCATGCTTTCCATCGGCGTCGTGCCTCCGGAAAGCAGCATCATGACCAACAGCACCGGGATCGCCAGCAGCCCGAACTGGCCCATTGTAGCCGCGACCGTGCCGAGAAGAATGCCAAGCGCCGCGACCGTGAAGACATAAACGCAGGAGCCGCCGAGAAACAGCAGGGTCGATCCGGCGATCGGCACCTGCAGCCACCACTGCACGACGAGCAGCAATGACAGCTCGGCGGCAGCTAGGATGACGATGCCGTTGGCCAGGATCTTCGAGAGCATGATCTCGGCCGGAACCACAGGCATGACGAGGAGATGCTCGACCGTGCCCCGCTCACGCTCGCGGATGAGCGCCGCGCCGGTCAGGATCACGGTCAGCATGGTGAGATTGTTGATCACCTGCATCACCGAGGAGAACCAGCTCGACTTGAGGTTCGGGTTGAACTTTGCGCGCGTGACTATCTTGACCGGCACGCCCATCAGTCCTTCGCGTCCGGTGATGAACTCTGTGACGTAGTTGACGATCACGTTCTCGATATACGTCATGCCATTGAACGCCTGGGCCACGGCGGTGGCATTTACGTTGATTTGAACCGAGGGCTGCCGCCCCGAGAGAATATCCTCCTGAAATTTTGGGGGTATCTCGATGACGAAGACAAAGCGTTCCGAATCCATCGATGCATCGATCTCGGTCGCGGCGATCTCCACTGCGGGCTTGAACGTGGGCGGAGTGAGGCCGTCCGCAATTCGGCGCGACAGGTCGGAATGGTCTTCATCGACTACTGCGACGGCAAGGTTGGTAGCTTCTGTCGAGGCACCGGTAGCAACGGCATAGATGGCGATGGTGAAAGTATAGGCGACAAGCACCGGCATGATGCGGTCCGCGCGGATGCTTCGCATCTCCTTGATCATCAACCGATAGATGTTGACGAGATGCCCACCAAGGCTGGCGAATCGCTTGGCCTTGGGCCGCTGCGGCGTCGCTTCCGCTTGCGACGGCGGGGGCTTCCGTGCCGTTGCTGCCTGGCTCGCCGCCGTCATCTCAGGCCTCCTGCTTCTGCAGCAGCAGCTGCGCGGCAATGAGATAGATCAGCGCAAAGGCCACAAGGACCAGCATGTTGATCCACAGGTCGGAAAGGCCGAGCGACTTGTCGAAGGCGCCGACGCTGATGGGCTGGAACCAGGCCGCGGGAAACGTCAGACCAATGAACCTGCCCTGGCCAGAAAGGGAGGACACGGGCACGAGCAGACCGGAAAAGTTCACCGCGGGGATGACGGACAGAACGGCGCTGGCGAAGACTGCCGATACCTGCGTCTGGGTAAAGGTCGAGACGAGTTGCCCAAAACCGGTGGTCGAGAATACGTACAGCAGCGTCCCGAGCGCGAGGGCGCCGAAAGACCCTTTGACCGGCACGTGGAACACAAGCAGCGACATCAGTAGCAGGAGGGTGAACGTCAACATTCCGACGGCGACGTACGGGACCTGCTTGCCCACCAGGAACTCGAACTTGGTGATGGGCGTCGAGCGAAAATTGGCGATCGACCCGGTTTCCTTCTCTAGCACCACAGCGGTGGCCGACATGATGACCGGGACCAGGATCAGCATCATCACGATGACACTCGGAACCATGGCGAACACGCTCTTGAAGCCCTGGTTGTAGCGGAACCGATTTTCCACATTGAGGCCGCCAAGGTAGACGTTGGACGCGATGTTGGGGCCGAGGCGCTCGACCGCGAGATCCTTCGCATATTTCAGGGCCAGGCCCGTGACGTAGCCTTTCGCGGTTTCGCCGCGGAACGGCATGGCGCCGTCGATCCAGATACCAATCTCGGGCGGATGCAGGCTTGCGAGATCGCGGCCGAAGCCGGAGGGAATTTCAACCACGACTGCCAGCTCTCCGCTTCTCAAGCGTTGCTCCATCTCCGCCGTGGAGCTGATCGGACGCTGTTCGGAGAAATAATGAGAGCCGGAGAAGCTCTCGAGCAGTCGGCGACTTTCCGGGGTCCGGTCCTGGTCAAACGCCGCGTACTTGAGATTCTCGACGTCGAAGGTGATGCCATAGCCGAAGGCCAACATCAGAATGACAGGACCGACGAACGCGAACGCCAGCCGAATGGGATCGCGCAGCAGCTCCATGGTTTCGCGCCGGGCATAAGCCCACAGTCGTCCGGGATCGAAGCGCTTGGAACCACGCGATGGGACGCTCGTGGGCGCCGATGCCGCTGGTTGTGGCGCCTCGGCCTTCTTTGTCTTGTCGGTTCCGCTTGCTTCCTCCAGATAGCTGATGAAGGCGTCCTCGAGAGAAGCGCTGCCGCGCTTCTTGACGAGCTCCTTGGGAGTGTCGACCGCGAGCACCCTGCCTCGATGCATCAACGAAATACGGTCGCAACGCTCGGCCTCGTTCATGAAGTGGGTCGAGAGGAAGATGGTGACCCCATCCTTGCGGGAGAGGTCGATCAGCGTGCGCCAGAAAGCGTCGCGCGCGACCGGATCCACGCCCGAGGTTGGCTCGTCGAGGATGAGGATGGGCGGGCGGTGCAGCACTGCCACGGCAAGTTGCAGCCGCTGCTTGACGCCAAGCGGCAGACTCTCCGGCTTCGCGTCAGCCACATTTTTCAGATCGTAGCGATCGAGCAGCTCTTTGATCCGGCCTTCGACCTCATTCGCCGGCAGATGGTAGAGTCGCGCATGCAGATCGAGATTCTGCCGCACCGTGAGCTCGTTGTAGAGGGAAAACGCCTGCGACATGTAGCCGACGTTGCGGCGCGCCTCCATGTCGTCGGCGCCCATCGGCTTTCCGAACAATTTCGCCGAGCCTTCTGTCGTCGGGAGAAGACCCGTCATCATCTTCATGGTTGTTGTTTTTCCGCAGCCGTTCGAGCCGAGGAAGCCGAAGATTTCGCCGCGCCCGATGCTAAAGCTCACGTGATCGACCGCAACGAAATCGCCAAAGCGGCGGGTGAGCCCATCCGCCTCGATCGCCGGGGTCTTGTCGTCGCTGACCGCGCGCGGCCGTACGATGACCTCCTGATGCTGGGCTCGCTTTTCCGGTGGAAGCAGGGCGATGAAGGCGTCGTCCAGCGTGGTTTTTTGCGCTTTGGCGAGGATCTCCTTCGGCGGGCCATGCGCAATGACCTTGCCCTCGTCCATCGCGGCCAGCCAGTCGAACCGGCTCGCTTCGTCCATGTAGGCGGTTGCGACGATCACGCTCATGCGCGGACGCCGGGCGCGGATCGAATCGATCAACTCCCAGAACTGCCGGCGCGAGAGCGGATCGACGCCCGTCGTTGGCTCATCGAGAACAAGGAGATCAGGATCGTGCATCAGCGAGCAACAGAGGCTGACTTTCTGCTTCATGCCGCCTGACAGCTTGCCGCACGGGCGGCTTGCGAACGGATCGAGCCCGGTCGCGGGCAAGAGCTGGTCGATGCGTGCTCTCCGCTCGGCTGCGCCCTGCCCGAACAAGCGGCCGAAGAAGTCGATGTTGTCAAAAACGCTGAGTGTGGGATAAAGATTGCGGCCGAGCCCTTGCGGCATGTAGGCGATGCGGCCGTAACTCGCCTGGCGATGGGTGCCATCCGCCATGTTTCCGTCGAGCACAATGACGTTGCCGGTCTGGATCTTGCGGACGCCGGACACCAGCGCGAGCAACGTGGACTTGCCCACGCCGTCCGGGCCGATCATCCCGACCATGCATTGGGCAGGGATATCGAGCGTGAGGTCGTTGAGCGCGAGCGTTTTTCCGTAGCGGTGGCTCACCCGCTCGAGCTTGGCGACAACAGGGTTAGTCATTGCGGAAGCTTCACCACGAGTTCCTCGGGCCAATTGATTTTGGGATCGGTGCGGACGAAGCCGAGCCCGCGGACGCCAGTTTTCACAAACCGATGGTATTTATCCAGGACCTTGGGATCGCCCTGGAGCTTGACGCGGAACATCAGTTTCTGCCGCTCCTCTGCGGTCTCGACGCTCTTTGGCGTGAACTGGGCGTCGGTCGCGACGAAGCTGATCGTTGCGGGAATGACGTATTGGGGGATCGGATCGGCGATCACGCGCGCCTCATCGCCAAGCGTGAGCTTGCCGGCGTCATCTGCGGGCAGATAGACCGTCATATACACGTCGTTGAGATCGAGAATGGTCAGAACCCGCTGACCTGCAGCAACGACCTCGCCGGCGCGGGCGAGCCGGTATTGCACGCGGCCGCTCCGGGGCGAGACGAGCACCAGATCGACCAGAACCGACTGCAGCTGTTCGACTTCGGCCTCGGCTGCCTTGATCGCGGCCTCGGCCTGATCGCGCTGCGCCTGGGCCGCAACATACATGGCCTCGGCCAATTCGAACTTGTCGCGCCGCTGGTCCACAATCTGCACTGGTATATTCCCGTGTTCCACGAGAAGCTTCCCGCGCTCATAATCGGTTCTGGTAAAATCCAGGTCGCTCTTGCGCTGGGCGATGAGCGCGACAGCTTCCGCCAATGCCTGTTTGGCCTTCAGCACCTGTGCCTGTGCCCCCCTCAGCTGGGCTTCGGTTTCGGGCGACGAGATAGTGGCGACGACCTGTCCAGCCGTGACCTCGTCGCCTTCATTGACGGTCAGCGTCGCCAGCCGGCCCGGGTATTTCGCCGCGACGTCGACCTCGGTGGCTTCAATTCGGCCATTCGTTTTTACGATCCCCTCGGGCATATCGCGGCCGCGCAAGCGCGCGATCAGGGTTTCCGCCGCTGTCCGGGCCCGTTCGACAGGGCTCCGCTGCGCCGATTGGGCCTGCGCAGCAGGAATAAACGGGCCGCCTCCTGGCAATCCTACCGTCGCTCCCGAGATGAACAGGACCCCAGAAATAAAAGCGGACGCCGAAAGAACGGCGCTGAACGGGCGAGCAGACATTTAAGGTCTCCCTTGGGCTGTGCGCTTCCCAAATTTTAGTCCAACGCGAGACTCGGTCAGAGCTTCTTCCACCAAAACGAGCCTAATCCTCGCACGCCAGCAAGCGCTGCAGCGTGAGACGAAATAATTCGTTGGGATATCCTATACCAAGACCTTGCCGTCCGCAGCCGAAATGGCGCCAAGCGATATCCGGGTATTGGCGCGATGGCTCCAGTGGTACGCCCTTAGGGTCGGCGGGTGGGTCTCGGTCTCACTATCGTCTGATCACAGTCCATCGTCGGTTGCGCTTGACATGGCCACGGCCGGGAACCCTATATAGGTGCATATACTCTTATATCGGCAGGAGGCCACCCGTGTCTTTCGAGATCCCGCCTGGACTGGAGGATTGCAATTGCTTTACAGTTCGCTCCGCGGCGCGACACGTCAGCCAGCTCTACGACCAGTGCATCGCCGCGGCCGACCTGCGTGCCACGCAGTTCTCCGTCCTGATCAAGCTGAAGCGAAAAGGGCCGCTGACGATCAACGCGCTGGCCGAAGACATTGGTGATGGATCGCACCACGCTGGGTCGCAACATCGTGCCGCTCGAACGCGACGGTCTGATCAAGACGATACCTGCGGCCAAAGACCGGCGAGCCAAGGAGGTGCACCTGACCAAGTCCGGCGAGAGGCGCTTGCAGACCGCGTTGGAAGGATGGTCGCGGGCGCAACAGCAGTTCGAACGCAAGTTCGGCTCCGAACGCGCGGCTGAAATGCGAAAGCTGCTGCGGGCAGTCGTTGCAAGCGAGCTCAGCCCCGCCCTCCCCTCGCACCCATAAGGAGATGCAGACTCAGATAAACGGTACTTTATCGACCAAATAGGCGCATATACTCTTCTCTGCGGTTTTGACCGGATTTCATGCCGGCTCCTGCGCCCAAACACCCTATGCGCGGGAAATTCTTTCTCGCGCTCGTCATCTTCACAATTCTGGAGGATAACCAAGTATACACGAGTCCCTGTTGTCAACGACTTTTTGGTTATTGCTTTCGGCTTGTTTTTAAATCGCTGCAAGGAGGCAGAAAACCGGACACCGCGTGTGCTCCCGACACAAATTTCGCTTGATATCTTGACATTCTAACAAAACTCTGCTATGAGTTGCTAATCTCAGAAAGTTGTGAGAGAAGCCCGCGTCCCAAGTTCGCGCTCGGGCATTATGTTTGGCGCATTTTGTTTGGCCAATCGTCCGTCTGCTGTCGTCCCGCTTCGCAAAAGGGGGGATGGGTGCATGCAGTTTCAAAAAGGCCAAAGCGGCAACGCGGCGGGCCGACGCGCTAATCGCGAAACAGGGGCGATCCATGCGACTGCAGGAGATGATCGAGCTGGGACGCGCCGATGCGAACGACGACTACATCATCTTTAGCTAGGGAGTGGTGATCGCGACGTTGGGTCATGAAATCGCTGGTCATTTCCCTGTTATTTCCTGTTCTTGCCTGTTCCGGATCCTGCCATTTCGGCAGATGTCCTTGCTGGTACTCGCTTTTTTGCAGGTTTTGGATGTCGCCCCGCCCCCCTTTACAGGGATTTGCAGGCAGGGGAAGCCAATGGCACCCGCCCCAACACCGATAATGGGCTTTCAAACCTGCTTTAGCACGAGGCCGACGTTTCGGTAACTACTGTAGTAGTGCGTATTCGAGGTTCTAATCATATCGCCGCATCAATCAACCTCGTCCTGAGGAGCGCGCTTGCGCGCGTCTCGAAGCCTCGTCCTGAGGAGCGCCGCGCTTCTCAGGATGAGGCGTTCGAGACGGCGCTCCGCCCTCCCCAGGATGAGGTCTGTGGGATTAAGCTCCGCCTGCTTGGCGATTGTCCTCAATTCAGAGACACAGCGTCTATAAAGTAGCGGATTGTCTCCTGCCCGCTGCCCGCAATATTGAGCCGCAGACCAGGCATTCGGAGAGCATCCATGATCACCCAGCGACCTGCCGCCGAGCGCGGAACCGACAATCTCGGCTGGCTGGACAGCCGCCACACCTTCTCGTTCGGCCACTACTACGATCCCAAGCACATGGGCTTCGGTCCGCTGCGGGTGATCAATGAGGATCGCGTGCGTCCCGGCGCCGGGTTCGACACCCACGGGCACCGGGACATGGAGATCATCTCCTACGTTCTCGAAGGCGCTCTCGAGCACAAGGACAGCATCGGTACCGGGTCGGTGATCAGGCCCGGCGACATCCAGGTGATGTCGGCCGGTACCGGAATTCGGCATAGCGAGTTCAACCACTCGCAAACCGAGCCGGTGCACTTCCTGCAGATATGGGTGCTGCCCGACCGCGAGGGCCTTACCCCGCGATACGACCAGAAAACCTTCCCGCAATCCGCAAAGCGGGGACAGTTGCGTCTCGTCGGCTCGCCCGATGGGCGCGCCGGCTCCATACTCATTCATCAGGACGTTGAAATCTATGACGCGCTGCTCGGCAGCAGCATCTCGGTCAAGCACCAGTTGAGGCCTGGCCGCAAGAGCTGGGTTCAGATCGTGCGCGGATCGGTGGACGTCAACGGCAAAGCCGCAGGCGCCGGCGACGGAGTAGCGCTGGAAGACGAAGCAGGCTTGACCATCACCGCACGCGAGGACAATTCTGAAATCCTCGCATTCGATTTGCCATAGCTGAAACGAGCCGGCGGTCGCCGCAACGCCCGTGGCGGCAGTCGTAGCCCGCATGAGCGCAGCGAAATGCGGAGGAGCCGGACCCGGATCTCGCTTCGCTCATCCGGGCTACGAAGTGCTGGCAGCGTGCTATGTTCACTGCGGATGAACGCCAACACGCTTTCAGATCGACGGCGCGCACAAGTTGACACACCTGATTGCCGCCGACCGCGACTAGAGCGGATACGCTGAAATCGAATCGCGTTCGAGCCGTAGGTGGGCAAAGGCGCGCGCACCTCATTCCTTTCGGCATTCTCACAATTCTTGCGCGCGCCGTGCCCACGCGGAGACGACGAGGAGCCGGAACCGCGTGGGCACGGCGCGCAAAACTTTATGACAAGCGGAGATATTGGAGGGGCGCGCCTTTGCCCACCCTACCGGTCCGGACATGCTCTAAGCCGGGCGGCGTCACATCGTGACCTCCGCAAACATCATCACTGACGCGCGCGGTCCCGACATGATAGAGGTCGGACGGACAATTTGGATCGGCCAAAAACCAGCGGCGCCGCCCCGATGCCGGAACAGAAGGTTGCAAATCTCGCGCTCCAGGGCGGCGGCACCCATGGCGCCTTCACCTGGGGGGTTCTCCAGCGCCTGCTGGAGGAGCCCCGGTTTGAGATCGACGGGGTAAGCGCGACCAGCGCCGGCGCGATGAACGCCGTCATTCTCGCGCACGGGCTCACGCTCGGCGGTCGGGACGGCGCGATGGCTGCGCTTGCGAGCTTCTGGCAGCGGGTGGCGAGCCTCGCCAAGAGAAGCTTTCTGCAACCCTCCTGGTACGACCGGATCACCGGTAACGAGGGGCTTGAACACTCCCCGAGCTACGTCTTCTTCGACATGCTCTCACGGGTGTTTTCGCCCTATCAGCTCAATCCGTTCAACTACGATCCGCTGCGCTCGCTGCTCGAGGAGATGGTCGATTTCGAGCGTCTGCGCCGCGAATGCGCCGTCAAGCTGTTTCCTGTGCGCGACCAATGTACGCACCGGCAAGGTTCGCGTTTTCACCAACGAGGAAATCAGCGTGACCCACGTGCTCGCCTCGGCCTGCCTGCCGCATCTCGCCCAAGCGGTGGAGATCGACGGAGAGCATTTCTGGGACGGCGGCTATACGGGAAATCCTGCGCTCTTTCCGCTGATCTACAGTAGTCAGTCCCGCGACATCGTCGTCGTTCACGTCAACCCCACGGAGCGGCCTGAAATCCCCAGGACGGCGCCGGAGATCATAAATCGCGTCAATGAGATCAGCTTCAACTCCTCTCTCTTTCGCGAGATGCGGGCGATCGCATTCGTCACCAGGCTCATCGACGAAGGCAAGATCAACGACGGCAGCCTCCGGCGCATGCTGATTCACGCCATCGACGCCGATGACGTGATGCAGAAGCTTGGGGTGACGAGCAAGCTCAATGCCGACCGCGATTTTCTGCTCCGGCTGCACGACGTCGGACGCAGCCGCGCCGATCAGTGGCTGCGATCTCATCTCGATATGATCGGAGTGAAATCGACCGTCGACATTCGGACCAAATATTTGTGAGGACTGAGCGACCGTAGGGTGGGTTAGCTGTACAAGTCGGCTTGCCAGCCGACTTGTACGGCGTAACCCACCGCAAACCGCGACGCATCTGCCACTGCGGTCGTAATCCGTCCTCGTTTCCGCGCTCTACACTTTACGACTTCACGGGCGATCTAGGGGCGGGTTTCAAACCCGCCCCGACAACTTCACCGGTGACGGTGGGTTACGCCATCGAGCCGGCCGGAGCCGCCTCGATGTCTAACCCACCGTACGCGGCTGGGGCTCTCAATCTGACAAGGCCGGAAATGACGGCGTTTGCGCGGCACTCAGGCCGTCGAGCTCGAGCGCCGCGGACTTGATCCTGGGAATGAGCTCGCGGCCGAACTCGATCGCGTCGTTGAGCGGATCAAAGCCGCGGATCAGGAAGGAATCGGCGCCGAGGCGGCAATGGCGCTACTCGACACAACCCGGCGGGCGGCGATATGTCAATGCAGCAGAGGCGTGAATGAGGCTCGACAGGGATGACTAAACTTGCCGCTGGACTGGTCGGCTTGCTGATTGCGGCCACGGTCACTGCGGCTTGCGCAGGCCCGAATTACCTCGTTTGGAGCATTGCGCACGAGCGCATGGTGATGGGGTGGAGATACGCGGAGCCGCGATGCGGCTGGACGGTCGGCGGCTATACCTGCTCGCCCCGCATGGCGATGCGAAGCTCGCACCACTACAGATCCAAGAATTGAAGCGCCATGCCCTCAGCCGAGATTCGTGTGGGCCTCATTTCCGATACCCATGGGCTGCTTCGCCCCGAGGCGCTCACCGAGCTGCAAGGCTCGGACATCATCATTCATGCAGGCGACATCGGCAAACCTGAGATCGTGCGGCGGCTTGCACAAATCGCGCCGACTTTTGCGGTGCGCGGCAACATCGATCACGGGGATTGGGTCGCCGCCTTTCCGCCAACGCAGCTGGTCGAAGTCGGAAGCCTCCAGTTTTTTGTCCTGCACGATGTGGCGCAGCTCGAGATCGATCCGGGCAAAGAGGGATTTGCAGCGGTGGTGTTCGGCCACTCCCATAAGTCTGCGATCGAGACCCGGGCAGGAGTGCTGTTCTTCAATCCCGGCAGCGCGGGGCCTCGCCGTTTCGCGCTCCCCGTAACGGTCGGGCGAGCCTATGTGTCAGACCAGCGCATCCGTCCGGAAATCGTGCACCTGCCGGCGTGAGGCCGGCCTTATCGGTTGTCATCGTCCGCGCGCAGCCTCACGCCCGTCGTGCGCGGGCTTGACCCGCGCATCCATCTTTTTGAAAGAAGCCTTTTTGATGATGGATTGCCGGGTCAAGCCTGGTCAAGCCCGGCAATGACGAGAGTTAGCGCGCAGCTAGGGACGAGCCCGCGCTTGACGGTGATGCATCATTGCGGCTTCCACTCCCGTGCGAGCCGCTGCGCTTCCGCGATCTGGGCGGGAGTCATCTGCAGCGCCACCGCCTCCCGGCTGCTGATCGCCAGGTTGCGACCCCGAGTGTCCGAAGCTGGAAAGCGCGCAGCTGCGAGATTGAACCACATGTGCGCGGCCACAAGGTCGCGCTTGCCGCCATCATCGCCGTCTGCGTACGACAGACCGAGGTTGTACTCGGCCTGCGGGTTACCCTGCTCGGCGGCTAATTGATAAAAGTGGACCGCCTTCGCGTGGTCCTGCGGCACGCCTTGGCCCTCGCTGTACATGACGCCGAGATTGAACTGCGCGGTCGCGTCTCCGTGTTGGGCGGCAAGGCGAAACCATTTCGCTGCCTCGGCTTCATTTCGCGGAACGTCCTTGCTGCCGCGATAGTAGAGCAGCCCGAGGGTCGACTGCGCCCGGCTATCGCCCTGCTCGGCCAGCGGAAGCAAGCCGCGCAAAGCTGACTTGTAATTGCCCTTGTCGTAGGCGGCGTAGGCAGCTTCGACAGGCGAGCCGGTCAAGCCCAAAGGCGCAATGACACTGGCGATTCCATGCTTGATGGGCTCGTAGTAGACGCCGAGCACATATCCCAGGACCAGCATGGTGACAGCGACCGCAGACATCACGCCGCGGCCTCGGCGCTGCCAGTAGGTGGCAACCTCCCTGCAGCTCGCGAGCGCCATCTGCATGCGCGAGAGCTCCCGCTCCAGCTGGACCTCTTGCCGCCTGCCTCTGCCGATTCCAATTCGCTGCAACAATGACATGCCGTTCCCGTGCCTTCTTCGCCGTTGGGCGCCTATTACGTAGTTATTCCGGGCGTTTGAAACAATCTCGCGGGCTGCGGCGGTGGTCGACTTATTCCGACCCCGCAAGTCCGGCGTGTTGCACCACCTCGCCCCAGCGCGCAACCTCCGTCCTGACGTAGGGGATCAAATCTGCCGGTAACGGGGAGTTGATGGGAGTAACGCCAAGGTCAACAAATTGTTGCCGCACCTCGGCACTTCCGACAATGGCCCCCGTTTCGGCATGAAGCTTGTCGACGATCGCGCCTTGCGTATGCGCCGGCGCGACCAGCATCAACCATGCGACCGCGTCGAAACCCGGCACCCCTGCCTCGGCGATCGGCGGCACATCGGGAATAGTGACAAAGCGTGTTGCCGAGGAGATGCCGAGCGCCACCGCCTTTCCGTCCCTGATGAGCGGCACTGCGGGCGCGAGATCGCAAAAGAGGATCGGCACATGCCCGGCGACCAGATCGTTGATCGCCTGCGCGGTGCCCTTGTACGGTACATGGGTCATCTCGATCCCGGTCATCATTTTCAGCAATTCGGTGTAGAGGTGCGGCGGGCCGCCGACCCCGCTTGATCCGAACGAAAGTTGCCCGGGTCGCGCCTTGGCCAACGCGATCAATTGAGCGAGCGAGCTGACCCCCAGCGAGGGATGAACGATCAGCACAAACGGCACCCTTGCTATGAGCGCAATCGGCGCAAAATCGGTCACGGGATCGTAAGGCAGCTTCTTGTGGAGGGTGACCTGAATGGCAAGCTGGGTGCTGGTGCCGAGAAAGAGGGTGTATCCGTCAGGCGCGCTCTTTGCGACCGAGTTGGCCGCTATGACCCCGCCCGCTCCCAGGCGGTTCTCGACCACGAATGACTGGCCGAGCCGAATGCCCAGCTTCTGCGCCAGGAGGCGCGCCACCAGATCGGCGCCGCCTCCCGCCGCGTACGGGGCCACGAGCGTGACCGGACGCGCGGGATAGTCCTGCGCCTTCCCATCCGATGCGAGCCCGCTCAACACCGCAGCGAGAAATGCGCTGATTAATCCTACCCGGTGCATCGGCGTGTTGCTCTCCTTCTGCTCACGAGAGCGCGCGGCCCGCGGCACAAGTCCGCACCCCGAGCCGGTGTGCCGTAGCTTAGCACCGGCACCGGTCCGGACATGCTCTAAGCCGGGCGGCGTCACATCGTGACCTCCGCAAACATCATCGCTGACGCGCGCGGTCCCGACATGATAGAGGTTCGGACGGACAATTTGGATCGGCCAAAAACCAGCGGCGCCGCCCCGATGCCGGAACAGAAGGTTGCAAATCTCGCGCTCCAGGGCGGCGGCACCCATGGCGCCTTCACCTGGGGGGTTCTCCAGCGCCTGCTGGAGGAGCCCCGGTTTGAGATCGACGGGGTAAGCGCGACCAGCGCCGGCGCGATGAACGCCGTCATTCTCGCGCACGGGCTCACGCTCGGCGGGCGGGACGGCGCGATGGCTGCGCTTGCGAGCTTCTGGCAGCGGGTGGCGAGCCTCGCCAAGAGAAGCTTTCTGCAACCCTCATGGTACGACCGGATCAGCGGCAACGAGGGGCTTGAACACTCCCCGAGCTACGTCTTTTTCGACATGCTCTCACGGGTGTTTTCGCCCTATCAGCTCAATCCCTTCAACTACGATCCGCTGCGCTCGCTGCTCGAGGAGATGGTCGATTTCGAGCGGCTGCGCCGCGAATGCGCCGTCAAGCTGTTTCTCTGTGCCACCAATGTGCGCACCGGCAAGGTTCGCGTTTTCACCAACGAGGAAATCAGCGTAACGCATGTGCTGGCCTCGGCCTGCCTGCCGCATCTCGCCCAGGCGGTGGAGATCGACGGAGAACATTTCTGGGACGGCGGCTATACGGGAAATCCTGCGCTCTTTCCGCTGATCTACAGTTGTCATTCCCGCGACATCGTCGTCGTTCACGTCAACCCCACGGAGCGGCCTGAAATCCCCAGGACGGCGCCGGAGATCATAAATCGCGTCAATGAGATCAGCTTCAACTCCTCTCTCTTTCGCGAGATGCGGGCGATCGCATTCGTCACCAGGCTCATCGATGAAGGCAAGATCAACGACGGCAGCCTCCGGCGCATGCTGATTCACGCCATCGACGCCGATGACGTGATGCAGAAGCTTGGGGTGACGAGCAAGCTCAATGCCGACCGCGATTTTCTGCTCCGGCTGCACGACGTCGGACGCAGCCGCGCCGATCAGTGGCTGCGATCTCATCTCGATATGATCGGAGTGAAATCGACCGTCGACATTCGGACCAAATATTTGTGAGGACTGAGCGACCGTAGGGTGGGTTAGCTGTACAAGTCGGCTTGCCAGCCGACTTGTACGGCGTAACCCACCGCAAACCGCGACGCATCTGCCACTGCGGTCGTAATCCGTCCTCGTTTCCGCGCTCTACACTTTACGACTTCACGGGCGATCTAGGGGCGGGTTTCAAACCCGCCCCGACAACTTCACCGGTGACGGTGGGTTACGCCATCGAGCCGGCCGGAGCCGCCTCGATGTCTAACCCACCCTACGCGGCTGGGGCTCTCAATCTGACAAGGCCGGAAATGACGGCGTTTGCGCGGCACTCAGGCCGTCGAGCTCGAGCGCCGCGGACTTGATCCTGGGAATGAGCTCGCGGCCGAACTCGATCGCGTCGTTGAGCGGATCAAAGCCGCGGATCAGGAAGGAATCGACGCCGAGGCGGCAATGGCGCTACTCGACACAACCCGGCGAGCGGCGATATGTCAATGCAGCAGAGGCGTGAATGAGGCTCGACAGGGATGACTAAACTCGCCGCTGGACTGGTCGGCTTCCTGATTGCGGCCACGGTCACTGCGGCTTGCGCAGGCCCGAACTACCTCGTTTGGAGCATTGCGCACGAGCGCATGGTGATGGGGTGGAGATACGCGGAGCCGCGATGCGGCTGGACGGTCGGCGGCTATACCTGCTCGCCCCGCATGGCGATGCGAAGCTCGCACCACTACAGATCCAAGAATTGAAGCGCCATGCCCTCAGCCGAGATTCGTGTGGGCCTCATTTCCGATACCCATGGGCTGCTTCGCCCCGAGGCGCTCACCGAGCTGCAAGGCTCGGACATCATCATTCATGCAGGCGACATCGGCAAACCTGAGATCGTGCGGCGGCTTGCACAAATCGCGCCGACTTTTGCGGTGCGCGGCAACATCGATCACGGGGATTGGGTCGCCGCCTTTCCGCCAACGCAGCTGGTCGAAGTCGGAAGCCTCCAGTTTTTTGTCCTGCACGATGTGGCGCAGCTCGAGATCGATCCGGGCAAAGAGGGATTTGCAGCGGTGGTGTTCGGCCACTCCCATAAGTCTGCGATCGAGACCCGGGCAGGAGTGCTGTTCTTCAATCCCGGCAGCGCGGGGCCTCGCCGTTTCGCGCTCCCCGTAACGGTCGGGCGAGCCTATGTGTCAGACCAGCGCATCCGTCCGGAAATCGTGCACCTGCCGGCGTGAGGCCGGCCTTATCGGTTGTCATCGTCCGCGCGCAGCCTCACGCCCGTCGTGCGCGGGCTTGACCCGCGCATCCATCTTTTTGAAAGAAGCCTTTTTGATGATGGATTGCCGGGTCAAGCCTGGTCAAGCCCGGCAATGACGAGAGTTAGCGCGCAGCGGGACGAGCCCGCGCTTGACGGTGATGCATCATTGCGGCTTCCACTCCCGTGCGAGCCGCTGCGCTTCCGCGATCTGGGCGGGAGTCATCTGCAGCGCCACCGCCTCCCGGCTGCTGATCGCCAGGTTGCGACCCCGAGTGTCCGAAGCTGGAAAGCGCGCAGCTGCGAGATTGAACCACATGTGCGCGGCCACAAGGTCGCGCTTGCCGCCATCATCGCCGTCTGCGTACGACAGACCGAGGTTGTACTCGGCCTGCGGGTTACCCTGCTCGGCGGCTAATTGATAAAAGTGGACCGCCTTCGCGTGGTCCTGCGGCACGCCTTGGCCCTCGCTGTACATGACGCCGAGATTGAACTGCGCGGTCGCGTCTCCGTGTTGGGCGGCAAGGCGAAACCATTTCGCTGCCTCGGCTTCATTTCGCGGAACGTCCTTGCTGCCGCGATAGTAGAGCAGCCCGAGGGTCGACTGCGCCCGGCTATCGCCCTGCTCGGCCAGCGGAAGCAAGCCGCGCAAAGCTGACTTGTAATTGCCCTTGTCGTAGGCGGCGTAGGCAGCTTCGACAGGCGAGCCGGTCAAGCCCAAAGGCGCAATGACACTGGCGATTCCATGCTTGATGGGCTCGTAGTAGACGCCGAGCACATATCCCAGGACCAGCATGGTGACAGCGACCGCAGACATCACGCCGCGGCCTCGGCGCTGCCAGTAGGTGGCAACCTCCCTGCAGCTCGCGAGCGCCATCTGCATGCGCGAGAGCTCCCGCTCCAGCTGGACCTCTTGCCGCCTGCCTCTGCCGATTCCAATTCGCTGCAACAATGACATGCCGTTCCCGTGCCTTCTTCGCCGTTGGGCGCCTATTACGTAGTTATTCCGGGCGTTTGAAACAATCTCGCGGGCTGCGGCGGTGGTCGACTTATTCCGACCCCGCAAGTCCGGCGTGTTGCACCACCTCGCCCCAGCGCGCAACCTCCGTCCTGACGTAGGGGATCAAATCTGCCGGTAACGGGGAGTTGATGGGAGTAACGCCAAGGTCAACAAATTGTTGCCGCACCTCGGCACTTCCGACAATGGCCCCCGTTTCGGCATGAAGCTTGTCGACGATCGCGCCTTGCGTATGCGCCGGCGCGACCAGCATCAACCATGCGACCGCGTCGAAACCCGGCACCCCTGCCTCGGCGATCGGCGGCACATCGGGAATAGTGACAAAGCGTGTTGCCGAGGAGATGCCGAGCGCCACCGCCTTTCCGTCCCTGATGAGCGGCACTGCGGGCGCGAGATCGCAAAAGAGGATCGGCACATGCCCGGCGACCAGATCGTTGATCGCCTGCGCGGTGCCCTTGTACGGTACATGGGTCATCTCGATCCCGGTCATCATTTTCAGCAATTCGGTGTAGAGGTGCGGCGGGCCGCCGACCCCGCTTGATCCGAACGAAAGTTGCCCGGGTCGCGCCTTGGCCAACGCGATCAATTGAGCGAGCGAGCTGACCCCCAGCGAGGGATGAACGATCAGCACAAACGGCACCCTTGCTATGAGCGCAATCGGCGCAAAATCGGTCACGGGATCGTAAGGCAGCTTCTTGTGGAGGGTGACCTGAATGGCAAGCTGGGTGCTGGTGCCGAGAAAGAGGGTGTATCCGTCAGGCGCGCTCTTTGCGACCGAGTTGGCCGCTATGACCCCGCCCGCTCCCAGGCGGTTCTCGACCACGAATGACTGGCCGAGCCGAATGCCCAGCTTCTGCGCCAGGAGGCGCGCCACCAGATCGGCGCCGCCTCCCGCCGCGTACGGGGCCACGAGCGTGACCGGACGCGCGGGATAGTCCTGCGCCTTCCCATCCGATGCGAGCCCGCTCAACACCGCAGCGAGAAATGCGCTGATTAATCCTACCCGGTGCATCGGCGTGTTGCTCTCCTTCTGCTCACGAGAGCGCGCGGCCCGCGGCACAAGTCCGCACCCCGAGCCGGTGTGCCGTAGCTTAGCACCGGCTACGATTGTT
>CAWJDY010000024.1:0-41710 GCA_963841705.1 uncultured Alphaproteobacteria bacterium
CGTATAACGGTTTAGCAAACCGCCGCCTTCAGCCACTCGGCCACCTCTCCGAGGCCCGGTGTCATTATAGGGTGCGCACTTTGCGGTCAAACACAAGCGGCCCGTTCAAGCGTTAATCGGGTGGGGGAGGCAACACGGCCGTTTCCCGGCACAGCATGTAGACCGGCTGGAGCCCCTGGTACTCCTTCGTAGGGAAATCGCATATCGGTTGACTGTCGTTTACAGGAAGCCTCGATTTCGCTCTCCCATAGGTTGTCCTTGTAGGTCGTTGCCGTACCACGGGTGTCCGGCAGCGGCGGCGGAAGCGCCGCTCCCGCTCACCCCGCCTTGAGCCAGGCGCGGGCGGCGCGTTGCGCCTGCGCAATCTCCTGCTCGGACATCTGGTCTGCTATTTCGCGCCGCAGCCGGATCGCTTCCGCATTGCCCCGCAGCGCCGCCAGATTGAACCACTTGTGCGCAGTGATGAAATCGACGGGAACGTCGCGCCCCACCGAGTACATCATCCCGAGCTCATAGAAGGTGTCGGCGGTCAGCCCCCCACCCCCAAGGGACGCGAACTCGACGCCGCTCATCTCAAAACGAGCCATGTCTTCATCTCCCTGTCTCCGCGCCGCCCGTCGTTGCGGGGTTCGCGGCTGCACCTCCCAGCCCCCCGGCTGAGACATGGCGAATATCAGGCGAAAATTTGAATGGCGGTTTAAGCAAATCGATGAATCGAATCTGAATACGGTCTGTCGTTTTCCGCGGCGCCATAAACATCTGTTTCGTGTTTGCAACGAAACCGGGGTGATCGCACCAGCATGAGCGTTGCCAATTGACGCGTCGATAACCATCCCGCCGGGTGGTGCCTTGCAGGGGCGGGTTTGAAACCCGCCCCTACATATGTTGGACCCAGAACTGGTACATGCCGGCAAACGTCGCGGGATTTTGCGCCTCGAACGTCTCCCAGGCGTTCAGATCCGTCATGGCATTGTCGCGCGGGAAGCGGAGGCGGTAATTCGCGAGCGTCTGCGGCGCGAGCTCAAACCCGATGAAGTTGAGCTTGTGCTCGCGCAGGAAGGAGGCAATCTCCGCAAGTGTGAGCTGATGCTCCTGCACATGAAACAGAAGATCGCGGCACTCGCTGATGCTGAAATAATCCGCGTAGCCCGCCACTGATTTCATCGGCATGTCCAACAGTTCGCGGCGGCAGCGACGGATCTCTTCCAGCGTCGGACGCCTCCCCTCCCCGGCAAAATAGGCGCGTGCCGCGCGGATCTGCTCGCGCGCGATCTTGCTGTAGAGCCCGATATGCATGAGCCCGCCCGGCCGCAGCATGGAAACCAGAACCCGCCATCCTGCCATTGGGTGCGCGAGATGATGCAGCACTCCGCTGGCCTCGATGACATCGAAGCTGCGCCCGAGCGAGGCAAGCTCAAGCAGATCCGCCTGGGCATATTCGACATTGCGCACGGAAAGCGCGCGCGACATGCGCATGGCATAGGCGAGACTGGCGCGGCTGAGGTCCACCGCAAGCACCCTCGCGTTGGCAAATAGCCGCGCCGTGACGATCGCCTGCTGCCCTGTCCCGCAGCCCGCGACAAGGACATCGATGGATCGGTCGGTCGCAAGCTCGCGAAAGGAGACTGCGGGAAACTGCCGGCGCAAATACGCATTCACAGGCACCGGCCCGCGGTTGGAGGGCGCGAGCACCCAGCGGGGATACGGGTTCTCCTCGTACTGCTCTTTCACCGCAAGCGAGACTTCGTCTTCGATCCGGGTGAGGCGGGGAATTTGCTCCCGCAATCGCAGCTCCTGCTCGGGCTCGGTAACCTGCTGGTCGAGCAGGCCGCGTAGCGGGCGCGGCCAGGCCCGCTTGAGCAGGAGCTGTGACCCGGCAAGACCGGCGAGCGGAAAATAGGCCGCCACCACCGCGGGAGTGAGCGGTGGGATGACCTGCCCGGCGGCGAGCGCTGCGATCAGCGCATCCTTCAACCGACCCGCGCTCGCCATCTCCTCAGGGCCGGCGGCGAACACGTACTCATTGATGAAGCATTGGCGCGCGAGGGCGCAGCAGAACGCGAGCGTGCTTTCATCAGGACTGGAACCGGCCGGAAGCAAAGCCATATCGAGGATGATGGGGCGAGCTGACGTGAGATAGCGCTCGAGCGCGAGATCGCGCACCGTGGCGGATTCGAGCATGCAGCGCAGCAGCGGATCGTTGGCAACCGGTGCAAGCCCGCCGGGTCCAAGAATGTCCCCCGCCGAAAGCTGCGCGGGCCACGCCCGCGCCACCCGCTCTACCCCGGCGCGAATCGCAGGGTTGACGTTGAGGAGAGTCGCGACGACGGCCGGATACTGATCGAACAGCTCCGGCATCAGCACCAGGGCGCGGGCAAATTGCTCGGCAGCCTCATGCAGCCTGCCCTGTTGCAGCAGCGCGCAGGCCAGCGCGTTGTGGCCCTGGGCGTCATTCGGCTTCGGCGCAGGGCTGCGTTTTTGCTGGCGTTGCGCCGCCCGGCGCTGTTGTCGGTTCATGCCTGGGCGCGCGCTCGCTGGTTGAACAGGACCTGCTGCACCTTCGGGTCCTTGATGTCGACGTGAAAGGCCGCCTCGACCTTTACTCCCAGTCCCCGCTTCACCGCCGGGCGCGCCAGGACGGCCTCACGCCACCGCAGGACGTAGGGGAAGGAGCCAAGATCATGGCCGTGACGCTCGGCGCGGCTGGCCCATCCGATGCACGCGATGTCGGCGATGGAATAGCGGCCTGCCAGGAACTCACGGTCCTTCAGGCGCGCGTTCATGACCCCATAAAGCCGGTTCATCTCGTTCGCGAAGCGGGCGACGGGGTAATCGAGCTTTTCCTGCGCATAGCTGCGAAAATGATTGGCTTCACCCGCCTTGGGGCCAAGATTGGCCATTTGCCAGAACAACCACTGCTCTGCCTCGACCCGCGCCCGCTCCCCCTGCGGATAAAACTTGCCAGTCTTGCGGCCGAGATATTGCAGGATCGCGCCGGATTCGAAGATCGATATCGGCCTGTTGCCCGGCCCGTGGTGATCGACGATCGCCGGGATGCGGTTATTGGGCGAGATCTTCAGAAAGGCAGGGTCGAACTGATCGCCCATGGCGATGTTGACGGCGATCATGTTGTAGGCAAGCCTGCACTCCTCGAGCATGATGGTGATCTTCCAGCCGTTCGGGGTCGGCCAGTAGTAAAGGTCGATCGGCTTTTCGGCACCTTGGCGCCGCAGCACTTTGCGGGCTGTTGGTTTCATTCTCGCTCCGAATTCAGGGCGGAGGCGCTTGCGCCCGAGGAACTATACCGCACAAGCGGCGGGATGCTCCATGCCGGATGCCGCAGCCGAGCTGGACAAGGCCGGTTGGCGGCCGAAGTTCGATCCGTGAGATCGAGCCGCTGCTCACGCGATAATGGACAGGCCGCGTTCGGGGCATTAGCGTCTGCGACGCCGTCTCTTCGCGGCGGTTTGTTTATCTGCATACCGGGACGGCAAAACGAGCCCGGGAAGCCAATCAAAGGGAGCTGGCAATGTTGAAGACACTTGTTCGCAGCGTGCTCGCGTTAGCCCTCCTCGGTCTGGCCCTGCCCCCGAGCCCCGCCTGGTCTCAGACCGGAGGTGCCGCGCCCGCCACGTCGCCAACGCCTGGGACGGCACCCGCTCCCAAGGCGCTCAGTCCGCAGCGGCAGAAGATGAAGGATTGCGCGGCAAAATGGAAAGAGGAAAAGACAAGCACCGGCGCGAAAGGCCGCGCCGCCTATAACAAGTTCATGCGCGGCTGCCTGAAGAAGCCTGCAGCCTGAGGCTGCGCTGCCTGCAGCGAGTTTCGCTGCAATCGAATCGCGTACTGCGCCACAAGTTGCCCCTCGACGTCATTCCGGGGCGCAGGAAAATCGGCCGTGCCGATTTGCCTGCGAGCGCCGGGTAGGTGAGGATGTTACCACCCTCACCCCCCACGGACGCGGACGTGCAGGATTACCGCTTCCGGTTCTTCATGAGAGAGCCTGGCTAGCGGTGGCGTACTGATGGACGATGCGAGGTCGCGGGAGGGGATGGCGGGCGAGGAAGGCAGAGAACCGCTCCCATGAGAGAGGCTCCGAGCGCGTCCGCCGTTCCAGCCACTTCCTCCACGTCCTTGTGATCTGATGAGCGTAGGTGGCGAGTTGCCGGCTGTTCCCCGTGATACCGTAGTAGGCATAGTGACCTACCAGCTTCTCAGACAGCCGCTTGCGCTGATCGAGGATCGGCAGGTGGCGGTTGAACCGACACCACTCCTTCGCCGCGAGCAGCGCGCGAGCGAGCCGGCTCTTGGCCGTCCGTTGCCGTACCACGTTCTGCCCCTTGAGTGACTTCGCCCAGGTGTGGGTGAAGCCCAGAAAGTCGAACGGCGGTTCGGCGCAGTCCGGATGCGTGCCACCTTTGCGCTCGGGGCGGAAGTCGACGAACCGGGTCTTGTCGGGATGCAGCGTGAGCCCATACCGTGCAAGCCGTTTCCCCAGCACTTCCAGAACCCGTTTGGCGTCGCGGTGGTTCTTGAACGTCATCACGAAGTCATCGGCAAAGCGCACCAACGTACACTCTCCCAGCATGCGGGGTCGCACCTCTGCCTCGAACCATTCGTCCAGCACGTGGTGCAGGAAGATGTTCGAGAGCATCGGTGAGATGACGCCGCCTTGCGGGGTACCTTCAGTCGCAAGGCGCAGGGTTCCATCTTCCAGGACCCCTGCTTTCAGCCACTTGTCGATCATCCGTCGGATCACGCCATCCGTTACTCGCTGGTCGAGGAACGCCCGAAGTTGCGCGTGCGGAATTGAGTCGAAGTACTTGCGTATATCGACATCCAGCACCCAGTGCTGTCCATGCCACGAGATGGCGCCATGCAGTTTGCGCAGCGCCTCATGGGCTGAGCGTCGCGGTCGGAAGCCATACGAGCAAGGCATGAAGTCCTGCTCGTAGATGGTCGCCAGAACCATGACAATCGCCCGCTGCGCCACCTTGTCTTCAAAGGTCGGAATGCCGAGCGGCCGCTTTGAGCCGTCTGCCTTCGGGATGTAGGTTCTGCGCACCGGCGGTGCTTTGTAGCTTCCGAACTTGATGCGATTGAGCAGGTCCAAGAGATTGGCCTGCAGCTTCGCTTCATATTCCTTCGCGGTAACACCGTCGATGCCAGTCGCTCCATCCTTGCGGGTCAGCCGGTAGGCTTTCAGCATCCATTCCAGATCGATAACGTGGTGCAGCGAGAACAGCACCTTCTTCGGCTTCGCTCTCGCCAGTTCGGCTATCCATTGTCGTTTCGTGTACAGGTTCGCGAGGTTCATGTCCCCTCCCGTGTTTCCCGGCAATGGTTCTCTCTCACGACGCCTCCCTTTCCTCCATCGGGTCCCAGTGAGCCCAGTTCCCCGCTCTCGTCGGTACTATGAAGGCGCTACGACTTCCCACCCGCGTATCAACGGTCACTTATTGGTTCGCTCCCGCCGCCCACGCGATCCTCCTGGTTCGTGTCCCGCCGTGGCGCTCCTGAAGGAGCGGAGGTCTCCTCCAGGCCGGGGCTTTTGTTGCCGGCTGCCCTGCTCCGGTTCTCGCACGTGGACGCGAATGGGATCTCTCAGGTCTTCAGGCGATCCATCCCGTGCCTCTGCTCCGTTCCAGGACCCCGGTCGAACCAACGTGCCCTCGCCAGTGACGGCCACGTCGATGCTGCCCCCGCATTCCGGACTACGAAGGCTTCAGCGAAAATGATTTCGGGGCTAACCCGCAGCTTCAGCACCTGCTACCGTACGCTTCACGCGTGACGTTGCCGCACACGTGCAAGGTTCGCTTCCGGCTGGCGGGCTGCGCCTTTGCCGGGAGGGAGTTGAACCCTCTGGACCGCTACGAAAGGTTTCAGCTCGTTTTCACGATCGTCCTCCTCTCCTGCTCTCCTGACGCTACCGGAATCCATAACCCCAAGCAGTAATGGGTGCCACCGCAGCGTAACCACTTTCATGACCGCACGGCCTGTGGTTATGGATTCCGGGCTCCGCTCGCACTCGGACGGCGCGAAGCGCCGATCCGAGCGCTCGCGGCCCCGGAATGACGGGCTAGAGTAGTTTGTGATGCAGTACCGTTAGCGCGTAGCCCGGATGAAGCGCAAGCGAGATCCGGGGACGCTACCCGCGGATTTCACTGCGCTCGATCCGGGCTACGCATCTCGTCTCTTTCAGTCCGGGATGGATGGGTAAGAGGCGAGGCCCCTGTCTTCGCCGACCCTTCGTCGTCTACCGGAACCGGCGGTGTCGAAGCACGTTGCGATGCGCTACTGCACTTCAACTCACGCCGGCCCGTGTGACGCAGTCAACGACGTTCTAAGTCGAAGACTGGAAGCGGCGAGTACTTTACTTCTTCCGGCGCGCCTTTGTCTTGCGCGCGCCTTTCTTCGCCGCTGATTTCGTCTTCGTCTTTCGCTTCTTCGCCATGCTGCCCTCCTAGCCGTGAGTGAGTGGCGATGTCGTGAAGTGCCCGCGGGGATCGCGAACACTGCATTTTGATTACTACAGTGCGACAAAAAAACCAGCATTTTCGCTTGATCAAGCGAGTGCGCAGGCGCGGCACCACCAGATCTTGCGTGCGCCATCTCACCGGAAAGCGGGGCAACAGGCTGTGCCGGCGAGCGTGCACGACTGCTGCCGTGTTTGTTTGGATAGCGCAGAAATGCCGATAGAATCGAGCTTTTCAGGATGCCATCCGTCTGGTGCTTGAGCCAAAGGCAAGGCAGCGCCGCATGCGCCTCGGTGCGAAAAAGCAGCCGCAATCATGCGCGACATGCGCTGGCAAGCTTGTGCAAAAAATTTCGGTTGACCGCTCGCCCGAAAGATCGCGCACGCGCGAATCTGACTCGAATCGACCGAATCGCTGCAAGTGATTCGCTCTGCAAGCGAGCGAAAGAGCGCCGTGACAAGGACGAGGAAGCGCAAAAATCGCCTCGCGTGGCGTCACGCGCCGACGCAATGATCCGACACAGGGCGGTTAGCGTGGCGGCGATCTCGCTTCGGAGCGATCGCCCGCGTAACCCGCCGCACCAAACGGCGGCTTACGCTTGCGCTGATCCGCCCTACGGGAGGTCAGCGTTATAGACCAAGCTTCGCCTTGAGCAGCTCGTTCACCGTCTGCGGGTTGGCCTTGCCGCCGGAGGCTTTCATCACCTGCCCGACGAACCACCCGAGCAGCGCGGGCTTCGCTTTCGCCTGCTCCACCTTCTCCGGATTGCGCGCCACGATCTCCTCGATCAGCGGTTCGATCGCGGATAGATCCGTCACCTGCTTCATTCCGCGCGCTTCGACTGTTGCTTTGGGATCGCCGCCCTCGTTCCATGTGATCTCGAACAGACCCTTGGCGATCTTTCCAGAAATGGTTCCGGATGCCATCAGGTCGAGGATGCTGCCGAGCTGCGCAGCCGAAACGGGCGAGCTCGTGATGCTCTTGCCCTCCTTGTTGAGCCGCCCGGCAAGCTCGTTGATGATCCAGTTCGCTGCCGTCTTGGCGTCGCGGCCCCTTGCGAGCGCTTCGAAGAAGTCGGCGGTCTCGCGTTCAGCCACCAGCACGCCGGCATCATAGGAAGAAAGACCGTAATCGCGGGCAAGGCGTCCCTTCTTCTCATCGGGCAGCTCCGGGAGTTGCGCCTTGAGCTCCTCGAGGTAAGCGGGGTTCAGCTCGAGCGGCACGAGATCGGGATCGGGGAAATAGCGGTAGTCGTGCGCTTCCTCCTTGGTGCGCATCGATCGCGTCTCGCCCTTCTCCGGATCGAACAGGCGGGTCTCCTGCTCGATCTTGCCCCCGTCCTCCAGGATGGCGATCTGCCGACGCGCCTCGTATTCCACGGCCTGCCCGATGAATCGGATGGAGTTGACGTTCTTGATCTCGCAGCGCGTGCCGAGCGCTTCCCCCGGCTTGCGCACGGAGACATTGACGTCGGCACGCAGATTCCCCTTCTCCATGTCGCCGTCGCAGGTGCCGAGGTAGCGCAAGATGGTGCGCAGCTTGGCGACATAGGCCTTGGCCTCGTCCGCCGAGCGCAGATCGGGTTTCGAGACGATTTCCATGAGCGCGACCCCCGAGCGGTTGAGGTCAACCAAGGACAGCGCGGGATGCCGGTCGTGCAGCAATTTGCCGGCGTCCTGCTCGAGATGGAGCCGCTCGATGCCCACCGTCACGTTCTCGCCGTCAGGCATGTCGAGGGCAACCTCGCCCTCCCCGACGATCGGCGATTTATACTGGCTGATCTGGTAGCCCTGCGGCAGGTCGGGATAGAAATAGTTCTTCCGATCGAACACCGATTTGAGATTGATCCGCGCCTTGAGCCCGAGCCCGGTGCGGATGGCCTGCTTGATGCACTCCTCGTTGATCACGGGGAGCATGCCCGGCATCGCGGCGTCTACCAGCGACACGTGGGAATTCGGCTCGCCGCCGAAGGCGGTCGAGGCGCCGGAGAAGAGCTTCGCCTGCGAGGTCACCTGGGCATGCACTTCCATTCCGACCACCACCTCCCAGTCGGCAGTCGCGCCCTTGATGAGCTTCGAATTCCGGGCAGAAGCGTTATGCGAAGTCGTCATGACCGGTCCTGCAACAGCCGGAAACCATATTGCGGTGCGGCGCGTTTGATCCATGTTCCGCAGTAACGGAGGTTGCCATGGCTGACAACCGCGGCTCAAACGGGACCCTTGGAGCCATCCTGGGCGCGCTGCTCGTCGTGGCGCTCGGCATATTTCTGCTCACCGGCGGGGAACATTTCGGCAAGACGACGGTCAGCAGCGACGCCGACCTTCCCCCGGTACAGACGAGATAGGTCGCCGGACGCGGGTCGCGAGCGCTGCGCGCGAGCAGAACGAGACCCGGACCCAAGGGCCACGTGCCTGAGAAGCAGTAGTCTTGGCCTGCTGCCACAAGTATGCTGGCAGCATGAGCAACGCAGAGGTCAAGGTCATCGCCTCGGGCGGCCTCAAGGCCGCCTATGTGGATCTCGTGCCGGTGTTCGAGCGCGAGAGCGGGAACAAGGTCGCGACGGTGTTTGCCGGCTCCACGGATATCATGAAGCGCATCACATCCGGCGAGGCGTTCGACCTTAGCATCATGCCCGGCACGTTCCTCGACGAGCTCACCAAATCGGGGAAGATTGCTGCGGGAAGCCGCGTTGACCTTGCCAGATCCGGCATCGGGGTGGCGGTGCGTGCGGGTGCAAGCAAGCCCGACATCAGCTCGGGCGAGGCGCTCAAGCGCGCACTGCTTGCGGCCAAGTCGATCGCCTATTCCAGCAGCGCGAGCGGGATTTACCTTGCCGGCCTGTTCCAGCGCATGGGCATTGCCGATGCGCTCAAGGCCAGGATCAAGCAAAGCCCGCCCGGGACGCCGGTCGGCGATCTCATAGCCCGGGGCGAGGCGGAGATCGGGTTTCAGCAGGTCAGCGAGCTCCTGCCGATTTCCGGCATCGATTTTCTCGGCCCGCTATCGCCAGACATCCAGCACTTCACGGTATTCGCCGGCGGCCTTCACGTCGCCGCAAAGGCGGCAGAGGGGGCAAAAGCCCTCATGGGTTTCATCACTTCAGCCGCCGCTGCTCCCGTGATCCGAAAATCGGGCATGGAGCCGGCATGATGCGTTTAGGGCGGGTTGCAAAACCTGCCGCTATTTCTCCGTCAGCAACGCCTGCGCAATGGCGCTCCACTCATCAGGCAAGGGTCCGGACGCGGCGGGTCGCTGCGCCTGCCGATACCAATACCGCGCATTGTCGAGATCGCCTTCGCTGCGATGCAGGTAAGCGTGCACCCAGGCGCAGTCCTTGCCATTTTCGTCCATGACAATGCGATGCGCCTTGTCCCATTCGTCCTTCCCCGCCCACCACAGCGCCGCCAGCGCCGGCGCCAGCCCCGACGGCGGTTTGCTCTTGCTCATTGAAGCTTTGAGCTCGGCCAACGTCACGGCGTCATCCCTCCCCCGAAGGGGGAGGGTCGGCCCGAAGGGCCGGGGTGGGGGGTCGGCGGCGCAGCTCCGTCTCGATCACTTCAAGGACTCCGGCCAAATTCCTATCGACCTCGTGATTCCAAAATCGAAGCATCTTAAAGTCCTGTTGCTCGAAGTGCCGGTCGCGCATGCGATCACGCAGCGCGATGCCACCCATGTTGTGTTGCCCACCATCCACTTCAACGATCAATCGCCGGCTCAGGCAAACGAAATCTAGAATGTATCCGTCGCGCGGGGCCTGCCTGCGGAAATGATAACCGCGTTGTCTCCAACTGCGCAGGTGAACCCAAAGCTTCACCTCCTGCGGCGTCAATGATTTTCGCAACTCGCGGGCTCGTGCGCTTGCCATCTCGCACCCTTGCTGATGAGCCCCACCCGGCCGCCTTCGGTGGCCACCCTCCCCTTTCAGGGGAGGGATCTACCACCACCGCTCTGGCGAGAAATGGCCGGCGGCCTGCTCGATCACCTCGGCGAGCGAGAACAGCGTCTCCTCGTCAAACGGACGCCCGATGAGCTGGAGCCCGAGCGGCAAGCCCTGTTCCGAGAGGCCTGCGGGGACGCAGATTCCCGGCAACCCCGCCAGGTTCACGGGCACAGTGAACACGTCGTTGAGATACATCTCGACCGGGTCGCCGCCGGTTTTCTCACCCAAGCCAAACGCCGGGGACGGTGTTGCCGGGGTGAGGATTGCATCCATCGCTTGCGCGAATACCTGCTCGAAATCGCGCTTGATCAGCGTGCGCACCTTCTGGGCGCGCAAATAATAGGCGTCGTAGTAGCCGGCGGAGAGCACGTAGGTGCCGATCAGCACCCGCCGCCGCACCTCGGTGCCAAAGCCTTGCGCGCGCGTCGTCTCGTACATCTCGCGAATGTCGCGCGCGTTTGCGCGCATGCCGTAGCGCACCCCATCGTAACGCGCGAGGTTCGACGAGGCCTCCGCCAGCGCCACAATGTAATAGGCGGGCAGCGCGTATCGGGTGTGGGGGAGCGAGATCGGCACTACCTCGGCGCCGGCGGCCTCGAGCCATCGCCTGCCCTCGTCCCATAACCGCTCGATCTCAGCCGCCATGCCCTCGACGCGGTACTCTCGTGGAATGCCGATCTTCATCCCGCGCACCGATCGTCCGACCGCCGCCTCGTAGTCGGGCACCGGCCGATCCACGCACGTCGTGTCCTTGGGGTCATGCCCCGCCATGGAAGTGAGCAGGATCGCCGCATCGCGCACCGAACGCGCAAGCGGTCCCGCCTGGTCGAGCGAGGAGGCAAAGGCAACGATACCCCAGCGCGAGCAGCGGCCATAGGTCGGCTTGATGCCGACCGTGCCGGTGAATGCCGCGGGCTGACGGATGGAGCCGCCGGTATCGGTCCCGGTCGCGCCGAGACAGAGGTGCGCGGCCACCGCCGCCGCCGAGCCGCCGGACGAGCCTCCTGGCACCAGCGCGGTGTTGCTCTCCCGCCGCCGCCAGGGCGAGATCGCCGGCCCGAAGCATGAGGTCTCGTTCGACGAGCCCATGGCGAACTCGTCGTTGTTGAGCTTGCCGAGCAGCACTGCGCCGTCGCGCCAAAGATTGGCGGTAACGGTGGATTCGTAGGTCGGCACAAAGCCGTCCAGGATGCGCGAGCCTGCCGTGGTGCGCAGGCCCTTGGTGGCGAACATGTCTTTCACGCCAAGCGCAATGCCTTCGAGCGGCCGCGCGTCGCCGCGCGCGAGACGCTCGTCCGCCGCTTGCGCCATGGCGCGCGCTTCCTGCGGCGTCTCCAGCACATAGGCGTTGAGGGCGCGCGCCTTTTGCATTGCGGCGAGATGTGCCTCCGCCAGTTCCAGCGCGGAGAATTCCCGGTTGCGCAGCCCCTCGCGCGTCTGGGAAAGACTGAGAGCCGTGAGCTCAGACATCGGATGTCGGATGTCGGATGTCAGATGTCAGATGTCAGAACTCCAGACGCCACATGAAAAAGCTCTGAGCGAAACAATCTGATCTCTGACCTCTGATCCCCGACATCTGATCTCCGACATCTGACTACTCCACCACCTTCGGCACCACGAAGAAATGATCCTCCGTGGCCGGCGCGTTGCGCACGATATCGTCGGCGATATTCCCCTCCGTCACCCGGTCCGCCCGTTTCTTCATCTCGACGGGAATGACCGAGGTCATCGGCTCGACATCGGCGACATCGATTTCTGCAAGCTGCTCCACAAAGGCCAGGATGGCATTGAGTTCGCCTTGGAGATGCTCGATCTCCTCTTCCGCAACCGCAATGCGGGCGAGATGCGCGATCCGGCGCACGGTCTCGGCATCAACGGACATTGGGGCAAGCTCCACTGTGCGGACGCATGTAGTGGCCGGTTTAAAACCCGCCCCTGCAAACCGCAACCGTTGCGCCGGCTTCCGGAAGAACCGATATTGGAGCAATGGACGCACCCAATCCTTCCGCTCTCCCGACCTTCGCGAGCCGCACCCCGCTGCACATTGGCGCCGTCGCTCTCAAGGTCCGCGATCTCGACCCGCTCGCCGGCTTTTATCGCGACGCCTTAGGCCTCGCGGTGCTGAGCCGCAGCCAGGATGGCGCCACCCTTGGCGCGGGGGGCGTGCCGCTCGTTCATCTCGAGCGCAAGCCCGGGGCCAAGCCCGACGCCACCCGTGAAGCCGGCCTCTACCATACCGCATTCCTGATGCCCACGCGCGCCGACCTCGCGCGCTGGATCCTGCACGCCGCGCGCACCAAGGTGCCGCTGACCGGCGCATCCGATCACGCGGTGAGCGAAGCCTTCTATCTCGATGATCCCGAAGGCAACGGCATCGAGGTTTACTCCGACCGGCCGGCTGAGAGCTGGCAATGGACCGGAAATGATCTGCGCATCACCACCGATCCGCTCGATGTCGACGACATTCTGCGCGAAGTGCCGTCGAATGCCGCGTTCGGCGGCGCACCGGACGGGCTGCGCATTGGCCATGTGCATCTGCGGGTAGGCGACGTGGCGCAGGCGGAGGCGTTCTACCGTGACACCCTCGGGCTTGACGTGACGCGGCGCCGGAACGGCGCCGCTTTCATGTCATCGGGGCGTTACCACCACCACATCGCCGCCAATATCTGGCACAGCGCCGGCGCCGGCAAGCGCGACGACGAACGCGCCGGGTTATCCTGGTTCGCGTTCGAGGCGTCCGATCGCGCCGCGCTGGCGCGCGTCAAGCAGGCGCTTGCCGGGCGCGGCCTTCCGCTCGTGCAGACGCTGCATGGATTTGAGACCACCGACCCCTGGGGTACCCGCCTGCGTTTCGTGCATGCATAGTCCGCATCACGCCTAGGCGGGGTACGGACCGAGGTCGCCGCGGCGAGATCGACCGACCCGCTTGTTCGCTCACCACCTGCCCGCGAGATCGGAGACACGGCCCATGGATGCCACGGCAACCCTCGAAAGAACCACTTCTATCGAAGCTGTGCCCGACGCTGGGAGCGCGCGCATCGGCATGATCATCCCGTCGGTCAACAGCATCACCGAGCCGCAGTTCGCTCGGTTTGCGCCGCCCGGGCTCACGGTTCACGTTGCCCGCGCGCGCGTCGCGGGGCCATGGAAACGGCCGCTCCCCGAAATGCGAGAGGAGATCGCAACCGCGGCCCAGCTTCTCTCCGACATTGCGCCGGACCTCATCGTTTTTCACTGCACCGACACGTCCATGTCGCAAGGCCCGCAGGGCGAGGGGCGCATTCTCGACATCGTGCGCGATGCGAGCGGGGTCGAAGCGCTGGCGACCAGCCGCCTCGTGCGCGACGCGTTGGAGGCGCTCGGCTTGCGCAAGCTCGTTCTGCTCAGCCCGTACAAGAGCAACGGCGCGGTGATTGCCTACCTCGAGGCGAGCGGGTTTACCGTCATGCACGACGTATCGCTCGAGCTCGAGCCCCTCGAGTTCGCCAGGGTCTCGCCGGCACAGTGGGCGGAGCTCGCGTGCAAGCACGACCGGCCGGATGCCGACGGGATCTTTCTCAGCTGCACCAACACCACCCAGATGGAGGCGATTGCCGACATCGAGCGCACGCTCGGCAAGCCCGTGGTCAACAGCAACCAGGCGGTACTCTGGAGCTGCCTGCGCCGGCTCAAGCCCAAGCTGGGCTCTCTACCCCCCATGACGAACCTGGGCCGCTTGATGACGCAATTGGGCTGAAGTGGCACAGGGCGAGCTTGCGAGATCGCTCGCGAAGCCCGCCGCGCTGCACAGGGGATCACGCCTTCAGCTAAAACGCATCGTACGGAAACGCTGAGGATCGCGTATGCTCAATGCGCGCCTCGCAGCGGCGCTATGATCTCGTCGTGCATCATGGCGATCTGCTCTTTGCTCGGCACCAGCTTGAACAAAAAGAGCTCGATGCCCATGTCGCGATAGGCCAGCAGCTGATCGCGCACCTGGGCGGGGGGACCCATGCAGCCCGCCTGCATCGCCGGCTTGACGATGCGGGCCATGATCTTCTGCACCTCGGCCGCGGAGCCGTCGGACGCGAGCAGCTGCATTGCACGCTCGGTGGCGCCCGCAACCGAATCGCCGAAGGCGACGAAAGGGTTGAAGGCGTAGCGAACCTTGCGTCCGGAGCGCGCGGCTTTCTCGTTCATCACCTCGATCGACTGACGCAGGCTGTCCATCACCTGCTGCACGCTCTCGGCGTTCTTGTCGTAATCGAGGAACCACCAATCGCCGCTGCGGGCGACCATATCGAGGCCGCGCGGGCTGCGGCTCGCGGTGAAGATCTCGGGCAGCTCGGCGGTGGCGGGGCGGAGCAGCAGTTGCGCGTCGTCCACCTGATAAAATCTTCCATGATAAGAGAACGGGGTCGCGCTCCACATGCCGCGCAGGATGTGGACGAACTCTTCGGCACGAACGTATCTGTCGTCGTTTTCCACCAGCGCATCGCCGCCGAACATGCGATGCTCTTCCACGTTCCAACCCGTCACCAGGTTGATGGCGGTGCGACCGCGCGTGAGCCGATCGAGCGATGCCGCCATCTTCGCAACGAGCGTAGGATGCCATAGGCCGGGATGCACCGCCGTCATGGTCTTGATCCGGGTGGTCCACGAGCTCACCGCCGCAGCCAATATCCAGGCCTCGAGATCGGGTCCGAGATGGCGCTCCGCAAACAAGATGATGTCGAACCCCGCGCGATCGGCAGCGCACAGCACCTCCTTGGCGAGCGCAAAAGCGGGATCGACCTCGAACGCCGGCAATGGCGACAGTGCCCCTGCGATGGATTGCTCGATCTCCTTCGATCCGGCGGTTACGTGGGGAACCGGTGCGTAAAGGCCAAACTGCATCGCAGGCTCCTTGCCGGGCGCAATCGCGCATGGCTTCTTCTTTGCCGATCTGCTTAGATCAAAGCCTCACATCCAGCAATCATCGGAGCAAATAGGGTGCGGAGTTCCTCGAGTTGGCTGCGTCGCATGTTCAAGCTGAGCGCGCTTGTCGCGGCATCGCTCGCATCCGGCATCTTCCCAGACGCGGGCCGGGCGGAAACAAAGATCGTCGCCGGGATCGTAAGTCACGGTACGTCCCAGTGGCCGCAATACATTGCGGAGGAGCTGGGCTGGTTCAGGCAAAGCGGGCTGGCGGTGGACATGGTCAGCGTTGGCAGCGGCGGCGCGCAACAGCTGGCGGCGGGCGCCATCGATGTTGCGCATAGCGGTTTTCCGGAATTCATCCGGGCAGCCAACCAGGGGGCGCACGTCAAGATGGTGCTCAATGATATCAGCGTGCCGCCCTATACCGTCTTCGCCAAGCCCGCCATCAAGACCATCGCAGAGCTGCGGGGAAAGACGATCAGCATCGGCGGCATCAAAGACGTCACGCTCATCTATATCAAGCCGCTGCTCGCATCGGCCGGCCTTGCAGCAAGCGACGTGGACTTCGTCTATGCCAAGGCTGCCGGCGACCGCTTTTCCGCGCTCGCCGGCGGAGCGGTCGATGCGGCGATTCTCAATCCCCCCTCCTCGCTCCTGGCCGCGGAGCAGGGCTTCACCAGTCTCGGCGAGATCCGGACTTATCTCAACGATTTCCCGTTCACGGTGTGGGCGGTCAACACGGACTGGGCCTCGAGAAACAGGGCTGGGTTACTCGACTTCGCTAAGGTCTATCTGCAAGGCGTCCGCTGGCTTTATGACGCCGGCAACAAGGAACGAGCTGTCCAGATCCTGCTCAAATACGCGCGCCAGAGCCAAAAGGACGCGGCGGATTCCTATGATTATTATTTCAGCACGCTCAAGGGATTCAGCCGGGATGGGCTGCTCAGCGACAAGGCCTATGCGAAAATGACGGAGGGCCTCATCGCGCTTGGGGACCTCTCGCCTCCCGCGCCGCCGGCATCCAAATTCTTCGACGACAGCTTCATGCGGCAGGCGTCGGCGCAGGGGGGATGACGGTACAATGACCGGGCTTGCTAAGCACGACGTTGTCGTGGTCACGGGCGCGGCGCAAGGGATCGGCCGCGCCATCGCGCTCGCGCTGGCGGCGCGTTCTGCGCGCCTGGCGCTTTGGGATGTTAACGAGGAGCGCTGTGCGCAAACAGCATCCGAATGCAGCGCCATCGGTGCCAAGGCAATTTCGAGCCGAGTGGATGTTTCGGACCCAGCCCAGGTCCAATCGGCTGGCCACGCAGTGCTGCGGAGCTACGGTCCGGTGTTCGCGCTCGTCAACAATGCGGGAATCTTTCCGCGCGCGACGATCCTCAACTCCACACCCGAGTTGTGGCGCTCGGTGCTCGGCGTCAACCTCCTCGGAATGGTGTTCTGCACGCAGGCGCTGGTGCCCTCCATGATCGCGCAAAGGCGAGGCGCCGTGGTCAACATCGCTTCGGGACGCGCGTTGCAGGGCACCCCGCGCGGAGCGCACTATGCCGCCTCCAAGGCGGGCATCATCTCCTTGACCAAGTCCATGGCCATGGAATTCGGCGCTTTGGGGGTCCGCACCAATGCGGTTATCCCCGGGGTGACGGAAACGGCGCAGCCGCTTGCCGACGCCACCCTCGAGGAGCTGAACTCACGCGCGGCGCCACTTCCCTTGGGCCGCATCGGCCAGCCTGACGATATCGCCGATGTCGTCATGTTCCTGCTCAGCGACGCGTCCCGCTACATGATCGGGCAGTCGATCGCGGCGAACGGCGGCGCAATCATGGTACCTTAGGCGCGAACTACTGTTGGATGGAATGGCACTCTCAGGAGCACGCGGATGGCATTAGTTCGAAGATCGGATGCGCGATGCAGCTTCGCGGCAATTACTGCGGCAGGCGCGATGATCGTTGCCACCTGCCTGGGCCAACCTGCGCATGCGCAAGCGCAGATCACGGAAGGATTTGTGAGCCATGGCGCGCTGCAATGGCCGGAATACATCGCCACCGAGCTTGGCTGGTTTAAGGAGAACGGCGTGAACGTCGACATGCTCGTCGTCGGCGCGGGAGCCGCGCAGCAGGTTGCCGCCGGAGCGCTCAACCTTGGCTACAGCGGCTTTCCGGATTTCATCCGCGCGACCAATCAAGGTGCGCCGGTCAAGATCGTAATCAACGCGATCAGCGCGCCGCCTTACGCCGTGTATGCGAAACCCGCGATCAAGCAGATCGCCGAGCTCAAAGGCAAGACGGTCAGCATCGGCGGAACCAAGGATGTGACCCTGATCTACATGGAGGCGTTCATCGGATCGGCCGGGCTTAAGGCGACCGATCTCGACTTTGTCTACGCCAAGGCAACGCAGGATCGGCTCGCCGCCCTGCTTTCAGGCGCAGCCGACGCCGCCATCCTCTATCCGCCATCCTCCTTTCGCGCAGGTGCTGCCGGCTACACATATCTCGGCGACATCGAGACTTATCTGAAGGATTTTCCATTCACGGTCTGGGCCGCAAATACCAGCTGGGCTGCAAACAATCGGCAAGCTCTCTTGAGCTACATCCGCGCCTACAGCCGCGCAGTCCGCTGGCTTTACGATGCTAGCAACAAAGAGCGAGCCGTCGATATTCTGGTCAAATACTCCAAGCAGGATCGCAAGGATTCCTCCGATACATACGACTATTTCGTGAGCAAGCTGCACGCCTTCAGCGCGGACGGGCGCATCAGCGAAGCGGCCTACAAGAGAATGACTGACGCGCTCGTCGACTGGGGAGATCTGAAAGCGCCGGTCCCGGCAGTATCCCAGTTCTTCGACCTGAGCTATGTCGAGGCCGCGTGGAAGTGATCGTAAATGATCCCTCCTCCTGAGACGGCATATGGGCCGCTGCTGACCGATCTCTATCAGCTCAACATGATGCAGGCCTACCTGGATCATGGCGAGACCGAGACGGCAATCTTCGAGTTCTTCATGCGCAAGCTGCCGCCACGCCGTGGCTTCCTCATATCGGCCGGGCTCGAGCAGGCGCTGGATTTTCTCGAGCAGCTGCGTTTCTCGGACGACGACATCGCCTGGCTGACGCGGACCGGCCGGTTCGGAAAGGCGCTGCTCGATTATCTTTCAGAGCTGCGCTTTACCGGCGATGTGCATGCGATGCCGGAAGGCACCCCCTTTTTCGCCGACGAGCCGATCTTGCGCATTACGGCGCCGCTGCCGCAGGCACAATTGATCGAAACGAGGCTCATCAACATCCTGCATTTCCAGACGCTGGTCGCGTCCAAGGCAGCGCGCATGCTGCTTGCGGCGCCGGGCAAGCTGATGGTCGATTTCGGGCTGCGGCGCGCGCACGGTGCGGAGGCTGGAGTTGCAGCCGCGCGGGCAAGTTACCTCACGGGATTTGCCGGCACCGCCACCGTCCTCGCGGGGAAGCTCTACGACATCCCCCTCTACGGGACCATGGCGCATTCCTTCGTTCAGACCCAGCAGGACGAAATCGCCGCATTCGAAATGTTCGCGCAGTCGCGCCCGGAGAGCCTGACGTTCCTCATCGACACCTATGACACGGAGGCCGGCGCCCGCAAGGTGGTTGCGCTTGCGCCACGCCTTGCTGCCCGCGGGATCAAGATAGGGGCCGTGCGGCTCGACAGCGGCGATCTTGCCGCCCTCTCCAAAAGCGTGCGCCGCATCCTTGATGCGGGCGGGCTCGGGGAGGTGCGCATCTTTGCAAGCGGCGGCCTTGACGAGGACAGCGTCGCGCGAATCCTCCGCGATGGAGCGCCGATTGACGGATTCGGCATGGGGACCAGCCTGACCACCTCGTCCGACGTGCCCTCGCTCGACTGCGTCTACAAGCTCCAGGAATACGCCGGCCTCGCTCGGCGCAAGCAATCGACGGGCAAGGCGACCTGGCCCGGGCGCAAGCAGGTCTGGCGCAGGCTCGATGCCAAAGGCCGCATGTGCGGCGACGTGATCTCGGTCGAAAGCGACCTACAAGAGGGCGAGCCGCTGCTGCAATTGGTGATGCAGGGAGGTAGCCGCATCGCGCCCTCGCCGCCGCTCGCCGACATCCGCGCGCGCTCCGCACGCGAGCTTGCGCGCTTGCCCGAGCCGTTGCGCCGGCTCGATCCCAATGCTGCGTATCCGGTCGACGTCGGGCACGCGCTGCAACGCTTGGCACAGGACGTGGACCTGCGCATTCGCGAGAGCGCGTAGCGGGTCACAAGTGCCCGGGGCCATTTAGGGGCGCCGGCGATTGCAAGCGCGGATTTCAAACCCGCCCCTCCAGCAGGGGGGCGTGCTGTTGACCAGCGCAAGATTGGATTGTAGCGAGCGGACATGATCTTTCGCCGCTCGCTCGCAGCTCTGCTGCTCGCCGGCATTGCGCTCGCAACCGCCAGCGCATTTGCCTTTCGATCACCGTTCGCAATGCTATCGCATACAGTCCCCGCGCCGCCGACGACGGTCGCTCAGGTGCAGTTGCCGCGATCGACGAGCGCAGTGCCCGCACGCGGGCAGCGCATGGCCGGGGTGGAAAACTGGGGTTACTGGCTCAGCTCGTTCGACGTTGCGCGAGTTGCTGCCGCGCCCCACGATCTGCTGGTGATCGACAGCGAGATTTCCGCCAATCGCACTTTCGAGCGTGAGTTCCTGCCCAAGGAGGTGGATCGCATGCGGCGGCGCCCGGACGGCAGCTCCCGCGTCCTCCTCGCCTATCTATCGATCGGCGAGGCGGAACGCTATCGCCCCTATTGGCACGAGGAATGGTACGACCCCGCGCACAAGCCGGCTTGGCTGCACAAAGAGAACCGCAGGTGGGCCGGCAATTACGCTGTCCGGTTTTGGGATCCCGAGTGGCAGCAGCTCATCTTCGGAACGCCTGAGAGCTATCTCGACCGTATCATGGCGCAAGGGTTCGACGGGGTGTATCTCGATCGTGCCGATGCGTTCTTCGAATGGCGAAAGCTGCAGCCGTCGGCCCACTCCGACATGGTGACATTCATTGCGCGCCTTGGCGGGCACGCGCGCAGCAAGAGGCCGGAATTCCTCGTCGTGATGCAGAATGCTGAAGAGCTGTTGGAGGATGCTCCGGTCCTTCAGGCTATCGACGGTATTGCCAAGGAGGATCTGCTCTATGGCGTGCGGCGTGCCCAGGAGCCGAACAAGCCGAGCGACGTGACCTGGTCAATCGATCTCCTGCAAACCGCGCGCGACGCTGGGCGCAAGGTGCTGGTCGTGGAGTATCTCAAGGACCCCGAGAAAATGACGGCAGCAGCCGAACGACTGCGGGAAGAAGGATTTGTACCCTACTTCGCCCCGCGGCGACTGCAATGCCTTAATCCGCCCGCTGTTCTCGGCGAGTCGGGCAGCCTGCCCGAACATCCCTGCCGCTGATTATGCCCGCTCAATCCAGCTCAGCTTTAACCGCCTCGATGATGCGCTGCTGATCGCCCTCGTCGAGATAGGCGTGCATCGGGAGGCTGATGACTTCCGCCGCAATGCGCTCCGTCACAGGAAGTCCGTTCCCGGCGATCAGACAGTTCTGGTAAGCGGTTTGCTGATGGAGCGGCTTGGCATAAAAAACTGCCGTGGGTATGCCACGCGCCTTGAGCGCCGCGGCGAGGGCGTCCCGCCGGCGTGAGGGTACGCGAATTGTATATTGAGCCCACACGGAAGAGACGCCGTCCATCAGGCGCGGCACGCAGGCAACCGCGGCCAACTGCTCGTTGTAGCGCGCAGCGATCCGATCGCGCTGCTCAATCTCGTCGCGGAAGACCCGCAGCTTCTCGATCAGGATAGCCGCCTGCAGGGTATCGAGGCGGCCGTTCATCCCAACGCGTACATTGTCGTACTTGTCTCTGCCTTCCCCGTGTACCCGCACGCTCTTGAGCACAGCGGCAAGCTCGGCATTGTCGGTCATCACGGCGCCGCCGTCGCCGTAGCAACCGAGAGGCTTTGCCGGGTAGAAGCTCGTCGCCGTTGCGGTTCCGATCGTGCCGACATTGCGGCCGTTGTAGGATGCGCCGAAGCTCTGTGCGGCATCGCTCAACAGCCATAAGTCATGGGTCGAGCAGATTGCTTCAATGCGGTCGTAATCGGCGGGTTGGCCGAAGATGTCGACCGCGATCACTCCGACCGGCCGCAGGCCCCGATCCTTTGCTGACTTGATCCCGATCTCCAGACTTGCCGGGTCCATATTGAACGTGTCCTCGTCCACGTCAACGAAGACGGGCATCGCTCCAAACCACGCGACGACCTCTGCCGTCGCGGCAAAAGTAAAGCTGGGACAAAGCACAGCATCGCCCGCGTCCAAATCCAGCGCCATCAGGATAAGGCCGAGCGCATCGGTGCCGTTGGAGCAGGTGATCGTGTGGGCGGCGCCACAAAACTCGCAGAGCGCCGCCTCGAGCTCACCCACCTCCGGCCCCATGATGAACTGGCCATGCGCAAGCACACGCTGGATCGCCCGGTCTATATGCCCGTCGAGGCGCGCACGCTGCTTCTGGAGATCGATAAAGGCCAAAGGCTGCGGTACACCCAACTCAATCATCGTTCCCGGCCCTCATCAGGCTTTCGCGACCTTGTCGCTCTTTACGTCAGACCGCTCGCAAGCGTTTCTGGTGTCGATGACAAGACGCGACCGGTCCACGATCATCTGATAATCGATGCAATCGTGATCAGTCGCGATCAAGGCCGCATCATATTGAGCAAGGGTCGTCCGATCAAAGCTGATGGAGCGGCGGCCGGCGAATTCCGGATGGTCTCGCGTCTTGGGGATTTCGGGAATGAACGGATCGTAATAATGGGCTTGCGCACCGCGTCGTTCCAGAAGCTCCATCAGTTTGAGCGTCGGGCTTCCTCGGATATCGTCAACATTTTTCTTGTAAGCCATGCCCAGAATGAGAATCCGTGCGCCGTTCAACCCTCTGCTGAAGCGCTTGTCCAGCTCGTCGGCCAGCCTGCTGATGACGTATTCAGGCATGGCTGCATTGACCTGGCCGGCAAGCTCGATGAATCGTGCCGTAACATCGAACTCGCGTGCTTTCCACGTCAAATAAAACGGATCAATGGGAATGCAGTGGCCGCCGAGTCCAGGACCCGGATAGAATGGCATGAACCCGAAGGGTTTGGTTTTGGCGGCTTCGATCACTTCCCAGATATCGATGCCCATCTTCGAGTAGATGACCTTCAACTCGTTTGCGAGCGCGATATTGACTGCCCGAAAAATGTTCTCCGTCAGTTTCACCGCTTCGGCCGTGCTCGCAGAGGAGACCGGCACGACAGCAGTGATGAAGCTGCGATAGAACGCGGCGGCAAGCTCAAGCGCCCAGCGACCCTGGCCACCAACGATCTTGGGGATCATAGTGGTTTGATAATCGGGGTTGCCGGGATCCTCGCGTTCGGGCGAGAACGCCAGGAAAATGTCGCGGCCGGGCGTCAATCCGTTCCGGCTGAAGATCGGGGCCAAGAGCTCGACCGTCGTTCCGGGATAGGTGGTCGATTCGAGGATGACCAGCTGGCCCGGCCGTGCGTGGCGGGCAATCACCTCCGCTGTCGATGACACATAGGATAAGTCGGGCTCCCGGTAACGGGTAAGAGGGGTCGGAACGCACATGGTGACGACGTCGGCATGCGCGATCTGGCCAAAATCGCTGCTCGCGCGGAAACGCCCCGTTTTGAGCATCGCATCGATGATGGCCGATGGGATATGCCGGATGTAGGACTGACCATCGTTGAGCTTCGCAACCTTCTCCTCGTCGATATCAAGGCCGATCAGCGGGAAGCCATGGTCGATGATGGCGCGGCAGAGCGGTAGTCCCACATAGCCCATGCCGCAAACAGCGACCGCAGCAGTCTTCTTGCTGATCTTCGCCTGCAAGCTGCGATAGCACGCCGGCTCAGGCTCGGATCCCCCGATGCTTTCGGGAAGCGAAAATCCGGGTATCCCATCCGCTGTTTTAGGCAACATGAATGACTTCCCGGCTGGCCAAGCCATTACGTGAGCAATCGCGTGCTTGCATACCGTCAGCCGCCTCAATCTTCTGCGTCAACTGCTGGAAGGTTCGCGCGATGGTTTCTTCCGTGTCGTCCTCCCAAACCCATTCCTGTAACGGAGTTGCAAAGGGCAGCGACTTTCCAAATTCGAAGCCGAATGAACTAATGAATTCAAGCGATGATTGCGGAACGTCCGGTGTCTCTATCTTCAAGGTGGCATAGCACACCCGCGCATTGAGCCAGGCGAGCCCCATCGGGCCATTATTGACACCGAGGTTGAGAAAGGCGTGCTCGTAGAGCGCCATTCGCAGGCCGATATTCCACGCTGCTTCCGGAAAAACCGTAACTTCCTGCAACGTTGCAGGCAGGCCTTCGACGGTGTCGTGGGTATCCGGCACGAATACAGGGCAATATCGCGTCGAATCCAAACCTCGGGCAAATGCGATCCACGCCGGCAGATTGCTATTGCGTGCCGGCATGTAGCCGTAGCGGCGCAGCGTGATGCTGACAATCCGGCGTCCACCACAATTGCGCCGGGCCCAGGCCGCGACCGACCGCAAGTCATCCGGCGGTGCTCGCAGGCAGGCAATGTCGCGGTCTCCAGCGCGCGCGGCTTCGAGACAGGCCCGCGGTCCCGGAAAGACCGGCAGGGCAAGCTCATAATCTTTGGGCAGCACGTGACGAGCTACCGCGGATCGCAAAAACGCCGCCTCTCCGCGCGAGCCGGCCAGGGTCACACCGCTGCAACTCGGCAGGAGCCTACATGCCGGGATCAACACGTTATGAATGCGTGCCTGTCGCGCCGAGGGATCGACGACCATCTCATAATCAGCGTGCTCTCGACGCACGCGCTCATGGGGACCGGGCACGATCACCACATGAATCGATCTAAGGCGAGAACGCCGGCGATGAAGCTCGGATGCGGCCAGGAACCAAAGAAAGTCGAAGGTAACGGGAGCAACTTGAAGGTCATAAAAAGCAAACAACACATCGCGGGCGCCGGGAAACTCGCTTGCGAGCATCCGTCTCAAAGCACGCGGAGCAGCCGCCGTAGCGCCGAGCGCTCGGCGTGCTATGAGGTGGACTCCCTGCCCAACCGGCGTGGTGGGATGCGTCTTTTCAGCGGCAAGTCGCTTCGCCAGCCACGAAAATCCTTCTTTGCGGAAGTTCGTGGCAAGACGCGTAAAGCGCCCATTCATTTTTCTACGCGCACGCACCCCATTGCTCGACCTCGCGTTTTGAATTGAGCGGGATGGCCTTTTCTCAAAGAAATCCTACACCAGCCCATCCGGCGGAGGCTTGTGGCCGCCGAGAAGGTTGCCTTTCCAGCTCGAAAGCCGTTTGATCAGGTTGTAGTAGACGTATTCGGGCGATCTGCGAATGAGGAGGCCGTCCCTGACTTCCTCGGTGTACTCGTACTGCGCCCAACCATTGCATCCTTTGCAGAACGGAACCTTATCCCACTGCTCGGTTTCATGATAATAGCGGGCCTTCGCAAATTCCTCGCCCTGCCATATCTCCTTGACGCCGCGCTCAAACACATTGCCCATATCGGTAGCGCGCACGCCGTCGAGGCAGCACAGGCGAACGCTGCCGTCGTTGTGTACGGGCATGGTCTTGTAGATGACCGCACAGGGCACGCGCTTCGGCGGCTCGACCATGTCGGGGAAAGTGCCGTTCTCGAATACGATCCCGGTGCGTACTACGTCGACGATGCCTACCCAGCGATCGACGAACTCGCCGGCTTCATGCCGGTTCGTGTCCTGGATGGTGATGGAGACGCCCACCCGCGGCAGCTCGCGATCATCGCGAATGCGCAGAAGGCGGAACACGGCGGCCTCGATCTTGGCGAGCTTGTCGACCCCGCGAACCTTCATCAGCGTTTGCGGTGTCGTGGAGTCGAGGCTGAACATCACCGAATCCACACCGATATTGCAGAAGAACTTCGCCGTATCCTCGGTCAGGGTCAGTCCATTGGTGTTCATTGCCACCGCGATCCCGCGCTGCTTGAGATCGGTGACGACTTCGCGCAGATTGGGAATGAGCAGCGGTTCGCCGTATATGCTGGGCGCAACCATGGGCTGAACATTGGTAAATTGGTCCAGCATGCGGCGGGCGGCGTCCAGGTCCATGATGCCCTTGACGCCGTCGATTGCATTCTCGTCCTCCAGTCCCCAGACCGGGCACATGTGACAACGCAAATTGCAGCGCGTTGCGTAATCGATGAGAAGCCGCTCGGGCATCTCGGGAATGGGCAGAGGTTTCCAATTATAGTTTGGGTCGACCCACTCGGCGCCCGACCAATCGCGCATCACTCCTCCCCTAAGCTGCTGAAATGGCGTGCCATTCCGGGACGCAGCGAGCTTTCACCCGCTGCCGTGGGGTGTTATAACGGCCGCGCTCGGAATGACAAGCAAATTCACGCCGACCCTGTTGCAGTTCCATCCTGGGCAAAACACGGATTTGCATTTTGCCTCCAGTGAATTTCCTCGCATCCCGCGCGCCATTGCGGATTGGACATGCCGTGGCAGCACTGCTCGTGCTGGAAGATGGCCGGTATATAATGCAGTTACGGGATGACATTCCGGACATCTGGTACCCCGGGCATTGGGGTCTGTTTGGCGGCGGCGTCGATGCAGGCGAAGACGACATTGCCGCCTTGCGCAGAGAGCTGTGGGAGGAGCTCGAATTGGAGCTGGGGGAAGCGCGCCTGTTTGCGGTTCTCGACTACGATCTGCAACCCATCGGGCTGGATTGCTATTTCCGCCGCTATTTTGAGGTCGCAGTCAGCACTGCTGCATGGCAGCGCGCCGTGCTGCATGAGGGCAGCGACGTACGCGCATTGACGGGCGAGGAGGCCTTATCGCTCCCACGCTTGTCCCCTTATGATGCATTTGCCTTGTTCCTCCACCACAATCGCGCCCGATTGGAAGGCTCGATCTATGCGCCCCCGTCCTCGACATGACCTAATGGCGAGTTTCTCGTGAAAGCAGACTACGCAACGGCGGGAGCCGATATCACGGACGGGCTCCTTGCGTTCCGCATTTGGACGCGGCTGGGCTGGCAGGAAGTCAAGCGTCGCTACCGGCGCACCGTCTTCGGGCCGTTTTGGGCGACGCTGAGCATCGGCATGTTCATTGGCGGAATGACCTTTGTTTGGGCGCCATTATTCCATGCCGACGTCTCCTCCTATCTCCCGTTTCTGAGTGCCGGACTGGTGGCCTGGACCTTTGCCACGGCTCTCATCACCGAGGGTTGCGGCACGTACACTGCGGGGGTCAGCCTCATCACGCAACTGAACTTTCCCTACACGGTTCTGAACTTCATGGTGGTCTGGAGGAATATCATCGTCTTCCTCCACAATGTGGTGATTGTGATTATTGTCGTCATCGCGCTTCATGTCCCAGTCTCCTGGAAAACGCTGTTGCTCTTTCCCGGGATCGCCATCGTGGCCGTGAACGGAGCGTGGATGACCGTTCTGTTCGGCATGGCCAGCGCGCGGTTCCGCGACATCCCTCCCTTCGTCGGCAATTTGATACAGATTCTGATGTTCATAACGCCGATTTTCTGGTTTGCCACTCAACTGGGCGGCAGCTCACGGGTCATCGTTAAATACAATTTCATGTATCACCTGATCGAGGTGATGCGAGCTCCAATGCTCGGGACGGCCCCCTCGGCGATCAGCTACGCGGTCACGATCGCTGGGGCAGTGATAGGGTGGCTGGTGACGTTCGACATCTATGCCCGCTTTCGGCGGCGCATTCCGTATTGGCTCTAACAGGATTTCTTGGCGTGACCTCAATTACCGCAGAGAACGTTACCATCGACTTTCCCATTTATGGCGGAAGTCACCGCAGCCTGCGGCAGACACTGTTTGCCCGCACCGGGGGACTGATCCGACACGAGGGGAAGGGTCGCCAGCAACGCACCATCGTGCGCGCGCTCGATGACCTCTCATTCACCCTGCAGAATGGAGATCGGCTCGGACTGATAGGACACAACGGAGCCGGCAAGTCCACACTGCTGAAAGTGCTTGCCGGAGTTTACAAGCCCAATTCGGGGTCCATGCACATCGAAGGTCGCGTGTCGCCGCTGTTCAACTCCGCTCCGGGGCTCGACCCCGACGATAACGGCTACGAGAACATCACGACCTGCGGCCTCTTTCTCGGGATGACCCCGGACGAGATCAACCGCAAGCTTCCGGACATCGTCGCGTTCTGCGAGCTGGGCGAGTACCTCGATCTGCCGGTGCGAACCTACTCGAACGGAATGGTGGCACGGCTGGGCTTTGCGATCGCAACCTCGATCGATCCGGACATTCTGCTCCTGGACGAGGGACTGGGCGCCGGCGATGCCGCATTTGCAGAGCGCGCCGAGGCGCGCATGAAGGCGCTCATTCAGCGTACCCGCATCCTGGTGCTGGCAAGCCACTCCGATGCGCTTATCAAGATGATGTGCAACCGGGCAATACTGCTGGAGAAAGGCAGGCTCGTAGCGATCGGCCCGGTCGATGAGATCCTCGATCGTTATCACAAGCGTCTGACCCCCGCGCAAGTCGCATAAGCGCATCGTGAAGTTCTCCAGCCTCGCCATTGACTTCATCGAGAATACCGGCAGCGAGCCCATATTTCCGCACGGGATCATTCGGCTCAACCCCGGTGCTCGCATCGTCAAGTCTACGATCGGGGGGCCGCTCTTTCTCAACAAGAACTCTCAGGTCGGCCCCGATGTCGTGACCGGAAAATACTTTGGCATGAACGAGAGCTGCTTCGTCGCGCGCGCCACGGTCGGCTCATTCGGGGCGATTGGCGCGCGTACTGCCATCAATCCGTTCAATCATCCTACCGGCTGGCTGAGCACCAACGAGTTCCAGTATCATCCGAAGTCGTTCGATTGGGTCGAGGAATACAACGACTTTGTCCGGCTCGAGCGCACGCCCGACATGTTCAAGCACGTGGTTGTCGGCAATGACGTGTGGACCGGGCATAACGTGAATGTCATGGCCGGCATCAACGTCGGTGATGGCGCGGTGATCGCCGCGGGTTCGGTGGTTACCAGAGATGTCCCTCCCTACGCCATTGTCGGGGGTGTCCCCGCCACGGTGATCCGCTATCGGTTTTCCGAGAAAACCATCGAGCGGCTCTTGCGCGTGAAGTGGTGGGAGCTCGAGCTCGCCCAGCTCAGTGGGCTGCCGTTCCGCGATGTCGAGCGCTGCCTGGATATGATCGAGGAGATCAAGGCGAAAGTCTCGGCGGCGGTCGGCTGACATGGGGAGCCGCGAAGCCGCCGCGTTCCTGCCGATCCTTGAGCACGCCGGCGTCCCTTACAACGGCGCTCTGATCGTCCACAGCGCCATTGCGAGGCTGAGCCGGCGCGGCTTTCGCGCCGAGGCGATCATCGAGGCGTTGGTTGATTACCTGCGTGACGGGCACCTGTTCATGCCCACCATGACCTGGCGCACGGTGACGCCGGCGCATCCGGACTGGGACGAGATGGACACGCCCTCCCATACGGGCGTGCTGACCGAGATTTTCCGGAAACGCTACGCGCTCGCGCGCAGCATTCATCCTACGCATTCGGTCGCGGGTTTTGGTCCGGCCGCACGCATGCTGCTCTCCCGCCACCATGTCGACGATACCCCGGTCTCGGCCAACAGCCCGTATGGGCTGCTGCGGGACTATGAGACATACATCTTGATGGTCGGGGTGGGACTGGAAGCGGTGACCTCCATCCATCTGCCGGAGGAGACGATCAACGTGGACCTATACGTTCGTCCCACCGATACTGGGCGCATCTATCCGTGCCGCGATCGGCATGGAACGGTGCATCCGGTCAGGGCGCGGCGGCACTGGCGCCTTGATCGCGATTTCAATCAGTTCGCGCTGCCGCTCATCGCCAAAGGCCAGCTCACGGCCGGAACGATCGAGGACTGTCCCTATGCCATCGTCTCGCAGCGCGACCTGTTGCGCCACGTCTTTGCTGCCCTCATCGACAATCCGCGCGCAACGCTGAGCGCAATAGCGCAGCACTTGCCTGCCGGCGCAGCTTAAAGCTGCAGCCAATAAAGCGGAATGATACTCAGCGATCCGGATTTGACGGCCGAAGAAATCGGGGCGCACCTAATGCATGCGCACATTCGTACTACTCGACTGGCCGTGGCCACTATTCGCAGGAGCTCTCTTGATGACCATCGGTTTTTGTCAGACTGCGGTGTGTTGAGTGAAGGTAAGCACTTCTTTTCTCGTCGCCGACATCATTATCAGTCGAACAATTCCACGCCCCAATTGAGGCAGTGGATTCCAACATTGATTGGTGGAAGCTTATTTGGACCGTACCGGCGTTTCGGAAGGACGCTCTTATGAACGGGAAAGTCGAAGATCGTGGGGGCTGTTCGCGCACGTTGCAGGGTGGGTACACAGGATAACCTCTAGCTAAGTCTAGTCGCTAGACATCGAGCCGGCTCCAGCCGACTTGTGCGGCTAACCCACCCTACGTACTACCGCGGCAGCGCACTGATTAATTCAATCCAGCGTGCGGCGGAAGCGAGTGACCGCGATGGTCATTGCGACGAGCATCAGGCCGGCAAGCGCCCAGGCGTCGAGGGCGACCTCGGAGAGCGTTGCGCCCTTGAGCAGGATCGCGCGCACGATGCGCAGATAGTGCGTGAGCGGGAGCCCCTCCCCGATCCATTGCGCCCAGCGCGGCATGCCGGCAAACGGGAACATGAAGCCGGAAAGCAGGATGTTCGGCAGAAAGAACATCATGGCCATCTGCACCGCCTGGAGCTGATTCTCGGCGATGGTGGAGAAGGTGTAGCCGATCGAAAGATTGGCGGTGATGAACAGCGTGCTCAGCGCCGCGAGAAGCAGCAGGCTTCCCAGGAGCGGAACGCCGAAGAGGCCGATGCCGAGGCTGATGATCAAGCTCGCCTGCACGAAGCCCACCATGATGTAGGGAATGATCTTGCCCAGCATGATCTCGACCGGCGTGATCGGCATGGAGAGCAGGCTCTCCATGGTGCCGCGCTCGATCTCGCGCGTGACCGAGAGCGCGGTGAAGATCAGCATGGTCATGGTGAGAATGGTGCCGACCAGGCCCGGCACGATGTTGAGCGAGCTGTTGGCGGCTGGATTGTAGCGGGCATGGACGCGGATATCGAAGGGCGGGCTGCCGCCGTCGGGAATGGCACGGTCGTAGCGCAGCGCCGTCTGCACCAACGTTCCAAGCGCGGCCATGGCCGAGCCCGCGGCCACCGGATCGGTGGCGTCGGCAGCGACGAGGAGCGCAGGCTGATCGCCGCGCCGCAGCGCGCGCTCGAAATTCACCGGGATCTCGACCGCGAACAGCACCGTGCCCGACTTGAGCAGACGATCGAACTCGGCTTCGTTGTCAATCACATGGGTGACGTCGAAATATTTGGTGTTCTCGATCGCCTTGACGATAGTGCGCCCCACATCGGTCTTTTCCTGGAGCAGCACCGCGGTCGGCAGATGGCGCGGGTTGGTGTTGATGGCGTAGCCGAACAACATCAGCTGCATGAGCGGGATCATGATGATCATCGCAAAGGAGACGCGATCGCGGCGCAGCTGGATGAACTCCTTCAGCAGCATCGCCCAGGTGCGCCGCCAGAAATACCGCCGCCGCAGCGGCTGCGCGGCCTGCGCGCTGCGCGCACCGGCTGTGAGCGGCATGCTCATGCCGGCCCAATCTTGTTGTGGCTCCTGGGTCCCGGATCTCGTTCCGTTCGGGCCAAGAGGCCCTCACTGCACTCGTCCGGGACACGAACACTCCCTGTCCCGGACGAGCTCGTCGGGCTTGCCCGGCGAGCGAAGATCCGGGACCCAGGGGCCAAGAGGGGCAAGCACATCATTGGACGCTCAGCGAGCGCGCTCATTGGTAGTTGTCCTTGGCGCGGTCCATGAGATCGATGAAGACGTCTTCGAGCGAGGAGTTGGAGCGGCGAAAGGTCAGCCCTGGCCGCTCGCGATACGGCCCGATCGCGGCGTCGAGCGCCGCCGCATCGCGCCCCGAGACGTGCAGGCTGGTGCCGAACGGAGCAATCATGTCCACGCCGTGCGCGCGCCCGAGCTCGTCGGCGAGCTGCGCCAGGCTCTCGCCGTTCGTCGCGCTCACGGTGTAGGTGGCAAGATGCGTGGACGCGATCACGTCCGCCACCGTCCCGTGCGCGAGCAGCACGCCATAGGCGATGTACGCGATCTCGTGGCAGCGTTCCGCCTCGTCCATGTAATGGGTCGAGACCAGCACGGTGAGCCCTTGCGCGGCCAGCGCATGGATCTCGTTCCAGAACTCGCGCCGCGCCTTGGGATCGACCCCTGCCGTGGGCTCGTCGAGAAGAAGGAGCTGCGGGTTGGGCAGGGTACAGGCGCCGAGCGCCAGCCGCTGCTTCCAGCCGCCGGAAAGCTCGCGCGCGAGCTGGCGCTCGCGGCCCGCAAGGCCGAGCCGATCGATCATGGCGCGCGCCGCCGCGCGCGGATTGGCAAGGCCGTAGAGACGCGCGACGAATTCCAGGTTCTCCGCGACGGAGAGGTCCTGATACAGGCTGAAATGCTGGGTCATGTAGCCGACGTGGCGCTTGATCTCGTCGGCTTCGCTGCGAATGTCGTAGCCGAGACAGGTGCCGCGTCCCTCGTCGGGAGTGAGCAGCCCGCAGAGCATGCGGATGGTCGTGGTCTTGCCCGAGCCGTTGGGGCCGAGGAAGCCGTAGATCTGCCCGCGTCGCACTTGCATGGAGAGATTGCGCACAACCTTGCGCCCGTCGAAGGATTTGGTCAGCCCTTCGACCTCGATCGCAATCTCCGGTGCCGCCGTCACTGCCGCTCTCCCAGAACGACGCTCACGGGCTGGCCCACCCGCAGCCGCTCCGGGCGGTCCGCGGTGCGCGCTTCGATGAGAAAGACGAGCTTCGAGCGTTCATCCAGGCTGTAGATCACCGGCGGGGTGAATTCGGAACTGCGCGCGATGAAGCTGATCTTGGCGGTGATGTCGGGATCGCAGCCGTCGCACAGTATGGTGACGGGATCGCCGAGCTTGAGCTTTGGCAATGTCGCCTCGTTGACGAAGAAGCGGATCTTGAGATTGCCCGGCGGCAGGATGGCAACAACCGGCCTGCTGGCGGGGACGAGCTCGCCGACGCGGTAGTACAGCTGCTGGATCGTTCCCGTGACCGGACTGTAGACCTTGCGCCGGGTGAGCCTCGTCTGCGCCGAATTGAGCCGTGCCTGCGCGGTGCGCATCGCCATTTCCGCGTCCTCCACCGTCTTCTGGGTGCCGGTCGAGGTTTTCAGCAACGTCATGGCGCGGTCATAGGCGAGCTGCGCGTTCTTCACCGACGCTTGCGCCATGGCGACGTCCGCGAGCTGGAGGTCGGCGTCGACGGTGAAAATCAGTTTTCTGGTCTCGACGGGATCGCCCTCGCGCACGGTGAGGGTCTCGATGCGGCCGACCTCATCGGGAGCAACGAAAATGAGCTCCGCCTCGACCCATCCTTGATAGGTCGGCGGCTTGTCCCGGTCGCAGCCCGCAAGCGCCAGCGCACATACGACCGCAAAGCAAAGTCTGGAACGCCACAAGCTCCGCAATACCTCCCCCTGAAGGGGGAAGGTCAGCGACCCCGACTTATCGGGGGAGCCGGGTGGGGGTCGCTCCCGGCCGCGATCCGCCGAGGGCAGGACCCCCACCCGACAGCATTTGTCCCGGCGCAAGGCCGGGGCAAATGCTGTCGACCTTCCCCTTTTAGGGGGAGGTATGGAGTTTGTCGTTAGGAGTAATGTCAATCTAGCAAAACGTGCGCTCACCCTGTTCCGATGCACCCTCATGGCGCGCTCCCGAACAGCATCTGCAAATGCGCGTGCATGAGCTCGCGCACGTCGAGTGGCTCGAAGCGGCCGAACAGGCTCGACCAGATGATGGCGACGAGCGCGGGCGCGATCAGCAACTGGGGAAAGCGCGCAAGCGCGACATGGGCGAGCTCGCCCTCCTCCGCCGCCTGCCGCAGGCGCGCGCGCACAATGGGCAGCACGCGCGAGATGACCTCGCGGTAGTAGAACTCGGCAAGCTCGGGAAAGCGCGACCCTTCGGTAATGATCAATCGGATCACGTCCTGCCTCGGGGTGCCGAAGATCTCGTTGAGGAAAGTGTCAATGATGAGCTCGGCCAGGGTGCGGGTGGGCAGCTCGCGCGTTGCGGCGGCGGCGATCGCGCCAACCAGGGGGCTCAGCTTCGCCCGCACCAGCTCCTGAAATAGATTCTCCTTATCGCGGAAGTAGAGGTAGATCGTGCCCTTGGCGATGCCGGCACGCGCGGCCACATCGTCGAGCCTAGTGTCGGCGAACCCGCGCGCGGCAAACTCCGCGAGCGCCGCATCCAAGATGGCCGACCGCCGCTCCCCCGGCTCCTGCACCCGCGGCGGCCCACGCTTGCTAATGCGAGCCGTGGTGCTGCCCGGCTTGCGCCGCCGCTTCGCTTGACCCGCGCTGGCCATCTCTCCGATTTGCTGACTGACTGGTCAGTCATAGTTATTCGAAGCGGCGCGCGAATGCAAGCGGCACCTGCAGCAACCTCCCGCGGCGGGATCATTGGATGCCGCCACACAAAGCGGAGGCAATGACGACCGGCAGGTTGAAAATTGAAGCCGGGCAGGCCTATGGCGCGATCAGCCCTTGGCGTCGCAGGCCCAGGCGCGGATGACGCAGTCCTTGCCGCCGAAGTGATAGCACTGCTGCAGCGCCATGTTCTGCGCCTCGCCCAAGCGCCGCGCCACCGCATAACCGTGCGCGCCGCAGGCATTGCGGCCGTCGATGGCGATGGCGCCGCAGGCGCGGCTCACCGGGACCACCTTGCAGCCGCCTTCGCACTTGCCAAGTGCCGCGCGGTCTGCCGCCGCGGCGCGCTCGTAGTCGTAGGCAACGCCGTAGGCGCCGCAGGCTCCGACCGCAATCGCGCCGGCCGCCTGCGCACTACCCGTGCCAGCCGATATCATCGCAGCTAGAAGCGCCGATGCCATAGCTAAGCGAACAGCCGCCATGGAACCCCCTCCCCCGACCAACAGCCGCAGGCTAAGCCAGAGCGGTTTCCATTCTGTGAACGTGGGTTCCTGTCGTGTAGGGGCGGGTTTGAAACCCGCCCCTACAACATCTTCTCGGTGCGTAGGTGCGAGGCATTGCCTCGCCCATCGCCCTCCATCTCCGCCTTCACCCCGGACAGCGCTTCCGGCGTGTCGATGTCGATGAGCGTAGCCCTGCCCTCGACCGGCACTTCCGCCACCGCTTCGCCGTAGCGCCCGATGAGATGGCGCGCGCCCACATCGCCTTCGATCGCCATCAGGTCGGGAAAGAAACGGCGCGACCACAGCACCGGGTTGCCGCGCTTGCCCTCGAATGTGGGCAAGACGACCAGCGCGCCGCGATCCGGATCAAACGCGGCAATCAGCCGGTTCATCAGCCCTGCATTCACCCGGGGCATATCGCCGAGACACACGACGGCCCCATCTGCGTCAGCGGGAACGGCGGCGATCCCGGCGCGCAGCGATGTGCCGAGGCCCTCCACGTAATCCGGATTGTGAACGATGCGCACCGGCAATCCGGCGAGTGCCTTTTCGATCTCTTCGCGCTGATGCCCGGCGACGACAATGACCGGATCGGCGCGCGAGGCCAGCGCCTCCTCCGCAACAATGCGCACCAGCGGCCGACGCGCAATCTCGGCAAGCAGCTTGTTCGGACCGCCCATCCGTGTTGATCGACCTGCCGCCAGGACCACCGCCGCGATGCGCTTGGGATGCGCCGGTGTACTCTCCGCACGCGGCTGCGGCCGCGTGACGATCTCCATGAGCAGCCCGCCCACCCCCATGCCCGTGATCGCCTCGCGCGACACCGGGAGTCCGGCAAGGAGCCGCATCAGCACCCAGTCGAATCCATTCTCCTTGGGCGAGCGGGCACAACCCGGCGCCCCGAGCACCGGCCGCTCGCGCGCCGACCCGATGAGGAGGAGATTGCCGGGATCGACCGGCATGCCGAAATGCTCGATGCGCCCGCCGACCGCCTCGACCGCCGCCGGAATGACGTCGCGGCGATCCGCAATCGCGGAGGCGCCGAAGACAACAACGAGCTCTGCACCCGCGGCGAGCACATCCTCGATCGCGCCGGCAAGCGCACCCTGCTCGTGCGGCACGCGACGCTCGGCAACGATCCTCGCGCCGGCGGGAGCAAGCCGCTCCTCGGTTACGCGCAAGGTCTTGTCGATGACCTTGGGCGCGAGCCCCGGGAGGAGCGTCGAGACCACGCCGACCTTGCGGATGCGATAAGGCGCGACCCGAATGAGCGGTGCGCCTGTGCGCGCTGCTGCCAGTGCAGCATCGCGCTGCGCCGCCGGAACGGCGAAAGGAATGATTTTCACGGTCGCGATCATCTCGCCCGCAACCACCGGCTTGTAGGCAGTCAGCGTAGCAAAGGTGATGGACTCATCGACCTGGTTGAGGCGATCGACCCCCTCCTTGTCGACCACGAGGACGCCGGCCTCCTCGGCAAAGAGATTAGCTCGCCCGGTGAACGCGCGGTCGACTTGCACGCCCTCCCCCTGCACCGCCGCCGCAATCTCCGCCGCGGCCGCATCCTCCGAAACTTCGCCCGGCTCCATGCGCGCAACCACGATTTCGGAGATCCCCGCTTCGGCGAGCGCCGCTATCTCCGGCTTGCCGATGACGGTACCTTTCTTGAGCACCAGGCCGGGCTTGCGGATCGAATGCACGGCCACGCCGCCCTCGGCGTCGCGCAGCGGCACGGGACCGAATTTCATCGCAACTTCTGCGGCGACTGCCGCAGCCGTGCGGTGATCTCGCCCATGATGGCGACCGCGATCTCGGGCGGAGAGACCGCGCCGATCGCGATCCCGATGGGCGCATGGATGCGAGCGAGGTCGGCATCGGACACCCCCTGTGCCTTCAGGCGGTCGAGGCGGCGTACGTGGGTCTTCTTCGAGCCCAGCGCGCCGATATAGAAGCAGTCGCGCGCAAGCGCGTGGGTGAGCGCCGGGTCATCGATCTTGGGATCGTGGGTGAGCGCGGCGAACGCGGTGTAGCTGTCGATGCCCAGCGGCGGCAGCGCAACGTCGGGCCATTCCGCAATTACCTTCACCTCGGGAAACCGCTCGATCGAGGCAAACGCGGTGCGCGGATCGATAATGGTCACGTCATAACCCAGAAGCTTTGCGATCGGCGCAAGTGCCTGGCTGATGTGCACCGCGCCGGTGATGACCAGCCGTGGCGGCGGCACGTGCACGGTGAAGAAGAAGCGGCCCTGCGGGGTTTCTTCGGTGCCGCTCTTGCCGCTGCGGATGCGTTTCTCCAGCACGTCCTTCAGCGGATCGCGAGAAACGTCCGCGGCTTTGACCAGGCGCTGCTCTGCGCTCGCGAGATCGGTGACCACGACGGCGGCGCGCCTTGCCGCGCGCTCATCATTCAAGCTTTGCAGGATCGCGAGCTTCACGAGTCAGTCCACCTTCTCCACATAGACGCGGATCGTGCCGCCGCAGGAAAGCCCTACCTTCCACGCACTTTCATCGGCCACGCCAAACTCGAGCGTCTTCGGCTTCCCGCTCTCGATCACATCGAGCGCCTCCGTCACCACGGCCCCCTCGACGCAGCCGCCCGAGACGGAGCCGAGGAAATTGCCCTGGTCGTCAATCACGAGGTTCGAGCCGACCGGCCGCGGCGCCGAGCCCCAAGTCTCGACCACAGTTGCTACTGCCACCCCGCGACCAGCTTTGCGCCAGTCCGCCGCCGCCTTCAGGATATCCTCATCGCGTGCCAGGGTTTCCATCAGCTCCTCCATTTAGTCCCAAACTCGCTGCTGCCCGCAACATACTTGCCTGTCATTCCGGCCGACCGAGCCGGGCTTGGCCCGGCGAGGGAGAGCCGCAATCCAGTAGCCAAAGCGACAGCGGACGAGCCGTATGTAAGCACAGAATCAGTTGCTGCTTAGATGGACACCCGCGGGTGTAGCGGCAATTGCCGTCATGCTGCTGCCTGCTCCAGCCAGGCTTTGGGATTGCCGCAGGGCCCGCCGTCGGCAGAGAGCGCGCGCACGAGCTCCGCCATGCTGTCGAGGTTATGGATGGGGCGCAGCTGATCCACATGCGGCACCATCGCCCGGATACCCTTGGCCTTGGCCTCGAAGCCGGAAAAGCGCAGCAGCGGGTTGAGCCAGATGAGCCGGCGGCATGAGCGATGCAGCCGATCGATCTCGAACCCGAGCCGGTCGTCCGGGTCGCGTTCGAGCCCATCGGTGATCAGCAGCACGAGCGCCCCTTGGGTGAGCACGCGGCGCGCCCACAGCTTGTTGAACGTGTGCAGCGACGTGGCGATGCGCGTTCCCCCGGACCAGTCGGGAACGCTCGCCGCCACCGCGGCGAGCCCCTCGTCCGGGTCTTTCGCCTTGAGCGCGCGCGTCACATTGGTCAGGCGCGTCCCAAAGAGAAAGGTGTGCACGCGCTTGCGCGCGTCGGTCACCGCGTGGAGGAAATGCAGGAATAGCCGCGTGTACTGGCTCATCGAGCCGGAGATGTCGAGCAGCGCCACGAGTGGCGGTGCCTTCGAGCGCGGCCCGAGGTATTTGAGATCGATCACCGCTCCCCCCGCCTTCAGGCTCGCGCGAAAGGTGCGCCGGATATCGACGACGTGGCCGTGGCGATGGGGCGCAAGGCGGCGAGTCCTCACTTCGTCGAGCGACAGCACGAGCCGCTTGATCGCTTCCTTGGCGGCCGCGATCTCGCTCGCCGTCATCTGGGCGAAGTCTTTTTTCTGCAGCACCTCGCGGTCGGAGACGGTCAGCCGCATATCGGTTTCGAGCTCCGGCGGTTTGCGCTCGGCCTTGCCGCGGCTCGCGAGCAAGGCCTCTTGCACGCGCTGAGCGCCGGGCGGCGGCTTCTCATTCTGCGGAGCCGACGCGGGCGGCAGCATGGCCGCGAGCAGCTTGTCGATGCTGCCGCGGCGGCGAAAGAAAATGCGGAAGGCCTGGTCGAACAGGATCGAGTGCTCGTGGCGTTTCACGAGCACCGCATGCAGCACCCAATAGAGATCCTCGCGGGTGCCGATGCCGGCAGTCTCGACCGCCGCGAGCGCGTCCAGCACCGCACCGGGGCCGACCGGGATGCCGGCAGCACGCAGCGCGCGGGCGAAGTGGACGATATTGTCTGCGAGCTGCCCGCCCTGCTCCGCCGTCATTCCGCGGCCCGCAATTGCGCGCGCACCTGATCGATCAGCTCCTTGGCTTTGCTGCCTTCGAGCCGGGCAATGTCGTCCTGATACTTCAGCAGGACGCCGAGCGTGTCGGAGACGGTGCCGGGATCGAGCGCTACGGCATCGAGCTCGGTGAGCGCGGACGCCCAGTCGAGGGTCTCGGCCACGCCCGGTGCTTTGAACAGATCCTCCCTGCGCAGCGCCTGCACGAAGTGCACGACCTGTTCGGAGAGCGCCTTGCCGATGCCGGGAACCTTGGTGCGAACGATCTTCAGCTCGCGATCGGCCGACGGATACCCTACCCAATGATAGAGACATCGGCGCTTGAGCGCGTCGTGGATCTCGCGGGTGCGGTTCGAGGTGATGACCACGACGGGCGGATGCGGCGCCTTCACCGTGCCGAGCTCCGGGATGGTGACCTGAAAGTCGGCGAGCACTTCCAGGAGGAACGCCTCGAACGCCTCGTCGGCGCGGTCGAGCTCGTCGATCAGGAGGACCGGCGCGCCGGCCGGATCGGCCTCCAGCGCTTGCAGCAGCGGCCGCTTGATCAGGAAGCGCTCGGAAAAGACGTCGTGCTCAAGCCGCTCGCGATCGTGCGCGCCTTCTGCTTCGGCCACGCGGATCGCGATCATCTGCGCGGCATAGTTCCACTCGTAGACGGCGGCGGCAACGTCGAGGCCTTCATAGCATTGCAGGCGGATCAGCCGGCGGCCGAGCGTGGTGGAGAGGACCTTGGCGATCTCGGTCTTGCCGACCCCCGCCTCCCCTTCCAGGAACAACGGGCGTCCCATCCGCAGCGCGAGGAAGAGCACGGTGCCGAGCGCGCGGTCGGCGAGATAATTGGCCGCCGCCAGAAGCTCGACGGTGGCTTCGATGGAGCCGGGAAGCGCGCGCGGGTGGGCCTGTGGCATGACGGCCCGGGTTATAGCGCCCCGATGACGGCGCTGTCTTGCGCCGGTCCCCGCCACCACCCTCCTTCGGGGCGACTAGAGCGCGTTTCGATGAAGTCGAATCACGATCGCTGCGTAGGGTGGGTTAGCCGTGCAAGTCGGCTGGGAACAGCCGACTTGGACGGCGTAACCCACCGTCAATCGCAGGGGCAACGCCGGCGGCTACTGATCCCCTTTCGAGCCCGGGTTGCGCCAGCGCAATCCGGCTACGCATCTGCCCCTACATCCCAACATCGAACCCAGGGAACTTGTGGTTGAGCCCAATTCGCAGGATGTGGTCGTGCACCGATACCCCGCCCGCACGGTTGATGAATCCAGGAGGCGGCGGGTTGAAATAGTCGGTATTGGCGAAGTCCACGTAGAGATACTCGGCCTTGAGCGTGAAGGAATGAATGCGCGCGGCCTCGACACCCACACCTGCGGTCCAGCCGGAACGCAGCTTGCTTTGCGACGCGATCCCGGCACCGGGCTCCGTGGCGGTGATCTTGACGTCCGCGTTCGCCCCGCCGCCGGTGAGGTAGACCATCCAGCTGCTGAGCACGTAGCCCACGCGGGCGCGGTACATTGCCAGCCAGCGCTCCGACGTCTCCGCGGTGAAACCGGCTGGGGCGCCGAGATAGGCCGTGGTTCCGTTCTTGGTGGAGAGCGACATGTCGGTGTCGATCCCGAGAAACAGCTTGTTCGCCTGCCAATTATAGCCGAGGGCAAAACCGAAGACGCCGCCGCTGAGATCGAAGCTCGGGGTAATATCGCCGGTCGAGGCGGTCTGCTGGCTCGTGCCGGTTGCAACTCCGATGGAGACCCCAAAGAACGGGCCGTTCCAGTTGTAGGGCGCTGGTGGGATCTCCTCCGGCAGTGGCGCCCTGGGAGCGGCACCATCCAGCGCGTTCGCGCTGCCTGCTGCGAGGAACGCCGCAAGTCCGACCCCGAATGCAATCAAGGCTTTCATCTCGACCCCCGCCGACGATGCGACGCAAGCGTTGGCGCGAAACTAACTCATTCGCTGCGCGCACGTGTGACAAATTTGCCATAGGCCAGGGGAATAGAACGCACCCCTCAGGCCCCGCAGAGATGTCAGGGCCAGGGCCAAGCCCGCCGCGTGCTGCATCGGGATTTTTCAGACCAGTGGATTTCTCGTTTGAATGTGAGGCGCGTCACAAAGCCTCGCATACAGCCGTGCAAACAATCGTGACCTGAAGACTTGCTCCCAGGGGGAGACATCATGTCGGACGGTCGCAGCTTCGTCGGATCCATCCCCTACGCACGCATCCGGAATCTTCACCTGGAAGGTGAGACACGGCACGATCGCGGCACGGCTGGCGCGGCTCTGCGCAACCCGCTCCTCCCCGACAAGGCTATTCTCGCCCTCGCAGTGGTGGCCGATGTCGCGGTCCATCGGCCGTATGGGCGGGTGACCGGGGAGATGTTGGCGAAACGCCGCGGCCTGTCGTCCCGCTATCTCGAGCCCCTGCTGCAGGCTCTGGTGCACCACGGCATCCTCAGGGGCGTCCGTGGTCCGCGCGGCGGGTACGAGCTCGGCCGTGACGGCGAGCGCATCAGCGCCGCCGACATCCTACGCGCCGCGGCGGACGAGATCCGGCACGAGTCGGGCTCGCGATCGAGTGGGCCCGACCAAACGGTCGCCAGGGCCATCGAGCAAGCGGAGAAGGTCTTCTCCGATGCGCTCGCTCGCATCAGTCTTGCGGACCTTACCGGCTCACGGATGCGCACCAGCGCCGAGTGAGTTTTCCTTTTCATCAAGGGCTCGCACCTATTCTAGGGGCCGGTTTCAAACCGGCCCCTGCACAAGGCGGCCCAAACCATCCCCCACACGGGCAACGGATTGCGTCGCCCTTGTCATAGGGGCGGGTTTGAAACCCGGCGCGAAGTTGTAGGGGCCGGTTTCAAACCGGCCCCTCCATCCACCCGAGCTTCATGCCGAGACCTGGGTGCCGAGACCTGGGTAGCGGCAGCCGGAATTCGTTGCTATATCGACGCTCGCTTGGGTAGCATTATTTCGCTCGACCTCTCGCGGGGCTTTGCCCGCCGTGCACGCCGCGGAAAAATGCCGGAGTGGCCCCGCGCTCCATGTCCTTGCCCTTGGGGGATAGTTCAACGGCAGAACAGCGGACTCTGACTCCGTTAATCTAGGTTCGAATCCTAGTCCCCCAG
>CAWJDY010000025.1:0-162724 GCA_963841705.1 uncultured Alphaproteobacteria bacterium
AGCTTCTGCCGAAAGCGCCCGGTGAAGATCCCATAGATCAAATAAGCAAGGCCGTTAAGAACGAATATCCACATTCCGAAGAAGTGCCATTGCAGGCCGTATTGCGCCCATTTGCCAATCACCAAAAAGTCGGGGAAATGCAGCCAGCCGAACAGAACATCGTCGTTGTAAATCCTCCAGCCGCTGCCGATCATGATGAAAATGGCCGCTGCATTGATCCAATGCATGATGCGTAGCGGCAGCGGATGTAGGCGGGCGCGCTGGCGTGCTATTGGTTTAACGGCTGCGATTGACATTTGCTAGTGACGGACTTCGCTGAGGGACTGCGCTGGCAAAACCGGCCGGCAATCAGTAGCGAAGGTCCGACTCAGGGTCAAAGGCGGCGGTCCAAGGGTATGCAGGCGATAGGCCGGTGGGAGGCAGCGCCAGCATGCGACACTCCCCTCGATTTCGGATCCCAGGGGTAGCAGCCATAATCGTCTCTGTAGCTACCCCCTAATGTCCGCTAATTGAGGCGAAGGCGGCCGTTGCTGTTGCGGTGCGGTAAATTCGGGTTTTGACCCTACTCGGACATTAGCGACGCAGAATATCGCATTGCACTCTCGCCCTCTCTCCCCCTGTCTAGGCCCCCTCTCAACGTTGCCACTGGTGTGATACCCTTCACTACCCCTGGCGTGGTTCTGAGCGTCGTGGGAGGGCTTCATGCGAGGGTGGCCAGTCGTCACGTCGATTGCATTGGTGGAATGGCCACCGGCTAGACCGGCACGGCGACGGGCGGCGTAGCCATGAAAGCGCGCCGCCGTAAGACAACGACGGTCAAGCGCCGCAAGGTGCCGACGGCTGCGCGCCGTCGCGGCTCCTCCGCAGCCGACCTCCAAAAACAACTCGACCAGCGGACCCGCGAGTTGAATGAGGCGCTTGAGCACCAAAACGCTACGAGCGCAGTACTGAGTGTCATCAGTCGCTCACCGGCTGATGCGCAACCGGTATTCGATGCAATCGTTCAAAATGCCGCGCTTCTATGTCAGGCGGTGTTCAGTATTGTCTATCTATACGACGGCGATCGTCTCCGCATGGCAGCGGCCAACAATTTCACGCCCGAGGCCTTGAAGCAGACCCAGGCGCGTGTAGGGGGGCCGCAGCGTTCGCACCTCGCCGGTCGGGCGGTACTGGACCGCGCAATCGTCCATGTCCAGGATGTGCTTGCGGACCCTGAGTACTCGCGCGAGTTGGCTCTGGCCGGAGGATGGCGGGCAGTACTCTCGGTCCCTATGCTTCGCGACAGCAAGCCACTGGGCGCCATCTCAGTGGCTAAGGCTGAAGCGGTGCCATTTTCGGACCGACAAATCCAATTATTGACCACCTTCGCCGACCAGGCGGTGATTGCAATTGAGAACGTGCGCCTGTTCGAAGCTGAGCAGCAGCGCACGCGCGAGCTGACCGAATCGCTGGAGCAGCAGACAGCGACCTCGGAGGTGTTGCGTGTCATTAGCTCGTCGCCCGGCGAGCTGGAGCCGGTTTTCCAGGCCATGCTGGAGAACGCAACGCGCATCTGCGAGGCCAAGTTCGGCACGCTTTACCTCTGTGACGGAGAGGCGTTTCATGCCGCCTCGCTCTTCAATGCACCACCGGCCTATGCCGAGAACCGCAAGCGGCCAATCCGTCCCCACCCGGGTACTGGCCTGGGCCGCGTCGCGCAAACAAAGCAGGTGGTCCACATCGCCGACATTACGTTGGAGCAGGCCTATATCGAGGGCGATCCTTTATTTGTCAGCGCCGTCAAACTCGGCGGCTATCGGACCGACCTCGTCGTGCCGATGCTCAAGGAGGGCGAGCTGATCGGTGCGATCGTTATTTTTCGCCAGGAAGTACGGCCATTCACCGACAAGCAGATCGCACTCGTCACGAGCTTCGCGCACCAAGCGGTCATCGCCATCGAGAATACGCGGCTGCTGAATGAGCTGCGTCAGCGTACTGACGATCTCTCCGAATCCCTCCAGCAGCAGACCGCCACCGCCGACGTGCTCAAGGTCATCAGCCGCTCGACCTTCGATCTCCAAGCCGTGCTCGATACGCTGGTCGAGTCGGCTGCCCGGCTGTGCGAGGCCGATATCGGTTCAATCAACCGCCAAACAGGAGATGTCTACCGACAGGTCGCCAATTTCGGGCATTCGCGAGCGCTCGAGAAGTTCATGGAGGATCATCCGCTCGAACTCAGTCGTGGGACCGTTGTTGGGCGCTGCGTTCTCGAAGGCCGGACAATTCATATTCCTGACTGTCAGGCAGATCCAGAATTCACTTTCCTAGAAGCCGCACGGATTGAAGGCTTTCATACAATGCTGGGCGTTCCGCTGCTGCGCCAGGGAAAGCCCGTAGGCGTGATTGTCTTGCAGCGCAAGTCGGTACGCCCGTTCTCCGAGAAGCAAATCGAGCTCGTCACGACATTTGCCGACCAGGCGGTGATCGCAATCGAGAACGTGCGTCTGTTTGACGAGGTGCAGGCGCGCACCCGCGATCTGAGCGAGGCGCTGCAGCAGCAGACCGCGACGGCCGATGTGCTCAAAGTCATCAGCCGCTCGACCTTCGATCTCAAGTCGGTGCTGCAGACGCTGCTCGAATCGGCGGCACGCCTGTGCGACGCCGACAAGGGCACCATCACCCGACAGATCGATGGCATGTTCCACCGCGCCAAATCCTACGGCTACCCCGCCGAAGTCTGGGAACGCTGGAGAAACACGCCTGTCACGCCAGAGCGCGGCAGTGTCTCCGGACGCGCCCTGCTCGAAGGTCGTACTGTTCACATCCCCGATGCAGATGCCGACCCGGACTTCACTTTCGACACGGCCGGGGCGAGGATTCGCTCCCTGCTCGGAGTTCCCATGCTACGGGAGGGCGTCCCGATCGGCGTGCCTGCCTTGGCCCGCTCCAACGTGCGCCCGTTTACCGACAAGCAGATTGACCTCGTCTCCACCTTTTCCGACCAGGCGGCAATAGCCATCGAGAACGTGCAACTCTTCGAGGAGATCCAAGAAAAGAGCCGGCAGCTTGCAGAAGCCAGCCAGCATAAGTCGCAGTTTCTCGCCAATATGAGCCACGAGCTGCGCACGCCGCTCAATGCAATCATCGGCGTGAGCGAAATGCTGCGGGAGGACGCGGAGGCGGCAAAGCAGGACACGGAGCCGCTCGACCGAGTGCTCGGCGCGGGCCGCCACCTACTCGCATTGATCAACGACATTCTCGATCTCTCTAAAATCGAGGCGGGGCGGATGGAGCTGAATCTCGCTTCCTTCTCGCTTGCACCGGTGATCGATGAGGTCGTCAAGACCATCGAACCGCTAGCAGCCAAGAACGGCAATCAGGTCACGGTCCATTGCGACGGCGAGATCGGGACGATGCGTGCCGACCAAATGCGGCTGCGGCAGGCGCTGCTCAATCTCATGAGCAACGCCAACAAGTTTACTGAGCGTGGCACCATTACGATCGATGCCCATCATCGACAGGAGAACGGCGGCGATTGGATTACGCTCGCGGTAACGGATACCGGCATCGGCATGACGCCGGCACAGATGGGCAAGCTGTTCCAGGAATTCTCCCAGGCATCGTCATCGACGGCTAGCAAATACGGAGGGACCGGCCTTGGCCTCGTTATAAGCCGACGCTTCTGTCAGATGATGGGGGGCGATATCACGGTCGAGAGCGAGGTTGGTCGCGGATCGACCTTTACGATCCGCCTGCCAAGAATTGTGGGTCTTCCGAAGGAAGCAGTGCCTGCCAAAACCGATAAAATGATCGGATAGAGTCGCCGTTTTTGCTGCATCTGCTCGCGACCGCTTGTGGCACAAAGCGCCGGTAGCAATCGGGCAGAGCAATGTCCGCTCTGCCCGAATACTTCAGACTTCGACTTGCTCAGCGATGGCAAGCGCATCATCGACCTAGATTCCGAGATATCGGACCGTACTTTCCATTTTCTTGTGGCCAAGCAAAAGCTGGACCGCACGCAGGTTGCCGGTGCGACGGTAGATCAAGGTCGCCTTCGTGCGGCGGAGCGAGTGCGTGGCAAAGATGTGCGGGTCCAATCCGATGCCCGCGATCCATTCTGCGACGAGCCGCGCGTACTGCCGTGTTGTCATGGCCTCACCAACCCGCCGGCGGCTGGTGAAGAGAAATTCGCCTGGCACCTTGCCGGTCGCCTTGAGGTAGTCGTCAACGGCCTGGCGCGTCTGCTCCGTCAACTCGAAGCGGACTGGACGCCCGGTCTTTCTCTGGCGCACCGTCGCACGGGCGAGCGGATATCCGCTCGGGGCAACGTCTTCGACCTTCATCGCGACGACATCGCAGCCTCGCAGCTTGCTATCAATGGCGAGATTGAACATTGCCAACTCGCGGGCTCGCCTTTCGATTTGAAGCTTCGTCCGAATGGACCAAACGTGCCTTGCCAACAGCGGCGGTTTCGCCCCGATCAGCTTCCCCTTGTTCCAGGGCGCGCGTTTCGGTGGGGGTAGGATCGAGTTGTCATCGTCCATGGTCATCCTCCTTGAGTTAAGTGAGGACGACATGGTGCGCCGGATGCCTAATCCGCTGAATTACGGTAGCTTTCGGGAGTGGTGCAGACATAGGCTCGGGCTCTGGGCCGATCGGGACCGGTGCTTTTGACCCGAAGCGGTCCTCTCTGTGATTTCCAAGTTGCGCTGCAACAAACGGCTGGACCCTTACTCGATGACCTCGTCGGCGAGCGCGAGCAGCTTGGCGGGAATTTCGAGGCCGAGGGCCTTCGCGGTCTTGAGATTGATGACCAGCTCGTACTTGGTTGGGTTCTGCACCGGAAGATCGGCAGGTTTCTCGCGACGCGCGGGGTCTTTCCTTCGCGCGCAGGGTTGCCGCCCGTTCATTTCAGGATTGCTCCGGAAGGTGCCGCGAATTCAATTCTTTGGTGTCACGCCGTACTGCTTGCTAGGGCTTATTCGCGCGTGCCGCTGACCGGCTCCATCCCGGTTGCCATCCATGCCTCGCGCGCTGCTGGGCCCGAGAGTGCCTGGACCAATGACCCGGCGGGCCCCAGCGCAGCGGTGTGGGAGGTGATTGCGGCGCCAAACACGATGTAGCTCTGAAATTCGGCCGGAAGCGGGCCGACCAGCGTCACGCCTTTGACCGGCAAAATCTCGCTGATGATGAACAGCCCGACCTCCACCTTGCCGTCCGCCACCAGGTTGACGCCGCCGGTGATCGCATATGCGTGCGTCACCTTCGGTTTGACTACATCGGCAATGCCCATCTGCTCGATCATGCGCGTAATCGCCTTCCCGACGACGGACCCCGGATCCGAATAGGCGATTGAGGGCGCATCCATGAGCAGCTTGCGAATGGACGCGGGCGTCACGACGTCGGGCCGCGGCGCGCCTGCGCGCACCACGACGCCGATACCGACGCGCGCCACGTTCACACCGCTCCCGACCCGAAGTTTCTCGTCCTTTTCCAGGGGCGCGATGAGGGCGGCGGGGACAACAACGACATCAGCTTGTTCGCCGGCCGCGAGCTTTTGCTGAATGGTCGCCGGTTGTCCAATTGTGAACGCGACAGTGTGGCCAGTTTCGGCCGAGAACTTCGCCGCGATCGCCTTGGCGGCTGCCAAGGGCGCGCCGGTGCTGAAGGCGCGGAGCTCCGCGGCCTCGGTCGCACGAGGTGCAAGCGCGGCCATAAGCAGCAATCCGGCAGTAAGAGCGCTGTGGCGGCGCCGCGAATGGACCGTGGCCCGCTTCAGTGTCATCGCCATCCTACCATACCCAATGTTGTCAAGTGCAGTCCTAATGCGCCGCCGCAAGATTTCGCCACGCCGTCCATCACAGCGATCCACGCATGCGGCCTCTCGCCGTCGTGATGGATTTCATCCGCGTTCCGACCTGAGGCCGCTAGTATACCACTACGGACCTTGCGGTTCCGAGCCATTTATCGTTCTGTGACGACCACGGCAGCCGAGCCTCCCGACCTGATATTTCGCTTCGAAGGTCTGTAGGTGAACAGAATGAACGCAAAGAACACCGCGCCGCTCAGTGCCGTGGCCGCCTTCAGACCGATATATCCGTGTGCAAGCCAGTCACCCGCCGCCGTGCCGGCAGCGCGTATCAGAGCAACGGTGAACCAGTAATAATAAAGCCGGGTCAGAAGTCCGTTGCGCCCGAGATGCAGCACGAGCGCGAGCGGGGCTCCCAGAGCGAGGGTAGCGCCTGCGTTGCCGAGACCCACGCCATACGACGCCGCATCGCCGCCTACCGTCCCCGCAACTCCAGCCAGAAACATGGACATCCAGTAGAAGCCATTCACCGGCAGGAAGTTTCCCGCATCGTCCGACGGCCTTGCGATCCGCCAGATAGCAACCGACATGATCAGAAGAACGATCGTGAACGGAACCGAATAGGGAAAACCCACCCTGAAATCATGAAAGACGTCGCCGATGTTGGTTGCCGACGCGCGGATGACGATGATCGCAATCCAATAGTACAGAGCGCTCGGGCGAGGAGCGCTGCGCTCGATGATGAACACGGCCGCCAGGCAGCCGGCAAGGTAGGGAATGCCGCTCAGGTGGCCGAGGTGAACTACATCAGCAATAAAGTCGCCTGCGTTCGCACCGAATACGCTGGCAAGGCTCAAGGATGTCCAATATGCGGCGTCGATTTTCGGAACACATTTCATCGCTACTGCCTCGTTGTGTTTCCAGCATTCACCTGTGCCCCGGGACCGACCCATGTCCGGGGATTGCGCACATAGCTCAATTCCAGTCGGAAGCTCAGACAATCTTCCCGTTTGCATACGATCACTGAACTGACGAGTTACAATCTCGTAACCTTGCAATCCGGTTATGGCTGCTACGCGTTTGGTTCTGTTGAAATGCGCTGCGCCTTATAGGGTGCAAACGGCGCGATCGAGTTCACACCGGTTCGGTCAAGCAGGCGGCGGCCAGGGCCGCAGGGGGTTCTGACGCCGTGCAAGCAACGCGCGGCTTCTTTCGTTTGTTGCGCAGGGTTCCCGCCCGTTCATTCCAGGATTGCCCCGGAAGCGGCAGGTGGTGCATTCCGGCGAACGTCGAAGCCTCTAAACTGCGTAGAACTTCGGGAATCAAGAGGCTGAAAAAAGATTTCAATCGGTAAATCCGCCAGGTTAAAGTGCAGGCGGGTTGAAGGGATAGACGATGAAGAAGAGTTCATCTCCTCAAAGTGAAGCTGCTTCCGAGTTGATCAGCAAGAGAATCAAGGAGCTCGGCGACTGGCGCGGGAGGACCCTCAGCAGGATACGCCAGCTCATCAGGCAGGCGGATCCCTATTGAACCACCGAAGCGCTAGCAGCATCCAGCCATGACCAAGAGGGGCGCCAGCGCGGAAGCTGTTGATGATTCGCCGTTGTCGGTGAAACCGCTACCGGATTGGCGTTGCTGATTGTTCCCCCTCTCTCGTCCGGGTTCAGTTGTTGTTGGGTGAGGAACTTACCGGCGTCGCCATACCGGTTGCGCGTGCGACCGCGTACTTTGCTGCGGTGCATGAGTCAGGTTTTGGCAGATTTTGTTGCAAAAGTCGTTGATGTTCTCCGGGAACAGTGATTCCGTTTCTGTCACGCGATTCGCTATGGAGGCGAGCGATGATGGGGCGGCTCAATCACGATCAAGAACAGTTGTTTTATTCATTTCGACTTGAGGAAGCAGTTCCCCAGGACCATCTGATTCGCAAAATCGCTGCGGTTGTCGATTTATCGTGGCTTCATTCTGAGCTCGCGCCCTTTTACCCGAAAATGGGTCGGCCCTCGATTGATCCGGAACTGATGATCCGGATGCTCATCATCGGTTACGTCTTTGCAATTCGGTCGGAGCGAGCGATATGCCGGGATTTGCAGGTAAACCTCGCCTATCGTTGGTTTTGTGGGCTCTCAATCGAGGACAAAATCCCAGATCACTCCGTGTTTTCACGTGCCCGTCACGAGCGTTTCCGGGAAAGCGAGATGTTCCGGCGGGTATTTGAGCGTGTTGTTGAGGCCTGTATTGCAGCCGGCTTGGTTGGGGGTGAAGGGTTTGCAGTCGATGCGAGCCTGATCGTGGCGGACGCCAACAAGCAGCGATCGATCCCCGGCTCGGAATGGAAGGCGCGTGATTCTCAAGGCGCCAGCCGCGCCATGAAGGAGTATTTGGCGACCCTCGACGATACGGCGTTTGGCGCAGCAAGCAAGGTAACGCCGAAATTTGTCTCGCCCTCCGATCCAGCCGCGCAGTGGACCGGCGCGATGCGCGGGCCAGCGTTCTTCGCCTATGCAGACAATTATCTCATCGATGTTAAGTTCGGCATCATCATGGATGTGAAAGCCACCCGCGCTATTCGCCAGGCAGAGGTTGGTGCAGCAAAGACAATGATCGAGCGGACCGAGGAGCGTTTTGATATCAAGCCTGCCTATCTTGCCGCCGACACGGCCTATGGCTCTGCAGACACGCTCAACTGGATCGTCAATGAGAAGAAGATCGCACCGCACATTCCGGTCATCGACAAATCGAAGCGTGAGGATGGTACCTTCTCGCGGGAAGACTTCAGGTTTGACGAGGAACAGAACATTTATATTTGCCCAGCCGGCAAGGCGCTGACTACCACCGGCCATATCGGTCCCGATCACGCGATCCGCTACCAGGCGTCACGGCCTGATTGCGGTGGGTGCGCGCTCAAACCAAAATGCTGTCCAAATATGCCTTTCCGCCGGATCGCGCGCGACGTTAACGAGGCTGCTCGCGACGTTGCTCGTGCCCTGGCCAAGACCGAGGCTTTCGAGCAATCCAGGCGCGATCGCAAGCGTGTCGAGATGCTGTTTGCGCACTTGAAACGCATCTTGCGTCTCGCGCGATTGCGTTTGCGTGGGCCGTGCGGCGCCCAGGATGAGTTCACTCTCGCGGCGATTGCTCAGAACCTCAGGCGTCTCGCCAAGCTGGTAGCCAGACCTCCGCCTGCACTAGGGGCCGCATGTGTTGCTTAGGCGGGACGGTGCATGATGTCAGGTAAGTACGGTGCGGTTTAGCCTGGATTCGGTACCACCTATGCGTCAAAGCCGCCGCTCCCCCGGGCGAGTGGCAAAATCAAGGTCATGCTTCGACGCGCCGATGGCGCCCTGTGTCTCTCATCCCAGACTTTTGCAACAAAATCGGCACTAAGCGGCGGAAGCCAAGGCGGCGAGTTTACGTCAGCTTTTAGGGGAGCAGCGGAAGCGCATGGACGGACGGTCTCGGTTGCCTTCGACGCGAATGACCCGGAGCCGAATTTAGGCCCACTGGTCGGTCGCAAAATCTTCCTTATGCTCGCTGTGCTCTGCTGACTGGTCCTTGCCAATTCGATATTCTGCCACCTCGGTTTTTGGGAGATTAGATGCGACGGCGCAATTTCATCAAGCTGCTCGGCGGCGCGGCAACGTGTCAGCTCGCCGCGGCGTTTGCACTTGCGCCCGCGGTGACAGCATGGCCGTTCACTAGACCGGCGCAGCGACGTGCAGCGCAGCTATGAAAACGCGACGCCGCAAGACGCCGAAGCTCAAGCGCCGGAAGGAGCCAACGGCTGCGCACCGTCACCGTTCCTCGCCAGCCGACCTGCAAAAGCAGCTCGACCAGCGGACCCGCGCACTCGCCAAATCGCAACGGCAACTTGCTGAGGCGTTGGAACAGCAGACCGCTACCACTCAGATTCTTGCGTCCCTTAGTAGCTCGGCAAACGATGCTAAGCTCGTATTTGATGCCATCGTGAGCAACATGCTGCGGCTTTTCCGCACGCAGTTCACGGCGGTGTTCCTGTTGCGCGGCGAGATGCTTGAGCTGGCAGCGCTCAAAGGCAACCCGGAGTTCGAAAAGCGCTTCATCAGCGCGTTCCCACAGCCAGTCAACTACGCCACGCTGACCGGCCAAGTCCTGCGCACGGGCAAACTGATCCACTTGACGCCGCTTATCGGCAACGTGGAGTCCACGCCGGAGACGGAGCAGCTCGCCCAAGCGTTCAATTACAACTCGATGATGATTGCGCCGATGATTCACGACGGAAAAACCGTCGGCGCGATTGCTACTGCGCACCGCGATGCGATCCCGTTCACCGACAAGCAGATTGAGTTGGTGCAGAATTTCGCCAGCCAGGCGGTCATCGCCATCGAGAACACACGCCTGCTCAACGAGCTGCGAGAATCGCTGCAACAGCAGACCGCTACCGCTGACGTGCTCAAGGTCATCAGCCGCTCGACCTTCGATTTGCAGACGGTGCTCGATACGCTCGTCCAGTCTGCGGTACGGCTTTGCGATGCAGATAGTGCATTCCTATACCGGCGCGAGAGCGACGAGACATATCACCTGGCCGCCAGTCATGGCATCGCACCCGAATATCGAGAATGGATGCAAACCCAGTCGATTCCAATCGGGCGACAGACGCATACTGGGCGAACCGCTCTCGAAGGGCGCACCATTCACATCCCCGATGTGCTCGCCGACCCGGAATATACCTGGACCGAGTCGATCAAGCGGGGCGGCTGGCGAACTCTGCTGGGCGCTCCGCTGCAGCGCGAGGGAATTCCCATCGGGGTCATCGCACTAAGCCGCTTCACAGTTCGCCCGTTCAGCGACAAGCAGATCGAGCTGGTCACCACCTTCGCCGACCAGGCGGTGATCGCGATCGAGAACGTGCGTTTGTTCGATGAGGTGCAGGCGAGGACGCGCGACTTGAGCGAATCGCTTCAGCAGCAGACTGCGACCGCCGACGTGCTCAAGGTCATCAGCCGCTCGACATTCGACCTCAAGACGGTGCTGCAAACGCTCGTAGAATCCGCCGCCCAACTCTGCGACGCCGACAAGGCCACCATTACCCGGCAGCAGGGCGGGGTGTTCTTTCGCGCCGAGGCCCACGGCTTCTCGCAAGAGTTCATCGACTATGTGAGAACCGTCCCGATCGAACCGGAACGTGGATCGGCATTTGGGCGAGCCTTGCTGGAACGTCGGGTGATTCATATCCCCGATGTGGAGGCCGACCCGGAATACACTTTCACTGAGGCTCAGAGACTGGGCAGTTATCGCACCACGCTTGCCGTACCGATGCTGCGGGATGGGGTCGCCATTGGCGTTCTGGCCTTGACGCGGTCAGAGCCACGGCCGTTTACCGACAAGCAGATCGAATTAGTGTCGACATTCGCGGATCAGGCCGCGATCGCGATCGAGAATGTGCGGCTGTTCGAGGAAATCCAGGAGAAAAGCCGGGAACTCGAGGTCGCAAGCCAGCACAAGTCGCAATTCCTGGCCAATATGAGCCACGAACTGCGCACGCCGCTGAACGCCATCATCGGCGTCAGCGAGATGCTGCGGGAGGATGCGGAGGCGTTAAAGCAAGACACCGAGCCACTCGACCGAGTGCTCGGCGCGGGCCGGCATCTTCTCGCTCTGATCAACGACATCCTCGACCTGTCCAAGATCGAGGCTGGGCGCATGGAGCTTCACCTCGAAACGTTCTCGCTGATGCCCGTGATCAAGGATGTGGCCAAGACGATTGAGCCGATGACCACGAAGAACGGCAACCGTCTCGTCATCGATTGCCCGACGGACCTCGGTACGATCCACGCCGACCAGACCCGGTTCCGGCAATCCCTGCTCAACCTGGCGAGCAACGCCAACAAGTTCACCGAAAAAGGCACGGTCACCATCGCCGCTCAGCAAGCACAGGAGAAGGGCCGCGACTGGATCACGGTCGCGGTGGCCGACACCGGGATCGGCATGACGCCGGAGCAGATGGCCAAGCTGTTCCAGGAGTTTTCCCAGGCTTCCTCCGCCACGGCGAGCAAATACGGTGGCACGGGCCTTGGCCTCGCCATCAGCCGGCGCTTCTGTCAGATGATGGGCGGCGACATCACGGTCGAGAGCGAGCCTGGTCGTGGATCGACCTTTACGATCCGGTTGCCGAGAATTGTGGAAGCCCAAAAGGGCATCGCATAAGGGACGCTGTTTGCTGCAGTGCATTAGTCTCCTTTTGGCACAAAGTGTGAGTGCCGCCTCATCCGAGTTACGGCTGCTACCAGAGGTGAAGCGGCCATTGCTGTTGCGGCGCAGTAACTTCGAAATTTGGACCCAAGCTGAAAAAGCGCGGTTTCGAGCGGTCGATCAACCGCAACGAGATTTATGCCTTCGAGGATTGAAGCGCATGCCCCTCCCGCACCAGTTGGGCGGCCAATGAGAGCGAAGCCTGTCTTCCCGCGCGGTGCGCTCGCGGCTAGGACGCTTGCCTGCAGGCTGGGATCCTATCTCGTCCGCTTTGCCACCGCAGCGAATACCTCGTACGCCGCGGCAAGCTCCGGCTTGCGCTTCGCCACGTCCCGGCCGACCAATTCGAGGCTGCTCATCATTTCAGCCTGCTCCTCCGCCGGCAGATTGATGATCTCGCCATGTTGCAGCCAAACCTCTGTCTGTTTGACAAAGAAATCGGCCTGCCATGGATTGACCTCGGCTGCGGCCTTGCCTGCGTCCGTATCGAGGATCCTTTGCAGGTCTGCGGGCAGGGCGTCGAACCATTTTTTGCTGAGAAAGGCTTCCGAGAAGATGAAGGGCTGGTTGGTCTGCGTTATGTATTTCGCAGCGTCGTAATAACGCATGGTTGCATCGACCGTCAGGGCCAGCACGGCGCCGTCGATGGCGCCTTGCTGAATCGCCGGCAGCACGTCGCCGAGCGTCATCGCCACCGGCGACGCGCCAAGCCGCTTGACCATTTCCTCTTGCATGTCGGCGGCGAGAACACGCAGCTTTTTGCCTTTCAGGTCGGCAAGGTGACGGACCGGGTTGCGGGCGACGATCGAAGACGGTTGCGAAACGAACAGCGCAACGCCATGGATGCCTTTGCCGGCGCCCAAGCCGAACATCATCTTTTGCAGCTCGGAATCGCCCGTAACGCGGATTCCGTGCGCCATGTCGGTGACGAGCCCGGGAGCCGAAAGCACCTCGAATCGACTGTCGACACCGACCAAAAATTCAGGCGGGCCGATATAGCCTTGAATTGCGCCGAACTGCACGCCTTCGATCTCGCGCGGTATGGATCCCAGTTGGCTCGCCGGATAAATCTCGCCCTTGATTCGGCCCCCGGAGTCCTTTTCGACCATTGCCACGAACCGCTTGCACCATTCGTGTTGCGCGTCATTGATGGTGGCGATGCCGAGCTTCATCACGTAGGTTTTGTCATCCGCCCGTGCCGCGCCGAAGGTGACAGCGAGCAGTACGACGCAAACGCCTGCGGCGGACGCCGTTCGCGATTGGATGACATCTCCGATAAGACCCATGGCGGTCACTCCCGGTTGGTTGCTTTTGTTGCGGTAGCCTCGAATTCTATCGCCGCGCGACGGGCCCGGCATAGCGCAAAATCGCCGCGGGTCGACAAGCGCTGGATCACCACGGGCGGCCTTGCACTGGAGAGACCGCCGTCGGCTGGCTCTATCAGCACGACGGAATGTCGAAGAACCCTTACGCACCGCGGCAGTCTCGGTCTGCACCCTCTCCCCGCCTCAAGAGCGCAGGGCTATCGCATTTGGACTCAGCGGCGCAGCAAGCTCCGCAATACCTCCCCCTTTTAGGGGGAGGTATGGAGTTTCCGCCCTGGCATCGAGGCATATGTGATAGCCCCGCCCCAAGAGTGGGGAGTGAGCGGGGAGAGGGGTCATAACCTGAACGACTCACAGCGAGCAAATCTCATTTCTGATGCGGCGTACCGATATACGGGAACTGCTTGAGAATGTCGGCGTGCGGTTTCAAACCGCTGGGAGGGCATTCGCCCTTGGTGAGGAACGCGAGGCGGTAGTCGATCACGTCGTCAGTGAAGACGCGTCCGTTGGGATACTTCGCAGGTTTCGACGGATCGAAACTCAGCACGTCGGGCAGTGTGCGCTCCTTGTCGATCGCGGCAATAGCTTCGTCGCGCGAGTAGTTTCCTGTGTGGCCCATCAGATGCACGAACTGATCGAGCCAGCGTTTGCGATCGTTTACCGGCTCGCTGGCGTTGTATTCCAGCTTCGTGTCGTCGGTGTTGAAAAAGCTGCTGACGCTCGGATGGCCCGCGCGATCGACGTGGACCAGCTTGCCGTCCTGCCGCACGCTGCATCGTCCCCAGATGTGTATTTCGGGCTTCGGGGCTAGCTCGCTCGTCGGCAGCTCGACCACCGTCGAGAAGACGTTGGCTTCGGTATTCGAATCCACGCCAGTCCACGGTGACTTGCCGGTTAGGTGAGGCTCGGTAAAATTCCGCTTACCCCTGATGTCGAACAGATTTTTGATGCCGTCGAAATCGAAAAAGAAAGCGTCGCTGCGACTGCCGGCGAAGAAGGTGTAGTCACCCGCCTTGACGAGGTTGGGCTTGGGGCCGAATGAGACTTCTGCATCGGCGACGATCTTCTTCCCGACAGCTTCGACCGAGCGCAACTCCGCGCCCTTGGCCAGAAACACGTTGAAAGTCTGCTTGCCGTTTTGCGGCTTCGAAAATACGTAACTGAGCGCGACGTCCGTCAGCAGATCACCGTCGTTGTCGATGTTGAGCCGGTAGATGGCGTCGGGATGCAGCGCGTCAGCATTTGGATTTGCATTGAGGATGATCACGGTTCTCGACGGGTCGGTGGGCGACCGGAACGCGTAGAGATCGCACAGGTCGAGTCTTTGGTCGCCGAGCGGCGGGCCGAGGCTTAGGCCGGTAAAGTGGTTCGACATCCTTTCCTCCTTTTGAAATCGAGAGCGGGAGCTGTCGTTCGGCAGGATAGTAACAAACGGTCGATTGAATGTCGCCCCGCTAATGTCCGAGGGGGTTGATGGCTTGGCAGGCTCTGCGCGACAGATTTTTCTCGACAATGAAGCGGGACTCATGTACAAAAGTGTATCCGTCAGAGATGCGTTCACGACCCGGTGCCGATTACTGCGCCGGGCCTTGCTCTTGGCGCGGTGAGGCGAGGTGATTGTTATGGTGGCGATCCTCCGCGACGCCATAAGGGAGCAGATGCAAGCCTGGGGGCCCAGGCTTGCGGACTCACCTGATTGGCGGTTCAACTTATGGGAGAAAAATCATTGTAGATTTATTGTTGTTTACAATGGAGCATCCATTCCCTCTCCCATCGGTTGTAGTTGCAAACCAGCGTGGGGGGGACGGCCGCAGCTGGGGCCGCTCAAAACGCGACGACAAACAGCGGATCACCGCCGTCCTCTATTGGCTGCTGACCCTGGTTCGAATGCGCAACCATTTTCGACATTTTCCGCAAACGAAGCCAAGTTCCGCAAACGAAGCCAACGGCGAAACCATAGTGAAAACAATGTTTGAACATGAACAGCACGACGTTCGGCCAAACGAACCCGACAGAGCGCAATTTTAGGAGGGCATCTCGGCCCGATCTTTCCCTTTGCTCGCGCTTCACCTTCCCCCGCCGTTTTGCGGGTGCTGCGGGCGCCAGCCGCTGAGGCGGTTCTCGATCATCTTCACCAGGGAGGTCAGCGCCAGCGACAGCGCCGCAAACACCACCACGCCGGCAAAGACGATGTCGACGTGGTAGCTGCTCGCCGCGCGCACCATCATCACCCCCAGGCCCTCCTGCGAGCCGAAGAACTCGGCGACGACGACGCCGAGCACCGCGCGCCCTATGGCAAGCCGCAGCCCGGCAACGATGTAGGGGAGAGCATTCGGCACCATCACCAGGCGGGCAATGTCCCATTCCCGCGCACCGAATGCGCGCACCACGTTGATGAGGACCTTGTCCGCGTTGCGCACGCCCTCGTAGGTGTTGATCAGAATGGGAAACACCGCGCCGACGAATACGATCAGCACCTTCGACCACAGCCCCAGCCCGAACCAGAGCAGAAACAGCGGCAGGAAGACGAGTCGCGGGGTGGCATTCAAGGCAGTGACAAAAGGATCGAGCAGAGCATCAAGCGTCGGCGAGCGCCCGAGCAGGATCCCGAGCGGCAGTCCGGCGGCAATCGCCATCCCGAGGCCGAGCGCAAAGGCAGTCGCGCTCGCCCGCAGCGGTTCCCAGATCTCGCCGGTCGCGACCATGTTCCACAGCGTGGCTGCGATGCGGCTCGGCGTGGTGAAGAAGAGCTCCATGCCGGGCGAGAGCGTGAGGACGTGAGGCACCAGCTCCCATAGCAGGAGCACGAGGGCGATGGTGCCGGCGGCGAGGAGCGAGGGCTCCAGGCTCTCCCATGCGCGCGCGGCGGCCACACCGCCTTCCAGCGGCACGGCGCCGTCCGCCACGATCGCATCCGTCTTGCGCATCTCTCTACTGTCCTGCCCGCCAGGGAAATGCGGTGCGTTCCGCCCAGCGCAGCCCTTCCGTGAACACCACGGCGATCAGCATGATGACCAGGATGCACGCGAACATCCGATCGAGCGCGAACAGATCGCCGAAGCGCGCAATGGCATAGCCGATCCCTTCCGAGGCGGCGAAGAACTCGGCGACCAGCACGCCGATGAGCGCGCGCCCGATGGCGATGCGCGCGCCGGCGATGATGTAGGGCAGCACGTTGGGAATGATGACTTTCAGATAGAGGTCCTTCTCCGACCCGCCTAGGGAGCGGACCACATTGATCAGCAACGGGTCGACCGCGCGCACGCCCGCCGCGGCGTTGAAGATGAAGGGAAAGACCGAAAGCAGAAAGATGAGAATGGCCTTGCCGCCAACGCCCACCCCGAACAGCACGACCACGAGCGGGGCGAGCGCGACCAACGGGCTCGCATAGAACAGCGTCATCAGCGGATCGAGGGCATAGGCAACCCGCGCGCGCCATCCCATCAGCACGCCGAGCGCGACGCCGACCAGCACGGCTGCGATGAACCCGTAAAGAAACGGCACCGCGCTCACCATCAGATCGTGCGCCAGGTCGCCGCTGCTGATGAGGTCGATGAGACCCAGCGCAATCAGGCTGGGCTTGCTGAAGAACAGCGTGTTCAACGGCACGATGAGGAAGATCGCTTCCCAGATCGCGAACAAGAGCGCGCCGGAAAGGACACCCAGCAGCAGTTTGCGGTGCCGCGCCGCAAAGCTGGGCCGCAGCATGCCATCATCAGCCGCGGCGCTGGAGCTGAGCTCAGTGCAAACGATGGACTCGGTCAGCTCCCTCTCCCCGTTAGCCGGGGTCCCCGCGACGCTTGCGTCGCGGGGGGAGTCGTCCGAGCCTTTGGCGCCGCTGCGTTTCAATTCCACCAGGAACCCCAGTCGCTACACCGAGATTTCGTCCTTCAAGGTCTGCCAGATCGCCAGCTTAAGGTCATTGAATTGCGGCGTCACCCGCATTTCGTAGTCGCGCGGACGCGGCAGCGGAATGTCGAACACCTTCTTGGCCTGGCCCGGTCGCTTGGTCATCACCATCACCCGATCCGAAAGATAAACCGCCTCCTCGATCTGATGGGTGACGAACAGGACGGTCTTGCGCGCCTGCTGCCAGATCGCCAGCAGCTCGACCTGCATCAGGTCGCGGGTCTGCGCATCGAGCGCGGCAAAAGGCTCGTCCATCAGCAATACCTGCGGATCGGTCGCAAGTGCCCGTGCGAGGCCGACGCGCTGCTTCATGCCGCCGGAGAGCTCGTGCGGGTAATGTCCTTCGAAGCCGGCGAGGCCCACCATCTCGATGAGCCGCCGCGAGACCTCGCGGCGGGCCTCGGGCGGCTGGCGCTTGAGCTCGAGCCCAAGCTCGACGTTGCTCTGCACGGTGCGCCAGGGCAGCAGCCCGAACTCCTGGAACACCATGGCGCGGTCGGTGCCGGGGCCGGAGATCCGCTTTCCGTTCATCGTCAGATCGCCGGAATCCGCGCGCAGCAACCCGAGCAGGACGTTGAGAAAGGTGCTCTTGCCGCAGCCGGAGGGCCCTACGATCGAGAGGAACTCCCCTTGCCGGACCTCGATCTCAAAGCGCTGCAGGGCGCGCACCGGCGCCCGGTTCGGCGGCCGGAACGTGAGATTGAGATTGCGCGCCTCGATGTAGGTGTTAATGCAGCACCAGGGTGTTGATGCGCTTGGGCACTTCGCCCACGGGGATGACGGCCTTGACCTTCATCGCCTGCGTGTCGATGGCGGTAACCGAGCGCAGGGCCGCGTTCGAGATGTAGATCGTGCCGCCGTCGGGCGTGAACGTCACCCAGTTCGGCACCGCGGCGATCGGGCCGTGCCCCGGCAGCTTGAGGGTCGGCAGCGCGACCTCGCCGATGAGCTTGAGATCGGCAAGCGAATAGACGAACACCGCATTGTCGGGAATGCTGGTGACCCATAGTGTCTGGTTGTCCGGCGCTACCCCGAGGCCATGGGACGGCGAGGTCGCCCGCCCCGCACCGGTCTCGAACTCGGCCGCGGGCTCCGGCAACGCGATGCGCGCCACTTCCTTGCGCGCCGCGAAATCCACCACGGCAAAACCGTTGGTATCGGAGAGCTGCACGAAAACGCGCCTGGTCGCGCCATCCGGCCCCGCCTCGATCGCCATCGGGCGCACGCCGAGATCGAACGGGAGCTCCCAGACCGGCGCCTCGCGCTCGAGATCGATCACGGTCATGCGCTTTGCCGCGATCGAGCCGGCGATCAGGTTCTTGCCGTCAGGGGTGACATAGATGTTGTGCAGCCGCCCGTTCACGGGGATGCTCTTGGTGCGAGCGAGCGTCCTGGCGTCGATCACATCCACGGCACCGGGTGCGCGGGCGATGGCGACGAAGATGCGCCCGCCATCCTTCGCCACAGCGATGTTGTTGGGATGATTGCTCAGCGGCACCTTCTTGATCAGCGCGCCGCTTGCTCGATCGAAGACGTCAAGCGTGGAATCGGCCTCGTTGCTGGCATAGACCCGGGCGCCGTCCGGCGACGGCGCAATGCCGTGAGCAGCTTCTATGCCCTTGATCTCCTGCACGACCGTGTTGGTTGCGGGGTCGATGGCATGAATGCTGTCGCCGGCACTGTTGGTGACATAGATGAGCGCGGAGCCGCCCCATGCCGGCGCCGCGGCCAGGCTCACCACGAGCCACACATGCCGCAATATGCGAAGGACTCCGTGCATGGCCGTCTCCTTTGGTCCTGGTCCGTTGTAGGGGCGAGGCATGCCTCGCCCCTACGTACATGAACGTAAACGCAAGGTCAGCCCAACATCAAGCCAGTGGATCGGATCCACGACTGGAAAGTCGTGATCCAGCGCTGATATAAGGGAAGAGACTGTGGTTCCCACTCGCGGGTTGCACGGCGCCGCTTCGAGGAGAGACTAAAGATGCCGCGACATGCGCACTACGTTCCGCACGGCGTCATTCCGGCCGTGCTGCTCCCGTTCAACGACGATCTCTCCATCGATGAGCGCAGCTTCCGCAGTCATCTGCGCGACGTGGCCGCGACCAAGGGGCTCTCGGCCATCACCGTCAACGCGCATTCGACCGAAGTTGCATCGTGCAGCTTCGATGAGCAGCGCCGAGTGCTCGATGTCGCGCAGGACGAGATCGGCGAGCGGCTCCCGCTCGTGAACGGCGTGTGGGCTGACGGCAGCATCGAGGCCGCACGCATCGCCCGCATGGCGCACGAGGGGGGCGCCTCCGCGCTGCTTGTGTTTCCGCCGGCTCCGTTCACGCTCGGTCAGTCGCCCGAGATGGCAAGCGCCCATTTCAAACAGATTGCCGACGCGACCGATCTTCCCCTTATCGCTTTCCAGTATCCGCTCGCCACCGGGCAGGGCTATCCGCGCGACACGTTGTTGCGGCTCATCGAGCAAGTGCCGACGGTGCGCGCGATCAAGGACTGGGCGGGGAATGTGCCGCAGCACGAGATGCACATCCGCACGCTGCAGAGCCTGCCGCGCCCCGTCAACGTGCTCACTACCCACAGCGCATGGCTGTTGAGCTCGCTCGTGCTCGGCTGCAACGGGCTTCTCTCCGGCAGCGGCAGCGTGATCCCGGATCTGCAGGCGCAGCTGTTCCGCGCCGTACAGGCCAAGGACCTCGGGGAGGCGCAGCGGCTCAATGACCGCATTTATCCCCTCGCCCGCGCGTTCTATGCCGATCCCTGGGCTGACATGCACAACCGCATGAAGGAGGCGCTGGTGCTGCTCGGGCGCCTGCCGCGCGCCGTCGTGCGCCCGCCGCTCGTCAAGCTCGGCCGCGACGAGATCGATCGCATCCGCCTCGCCCTGATCGAGGCGGGCCTGCTCGCAGCACGCGCAACGCGCGACGCGGCGTAGGAGCACAGGAAGAGCAGCATGAATCCCAAAGAAGGTCCGGGCGGTGGCCGCCGCATCGCATGGCAGAACCTGCTCACGGTGGCCAGCGCAACCATCCTGATCGGCGCAGAAGTGTTCGGTGCCGCCTTTGCCGCCGGCTGGGCGGTCGCCAACCTGCTCGACCTTGGACCTTATGGGGTGCACATCATGCAGGGGCTATTCTTCCTCTGCGGCCTCGCTGTCATGGTGGCGTTTGTCCGCAGCGCGCAGCGCGTTGAGCCGTTCACGACGAGCTGACGCCCCTCCACTATCGCGGGAGGCCGCAGCCGTTCATGCCTGTCATTCCGGCCGAGCGAGCCGGGCTTATCGCCCGGCGAGGGAGAGCCGGAATCCAGTAAGCAAAGCGACAGCCGATATGCGATAGCCCTGCGCGACAGCGTAGGCCGAATCCGCCCTACGAATTGGCGCGCGGCAATAGCGGCGCCGGGCTGATCCGCTCGTAAGCAAATGCCGCGGCCAGCAGTGCTGCATCATGCGCCCAGGGCGCGGCCAGCTGCACGCCGAGCGGGGCTCCGCTTGCCGCAAATCCCGCCGGCATCGCGATTGCGGGGTGCCCGGTCAGATCGAAGAGGGAGAGATAGGGCGTCCATTCCGTGCGCAGGTCGCCCGCCTCCTTGCCGTCGACCATCAACGGCGCCGCGAGATCATGCTCGGCGGCCACCGGCGGGGCGGAGACGCAGGGCGTCAGGATGAGATCGAAATTCTGCAACACGGCCTGAACCGCGCGGAACAGCTCGGTGCGCTTGATCAGCGCGCGCTGCAAATCGAGGCCGCGATAGGCAAGCCCCGCATCGATGCCGGCCTTGAGCGTGGGGCTGAGTTTTGCGCGCTCATCGGGTTTGAGCGCGGCAAAGCGTGCGGCCCAGTTCGACTGCTGCAGGATGCGCCACACCGGATCGGGATTTTCGAGCGGGCAGGTTTCTTCCGTCACGCGTGCGCCCAGGCTTGCGAGCACGCCGGCAGCTTTGCGCGTTGCCGCAATGATCTCATCGGCGACGTGAGAGTTGCCCGTCCGCTTCCAAAGCAGCACCCGAGCGCCCTCCATTGCGCTCTGAGCGAGGGCAGCTACCGCCTTCGGTTTTGCGCGCGTGAGGCTGTGCGGATCGACCGGCGATGCGCCGGCGATCACGTCGAGCCCCATCGCGATGTCGCTCACTTTGCGCGCCAGCAGTCCGAGATGAATGAAGTTTGCGAACGCCTCCGGCACGCGATCATGCGGTGCCGTGCCGAGAGTGGGCTTGAGCCCGAAAACCCCGGTGCAAGCCGCCGGCAGCCGGGTGGAGCAGCCGGCGTCGGTCGCGAGCGAGAGGGACGACAGTCCGGCTGCGGCGGCAACCCCGGCTCCGGCGGACGAGCCGCCGCACGTGAGCTCCGGCGCCCAGGGGTTGCGGGTCAACCCTGTCAGCGGCGAGAAACCAAGCGGCGAATGCGCGAACTCGGTGGTCGTGGTCTTGCCGATCACGACGGCGCCTGCCGCCCGCAGCCGCGCGACAGCGGCGATATCCGACTTCGCTGGCGGCGCCTGCGCCATCAGCAGCGAGCCCCAGCGTGTGGGCAGACCGGCAACGTCGAGGATGTCCTTGACCGCGACCGGCACGCCGGCAAGCGGTCCCGGATCCGCGCCGCGCGCGATCGCATCGGCAATCTCGGTTGCGCGCGCATTGGCGCCCGCATCGTCGATCACAGCAAAGGCATTGAGCCGCTCCCGCAGCGCGTGCGCGCGTTGCAGGGTCATGCGCACGGTCGCGCGCGGATCACGTTGTCCGCCGCGGTGCTCGCGCGCGAGCGTCATCGCATCCGGCAACGTCCCGCTCAGCTCCATGGCGCCTGCTTGCCAAAAATTTTCGAGTTCATCAGTATGGTCCGGACTGCAAACATCAGGAGCATGCGATGGCACAGGAGCCGCTGGCAACCAAGGGCAATTACCTGCACATCTACGATTTCCGCGTGCAAAAGGGCCATGAGGAAGAGTTCATCAAGTCGTTCGAGAAATTCGACTACTCCGACGGCAATCCCATGCACAAGTCGAAGGCGCAGGTGAAGGATGGGGTGCTTTGCCGCGATACCGAGGATCCGCAGCGCTTCTTTTTGATCGCTGAATGGGCCGACATCGAGGAGCACGCACGCATCCGCAAGATTCTCGCCAACGAGATCAAGCCGGAATTCGTCAAATATATCGAAGGCGGCAAGTTCATCCCCAAATACGTGGAGGTGGTATCGTCCACGCCCGACGAGATTCTCAACAAGGCGGCCTCCTGACCTGCGCAAATGCGCCGGCTCTACACGTTTTTCCGGTCCTCGACTTCCTATCGGCTGCGCATCGCGCTTGCTCTCAAGGGACTCGAATGGGAGCCGTGCTATGTCAGCCTGCCGCGCATGGAGCACCGCGCGCAGGACTACATGGCATTGAACCCGCAAGGCCTTGTCCCGGCGTTGATCGAGGATGACGGCGCGGTGCTCGCGCAGAGCCTCGCCATGATCGAATATCTGGAGGAGAAATATCCCGATCCGCCGCTGCTGCCGCGAGATCCCATCGAGCGCGCTTATGTGCGCGGGCTTTCTCAGATCATCGGCTGCGATATCCACCCGCTCAACAATGTCCGCGTGCTCAAATGGCTCGCCAGCCGGTGGGAGCTCAGCGAGGACGAGGTGAACGAGTGGTATGCCCACTGGATCGCCGAGGGGATGCGCTCGTTCGAGGCGAGCCTCAACCAGCACAAGCGCTTTGGGAAATTCTGTCTGGGCAATAGCGTGACCATGGCGGACGTGTGCCTGGTCCCGCAGATTGCCAACGCGCGGCGGTTCAAGTGTCCGCTGGACGATTTTCCGCGTTCGGTTGCCATCGCAGATCTGGCGGCGCAGCTTCCCGCCTTCGAGGCGGCGCATCCCTCCGTTCAAGGCGACGCGGCGTAGGGTGAGTTAGCTGCACAACTCGGCCGCACGCGGCCGAGTTGTGCAGCGTAACCCACCGCAATACGGGGACATGTCTGAGGCTAGATGGTGGGTTACGCGGCACGAGTTGGCTGTATGCAGCCGACTCGTGCCGCTAACCCACCCTACCTGAAAGACATCACACCGGCAGGCAGAGGGCGTTGTCGATCAGCAGGCTGTCGTAGATGCAGCGGCGCTCCGCGAGCTTGAGCGCCCCGTCGACCCGCCGGAACACGTCATGATAAGCGCCGACCTGATGCAGCTTGGCTTCGGGCCGGTCGTAGAGGACCTGAATCAGGACGTAGTTCGCCCGCGCCCGGATGCCGCCATCAGGCGCTTGCCCGAGAACCTGCAGATTGCCGACGATGTGCCGCAGGTAACGCGGGGCAAACATCGTGGTCTTCTCCAGCGCAAAGGCGCGGTCGTAGATCATCCGCTTGCTGTCGCAATAGATGAGCCCGACCGGCATGCCGTGGTCGGCGTTCTCGCGCGAGATGACCACGTAGAACGCGTCCTCCGTGAACATCTCGACCCAGTCCAGGAGCCGCTGCTCGTCCAGCGCCGCGGCATAGGCCGCATTGAACTCATTGACTTCCTGATAGAGCAGCAGCGTGTCGAGCCGGGCATCGCGGGTATTGGCCGAGCTGACGTCGAGCATTGTGTCGACCCTACACTCCCATCTCCTGGCGCCAGTGCTTGTACATCGCGCGTATTGCCGCCTCCGATATCAAAGTGTCGGCAGTGCCGGCTTCGGTTGCGGGGTCGAGCTTCACCAAGTGGCGCTTGTCGGGGACCCGCCGCATGCCGTCCTGCACGAATTTCATCGCCTCGTTGTCTTCCAGGCCGAGGAAGCCGGCCGGTCCCATCAGATTGCCTTGCCGCAGCCGATGCCGGGTCATCTCCTCGTCATCGCCTTCGAAGCCGAACATGGTCCATTTCATGATGAACTCGTGCGGACCATTGGGCACGATCTGCCGGATGCCGAGCGTGTTCATCTCCCGCTGCACGATCAGGTTCGGCCAGATCGTGGACATGGTCACCGACCATGGGCTGTCGAATTCCTGGATGAAGTTCATGAAGCGGGGCTCCCGCAACTCCATGCCCTCCTTGTAGGCGCGCATCTCCTTCTTGTCGGCGGCTGCAATGTTCTTTGTCTCTGACTTGGCGGAGGCCATCACCCCGTGGCGGCCGCTCTGATCAGTGAGCATCAGCGAACGGTTGCCAGCCACCAGGAGGCCGAAGGTAACCAGGAATGTGTGCAGCAGCGTGGCGTGATAGGGATCTTTCAGATTCTCATGATAGAGCTTCCAGTTGCCCGGAAGCGAGTGGCGGTAGTGCCCGAGCACCTTGGGCTTGCGCCCGTCGAACGTCGCCTCGAATTCGCGCAGCACATCCGGGCCGAGGTAGTCGGCAAATGATCCCATGTCATTGCGGTAGGAGGCGAACACCACGCCGCGATGGGTCGTGACATTCAGTTTGCGCAGCCCGTGCTCCGCCGGGTTGAAGCTTTTCGGCATCCCGCCTTTGCCGCCCACGCCGCGCCGGAACGGCACGCCGATGAGATTGCCTTTGAGATCGTAGGTCCACTGGTGATAGGGACAGATAAACTCGTTGACGTTGCCGGAGAGCTCACGGCAGAACTCGGCGGCGCGGTGAACGCACCGGTTCTCGACCACATTGATCGATCCGTCCTTCGCTCGGGCAACCACGACTGGGGTCGGGCCAACATGAGAGCGGATGAAGTCGCCGGGATTTGGCAGCTCCGCCTCGAGCCCGACGTAGTTCCAGGTCGGCCCATGGAAGATGCGCTCGATCTCGCGCCGATAGATGTTCTCGTCGGTGTAGACCCAGTCGGGAATTTCAGTGAGATCGCCGGGCCAGACATGTTGTCGATCGAAAAGGACGGTATGTTCGGTCGCGCCTCGGTCCTTGTCGACACCGCTTCCAGGCTGGATTTCGGATACATTCGCGCTCATGCTGCCTCCGCGAGTCCGAGCCGCTGTAGCACAGTTGGGGGGTGGGCAAAATCGCTGCGGGGTCGCCTTACCAGCAAGGTCGGCTGAGTGTGCTTGCTGCTGGGGCTACTACAAATTCTCCCGCAAGGTCGGTGATTTTGCCGAGGCGAGTGCTGCTGCCGTGTTCGATCCACAGAACGGTGCGGCGAGGCTCTACCCGGGTGCCCTGCGCGGCTCGCCACTGTCACTGGACAAACTGGCGCGTGACGTTGCCACGCGCGGGCGCGCCGCCGCAGCGCGAGTCAATGTCGCGGACGCGCTGAGCGAGGTGGCCCCAACTCTCGATTCCGTCGAGCAGCGGATGGCGACAACGGTAGTCCTGCGGGCGCTCGATCAGGCGCTGGGCTCGTGACCCCGCTGACGCTCACGGTGAACGGCCGCAAGGTGTGCCGGCTCACCGGCACGCACCTGGGCTGCGAGCACGGCGTGTGCAGCGCGTGCGCCGAATTGGTCGACGAGGAGCCGGTGCGTTCCTGCATCGCTTTTGCCGTGACGTGCGATGGGCAGTCGGTGCGGACCATCGAAGGATTCGAGGACGATGCACTGATGCAGCGCTGCGTGAAGCGTTTATGCGAGAGCACGCTCTGCAATGCGGATTCTGCACGCCTGGCATGCTGATCGCGGCGTTCGACATCGTGAAGCGGCTGCCGCGGGCGGACGAGAACCGGATCCGCATGGAGCTCGCGGGCAACCTTTGTCGCTGCACCGGCTATCGCGGGATTATCGCTGCAGTTCGCAGCGTCGCGGAGACCCAGGACGGCTCCAACGTCGCAACTGAACCGGAACGCAGGGCCGCTGCGGCGTCGTTCCAGGCCTTTGCGCCGAGCATCAGCGCGGGGGCCGTCCCACGATCGGAGGTCGTGGCGGCCGCGGCCGAAGCGGGCGCCGCTCCTGGCAAAGGGGCAAATCGGTTCGAGGAAAGCTTTGTCATCAATTGTGCTCGAGTATAGCCTGCAAGGAATGCTGGCCCAGTTTTTCCCGCACCACGCTGGTCCAGGATCTGGGCCGGCGGCTGGTCGCCGATTTTGCCGAGAACCTCAACCGCCGCTTGTAGGACGGGAGCGCCGCGGCAGTCGGTCGCAGGACCGCCCCGCTGAACCTGGTCCAACTGATCTGGGAGATAATCCGTGCGCGGTTTCGTAAGCTGATGTCGGGCTAGTTCGGCGCCCCGGCAGGCGAAGGTTTGGCGGAGCCGGGATTGCGCATAGAAAAAGCCCCGCCGATACGCCGCGGGGCTTAAGTCAACAGGGTCGCTCCTGGAAGAGACCAGAGGCGAGCGCCCCAGTGTGCCGAAGATCTTGTCCCAATTGGGACGGTCTTCAGGTCAAAAATGGCTGCTGCGGGGTCGCTTTCCCAGGGTGCCCTGGCGTGCCTCCACAATCTGGCGGTTGGCCAATTCGGCGCATCGCGCCCACCTGTCGGCCATCTGGTTCCAAGTGGCCTTGCTTTGCGGGTCGCGCGCGAATTTGGCTGTTTGCTTACATTCTGCTGCGTGTTTCAGGAACTCATCGGGTGGATGCATGGGGGCTCTTCGTCTCCTTGAACACTCCGGCCCCATCCCCGCCAAGTTTCTACCACAAATCTTTGTTGCCGGTCACTGAAAATTTGTGCAAGGCTGACCCGCCGGCTAGCAAACAATTGGAACAACCCAGCAACTTCAACTAAAGTAGAAGTTTCGAGCCATCCCGGCACCGGGGACCCCGGCTGGGCGGCATCACCTGTGCCTGCTGGAGGGCAGGCGCTGACGCTACGAGGTTGCCCTAAGTCACCAGGAACGAGAACGGAAAAAGAACGGAGGGCCCCGTCAAGCTGGCAGTAATAAGTGAACCGTATACCTTAAGGCCCAAGTCCCCCAGTGCTCATGTCTTGCAGTTTTGGAGTATCTCATGGCGCCCCGCGCATATTGGAAGGGCTATCTCAAGCTGTCGCTCGTTTCCTGTCCCATCGCGCTTAATCCTGCGACCTCTTCGTCCGAGCGGGTCTCGTTTCGCCAGATCAACAGAAAAACGGGCAATCGCCTTCGCCAGCAACTCATAGACGAGGTGACGCGCGAGCCGGTCGATGCAGCCGATAAATGCAAAGGCTTTGAGGTCGGCAAGAACGAGTACATGCCGATCGAGGACGAAGAGATCGAATCGCTGGAGATCGAAAGCAATCATACGATCGAGATCGACAGCTTCGTTCCCGCCGCGGAGATCGACAAGCGCTTCTATGACAGCCCCTATTACATCGTGCCGAACGACAAGGTCGGCCAGGAAGCCTTCGCCGTCATCCGCGACGCGATGAAAGGCAAGGGGATGGTGGCATTGGGAAGGGTGGTCATGTCGAAGCGCGAGCGGGTCATAGCGCTCGAGGCTCTTGGCAAGGGCCTCCTTGGTACCACGCTGCACTATCCTTACGAGGTGCGAAAGGCAGAGGAATATTTCGACGAGATTCCCGAGATCAAGGTGCCGGCTGAGATGCTGAAGCTCGCCGAGCACATCCTGGAAACCAAATCAGGGGATTTCGATCCGTCGCAATTCAGGGATCACTACGAAGAGGCGCTGGTGGAGTTTCTGCGCAAGAAGCAGGCCCACATCCCGATCACGAAGAAAGAGCCGGCGCCCGAGCCGCGCAACGTGATCAGCCTGATGGACGCATTGCGCCGCAGCGTGCAGGCCGCGGGTGGAGCGCCAGCGCCAACAAAGAAGCCGCGCAAGCGGATCGAAGGCCAGCGCGAGATGCTGCTGCCGATAGCAGGCAAGCAGCCGCAACGCGAGGCACGTGAAGTGCAACGTGAGGCACGCGAGACACGTGAGACGAAGAAGCCCGCGCGCGCGACGGCCCGGCAGAAGAAAGCAGGTTGATTCTCCGCCTGCCGGAATATCAGTCGCCTACTGGAATATCAGTCCATCATCGCGCCGCTGCGCTGAAAGCGTGCGATATCGGCCGGGTCAAAGCCCCAGTCCGCAAGCGCGGCAGCGCCGCCTTCGCCGAGCCGGGGAGCATCGCGCTCCACCCGCGGCGGGGTTCGTGAGAAACGTGGCGCCGGCGCCGGCTGAACGAGGCCGCCCCGCTGCATGAATGTTTCGCGGGCGCGATTGTGCGGATGGGACGGTGCCTCGCTCAGCGCCAGCACCGGCGCGAAGCACACGTCACAACCAGCGAGCGCGTGGCACCACTCGTCGCGGGTTTTTTGCTTGAAAGCAGCGCCGAGAGCCGCTTTCAGCTCCGGCCAGCGCGTGCGATTATGTTGCGGTAAACGCTTATCGTCGAGACCCAGGCATTCGAGCAGCCGCCGGTAAAAGCGCGCTTCAATGGCCCCGATCGCAATGTATTTCCCGTCGGCAGTTTCATAGACCCCATACCAGGGGGCGCCGCCGTCAAGCGTGTTGACGCCGCGTTCGTCCTGCCACAGCCTGGCTGCCGTGCGGCTGTAGAAGATGGACATGAGGCTCGCCGCCCCATCGCACATGGCGGCGTCGATCACCTGTCCTTTGCCCGACGCACTCCTTTCGACCAGCGCGCAGGCGATGCCGAAGGCGAGATACATGGCCCCGCCGCCGTAGTCTCCGACGAGATTGAGCGGCGGCAGCGGCGGCTGCCCTGCGCGTCCGATGGCGTGCAGCGCGCCTGACACGGCGATGTAATTGATATCGTGGCCGGCACTCTGCGCCAGCGGGCCATGCTGTCCCCAGCCGGTAACGCGGCCGTAGATCAGCCGGGGATTGCGCGCGAGACACGCATCCGGACCGAGACCCAGCCGTTCGGTAACGCCCGGCCGGAATCCTTCGATCAGCACATCCGCCTTCTGCACGATGGCCATGGCGATCTCGACCGCCGGCGCTGCCTTGAGATCGAGCGCTATCGAGCGGCGGCCCCGCGCCATAATGTCGAATTTGGGATCAAGCGGCAGCCCGATGTCCGCGGGCTCGATCCGGTCGATCCGCAGGACGTCCGCCCCCATGTCGGCCAGCATCATTCCGCAGAACGGGCCCGGCCCGACCCCGGCGAGCTCCAGAACCCTTACGCCGGCGAGGGGCCCGCTCATTCATGCGGCTGGTGCGACGAAGCCTAGTGCCTTTGACTATTCGGCCGCCTCACGCGAGGGCGGGCGGATGCTGTCGAGCCCGTCGACATCTGTTGCGGAAATCGTGGTGCGTACCATGTGTCGCGGCTCTTGCGCCGGCCAGGGGCGACCGCGATGCAGGGTCGCGCGGTTGTCCCACATGACCACGTCACCCTTGCGCCAAGCGTGCACGTAGCTGCGCCCCGGCGCAGTCGCAGCCTCCATCAGCTCCGCAAGAAGGCGTTGGGCGGCTTCCTGCTCCATCCCCTCGATCGCATAGGCGTGCGAGGCGATGTACAGGGCCGCGCGGCCGTTGACCGGGTTCTTCCATGCCATGCGCCAGCATTGAGGCGGGAGCGCTGCGCGCTCCTCCGGGCTCGCGAGATCGGCGGCGATCTTGCCGCGAGAATGCGCATAATCGTGCCAGGCGAAAGAGTTCTCCAGTTGCCTGAGCAGTGCCGGATCGAGCCGTTCCCAAGCGAGCCTGGTTGAGACATATTCCGTTTCCCCGCCCTGAGCAGGAATGATGCGCGCTGACAACACCGAGGCCAATGCCGGCACGCGCTTGAAGGTGCTGTCCGTGTGCCAAAGCTGGTTGGCCTTGTTGCGCAGCGAAAGCCGGTGATCAGCCGGCACCACCTTGCCGTTGGCGTCAATCGTGCTGAGGATCACGAGGTTGGTGCCCGAGCCCTGCGACCCGACCTTGGTTATTTCGAGCGGACCGAACCGGCGCGAGAACGCGAGTTGCGCCTCGTCCGTCACCTCCTGGCCGCGGAAGACCAGCACCGAGTGCTCCTCGAAAGCCGCGCGGACCTTGCTGTAAGCGGCCGGGTCCGCCGCCACTTCCGCAAGCGTGACACCGCGCAACTCTGCGGCAAAGCCTGGACCCTGAGGGATAATCTCCATCTCCATCAGCGAGCCCTCCATTGGTTGAATTTCATTAACTCTCCAACAAAATCGGCCTGTGGGCAAGAAGTCATAAACCAGCCGGGGCCTCTCCTTCACACCCAAGAGTTTTCCGCGTCTGCGCTGCTCAAATCACGAGCCATGTCACGCATCGCACAGGTCGTGGTTCTGGCACGGGATGCGGTGGGTGCCATCGAACCTTTAACGTCATTGTGCGACTAATATTGCGACTCCTATTCCGAGCCGGATAACGCCTATTCCGCGGCTTTCGCATTGCAGCGTGAGCAGGCTCTCGGCGTAGCAACAAGCAGGGGGGTGGCCGTTGTGAGCTTGTCATGGGACATGTTTGCCGAACTACGCGACCTTTGGGTGCCGCCGAGCCTGCGTCGGCGGCTTGGTATAGCCCTTTCCTTCGTTGGCTTCGGACTCATTGCTGGTACGAGCGGGCTCACCCTCATTGTGGCCGACAACGATTCCGATCCCCGTAGCGCATTCGCATTGGCGCCGCTGGAGCCGCCAAGCGCTGCCACAGCTGCTCCGAATGCGAGTGCGGAGGTGCCGGTTGTGGAGGCCGTACTCCCACGCGAGGTCACGGAGCCGGATCGCATCGCGCGCAAGATCGCGAATCGAGACACGGCTGGTCCAGTGCCCGATGCGCCGGCTTCAGCGACAGCCCCGACGGCTGGCGACACTCATGGGCCGGGGGTCGCCGAATCGCATCCAGCCGCTTCGGTCCAGAATCCACCGGCTCTGGTAGCGAGCGCGCCGCAGTCAACCGATGTCGTACCGGCAGTGGTTGAAGCGACAGCACCGGCGGCCGAACCGCTGCCACCGGATCCCTCTGCCGTGAAGCCGCAAAAGACGGCGCGCCAACAAACCGGGCGCCGTCAACAGTCCTCTCGTCGCGGTCGCTACGCTGGGCAGCACTTCTGGCCGTTCTGGTAGAGCAGCCGCTTCAGCCCGCATCGTGCCGTAGGGTGGGTTAGCCGTACAAGGCGGCCGGTCACAGCCGATTTGTACGGCGTAACCCACCACCACATACGCGGCGCCTCTGCGTGTCCGGACGGCGGATCAGACCTGTGGAAGGCGGCTTAGGCCGCAAGTCTCACGTATTCGAAATCGCCCGGCTTGTTGTCGATCCCGACCCGCGGCGGCGCGATCCAGCCCGCGAATTGAGCGGGCGTGTAGACCGGCTTCATCAGTGAAGCGATGAAGTCGCCGTCGGCGCTGGACGGCAGCCATTTTTCCTTCTCCCGCTGCCACGTCGCCTCGTCGAGCCGCTCGCCCGCCGGAGACGCATGCACGTCCTTGAACTCGCCGATGGCGCGATGGAAGGCGACGTGCGGCAGCACCAGCCTGAAGGGCACGCCGGTGCGATCGATGATCTTGTTCCAGCGATCGAGCCCGCGCTGGCAGTCGGCGGTGTAATCGTCACGCAAGCGCATGTTGATAGCGGTAAGCGCGGGCTCATCAACCCGCTTGATCTCGCCGTCCACGAGCTTGAGCACAGGGTACGTCGAGTGCTCGAGCTGGTGGTCGTCCTCGATCTTGGTCTCCTGGAAACGGCCCTTGAGGCTCGCATTGAATGCGTTCGCGGCGTTGGTCGAAACCTCGGAGCCGAAGAGATCGAGCGAGAGCGAATAGTGCAGGTTGAGCTTCTTCTGCATGGTAGGCAGATCGATGACGCCGAGTGCTCGCACCCTCTCGATGTCGGCAGGGTCATCGATGCCCGCCTCCTTCATCGCCTCGCATGTGCGCTGCAGAATTCGGCCGACGCCGGTTTCGCCCACGAACATGTGATGGGCTTCCTCCGTAAGCATGAAGCGACAGGTGCGCGAGAGGGGATCGAAGCCGGACTGCGCCAGGCTCTCGAGCTGCATCTTTCCGTCGCGATCCGTGAAGAAGGTGAACATGAAGAACGAGAGCCAATCCGGCGTGGCCTCGTTGAAGGCGCCAAGCATGCGCGGCTTGTCCGGGCTGCCGGAACGCCGCTGCAGCAGCTCTTCCGCCTCCTCGCGCCCGTCGCGCCCGAAATATTTCTGCAGGATATAGACCATGGCCCAGAGATGGCGGCCCTCCTCGACGTTCACCTGGAAGACGTTGCGCATGTCGTAGAGCGACGGAGCGGTCTTGCCGAGGTGGCGCTGCTGCTCGACCGAGGCGGGCTCGGTGTCGCCTTGGATCACCACCAGCCGGCGCAGCATGGCGCGGTATTCGCCGGGCACTTCCTGCCAGGCCGGCTCGCCGAGATGATGCCCGAAGGGGATCTTGCGGCCTTCCTCGTTAGGCGCGAGCAGGATGCCCCAGCGGTAATCCGGCATTTTCACATAATCGAATTTCGCCCAGCCCTTCGGATCGACCGACACCGCCGTGCGCAGATAAACGAGCGCTTGCTGAAACCCTTCCGGCCCCATGGTCTGCCACCAATCGAGATAGCCGGGATGCCAGCGCTCAAGCGCGCGCAGCACGGTGCGATCCTCGGTCAATCCGACATTGTTCGGGATCTTGGTGCTGTAATCGACATTGATGATATCCATGGCTCTTCCTCACACTCTTGTCGTATCGAAGGCCGGCTTCTGGCCGGTGCCGTAGCGCTTGAGCGCGCCGTCGGGGCCAACCGCATTTGGACGCTGGAATATCCAGTTCTGCCACGCAGTCAGGCGGGCGAAGATTTTCGATTCCATCGTCTCGGGGCCGGCGAATCTCAGATTGGCCTCGAGTCCGGTCAGCGCGTCGGGGGAGAAGCTCGCCCGTTCCTCCAGGAACACGCGGATCTCATCCTCCCAATCGATGTCGTCCAATGCCGCCGTAACGAGGCCAAGCCGCTCAGCCTCCGCGGCTTCGATCGTCTCGCCGATCCTTTGCTTTGCCGCATCGACATCGGCGGGATTGGCAAGGAACCGGCTCTGCAGGCGCGAGAGCCCGTTCGACATGGGATAGGCGCCGAAGCTCACGTTCCCGAGAGTAACAGTTGCAACGGGTCGGTTGTCGCCCTCGCGGCTGCCAATGAGCATGTAGGAGCGGTCGGCGGCGAACACCAATTCTGCAAGCGTGCCGGCAAAGCACGCGCCCGGCTCGACCATTGTGACCAGCGAACGCGAGGTGAGATCGACGCGTTTGAGCACTCGCTTCCATAAGCTGCGGACCTCGCGCGCGAGCCAATGTTGCGCGTTGGCGTCGAGGAACCGATCGTAGGCCAGCGCCTGCGCCGGATCTCCCGATGATGTGAACACGATGGCTGCGATATCGGGCTCGTTCGCGCGGATCTCCAGAATGGCGTCGTCGAGCTCGCGTGCCAACCGGAGCGGCCAGAACTCCGAGCCGAGCTCCACCATCGCGTCTGCGCCGGCGGGCTCAGCGGCATCGGGGCCGCGCAGGTTGATGGTCGCAAGCCGCTGCGTTCGCTGAAACTCCACGGTGAGCGTGCTGTATTCGACGGCGTTCTCCGAGCGCTCGCGCTGCAGCGGCGTGAGAGCAATGCCTTTGGCGTCTTTCGGACGTCGCGACCGCGCGGCAAACTCCTTTGCCCGTTCGCGTACCGCCTGCTCCAGTTTCGAGCCGGAAACCACCTCATCCACCAGGCGCCAGTCCACCGCGCGCCTTCCCTTGATGCCCTCCTCGGTCGTGCAGAACACGTCGGCGCGGTCGCGCCGCACCTTGCGCTTGTCGGTCACGCGGGTGAGCCCGCCGGTGCCGGGAAGTACCGCGAGAAGCGGCAGCTCCGGCAGCGATATCGTGGTCGATCCGTCATCGATCAGCATGATGTGGTCGGCGGCAAGTGCGAGCTCGTAACCGCCGCCAGCGGCGGTGCCACTGATCACGCAGATGGTCGCGAGCCCGGAGGTCTCGCTCGCCTCCTCGATTCCGTTTCGCGTTTCGTTGGTGAACTTGCAGAAGTTGACCTTGTGCGCGTGGGTCGCGCCCGCGAGCATGCGGATATTGGCACCCGCACAGAATACCCGCGGCTTGCCCGAGCGCAGCAGAACAACCTTGACCGAGGGATGCTCGAAGCGCAGCCGCTCGATCGCGTCCGCAAGCTCGATGTCGACGCCGAGATCGTAGGAGTTGAGCTTGAGCTCATAGCCTTCGAACAACGTGCTTTTCTCGTCCACGTCCATCAGCAATGTGGCAACATCGCCGTCGATCTCGAGCTTCCAATGCCGATATTTCGCCGGCTCGGTCTGGAAATCGATCCGCGTCTTGCCGTTGCTCAACTTGCGATCTGTATCAGCCATTTGCTCCTCGCTTCAGCTCGCGACTGATTGGGCTCGTTCCTCAAAGACAATGCCTTCCCGGTGATCGCGCAGAAGCCGATTGCAGAAATCGGCAACTGCGTGCAGCGTCGGCCCCGGTGCCTCGCGGTGCGGAGCGTGGCGCGTCTTAGGCAGAAGCACGACCTCAACCGGACAGTAACACTCCTCCTCTGCAAGCTCTATCTGCTGCACCGTGCCGTATTGATCATCTTCGCCCTGCACGATCAGGATCGGCACGCGGATATGAGCAAGCTCCTCCGTGAGATCGAGCTTGCGGAATTCGGGGTCGAGCCAAGGATCGCACCAGCTGTGGAATGCGTTGTCGGGATCCGCATGGATGCGGGCAAGTTTCGCGCGCAGGCTTCCTTGCTCGAAGGCCGACTTGGCGCGCGCGATCTCGGCCAAGCCCATGTCCTCGGTGACGAAGTGCGGAGCGATCAGGACGAGCCCGCGCACGCGATGATCCTGGATGCTGCCCGCATAGATCGCGGCGATGGAGGCGCCATCGCTGTGGCCGAGGAGCAGCCCGCGGCGGAAATCCAAGGCTTCGAGCACGCGCGGGAGCACAAGGCGCGCCTCCTCGTGCATGAAGGAGACCGAACGCGGCAGCTTCGAGGGCGAGGAGCCGCCATAGCCCGCGCGCGAGTAGGAAAAGACCCCGGCGCCAGTCGCCGCTGTAAGCTCCTGCGCAAAGCTCCCCCACACGTCCATCGAACCAAGCCCTTCGTGCAGCAGCACGACGGTTGGCGCCGTTTGTGGGCATGGTCCGTGGAAGCGGTATTCGAGCCGCATGTCGCCGAGATCGAGAAAGCCCTGGTCTAAAACTCTCATTGCTCGACCCAACGCTGCGCGAGCTGGAGCAGTTTCTCGCAGCTCTGTTCGATCGTGTCGTCCGAAGTATCGAGGGTCGCCTCTGCGCGCGCGTAATCGGCCCCGCGTGCTTCCAAGATGGCGATCAAATCCGCCATCGCTTCCCGATTATGTGCCATCGGTCGAAAGTCGCCTTGACCCATCACGCGGGCCATGTGCTCCTGCGGCCGCGCCTTGACCCATACCGTGTGCGTGCGGCGAAGAAGCAGCGCGAATGTCTCTGTGTCCGACACGATGCCGCCCGCAGCAGCAATCACCGCGGCCTCGTGCTCCGCGATGACGCGATCGAGACAGGCGCGCTCGTAGCGACGGAAAGTCGGCAGCCCGGCCATCTCGATCAGATCGGAAATGCTCGCGCCATGGGCCTGCTCGACCAGACGGTCGAGCTCGACAAATGGAAACGCAAGCGCGTCGGCCAAGCGGCGGCCCAGGGTCGATTTCCCGGCGCCGCGAAGCCCGATCAACGCGATCCGCCGAGCTCTGTCGGGCCTCGCCCGCGCCCCCGCGCGGGCTTCGATCAGCTCGGCAATGACAGGGAGCTCGCTCGCCGGCGCGCGCCCCAGCACATCGAGAATGCGAGTGAGCGCAACGGGCCGACCGCTGGCCCGAGGCAGCAGGTCGATGATGGGGAGCTCAAGTGCATTCGCGATCGCACTGAGCATGATCACGGAAGGGTTGCCCCGTCCGGCCTCGATTTGCGCCAAGTAGCGCTCCGACGCGCCGGATGCGTGCGCCAGCTGCCGCCGCGTCATTCCGCGCTTGGCGCGCGAGATGCGAACGAGGCGTCCGACCTCACCCGCCACGCTTTCGGGACGGGCGACCTGAGGCCGGTGTTCGGAATCGGTCTTGAGCTCGGACATGGCGTGAAGGAACGGCGATATCGGCATATGCACTATAATGCATGCAATATAATGCATGTCCCGGCGGAGTCAATCCGCTCCGCCCCTGAAGCACAAGGCTCAGCTTGCAAATGGCAGTCGAGGGCAGAGGGGCTAGCGGGATCAACGCGATGAAGAAGACGTATCACCGATCCAGCAGCGGGTCGCGGACAATGATTTTTTCGGCGTAGAGAGTGTCAATCTCGGCATCCGAAAGGCCCAACATTTCGCCCAGCACGGCTTCGTTATGCTCGCCCAACATGGCGGCTGCGACTGGGCACTGATCAGACCAGCGCGAGAACTTGACCGGCAGCCCCGGGATGTCGAACTCCCCGATGGCGCGGTCCTTCACCCGCCGTACGGTACCGCGCTGGCGCAGATGCGGATGCTCCATGGCCTCGCGCAGCGTGAGCACCGGCGCACACGCGACGCGCTGCCCCTCCAGCGCTGCGATCGCGGCGTCGCGGTTCGGAAACGTGCCGAGCCATTGCTCAATAATATCTCTGAGCGCCTCCTTGTTGTCCCGGCGCGCACGCGCGCTTGCAAAGCGTGGATCCTTTAGCAACTCGGGCATGCCCAAGGCCGTGACGCACTGCGTCCACTGATAGGGCATCACCATGATGGCGATGAACTCATCGCCCCTGCAGCGGAATATTCCGGTGGGTCCGCCGTCCGGATGAAGCGAGCCCGCGCGTCTCGGCGCAAACGAAGGCCCGCGCAGGGACGACTTGGGTACATTCACTTCATGCATGTGAAAATAAGTGTCGATGAGCGAGCAGTCGATGTACTGGCCTTCGCCGGTGCGCTCCCGATGCAGCAGCGCGAATCCGATCGCCATGGCGGCACTCATTCCCGTTGCGCTGTCGCCGATCGCGGTCGTGAATTGCGCTGGGCCGCGGTCCGCTTCGCCGATCGTATCGGTGATGCCGGCGTAGGCGGCCGCGATATAGTCGAAGCCGGGCTTCTGGCTCAGCGGACCGGTTTGGCCCGCGAGTGAGATCGAGCACATGATCAGTGCGGGATTGAGCGCTCGCAAGTCTTCGTATCCGAGCCCGGCGCGTGCCATCACCCCCGGCGCGAAATTCTCGACCACCACGTCGACTTTGCCCGCCAGCGCTCTGATCAGGTCGCGCCCGCGCGCCTGCTTGATGTCGACCGCCAGGCTCTTCTTCGAATGATTGTGCTGGAAGTAATAGGTGCTTTGCGAGCACGTCTTGAGCTTGTCTTCGCGCGGCTTGTCGCCGGAGGCACGGCCACGGTCGCCAAAGGGCGCAAGCTCTACCTTGATCACGTCCGCTCCAAGCTCGGCCATGATCCGCGTGCAAGTCGGGCCGGCGACGAACTGGGTGATGTCCAGTACGCGATAGCCGGTGAGCATCGGCGCCTTCGCACTCATTGCGCGCGGGCTCAGGCAGCCGTTGCTGGCGCACCAGGCGCGAGGCCGGTTTCGGTCAGGCGCTGCTCGAGCAGGCCCAGGCGATCGTGGCCCCAGAATGGCTCGCCGCGGAAAACGAAAAAAGGCACGCCAAAGACGTGGTCTGCTGCCGCCTCCTGCTGGCAGCGTTCATAAAGCTCGCGGCCTTCGCCGGCAAGGTAGCCGAAATAATCCCGTTCGGGCAGGCCGATCCGGGCGAGCAACTGCGCCACCGCCTCTGGTTGGTCGGCCTCGAATTCGCGCAGGAAGAAATGCTTGAAAGCCGCGCGGCCGTATTCGAGGAAGCGGCCGTGCCTTTGCGCGAAAAGGCCGCCGATGGCAGCGGGTGTAGTGTCGTAGATTTTCAAGGGGCCCCGTATCCACAACCCGCGCGGCTTCGCGAAACGGCGTGCGTCCATGTAGGAGTATCTGACCTTGTACTCGGAATAGATGCTGCGCTCGCCCTTGCCTTTGACTCGCAGCTGAAACGGGATCCAGCGCACCCGCACATTGAAGCGCTCCGCGAGCGCCATGCCCGGATCGAACGCGACGTAGGCGTATGGGCTCTTGAAGTCCGAGTACATTTTTATTTCGTCGCGCTGTTCGCCTGGCGAGCCCTGCATTGCCGTTCTCCTGGAGGTGACGCATTCCAACTTTGCTGCATTGGATGGGTCCGCGGTGGTTTATCCCGGCTCATCGCGGCTGCCGGCCAGGGCAGAGACCGAAGCGAACAGGCTGAGCACCTGAGCCTGCGCGATATTACGGGTGATGAAGACGAGCCGGGTCGCGCGCTCGCCGCCGGGCCACGCGGTTAGCTCGATCGGCGGATGCGCGAGGTGCTGCACGACCTGGACCATCACCGGCCCGCGGCAGCCCTCGACATGGAGAAAGCCCTTCACCCGCAGGAGATCGGGACCGCGCAGCGCGATGAGTGTTTCCATCGCGCGGGCAAAAACATCCCACACCATCGGCGTGGCATCGTTGATGACGAAGCTTGCAATTCCGTCGCTGTGCTCGGCTTCGGCGACAAAGCCGAAACGCCCGGCAGGCTCGCTGGCCTCGGTCCCGAGCAGGCAGCGCGGATCGAGATCGCCCGCAACGGCGAGATCAATCGGCGCGCGCGCATTGAGCTGGTGCAGGCGTTCGATCAGACGGTCGACCGCATGTGCGGAGACAAGGTCCGTCTTCGACACTACCAGGTGATCGGCGAGGATCGCCTGCTTTCTCGCTTCCGCCGACCATGCAAGCGTATCGAGACCGGCAACAGCATCGACCATGGCCAGCAGCGCCTCGACGTGAAACTCGCCGCCGAGCGCGCGATCGGTCGCGAACGTCTGCAGGATGGGGCCGGGGTCGGCGAGCCCGCTGGTCTCGATCAAGATGCGCGTGAATGGCGGCACCCGCCCCTGCTCGCGCTCGGCGACAAGCCCGCGCAGCGCGATCTGCAGATCGGAGCGGGTGTTGCAGCACAGGCAGCCGTTGCCGAGGAGCGTGACCTGGTCGCTGATGCTGCGTACGAGCGCGTCATCTATGCCGGCACTGCCGAATTCGTTGATCACGACGGCAGTGCCTTGGCCTTCCGGCGTGTTCAGGAAGCGCCGCACCAGGGTCGTCTTGCCCGCGCCGAGGAATCCGGTGACGATGGTCACGGGAATGCGCGCGCCGCGTGCACGCTTGAGCCTGCGTCCAAACCGCCCCGCCTCGCGGGAAGGAAAGATGTCGAGCATCAGCTGACTGCAGTAGCCCGTAGCCCGCATGAGCGCAGCGATATGCGGGCCACCACTCAGGCGCCGTGCTCCCGGATGGCGCCTCGCTTATCCGGGCTACAAGCGCGACTCAAAAATCCATCTCCAGGATGTAAAGGCCGCCGATGTGACGATCGACGGTGTAGACGATCTCGCGCTCGTCCACGAATACATCGTTGAGCTGAATGGTGCCGGTCGGCGCCATCGGCGGGGCTGGGGGCACGAACACGCCGATCTCCTTGGGCTGGTAGGCATTGGAGATGTCGTAGGCACGCAAGCCGCCGTTGAAGAAGGTACCGAGCACGATCTGGTCCGAGTGCCACGCAGTCGGCAGCGGCACGTTCTCATGAATGTTGTGCGCGCCGAAACGGCCGGCGGCGGCGAAGGGCCTGTAATCGGGCATCGGGCAAGTGGCGATCGGAACCAGGTTGCTCTCTTCGCGCGCGTCAAGCACCCAGATGAGCTTCGGCCAATCCTTCGCGTTGTTCTCCGTTGACTCGTCGGTGACCAGCATGAGACCACGATCGAACAACGGCATCACGGTGTGCATGAACCCGGTATAGGGCGGCGAGTTGGTCCACTGCGACACCTTCTTGGGACTGGCCTTGTCGGAGATGTCGAGGACAAACATCCCGCCGTCGATGTAAGCGAGATAGCAGCGGTTCCCCCGCTGCGGATAGACGTTGGTGTTGTGCGCCCGGTGGCCCTTGTCCAGCGGGTGGCGGGGCGGCGGCATCACGTTGTCGCCCTGGCGGGTGCCCGGCATCCACCAGCGGCCGATCTCGACCGGCTTCGACGGGTTGCGCACGTCGATGCAGCGATAGAACTGGTCGTCGAGCGGGTGCGTCGGCACAAAGTCAGGCGCGCCCGAAGCCGTGTGCACGTACTCGCCATCGCAAAACCACAGCTGATGCACGCCGCGCGAGGTGGGCCCCGAGCAGTCGAAGAACGAGATCGACTTCGGCTTTTCCGGGACGGAAATATCGAACAGCTCGAAGCCCGCCGGCTGTGCTCCCTTCTTCTGCGTCTGGTACGCGACCGCCATCAGGTTTCCGCAGGTCTCCAGCGAGTTCGACCGCATCTGGGAATGCGCCAGATCCGTCTGCACCACCACTTTCGGCTGGCGCGGATCGGAGACGTCGACCGCGGTAAAATTCTTCGGCGCGCTCTCGTGCGCGAGCCAGAGAATGCGCCGGCCGTCGGGCGCGATCTGGATCGACATGCCTTCGCCCATGCCGCCGAATCCGTCGAGCGCATGCTGGGCGATCAGCTTGAAATTCCAAGTGATGGGCTGATACGCGCCCTTCTGCACCGGGCTCTGTTCGGCAACGGCCATGGGCTGCTCCTTAAATCAACCGGCGCTATCAGCGGCCTTTGTCCATCGATCAAAGCCGCGGCGCCGTGCTCCGGCTCGCAATGGCGGAAATCCTCTTCGCGCGCAAGAGAACCCCGGCATGCGCCGCAAGCCAGGCGCTCGCTGGCATGTAGGGGCGGGTTTGAAACCCGCCCCTACGGTGGGCAACCATTCCGACCCCTCCTCGTTTGAACTCCTAACAAGGGCAGAAAGGAAAGAGCCGTGAGATCCTTGTCGGCCTCTGGTACGCGCTGCCCCTGCTCATCCGCGCCCGCCTACAGCATACGTGAGGTGTGAAACGCCAACAGCTCGCGTAGGCCGCTGGGTCCCGCGTCTCGTTACGTTCGGGCCAGGAGGCCCTCACTTCACTTGCCCGGGACACGAGGCCTTGCGTCCCGGCCCGCCCTCGCTTGACCCGGGCGAGAGCCGGGACCAGGGGCACACGGCGTAGCGTTGTGATAGCGCTCTGCCTTGGAGGAATGTATGAAGCCCGCGGAGGTGCAGCATGCATATGGCACGATCCAAGCTTCCGTTGTCCGGCACTCCGCCGCCTGATCTTCTAGGCGTCGTTCGCCACGACTGGACGCGCGCGGAGGTGCGCGGGCTGCTTGCGCTGCCGTTCCCGGAATTGATATTTCGCGCGCAGAGCGTTCACCGCCTGCACTTCGACCCGTGCGAGGTGCAGGTCTCCACGCTCCTTTCGATCAAGACCGGCGGCTGTCCGGAGGATTGCGCCTACTGTCCCCAGAGCGCCCGCTACCACACCGGCGTGAAGGCGGAGAAGCTCATGGGGCTCGATGCAGTCGCGGTCGAAGCGAAAGCGGCCAAGGCCGCCGGCGCGAGCCGGTTCTGCATGGGCGCGGCGTGGCGAGAGCCGAAGGACCGCGATCTCGATTCCGTCTGCGCGATGGTGGCAGCGGTCAAAGCGCTGGGGCTCGAGACCTGCGCGACCCTCGGCATGCTCACGCAAGCGCAGGCGCAGCGTCTCAAAGCCGCGGGGCTCGATTACTACAATCACAACCTCGATACCTCTCCCGAGTACTATGGCGCGATCATCACCACGCGCACCTACCAGGATCGGCTCGACACGCTCGAGCACGTGCGCGCGGCCGGCATGCGCGTATGTTGCGGCGGCATCATCGGCATGGGGGAGACTATCGAGGACCGCGCAGAGCTGATTGCAACGCTGGCAAATCTGCCTGTGCACCCGGAGAGCGTGCCCATCAATAGGCTGGTCAGGGTTGAAGGTACGCCGCTCGCGCGCGAGCCCGAGAGCGACGCAATCGCGTTCGTGCGCACCATCGCCGTGGCGCGCATCGCCATGCCGCGATCCGTGGTGCGCCTTTCCGCCGGCCGCGAGGAGATGAGCGAAGAGACGCAGGCGCTGTGCTTTCTCGCCGGCGCCAACTCCATCTTCTATGGGCCGAAGCTGCTCACCACTCCCAACCCCGGGCACGATCGCGATCAGCGCCTGTTCGCGAAGCTCGGCCTCACGCAGATGTGTTAACACATGGGTGCGGCCTGAAACCTTCTGATGGAGAAATGCATGCGACATTTGGCGACGCTGCTGGCCCGCTGTGTGAGCGCAATCGTCCTCGCATCGGCCGGATCGCAGGCTTGGGCGGCTGACCATGTGACGGTCGCAACCGACTGGTCACCGCACGGGATGGTATCGGGCCTGCTCCTCGCCAAGCAGAACGGCGCCTTTGCAGCAGCCGGTCTCGACGTCGATGTGCTCGACGGCAAAGGCTCGACCACAACGGTGCAGCAGGTGGCGGCGGGCCAGCTTGATATCGGCTTCGGCCAGCTCAGCAGCATGGCTGCGGCCGTCGCCAACGGCATTCCCGTTACGTCGATCATGGGGTTGGTGCAGGCCGGCGACAACGGGCTGATGGTTCCGGCGGACAACGGCTGGAAGACGCTCGGCGACCTCAAGGGCAAGCGGATTGCCGTCGCCGCGGGCGCGGCTTCCACGACCTTCTTCGATGCTTTTCTCAAGGCGGGCGGCACATCGCGCAGCGATTTCAACATCATCAACGTCGATACCACGGCGCTCACAAGCACCTACGTCACCGGCGCGGCTGATGCCGTGCTCACGACCGTGGCATGGTCAAAGCCGCAGGTCGATGTTGTGCGGCCGTCACGCCCGTTTTTCTTTTCCGATGTAGGTCTCCTCATCCCGGGTTATGGGCTGATCGTCCGCAAGGACGCCGTCGATGCCAAATCCGACATCTTGAAGCGATTTGTCGAGGTTCAGCAGAAGACCTGGGTCTATATCTTTGCCGGACACGAGCAGGAGGCGATTGACGCGATCCTCGCGCAGCGCCAGGGCATGCGGCTCGACGGAGCGATCATGCTCTCGCAATTGAAAGGTTTCATGCCGCTTTTCGAAACGCCTGCGACCAAGGGCAAGCCGATGGGCTGGCAGGCGGAAACCGACTGGCAAAACACGTTGCGCGTCATGCGTGAAGTCGGGATGGCAAAGGCGGGCATGCAGCCCGCGGACATGTACACCAACACGTTCATCTCGGACCAGATCGGTCGAGCCAAATGAATGTCGTGCACGGCACCTTGCGGTCGGCGCCGGCTGCAAGCAAACGACAGCCGTTCCTCGAGATCAAGAATGTCGCCAAGACCTATGGTTCGGTCCGCGGTGACGTACCTGCGCTAAGCGATATCAATCTTACGATCGGCGCCTGTGAGTTCATCAGCATTCTAGGGCCGAGCGGATGCGGCAAGACGACCTTGCTGCGCTGCCTTGCCGGGCTGGACCAGCCGAGCGCGGGCGTTATCTTGATCGGCTCGAAGGCCGTGTCCGGTCCACCCGACAATCTGGGGGTAGTGTTCCAGCGCGACGTTCTGCTGGAGTGGCGCACCGTGTTGCAGAACGTGCTGCTGCCGGTGGAGGTCTATCGGCTCAACCTGCAGGACTGGCGGCAGCGCGCGCTGCAATCATTGGCGATGCTGGGCCTTGCCGGTTTCGAGCATCGCTACCCGTGGGAGCTGTCCGGCGGTATGCGCCAGCGCGTCGCCATCTCCCGCGCATTGCTGCTCAACCCAACCCTCCTGTTGATGGACGAACCTTTCGGCGCGCTTGACGCAATGACGCGCGACGAGCTCAATCTCGAGCTGCAACGGATCTGGATGGCAGACAGCAAGACGGTCGTCTTCGTCACCCATTCGATAACGGAAGCGGTCTTCCTCGCCGATCGGGTGGTGGTGATGTCGCGCTCGCCGGGCCGCATCGTCGATATCATGGACGTTGACCTTGCGCGCCCGCGCGATCTGGCCATCCGCGAAACAGCCGAGTTTGCGCGGCTGTGCCGCAGCGCGCGCCTGCTGTTCGAACAGATGGGGCTCATGCGCGGCAGCGTACGTGCGTGAGCGCCGGCACGCTTGAGGCACTGGCATGTCAAATCAAACGCTGCGAACGGTTGCTGTCATCGCCGGATTCCTGCTGCTCTGGGAGGCGGCGTGCCGGCTGTTCAATCTTCCCACCTATTTCCTGCCTGCACCCTCGCTGGTGCTTGCGGAGATCTGGGCCGAGCCGCGCTGGTATCTGCAGCACTGCGGCTACACGCTGTTCACGACAGCACTCGGATTCGGGCTTGCGGTGGTGGTCGGAGTGATTGCCGCCGTCGGCATCACGTACTCGAAGCTGCTGGAGAACACGCTTTTCACCCTGCTGGTTTCGCTGAACAGCGTGCCGAAGATTGCGCTCGCGCCGCTCTTCATCATCTGGCTCGGCACGGGCGCCAAATCGAAGGTGGCTATCTCGTTTCTGATCGCGATATTCGCCATCGTGGTGGATACGGTGCTTGGGTTGCGCTCCGCCGATCCCGGCGCGCTGGATCTGATGAAAACGATGCGCAGCTCTGCGATGCAGATTCTATTCAAGATCCGGGTACCGGGCGCTTTGCCGCACATGTTCGCAGGAATGAAAGTAGCCATCTCGCTGGCGCTCGTCGGCGCGATCGCCGGCGAATTCGTAGCCTCGCAAGAGGGGTTGGGCTTTGTGATCATGCAGTCGCAAGGCATGTTCCAGACGGTGCGCGTGTTTGCGGCGATATTGCTGCTCGGCATTGTCGGGACGGTGCTGTTTGTCCTGGTCGATGTCGTAGAACGCCTGGTTTGTCCCTGGCACGTTTCGCACCGGCTCGACCAGGCCGAGCTGGCAGTCCGCGTCCGCTGCTAGCAGGAAGACGCCGATTGCGTCCGCGTCGCGCGTTATCGATAGCGTAAGGTTTTACCGCAGCACGGGATGAACTGGGGTCTATACTGCGGACGAGTGGACGCTCGACAGGTAACCGGAGTGCGTGCGATGCGTTGTATGGCGTGCGGGGCTGAGATGATCCTGGTGAACGTGCGCCAGGACGACACGATGGCGGTTCCTGGCTTCGAGCACCAAACCTTCAGATGTTCGGAATGCCAGGACCTGGAGCAACGCTTGGTATTCACGAAACAGGATCGCGAGGACAACTCTGGGCTCGTGCCCGAGCAAACGGTGCAAGCGGTCGTGACTGCATCAGCAGCACAGGATCAGCACGTTGCCGCTTCAGCTCTTTTGACCGTTTCGGTGGAGTCCCCTCAAACCGTACCAGTCGAACCAACCCAAACAGCGGCGGTGGAACTGACGCAAATAGCTACGACTGAAACGACAGTGCCGCGAACAACTCAAACGGTGCCCGTAGAACCCACAATCCAGGATCGTCCCCCGCTGCGCTCCCCGACGACTGTTTGGGCGAAAGCACTCGAGAAGCTCCACACCTTCAAGCAGCGGGCAATAGAGACCGAGCGACATGCGCAGTTCAATCGCGTCTGGGACAGCTTCCGTTCCGTTCGCCCGTCTTCAGCCTCGTCCGAGTCAGTAAGCGATACGAGCCTCGACAAATCCGCGCGATCTCCTAGCGATCCGCAATGAGAAGGGCCGCAGCGGCAACGGAACTTGACGGCCGGCTGAGGTCATCCGTGAAAGGTTTTTGCAAAAACTGGTTGGCCCTTCGCGGCACGCGTGCCAGGCTGAGATCGACGTCGAGCGCCCCAATGCTCGGACCTTCGACGCGCGGGAGCGGCAGCGACACGGTCAAGGAAGGTCGTCTGGTCGTGCAGTGAGCAGAAAACAGATGCAATATCCTAGCGTCGACAAGCTCGGCCCACTCATAAATCTTGGCAATGCGCGCTCCTATAACTCCGCATTGTGACAGAGTGAATTGTCCCAGCATCTTATCAAAGCTGGATTTGTATCTTTGATTGTCGGAACGCGCTGAGAACACCGCGTTGATGCTCTGGATGCGGGCTAAGTCGCCGAACTGAATCAGGTAGCGGAGATAATCGAGAAGCCCTCTGGTCGGCACTTTTTGCATGTCGGCTGTAAACTCACCCAGAATCCAGCCGTCGTTTATTTCGTGCAACCATTTTTCCACCATCCACCGCTCGGTCTGTTTGGCGAAGTTTGCGCGCTTGATGACATTGTGACGCACGTTGCGGATGGCGATAATTGTTCGGTCGCGAATGGCGGACCATTCCTTGCGTGTTTCATCGGGGTAAAGCTGTTGAGTTGCGAGGGCCGCAATGGCCTTTTCAGCTGCGTCGATGGCAACATTGATACGAGCACTATCGGCATCCTGATCCCGCTCCGCTCGTTCCACTTCAAAGGCATCTCTAAACATTGCAAATACTCCGAGCGCAATGAGAGTACTTCGTCTGGCCTCGGGCGGATCCCGACGTTATGCGGGTTTGTTTGGCAAGCGAGCCTCGTGGTTACGTTTTCCACAAGATTGCGAGCAGAGTTCGGCCGTTGCTGCCGCATTGTGCCCCCGCCCTTTCTGCATTCTGATACCTCTTGGCATTTTGATTACTCATTGTAGGCAATATCGTACCGTCAAGCGTCTCGTTTTTAGTTTGAGACTTTATCGGGTTGCAGCAGCGCCCGAAGGCAGTGCCACCCCGGGAGAAAGTAGCGAGGGCCCTTAGGCCGCGAGCGTAATCCACGGTTTCGCGGCGAATTACCTGGCGCTTTGATGCGTGCCTGAGCCGTCCTACGTTAGTTAACCAACGTCAGCCTTTTCTCGGCAGCTTCGAATTTCGGTCAGCTTTGTGGCGCACCCTCGCGCGCGTGGGGAACTGAAAGTACCCATGAGACGGCGACCCGGCTGCCGTGTGGCTTCCCTGCTAGCAGGGCCGCCGGTTCTTCTAGATTCCCAGCAGTTCCCGGAGCTCGCAGCTCGCTTGGCATGCTCAAGGTTGGAACTCCAGAGAGACATCATGGTCAAATACGGCGCATTATCCCGATCTCACGTATATCAGATGCTCGGCTCCAAGGACCCGAACGTCCGCCATGCTGCCTTTACTCTCCTGGAAGCAAGCAACCCAAGGCTCAGAAGGAACAGTGAGCTTTTCATAGAAATAGTCCGCTTCATTTGGGATGCAAATCCGAGCTATGATGTTTATCGAGAGTTCAGTCGACGTCATTTCATGCGGCGACCCGCACGACCCAACAGACGCGATCTTCCCGCCCCTCGGCTCAGCGGGAACTCGTAGGGCGGCCAAACGCGCGCGAAGTCGCGCGACAGACGCCCTCAATGTATCGCCACGGCGGTGCGCGGCATCAGTGCGCCGCGGTGGCGTATCACCTGGCCCGCGAGCCTATGGGCGGAAGCCGCCGCCTGCGCCGGCCCCTCGCCGGCGAGCCGCGCGGCGATGTAGGCGGCGTTGAAGCCGTCGCCGGCAGCGGTGCTGTCGACCGGCACCAGCACCTCCGGCACCGGTATGAGGTCGGTCTTCCCGCCCGCCGCCAACAGCGCGCTGCTCGGGCCGTTCTTCACCACGATCTCGGCAATCCCGAACGCTTGCAGGCGCGCCACTGTCGCTTCCGGGCTTGGATCCCCCCACAGCACGGCCTCATCGTCATAGGTGGGAAGCGCGATGTCCACGCGCTTCAATGTTTCGATGAACACGGTTCGCGCCCGCGACAAGTCTCCGCGCCAGCCACCTGGACGGAAATTGCCGTCGAACGCGATCTTCGCGCCCTTTCCTCGTATCGCTTCCAGCGTCGCAAGGAAACGGCCAACCCCCACATTGGAATAAAGCGACAGGGTGATGCCTGAGAAATAGACGAGATTTGCCTTCGCCAGCCCTTCGGCGAGGCGCGCCCAGTGCGGCAGCTCGAACAGATCGCGCACGGGCGCTTCGCCCCGCCATTCGTAGGACTGACGCGCGCCGGAGGCATCGGTGTCTAGCACGGCAAGCCCGGGCAGCCGCCCGCGAATCCGCAGCATCAGGTCGCTTGCAATCCCCTCGGCGGCAGCAAGCGCAACGACCGCATCGGAATACGGATCCTCCCCGAGCGCGGTAACAAAAGTGGTGGTGACCCCGGCGCGCGCGAGATAGACGGCGACGTTGAACGTGTCGCCAGCGTAGCCCAGCCTGAAACGGCCGTCGTCGCCGCGCGCAAGCTCGATGATGACTTCGCCGACGACGGCGACCCGGGGTTTCTGCTCGCTCATTGCCGGCCGCACCATGTCACGGGATCGCCTGCGAAAGAAGCGGCCATTTCCAACCTCGGCTGCCCTCCCAGCGAGCGCTCATCCTCGCCGTGGGGGCGAGACACTGCCTCACCCCTGTGGATGGAGCGCGATGCAGTGCGTCCCCCCTACGGAAAGGTCTTTGGCCCGAGAACATCCCCGAGAATCTTGGAACGATCCGGGGCATGGCGCGTTGTATCTCATCCCCGAGCAAGGAGGTCGCCGTGCCCAATACGCTGCAAATTCCGCTAGAGCGACATCGCGACATTCAGCGGAGATGGCACCGAATGCTGCAACGAACCGCCGCCCCAAGGGCGGCCCCCACCCCGCAAGTCGGGTTGGAGTATTCTCCGATACGAGACCGTTTTGAGACACGAGATCGTTTTGATGTGCTGATAAATGCACCTTCATCGAATAAACTGAAGAATTAAGATACCGCAGAGTGGCGGATATCCTCGGCCGTAATTAAACCGTTTAATCGAACCAGCCGCGCCATTTGAACCGCAACAGCGGTATGAGGGCGCTCAGAGCCGCCATAGCGAGCGCGAGGGGATAGCCCCACGCCCATTTCAACTCGGGCATGAATTTGAAATTCATTCCGTAAATCCCGACCACTACCGGGGACTATTTGCGCTTGGTGATAACAATGTGTGTCGCGTTCGGCGTGGGAACGTGTTCGGCGCAGTAATAGCCATGCTGCAGCGCGTTGAAGCCGGGGAGAAGATGTTCCCCGGAGCCGAGCAGTACCGGTGAAATTGCCAGGTGCATCTCGTCAACAAGACCTGCAAAAAGATATTCCCGGATCGTGGCAACCCCGCCGCCGAGCCGGACGTCTTGGCCGTTGGCTGCCTCTGTAGCGCTTCGAAGCGCCGGGTGGATGCCGTCAGTGATAAAGTGAAAAGTGGTACCACCGCTCATGGTGAATGATGCGCGCCCGTGGTTGGTAAGGACGAACACGGGAGTGTGATACGGCGGATTGTCACCCCACCAACCTTTCCAGCTGTCGTCGGGCCAGGGTCCCCGGACTGGTCCGAACATGTTGCGTCCCATAATCCAAGCCCCGACATTCTTGAAGCCGCGCGCCGCAAATTCATCATCGATCCCGGTAGAGCCGCCCGCGGCGCCAAACATTTGCCGAAAGGTCCGTGTGGCGAAGGCCCATTGGTGCAACTCACGGCCGCCGACGCCGAGGGGATTATCAAGATCTTGATTGGGCCCGGCGCCGTAACCGTCAAGGGAGAGAGTGAAACCGTGGACACGAAGTTTGGACATGAGGGGCTCCTCGCCTTACCGAGAAATTTTCCAGCCCGATAGACGCAATGCTGCCATGGACTTGGGCAATGTTACATTGTAACAAGCACCACCCCCATTACCGGGTGCACGTGAGCAGGTTCCATGCCCACCCAGCTTCCCCACCAGCACGATCATCCGGGCCGGGGCCATCCCCCGGCACCGATCTCGCCCTCAATTCTGCGCCTCTCGGTTACGGAGAGGCTGGCGATCAGCGGCGCTTTGACGGTGCTCCTTTGGGCGGCAGTCATCTGGGCCATGAGGTAAGCCGATGGGCTGCGCCTTGCACTTTCGCGACGTCACGCTGGGCTATGATCGGCATCCCGCCGTACATCATCTCGACGGCGAAGTCGCGACCGGCGCGCTGATAGCCGTCGTCGGCCCGAACGGCGCGGGCAAATCGACCCTGTTCAAAGGCATCGTTGGCGTGCTGAAGCCGCTCGCCGGCCGTATCGATCACGACGTTATTACGCCGCAGGATATCGCCTACCTGCCGCAGGCGGCCGAGATCGACCGGTCATTCCCGATCAATGTCTATGATCTCGTTGCCATGGGATTGTGGCGGCGCACCGGCGCGTTTGGCGGGGTCGGACGCGAGGCGCGCGGGCTGATCGAGAGCGCGATCGCCGCGGTCGGAATGACGGGGTTCGAGGATCGCGCCATCGCAACCCTCTCCGGCGGTCAGACGCAGCGGATGCTGTTTGCGCGGCTGTTGCTGCAGGATGCGCGGGTGATCGTGCTCGACGAGCCATTCAATGCGGTCGACGCCAAGACCTCGGCCGACCTGTTCGGCTTGATCCAGCGCTGGCACGGCGAGAAGCGCACGGTGCTGACCGCGCTGCACGACATCGAATTTGTGCGCGCGAATTTCCCCGAAACGCTTCTGCTCGCACGCGAGCCGGTAGCCTGGGGCCGCACCGAAACGGTGCTCACGCCGGAGAACCTGCTGACGGCGCGCCGCATGTGCGAGGCGTTCGACGAGCATGCGGCGGCATGCGCGGAGGCAGTGTGATCTACGACTTCTTCATCGCCCCATTCACCGAGTTCGAGTTCATGCGGCGCGCGCTTGCCGGCGTCTTTGCATTGGCGCTCGGCGCGGGGCCGATCGGCGTGTTCCTCATGCTCCGCCGCATGAGCCTCGTCGGCGATGCCATGGCCCATGCGATCCTGCCGGGCGCAGCCGTCGGATTTCTGCTTTCCGGGCTCAGTCTGTTCGCCATGACCGCGGGCGGCCTTATCGCGGGCGTCGTCGTTGCCCTGCTCACCGGCCTGGTCGCGCGCAACACCGAGCTCAAGGAGGATGCGGCGCTGGCGACATTCTATCTCCTCTCGCTTGCGATCGGGGTGACCATCGTGTCGCTCAAGGGCACCAATATCGATCTCCTGCACGTGCTGTTCGGCAACGTGCTCGCCCTCGATGACCAGACCCTCCTCCTGATCGCCGGCAATGCCACGCTCACCTTGCTGGTGCTCGCGCTGATCTATCGCCCGCTGGTGATCGAATGCGTCGACCCGGGCTTCATGCGCTCGGTGAGCCGCGCCGGCGGACCGGCGCATTTCGCGTTTCTCGCGCTGGTCGTCATCAATCTGGTGAGCGGTTTCCATGCGCTCGGCACATTGCTGGCGGTCGGGATCATGATGCTGCCCGCCGCCATCGGGCGCTTCTGGGCCCGCGACATCACCCAGATGATCGTGCTCGCAACCGCAAGCGGGGTCGCCGCCGGCTACGCCGGGCTGCTGCTGTCGTTCCACACCGGTGTCGCTTCCGGACCTGCGGTCATTCTCGTTGCGGGCGTGCTTTATCTCGGATCTCTTCTGTTCGGCCGGGTCGGCGGGCTCGTGCGCCAGCTCTTCCCCGGCCGCCATCTGGAAGCCTGACGCGATGCCCGGACTTTGGATGGCGATGTTCTTCTCGTGTTCCGGACGAGCGAGCGCGGCTTGTCCGCGCGAGTGAAGATCCGGGACCCAGGGGTCACACGATCAGTTTGAAGAGCAGAGAGGAGGATTAATGCGAATAGTTCGACAAAGGCTCTCGATCTCCTGGCCTGCTGTGATCGCGACCGGGCTTGCAGCGGCGCTGATGCTGGCAAGCCCCGCGTGGTCGCAGGAACCGCCAAGCGGCAGGCTCAAGGTCGTCGCCAGCTTCTCGATCCTGGGCGATCTCGTGAAAAACGTCGGCGGCGAGCGGGTGGAGGTAGCGACCCTGGTGGGGCCGAACGGCAACGCTCACGTCTACGCCCCTTCGCCCGCCGATGCGAGGAAGGTGGCGGAAGCCCGCATCGTATTCGTCAACGGGCTGGGCTTCGAGGGCTGGCTGGACCGGCTGGTGAAAGCATCGGGCACCACGGCACCGATCGTTGTCGCCAGCCGCGGGGTGAAGCCGCTTGAGCGCGCGAAGGCGCATGAGCACGAGGGCGATCACGACCACGGCAAGCTGGATCCGCATGCCTGGCAATCCGTCGCAAATGCAAAACTCTATGTCGAAAACATCCGCGATGCATTGATCAGCATCGATCCCGCGGGCAAGGCGGCCTACGAAGCCCAGGCGGGCGCCTACCTCGCCAGGCTCGACGCGCTCGATCATGAGGCGCACGATGCGATGACCAGAATTCCGGCCGATCACCGGCGCGTCATCACCAGCCATGCCGCCTTCGGGTATTTCGAAAGCGCCTATGGCATTGTGTTCATCGCGCCGCAGGGCGTCTCGACCGAGGCGGAAGCGTCTGCCCGAGATGTTGCCGCAATCATCAGCGAGATCAAGAAACATCGGGCTGCAGCGGTATTTCTGGAAAACGTGACCGATCCGCGGCTCGTCCAGCAGATCGCCCGTGAAACCGGAGCCAAGGTGGGTGGCGTGCTCTATTCCGATGCCCTGACCGACGAGAAGGGCGAGGCACCCACCTACATCGATCTCATGCGTCACAACCTCAAGCAGCTCACCGATGCGCTCACGAGCTGACGGCTAATCCCTCCCCCGAAGGCCCGCGAAGGGGGAGGGTGGGCGAGCGTAGCGCGGCCGGGCGGGGGCCAGGCCCACTTCACCGTAGCAGTGTGCCGAAAGCATTTGCCCCGGCGCAAGGCCGGGGCAAATGTTGTCGACCCCGGATCAAGTCCGGGGCAGGCTCTCCCCCTTTCAGAGGGAGGTATTATAGAGGTTGCTTTGGCGGCAGGTCCTACCGCTGGCCGAGATTGATCATCGGCGTGGAGCCGCCGGGCACCATGGTCACGGGAAGCTTGCCGTCCCAGCGCTGGGCCTGAATGAGCGGGACGAGCTGCGTGTTTCCTCCCAGCGCTTCGCCCTTGGCGCGGATCGCGGTCGCATCGGCGATCCCGCGCGCCTCGATTGCGGCGGCCTCGCCGCTGCCTCTCGCCTTGATCGCGTCGGCGTCCGCCTGGCCGCGGAAGCGAACGGCGTCCGCATTGGCCAGCGCCTCGGCGCGCACCGCATCGGCCTTGCCCTTCGCCTGGGTAACGACGATCTCCGCCTGCACCTTTTCGCGCTCGAGCTGCTGGCGGAATTTTTGCACCTCGACTTCCGCCTGCATGCGCTGCTCGACCGATTTGATGTAATCGGGCGAGAACGTGATGTCCTCGATCTGCACGCTCTCGATCACGAACACCGGATCGTAGGCGATGGCCTCGGTCAGCGCCATGGCCGAATCGGCGTTGAGCTGGCCCCTCGCGCTGATGGCGCGCGCCGCGGTGTACTGGCCGAACACGACCTTGATCTTCTCGTTCAGGTGCGGACCGATGATGCGGTCAACTGCGGCGTTCTGGTCGCCGCGGAAACGCGAATACATCTCCGCCACCTTGTCGGCGGCAACGTGCAGCGTGACCGATACCTTGAGATTCGCCGGCTGCTGATCGGCGGAATAGGACTCCATCTTGCTCCAGGCAAACGTATGGGTCTGCATGTCGATCTTGGCGACGCTGTCGATGAAGGGCCACTTGAAATGCAGCCCGGGCTGCACGACGTCGACAAAAGCGCCGTTGCGCAAGAGCACCCCGCGCTGGCTCTGATCGATCGTGTACCAGCTCCCGAAGACTATGGAGAGCAGCACAAGTGCCACCAGGAAAATGAAAGCCAAGGCTGGGACATGGCGACCGATCATGACTGTTCCCTTCTGCTGCGAGCTCGAGTGCTGAGAGTTCGAGGTGATGGCGTGCCCATGCTTGATTGCTTCGTCCAACGGTCCGGCGGTCATGACGTTCCCCTCCGTGAGACTCCGATTGTGTAGGGTGGGTTACGCCGTACAAGTCAGCTGTTGCCAGCCGACTTGTACAGCTGACCCATCCTACGACGCAGCAGCATAGCATCTCGCGGTTTATGCATATATACGGGGCTCCACCGGAGTGAAGCATGTCCGATAAGGTGCCAGTTACCGTTCTCACCGGCTATCTCGGCGCGGGGAAGACCACGCTGCTCAACCGCATCCTGAGCGAGCCGCACGGGAAGAAATACGCGGTGATCGTCAACGAGTTCGGCGAGATCGGCATCGATGGCGACCTCGTGGTCGGCGTCGATGAGGAAGTGTTCGAGATGAACAACGGCTGCATCTGCTGCACCGTGCGCGGCGACCTCGTGCGCATCATCGATGGGCTGATGCGGCGAAAGGGCAAGTTCGACGCGATCATCGTCGAGACTACGGGCCTCGCGGATCCCGCGCCGGTGGCACAGACGTTTTTCATGGACCAGGATGTCGGCCGCAAGGCCAAGCTGGACGCGGTGGTGACCGTCGCTGACGCCAAGTGGCTGAATGATCGGCTCAAGGATGCACCCGAGGCGAAGAATCAGATCGCTTTCGCCGACGTCATTCTGCTCAACAAAACGGATCTGGTGGCCTCCGATACCCTGGCCGAAGTGGAAGCGCGCATCCGCGGCATCAACCCCTATGCCAAGCTCCACCGCACCCAGCGCTGCAACATCGCTCTTCCGGAAGTGTTGGGCCGCAACGCGTTCGACCTCGACCGCATCCTGGACATCGAGCCGGAGTTCCTGGAGGACGGCGGCGATCATGCTCATCCGCATGAGCATGATCACGATCACGAGCATGCGCATGGCGATCACCATCACCATCACGACGGCGGCGGCCTCAAGCACTATCATGACGAGGAGATGCAGTCGTTCGTGGTCATGACCGAACGACCGCTCGATCCGGACAAGTTCTTTCCCTGGGTGCAGGACCTCGTGCAGAGGGAAGGACCCCAGATCCTGCGCTGCAAGGGCATCCTGTCGTTCAAGGACGATGACGAGCGGTTTGTCTTTCAGGGCGTGCACATGATCCTCGACGGCGATCACCAGCGGCCATGGAGCAACGGCGAGAAGCGGGAAAGCCGCATCGTATTCATCGGCCGCAACCTGCCGCAGGAGAGGATCAAGGCGGGCTTCGAAGGCTGCGTCGTCTGAACGTCGCCAACGCGCGGTGCGCCCATCAAGGCTGGGCTTGTCCCGGCCATCCACGTCGTGGCAATCGGCAGCAGACGTGGATGCGCGGGTCAACGGGGGTCCCCGCCGACTTGTCGGCGGGGTGCCCGTCCCGCGCATGACGAAGCTGGACCAGCCATCATGACGGATGCGCCCTCTACTATCCCGTCGCTCGTTGAGCGCACGCAAGCCGTCACAGCGGGGGCCGCAGTGGTGGCCGCGCACTTCCTCGGCCGTACCGCTGTATTCGTGCTAGGCGAGGAGTCCCTGCTGTTCGTGCCGCCCGGCGGCGCGCCACGCTCAATCGGGGTGCACGCCGGGGTCATCCTGTGCTCTGCCAGCGACGACGCCCGCATCGTCACCGGGGGCGATGATGGGCAGGTGATGGTCACCGCAGCGGATGGGACCACGAGCCTGCTCGCGAGCGACGGCAAGCGGCGCTGGATCGACCACGTTGCCCTCGGGCCGGCTCATGCGGTCGCATGGTCGGCGGGCAAGCACGCCTTGGTGGGCAGCGCAGACGATGGCGAGCGCATGCTGGAGCTTCCGTCCACCGTCGGCGCCATTGCGTTTGCGCGCAAGGGATTGCGCGTCGGCATTGCCCATTACAACGGCGTCAGCTTGTGGTTTCCCAGGGCCGCGAGCGCCCCGGAAGTGCTCGGATGGAAAGGCTCGCATCTCGGCGTGACGTTCAGCCCGGACGGCCGCTTTCTCGTCTCCTCCATGCAGGAGCCGAGCTTGCATGGCTGGCGGCTCTCCGACGCGCGGAGCATGCGCATGTCCGGCTACGCAGCGCGCGTGCGTTCGTTTGCCTGGACCGCAAGCGGCAAGTGGCTGGCGACCTCCGGCGCGAACCAGCTCGTGCTCTGGCCGTTCGCGGGCAAGGACGGCCCGATGGGCAAGGAGCCGCGCATGCTGGCGCCCGCCGATTCCCAGGTTGAAGTCGTGGCCTGCCATCCCAAGCAGGAGGTCGTCGCCGTGGGCTACGCCAACGGGATCGTGCTCATGGTGCGCGTCGAGGACGGCGCCGAGGTGCTGGCGAAACGGGCGGGAAACGCGCCGGTCACCGCACTCGCCTGGGCTGCGGCGGGCGATACGCTCGCCTTCGGCACCGAAGACGGCGAGGCCGGGATCATCCCCCTTGGCTGACCCTACCTGCGCGCCGGCTGGGTCTTGCCGCCGGAGCGGGGAGCCGGCGGGGTCTGCTGCAGCGCGCTGTCGGGCAGCCGGTTCCAAACCTGGCTGCGGCCGAACAGCGAGATTCCGAGATAGCCGCGCACTTCCAGCTTCTGCCCGTCGGCGCTGACCCGCAGCAGCGCGTGGTAGACCGAGCCGTCGCGCGGATCGGTGATGGTGCCGTCCTCGTAGGTGGTGCCGTGCCGGTGCATGCCCTTGATCAGCTTCATGCCGAGGACCGGCGCGCCGCGTTCCGCCCCTTCGCATTTCTCGCAACGGAAATCCTGGTCCTCGCCCGGCTTGAAGAACATCTTGACGATAGTGCCCTCGTAGACGCCGTCATGCTCGGTGATGCGAAACCAGCTTTCCGCCCTGCCGCTGTTTTCGTCGAGCTGCTCCCACAGGCCCACCGCGCTCGGCTCGGCGCGCGCCGGAACAATGGCTGCGTCCAACACCACAGCAACGATGACCAGCTGTAAGAATGACGCACGCATGCCCTCACCCACGATCCCGCTGCAGCTGTCGATCGGTTGCGATGTTGTGTCCTTGCAACCTGGTGTCTGCGGCCGGCCCAACTCAATGGGCTCGGACTATAACTCAATGGGCTCGGACTATGGTGATTTCGCGGACCGCGGGAAGCCGGGCGGGTATGTCGCAGGTACGGCGGGTGTAAAGCTCGCCGCCACAGCGTTCGGCGTTGTCGTGGAATGTAGGGCGGGTTTGAAACCCGCCCCTGCACACGCAACAGCAAAGTCGCTCAGATCACGTATTGCTGCAGTGGCGGGTAGCCGTTGAAGCCGACCGACGAGTAGGTCGCGGTATAGGCGCCGGTCGCCTCGATCAGCACCTTGTCACCGATGGTGAGCGACACTGGGAGCGGGTAGGGAACCTTCTCGTACAGCACGTCGACGGAGTCGCAGGTCGGCCCCGCAATGATGCAAGGCGAAGTCTCGTCGCGGTCGTGGGACGTGCGGATCGGATAGCGGATGGACTCGCCGATCGTCTCCGCAAGGCCGTGGAACTTGCCGATGTCGAGATAGACCCAGCGCAGCTCGTCTTCCGGCGATCGCCTGGCGATCAGCACCACTTCCGCCTCGATGATGCCGGCATTGCCCACGAGCGCCCGGCCCGGCTCCACGATGGTCTCCGGAATCGCGTTGCCGAAATGCTTGCGCAGCGCGCGAAAGATCGCGCGGCCGTAGGTGTCCAGCCGCGGCGTCTTGCGCACGTAGCGCGCGGGAAAGCCGCCGCCGAGATTCACCATCGAGAGAGTGATACCGCGCTCGGCGCAGGTGCGGAATATCGCCGCGGTCGAGGCGAGCGCCCGATCCCAGGCTTCCACGTTGTGCTGCTGCGAGCCGACGTGGAAGGAGATCCCGTGCGGCACGAGGCCAAGCCGATGCGCCAGCTCCAGGATGTCGGGAGCGTAGTCCGGCTCGCAGCCGAACTTGCGCGACAGCGGCCACTCGGATCCGGTGCCGTCGCAATGGATGCGGCAGATGGCGCGCGCGCCGGGGGCGCAGCGCGCCACCTTCTCGACCTCGGCCTCGCAGTCGACCGCAAACAGGCTCACCCCCATGGCCGCCACCGCCGCGATCTCGCTCTCCTTCTTGATGGTATTGCCGTAGGAGATGCGCTCCGGCGTACCGCCGGCCGCGAGCACCGCCTCGGTCTCGCTCACCGAGGCGACATCGAAACATGCGCCGAGCTCGGCGAGGAGCCTGAGAATGCCAGGCGCGGGATTGGCCTTGACCGCGTAGAAGACCTTGCTGTCGGGCAGCGCCTTGGCGAACAGGAGATAGTTCTCGCGCACGACATCGAGGTCGAGCACCAGACAAGGCCCTTCGTCTTTGCGCTGCTTGAGGAATTCGCGGATGCGTGCAGTCATCTCGACTGTGCTCCCTACCCGGCATGGCGGCGTGCGCCGCCTGGTGAACCTCCTGTGACGCGTGCGGCCCGCGCATCGCGCGAGCCCTGCATCACTGTGATTGTTGCCTTGGTCCGGATGAGGGAGAGATCCCGTTCCGCACGCCCGGCAAGAAGGACAAGCCTCTTCGGTAAATCCGGCATTGCGCCGGGGGTCCCAAAAAAGCCCGTTCCGTCGTTGCTTTAAGCCGCGTCCCCCGTGGAGAGCGGGGTGCGCCGGTTCGCCTCCGGCTGCCGATCGCATGAGCAAGGAAGTCAGGTCACTTCCTTAGGCGGCTGTCCGGCCTCTTGTCCGGATGCCCACCGATCGACACACGGCCACAGGCACGTGCGAAATTGGGCATCAATCCATTAGGCGAATTCGCCGCGACTCGCAAGCGATTTGCTCAATTTGATCGCTTCATCGTACGCCGCCGCCGGTGTGCAGACCGCATCAGCCGGCGGCGAGGGCGCGGATGACCAGCCGGTTGAGGCGGCTCGCAAAGGCTGCCGGATCGTCCGGCACCTCGCCGTCGAGGATCTTGGCCTGCTCGAACAGCAACGCTGAGAGGTCCGCGACCTCGTCCACACGGGCATCGGCCTTGGCGCGTCCCACCGCCCTCACGATGGGGTGGCGCATGTTAAGCTCGAGTATCGGCTTTGGAGCGGCGCTGCGGTTCTGGCGGGCAAGCAGGCGCGAGAGCTCGCGATCGAAGCCGGCGCCGGCGACCAGGCAGGCGGGGCTCTCGGTGAGACGTGTCGAGGCGCGTACATTGGAGACGCGATCGCCGAGCGCTTCCTTCACTGCCGCGATCAACGTCGCCTCATCGACGGCGCCGGCCTTGGCGGCTTCATCTTGCTCCCGCGGCGGCGCGGCCTCATCGAGGAGCGGCACGAGGCTGAAATCGACCTCGCCTTGGCTCAACGACTTGAGCGGCTTGCCCTCGTGATCCTGCGGCATGGAGGTCCACAACGCATCGACGGGCTCGGTGAGCAGGAGCACTTCGATCCCGCGCGCACGCGCAGCCTCGAGCTTGGGATTGGACCGCAGCTGCTCCACGCTCTCGCCCACGAGGTAATAGATCTCGGTCTGGTGCGGCCGCAGGTCGGCCACGTATTGCCCGATGGTGCGCGGCTCGTCGCCCTTGGTGGTGGTGAAACGGGCGAGCGCGAGCAATTGAGCGTGCCGCTCGTGGTCCTCGTAGATCCCTTCCTTGATGATCCGCCCGAAGGCGTCCCAGATCTGCTTGAACTTGTCCGGCTCCTTCTCGGCCAGGTTCGCCAGCTCCGTGACCACCCGGCTGGTGACCGCCTTCCTGATCTGCTCGACCAGCGGGTTGTTCTGCAGCATCTCGCGCGAGATATTGAGCGGCATGTCCTCGCTGTCGATGACGCCGCGCACGAAACGCAGGTAGGAGGGCAACAGCTCGGCATCGTCGGTGATGTAGACCCGGCGAACGTAGAGCTTCACGCGCGCCTTGCGGCCCTCGTCGAACATGCCGAACGGCTGGGTCGCCGGCGCAAACAGCAGCACCGCATAGGACTGACGCCCCTCGGCCTTGTAGTGGAGCACCATCGCCGGCTCGTTGAAGGCGCCGGCGATGGACTTGTAGGCCTGGGTGTAGTCATCGGGCTTGAGCTCGGATTTGGGCCGCTGCCAGATCGCGCTCGCGGTGTTGATCTGGCGCGGCGCGCCTTCCTTGTCGATGAGCTCGATCGGGAACAGGATGTGGTCGGAGTAGGTCTTGACGATCCGCTGGATCTCGTAGGTTTCGAGGTATTTTTTCGCGTCACCCTTGAGCTGGAGGATGACCTCCGTCCCGCGCGGCACCCGCTCGGCCTGCGCCTGGGAGGCGGGGCTGAGCTCGAAGCCGGCTTCGCCCGACGACTGCCAGACCCAGACATCGTCTGAGCCGGTGCGGCGGCTGATCACCTCGATGCGGTCGGCCACCATGAAGGCGGAATAGAAGCCGACGCCGAACTGGCCGATGAGCGCGGCGCCCTCCTTGCCTTCGGCAAGACGCTCAACGAAGGCACGCGTGCCCGAGCGCGCGACCGTGCCGAGATTGTCGATCAGCTCCTGCCGATCCATGCCGATGCCGGTATCGGATATGGTGAGGGTCCCCGCCTCGGTATCGGGCCGGATGCGGATGGCGAGCGATCCGCCCTTCTCCAGCAATTCCGGATGCGCGATGGCGTCGTAGCGCAGCCGATCGCAGGCATCGGAGGCATTGGAGATGAGCTCGCGCAGGAAGATCTCGGTCTCGGAATAGACCGAGTGCACCATCAGGCGCAGAAGCTCGGTGACCTCGGCCTGAAAGGGGTGGGCTTCGGGGCGCGTACCGGCGTCCACTGTTTGCGTGCTCATGCCGCTCCTCGCAATTACGAAAACGCTGCGGATATATCGCCCAAGCGCGCTCCTGCAAGGGCCCCGCGGTCGGGTTTGCGTAGGGGGGTTAGCGGCCAAGATCGTCTTGACGAGATTGGCCGCGTAACCCGCCGTTCGGCGGATTACGCTCGCGGTACCGGCTGGAGCCAGTACCGCTTCGCTGATCCGCCCTACGAACGCGACGCGGAGATAACGCCTGCGCCATCACCCCGCGTCGAGATAGCCGCCGCGGAAGTGGATCAACGGCGAGCCGCCCTCCGCGATCATCACGTCGACCACGCGGCCGATGGCGATGCAGATGCCATGGCGCTCGATCGTCTCTTCCAGCGTGCAGTCCATGGCGCCCAACGCATCCTTGAAAACCGGCGCGCCGGTGGTGAGCTCGGTCCAGGCGCCTGCCGCAAAGCGCGCTGCGCCCTTGAGCTCACCCTTGCCGCCAAATGATTCCGCCAGCGCTCTCGCGTCGCGGGGGAGAAAATTGACCGCGAAATGCCGCGCCGCGAGCACCGCCGTAAGCGCGGCGGTGCGCTTGTCGATGGACACCAGCAGCAGCGGCGGGTCGGCGGTGATGTGCGATGCCGAGAGCCCCAGAAACCCGGCGGGTCCCTCGCTCGATTTCGCCGTGACGATCGTGCTGCCGATGGGGCGCTGGCCGAGCGCGCGCCAGAACGTCTTGGGCTCGATCATCTTTCCGCTCGTCATTTATCGCCGCCTTTCACAGTCTGTAGGGGCGGGTTTCAAACCCGCCCCTGCAAGAGGACAGGTTCCGCTCATTCCTGACTTTTCACTGCAGCAGGTTGTCCCGCAATCGCGGGCCCGCGTATTTTTTCCGCGACAAGCCGCGCCGCTGCAGCTCCGGCACCACATGGTCCACGAGCTCCAGCAGGTTGCCCGGCGCGGAAAGGCCACGCAAAAGCATGAAGCCGCCGTTCGCGCCGGTCTCGAAATGCCATTGCTCGAGCTTGTCGACGATCTCTTTGGGTGTGCCCGCGGCGACGAGAATGCGCTCGGTCATGAATTTCCGCCCGAACTGCTCGACGGTGAGATTGGGATCGGTGGTTTTCAGGATCTCCTCGAAGCTGCCCCAATGCACGTTCTGCGCTTTGACTTCGGCCGCGACATCGACGAGCCGCATGTCGCGGCGAAACTGCGAGAAATCGAGCCCGTACATCGAGGAGAGCTCAATCAGGCCGGCCTCGGGCGGAATTGAATCGAGGTAGTGCTGCTCCATCTCACGCGCCTTTTCTTCCGAGTCCGCGACCTGGATGCGCACCGCCCAGAGGATCGCGCAATCGCGCGGCTTGCGTCCGAACTTGGCGAGCTTGGCGTCAAGGTCGGCGCGATGCGCCTTCATGCTCTGCATGGTGCGGCGGGTGCTGAATTGCAGGTCGGCGTAATGGGCGGCAAGATCCATCCCCGGGCCGGATTGTCCAGCCTGGATGATGACAGGGCGCCCCTGGGGCGACGGCAGCGCGGGCAACGGTCCGCGTACGTTATAATAGCGGCCGCGGAAATTGAGGACATGGACCTTGTCGGGATCGCAGAACCTGCCGGTGGCGCGGTCGAGAATGACGGCATCGCGCTCGACGCTCTCCCATAGCGCCATCGCCACGTGCAGATGCTCCTGCGCCTGGTCGTAACGCGCATCATGCTCGATCATCTTCTCGTAGCCCCAGTTCGCCGCTTCGTTCTTGGAGCGCGAGGTCACCGCGTTCCAGGCAATGCGGCCCTTGGTGACGTGGTCGAGTGCGTTGAACGTGCGCGCGATGTGAAAGGGATGATGATAGGTCGTGGACATGGTGATGCCGAAGCCGACCCCGTCGGCCGCGCGCGCCATGCACGGAATCATCGGCATCATGTCGTGGCGCGGCCACTTCGCTCCGTAGCTCACTGCGGCGCGATGGTTGCCGCCGTAATCCTCCGGGGTGCCGCCGGAATCGCCGAAGAACAGAAGGTCCATGATCCCGCGCGCCGCGGCGCGCGCGATGTCCTCGTAAAATTCCGGGCTGCCGTAATAGGGATAGCCCTCCCACGAGCCGGGCATCTTCCAGAGATAGTCCGTGTGATAATGCGAGAGATCGGCAGCAAGATGAATGATTTCCGATTCGGACATGGACTGCTCCCCGGCCGACGTAGCCTCTCCACCGCGTAGGGGCGGGTTTGAAACCCGCCCCTACAAGGCCCGCGTCGCAGTGACGTTTAAATCCACACGATACCCAGTTCGCGCTTTTTCGAAAGAGCCGTTGCGGCTATTTTCATGCATGATGGTTCCAGCATCTCGCCTCTACGCTTTCGTCCTGGCGCCCGTCCTGCTTGCGTTCGGGCCAGTCCTCGCAACGGCGCAGGAGCCAGGACACGACTGGCCGACGCGGCCGGTCAGGGTCATCGTTCCCTACGGCCCCGGCGGAATCGCCGACCTGCTTGTGCGCCTCACCACGGAACGGCTGGCGAAAATATTCGGGCAGTCGTTCGTGCTGGAGAACCGGCCGGGCGGCGGCGGAGTCGTCGGGCTGGAATTTGCCGCGCACGCAGCCAACGACGGCTACACTCTGGCAGAGGCCGGCAGCTCCCAGTTCTCCGTCGTCCCGCTGATGCAGAAGGTCAACTACGATCCGGTCAAGGACTTGACCCCGATCAGCATGATCGCGGTGAACGGCATGGCGCTCGCCGTCAACGCCGATCTTCCCGTTCGCTCGGTCGCCGAATTCATCGCCTACGCCAAGGCCAATCCCGGCAAGCTCAATTATGGTACCGGCGGCGTTGGCACAAACAGCCATCTCGTTCCTGCTGCCTTTGCCGCGCGCACCGGCATCGATATCGTCGCGATTCCGTACCAGAGCACGCCCGCATCCATTCTCGCGCTGATTGCCGACACGGTGCAGGTCTTTTTCGGCAACATCCCTGACATCGTGGAATCGGTCCGCGGGGGCCAGGTCCGCCTGCTGGCCTTGTCCAACGCCAAACGCATTCCGCAATTTCCCGATACTCCCACTGTGGCAGAGACCGTGCCCGGCTTCGTCATGACTGGCTGGAACGGATATTTCGCTCCCGCAGGGACACCGCGCTCCATCATCCGGCGCATGTCCGCGGCGATGGCGACCGTCTGCCGGGATCCCGAGGTCGTCAACACCATGAACAGATTGAGCCTCGAGCCTGTCGGCGACACGCCGGAGGAGCTGGCCGAGGTCATTCGGCAGGAGCTGCCCGTCTACGCTGCGGCGGTCGAAGCCGCCGGCTTGCGCCGCAAGTAGCGAAATGTCAGGTACCGTCAGCGTGGGGAGCCCGCCACGCTCGTGCCTCGCGCCGTCATTCTTGACGCGCGAGCGAGCATTAGCGAGCGAGCCTCGAAGGATCGGGCGCGAGGAGACCGCATGGGTGCACTGGAGGACAAGCTTGCGCGCATGGGCTACACGCTGCCGCCGCCGTTCCAGTTTCCCAATCCGAACCGAACCGGCTGCGTGGTGGTCGGAACGATCGTGTTCGTCTCCGGCCACGGACGTGACCTCCCCTCGCTGCCGAACGTCAAGCACAAAGGCAAGGTCGGTCGGGATCTCACGATCGAGGAGGGATATGCGACCGCGCGCGCCGTGGCGCTGTCCATGCTTGCCAGCCTCAAGCAGCAGCTCGGCGAGCTCGATCGGATCAAGCGGATCGTGCGCTTGTTCGGCATGGTCAACGCCGCGCCCGGGTTCGATCGCATGCCGGAGGTGATCGACGGGGCATCGGATCTGTTCTTTGAGCTGCTCGGCGCGCAGAGCGGCCAGCATGCGCGCTCGGCGGTCGGCCTCGCCGAGCTGCCGCACGGCATTCCGGTGGAGATCAACGGCGAATTTGAGCTTAAACCAGGAGGTATCTCATGACGGCTCGTCTGCGACACATCGCGCTTTCGGTTCCGGATCCGGAGCAAGCGGCAGTCTTCTTCGAGCAGGCGTTCGGGATGAAGCGGGCGGGAAAGGCGGGGCTCGGTCTTTACATGAGCGACGGCACGGTCAACGTCGCGCTGCTCAAGTTTCCCGGCGACGTGCCGGGGATGCCGCCGGGCAAGCCCTATCATGGGATCATCCATTTCGGCATGTGGGTCGACGACCTCGAGGAGGCTGCCAAGCGGGTTGAGCAGGCGGGCGGCAGCTATTTGATGGGACGCGAGGATCGCAACCCCGATACGTTCTACGAAGTGAAGTACCAGGACCCCAATGGGATCGTGTTTGACCTCACCCATTCCGGTTGGCGCGGCGCCGTGAAGGAAGTGGAGCCCGCGCCGGAAAAGGTCCCGGCCTAACCCACTGACGTCATTCCGGGGACCGAGCGTAGCGAGGGAGCCCGAAATCCATAACCACCGGCGGTGCATGAATCGCGCGGGCTCGGGTTATGGATTCGGGCTCGCCCCAAGTCGGCGATAGCCGACTTGGGGCGCCCCGGAATGACGCTGGTCCACCAAAACCAGAATGACAACGAGCAAAATCATCATTGCCGGGGGCGGACCGGTTGGGCTCATTGTGGGGCTCGTGCTCGGCCGCGCCGGCGTCCCCGTCACCCTGTTCGACAAGGGCGACATCCTGCATCAGCAGCCGCGCGCCGCCACCATCCATCCCGCTTCGCTCGACATCCTGGACGACCTCGGCGTCTACAAGGAGATCGAGCCGCTTGGGCTCGTGTGCCCGATCGTGAACTATTACGACCAGCACGAGCTGCTCGCCTCGTTCGATCATGCGATCCTCGCCGGGGAGACCCGCCATCCCTGGGTGCTGCAATGCGAGCAGGACAAGGTCTCTCGCGCGCTGTTTGCGATGTCGCAGGGCATCTCCGGCCTCGACATTCAGACCGAGACCGAGGTGGTGAGCTGCTCGCAATCCGAGGGCGCGGTTGAGGTGGAGGTGCAGCGCGCCGACGGCACGCGCGAGCGCTTGGGCGGGCGTTATCTGATCGGCGCCGACGGCGCGCGCAGCACGGTGCGCGCACAGGCCGGCATTGCGTTCGAGGGCTTCACCTATGCCGAGCGCTTCATGATCATCGGCAGCAGCTACGACTTCTCCCAGGCGGGCTATGCCCTTCGCAACTACATCTCCGATCCGGTTGAATGGTACAATCTGTTCAAGATCTCATGGAAAGGACCGCCCGGGGTCTATCGGCTGGTGGTGCCGGTGAGCATGGAGGAGGCGCTGGACGAGGATCGCATCCTGGATACATGCCAGCGCAAGTTCCAGAGATTCCACCCCAGCCAGCAGCCGTATGAGATCGTCCTCTACGACTCCTATGTCGTCCACCAGCGCGTGGCCGCCACCTTCCGCAAGGAACGCATTATCCTCGTGGGGGATGCCGCCCATCTCAACAGCCCGATCGGCGCCATGGGCATGAACAGCGGCTTTCATGACGCTGTCAACCTCGCCGGCAATCTTCTGCGCGTGCTCAATGGCGAGGAGGATGAAGGCGCGCTCGACCGCTATGTGCGCCAGCGCCGGCATGTGGCGGTGGAGCACGTGCAGACCGCGACCATCGCCAACAAGAAGAATATGGAGCAGCGCGATCCGGAGACCCGGCGCAAATATCGCGAAGAGATGCAGCGCGCCGGCGAGGATCCCGTGCTGGCCAAGAAGTTCCTCATGCGCACCTCTCTGATCGACTGCCTGCGCGACGCCGATCGGATTGGGTAGGGGCGAGGCATGAGGGGCACCCCAAAAAATGCCTTGCATTTTTTGGTGACCCCGACTCGCCCTACCAAGAGATCGTAGCCGCGCAGGCCGGATGAGCGAAGCAACATCCGGGGCCGCTTAGTTATGCTGCGTCACAGATTAACCGGCAGCGTCATTCCGGGGCGCTTGCGTGTAGGGGCGGACCGAAAGAACAACGTTTGGTCCCGCAAAATGACTGTTGAACCTATTCCGTCGGTCACAATTTTCTGTTCTAATCACCCAAGAATTGCGGGCTGAACCCGGCGTGCCCAGTAGTTTTTTGGGGAGACAATGCGACAGCGCCCCAACAGAAGCGGCAAACTGGCTAAAAAGCGAGGCCGTACGGCGGGGACGCCAAAGAGTCGCGACGCATCCAACGGCGTGCGCCATCGCAGCTCAGAGATCACCTCGGAAACAGAACTCGCAAGGTTGATCCGCGAGCGCGACGAGGCACAGGAGCAGCAGGCTGCTACCGCTGAAGTGCTCAAAGTCATCAGCCGCTCGACGTTCGACCTGCAGACCGTCCTAGACATGCTCACGAAGTGGGCTGTCCAGCTTTGCGCGGCGGACAGGGGTATCATTGGCATGCAGGATGGAGACCGGTATCGAGTGCGCGCGATTTACGGCCATTCGCAAAAAGCGGAGCGGTACGCATTAGGGTACCTGCTGACGCCGCCCGACCGCGGCGGCGTTACCAGCCGTGTCGCTTTGGAGGGCAAAGCGGTTCACATTCCGGACGTGCTGGCTGATCCTAAATATACTACGATCGATAATTACCGGACTGCTCTTGGTGTGCCGCTGCTGCGCGAGGGTACCACGATCGGGGTCTTCACGCTCGTACGCAACAAAGTCAATCCATTCACCGACAAGCAGATTGAACTCGTTACAACATTCGCCGATCAGGCGGTCATCGCCATCGAGAATACGCGGCTCCTGAACAAGATTCGCAAGGCCAGTGACGAACTTGAAATGAAAGTGCAGGAACGGACCGCCGAATTGCGCCGCAGCGAAGCGAAGTTTCGGGACTACGCCGAAACCACCTCCGATTGGTTTTGGGAAATGGGTCCGGACTACAAATTCACGCTGTTGACTGAGGAGAATGCGTTTGGTTCAAACCCGGCGCATCGAATCGGTACAGTCTGCTGGGAACACGCTCTCGACGTTGAAACGGAACCAGAGAAGTGGCGGCTTCTCCGGGCAACTCTCAATTCACGTAAACCGTTCCGTGACTTCGTATATTGCGCTGCGGGAAGCAACGATTCTCCAATGTACGTGAAAACTAGCGGCAAGCCGGTGTTTGACGTCAACGGAGAATTCCGTGGCTACCGCGGCACCGGCACCGATGTGACAGCAATCATGCGCGCGCAGGAGGAGAACGAGAGGCTGCGACAACTGGAATCAGATCTTGCGCACATGAACCGACTGAGCATGATGGGAGAATTTGCTGCCTCGCTCGCTCACGAAATCACGCAGCCGATCGCCACTGCGCGCAACAATGCCCGTGCGGCCATTATCTTTTTGGACAAGCCACCGCCAAAACTGAGCCGAGTCAGGGAAGCGCTCACCTGTGTGGTTGGCGACACTGATCGAGCTGGGCAAATCGTTGACAGAATGCTTGACCACCTCAAGAAAGCGCCGCCACGAAGGGACAAATTTGATCTCAATGAGGCGGTCCGCGAGGTACTTTTGTTGGTGCACAGTGAAATCTCGAAAAATCGAGTGTCCCTGGAGGCCCGCCTTACGGAAGGGCTGGTTGGCATTTACGGCGATCGCGTTCAACTGCAACAAGTGATCATGAACCTGATTCTGAATGCGATCGAGGCAATGAGCTCGGTCGAGGCAGGCGAACGAAAGCTCGTGATCAGCACCCAGCATGTCCAGCCCGATAGTATCGGTTTGGGAGTGCACGATTCAGGGCCTGGCATTGATCCGGAATGCCTTGATCGCGTTTTCGACGCTTTCTACACGACGAAATCGAAGGGAGTAGGCATGGGACTTGCTATATGCCGGTCTATCATCCAGGCGCATGGGGGACGGTTGTGGGCCGGCGCGAATGAACCTCGCGGCGCAGTATTCCAGTTCACCTTGCCGATCCCACAGAACCAGCTCATGGATTCCCTTCCGGCGGCTGAGCAGTTGGGAGCGCGGCGCGAAGGCAGCGAAGTAGATGCTCTTCATCAATGGGCTTGCGAAGGTAACAAACGACGCCGTCTTTCAGGGCCTGAGCGCGCTCCAGATCATTCGGATAGGCCGTAACGAGAATTATCCGAATTGGGTACCCTTCATGGAGCAGGTGTCTGTAGAGTTCGACTCCGCTCATTGCTGGCATATGCACGTCTGCGATCAGGCATGCTGTGTCGACGAGATGAGGCGAGTTTAGGAACTCCGATGCCGACGAGAACGTTTCAACGGTATAGCCCAACGCATCCATCAATCTTTGCATGGAGTCCAGAAAAAACCAATTGTCATCGACGATCGAAAGGAGACTATTCATTGGCTGTAGGGCCTTTCGGCATGTCGCTCATGACCCGCAGAGAGGCTCCATACCACTCGCCGGGACGCCGTCGCACCCTGCACGATAGATGCCGAAGGAAGTCTGCCGAGGCAATGGCGTGCCACGTAAACGTTAGCTTATGATTGAATAGCAAGGCCATCCGCAAGTGGAAACAAACAATGGGCGCGAGAGATGAGGTAAACTTTGGTATACGCCGCGTGTGCGCCGAAGCACAAAGATGAGCTTGCTCATATCGCTTGGCGGGAATAGCTTGCTCGCGGCGTGGCTCTGCAAAAAGGGGACCGAACAATTTGGTGAAGTGTTCATGAGGAGAGGCTATGATCGACACGTATCCGACTGTCATCGTCATCGACGATGATGCAGCGTTCCGAGACTCCGTTGAACGTCTGTTAAGCGCGCTCGGCCTGAATGCTCGCCTGTTTGCGTCGGTGGCCGACTTCCTCAAGTCCGATCCGCCGGATGGTCCCACGTGCCTCGTGCTCGATGTGAGATTGCCGGGGCAAAGCGGTCTTGAGCTCCAACGTGAGCTGGCCGTGGCGAACAGGGAACTCCCAATCGTCTTCATCACGGGGCACGGCGACATCCCGATGTCGGTTCAAGCGATGAAGGGTGGTGCCGTCGAATTCCTTACTAAGCCGTTCCGGGATCAAGATCTTCTCGATGCAATTCAGGTTGGCCTAGCTCGCGACCGTGCCCGGCGCGAGCATGAAAGGAGCTTAGCTACGCTCAGGGAGCGTTTCGACAGACTGTCCCCACGAGAGCGCGAGATCATGCTTCAGGTCACGCAGGGCCGTCTTTGCAAGCAGATTGCCGCCGATATCGGTCTCGCGGAAGGGACCGTGAAGGTGCATCGCAGCCGTCTGATGCGAAAGATGAAAGCTGGTTCGCTTCCCGAGCTAAGCCGAATGGCGGATAAGCTCGCGCTTGAACCGGAAGCCCGTAAAGCGTCGTAGCCGACGTACGGATTTTTTCGCCCCACCTCGCTACTTGAGCGTGCCCTGGTCAGTGGCCGTACGCTTTGGCATGCATCCTCGCGCTCCCGGCTGCTTCCCCTCGAACATAGAAGATCATGCTGAAATGGGCTGTAGGACCCAGAGCCTATATTGCCGGTCCTCTAAGCCAAGGTTAAACGCAGCCTAACAAAAGCGATATGCCGCATGACTAGCGTTCAATAGATCACGGCATCCGAAATCATCAAATTGCATGTCACCAGGACCTCGGCGGCACACGCGCGAGGTTGTCCCGTGCCGTTTTCGGCAGGGAGTCGCCGAGCTGTTCATCGATGCTACTTGAGCTACGCTTATGTTGCGCATCCTCATTCTTTCGATCGCTCTTCTGGTCGATCCAGTAATAAGTGCCGCAGCCGACATGTCGAGTTGCGGTCAACTCTCCGATCTCTCCGCCGCCCGCACTCGCTGGGCGGCTGTGCGCAAAAGGCGTGCCGAAGCTGCGCAAAATGCTGATAACTGCCGCTCATACGGCTTGAATTTTTTCGAGGCGGTGACCACACGGCAGACCGCATCCTTCTGCAGGGACGAGATCGATCGGCAACGGATCCTCGAACTGCTTGATTCCGAGATCGACGCCTTCAACGACCTCATCGCCGCGCAGTGCAGCGGACAATGAACCTATAGCTGCTCCGCCAAATCTGACGTCACGCTTATCAGTCCCACGTTACTCCGGCCTCGTCAAACTCGCGTCACTGACGGATTAGCGACCGATGCCGAAGGCAGTAGCAGGATTTTGTACGTTGAGGGTCGCCGCATGAAGTTCGTTTTGGCGAATGACCGGGCACCGGACCCGCAATCTTTCGGTGCGCTCTGCTGCGAGCCGATCGCGGAGACTTACCTGCGGGAAATCGCAATCAGGCTCTCCTATTATGGCCACAGGGCCAACTTCGGTCACCGCAAGCTTGAGGGCTCGAAGCGCTCCAAATCAAAGCAAGGCTGTTGTCTTGACCTCCTCCATTGCCACGTCGCTCGGCTTGTAAACCAAGGTTAAGCACAGCGGCACAACAAGAATATCCCGCGTGACCAGCGTGCAATGGATCGCAGCACTCGGATTCATCAAATTACGTCTCATCACTGAGGAGCAGTGCGCTACGCGCGCACACTAGATGGAAGTACCCAAAATGATCTCGGGCAGCAAATGACGTTGTACTGCGAATTGGACTTAGACTGGGTAGAAAGGAGAAGGCAATGGCTACACAAGCAGTGAACAAAGCACCGGCACCCAAGCAGTCCTCGGGCCTAGAGCACAAGATCCAGAAGCTGCGGGAGATTTACGCCGACGGGTCAGAGTTCTCGAAGGCCGCGCTGGAAAACGTGATCCGCGCTGTGCAGTCGGGCGGCCCCGCCACGGTATCTCAACCGATGGAGAGCGCCGGCCGGATCGGCGCCCGTCGTGGAAAGGTTTCGGAACTGACGTCGCTCTTCCCCATCAAGCCAAGTGGAGCGAAGCGGCTGCGCGCGTTCCTGGAGCTTCTGCACCCCAGCCTCGGCGATCAAGGCGTGGACAGGGTCGGCACCGTCCACGACATGCGCTTCGTATTCCTGGACAACGACACGAAGCTGCTCTTCTGCACCGCCTACGACGGCGACTGGGATCCTTACGTCGACGACTTCGGGACCAAGATCCCCGACATCCTGGACCTTCAGCTCGGTGAAGTCGAAGGTTGGCCGGGCATTCGCAGCCCCAAGTTAAAAGACTTCGTCGTGAAGTACCAGATCCCGGCTTACTTCTGGTACGTCGCCAATCCGGATTTGACTGTGGCGGAGACAAAACGCCTCGAGAAGGTTGGCAAGGCCCTCGACGAATTCCTCGACAAGGTGAGTTGAGGAACGAAACCGATGATAACGGGGAGCGCTTGCCGCTTCCTGCTTCAACGGTTCGTCGGATTTTGTTGAAACCTCTTATGAGGAGCGTGCGGTGTCTTCGTTGCAAGATCGCTATCGAGAGCAACCCAGCATCAGTCCCGCCACCCTTGATCTGCACGAGATTCAGGCGACGGTGCTGCGCTATCGGCCGGAGCCGTACTACGGCACGCATATCCTGCTGCACATCGAGGATGCACCGAGCGGTCGCGAGTTCCTGCGGAGGCTCGCGCCGCATGTCGCTTCCGCGGCCGATTGGTGGAAAGCTGCAGACGCCTGGATTGCTGTTGCGATCAGCTATGCTGGCCTGTCGGCATTGGGTGTGCCGGAGCAATCACTGCAAAGCTTTCCGGAGGCGTTTCGGGTTGGAATGGCGGAGCGTGCCGAGATCCTTCTCGACCACGGTGATAACGATCCGAAGAATTGGCACCAGCCGTTCGGCAGCGGGCAGATTCATATCGTCATCAGCATCTTCAGCGACACCAAAGAAAAGTGGCGCCGCACCATGGAGTTGGCGCGGCAGCAGTATCATGGATTTTCCGGCGTTACCGTGCTGGGAAGTCAGGACTTCGGCGCCCAGCCGGGCGACCTCAATCCGCTCGGCTACAAGGACAGTATCGGTCAACCTGCCATCGAGGGCAGTGGTGTCGATCCCCTGCCCGGACAGGGGCGCCCCATCCAGGCAGGTGAATTCATCCTCGGTTATCCTGGCGAAGCCGGGGTGCCGCTTGCGATGCCGCAGCCGGATGTGCTCGGGCGCAACGGCACCTTCCTCGGCTTCCGCAAGTACCAAACGCGGGTCGGCACGTTCAACCAATTCCTGCGCGACAATGCGCAAACCGACGAAGAACGTGAGCTGCTGGCCGCGAAACTCGTCGGCCGTTGGCGCAGCGGCGCGCCATTGATCCTCGCGCCGGTGAAGGACGACCCGGCGCTCGGTGCAGACCCGCAGCGGAACAACGACTTCACTTACGCCAACGATCCGCACGGCAAGCAGGTGCCGCTCGGCTGCCACATGCGCCGGATGAACCCGCGCGACACCAAGATGCCGGTGCTCGCGGACGTCAACATCCATCGCATCATCCGGCGCAGCACCACGTATGGAGTGCCGTACGACCAGAACGCGCTTTCCGAGCGCGATGACGAAGTTCCGCACGGGCTCTATTTCCTGTTCATAAGCGCCAAGGCCATGGCGACCATGGAATTCTTGCAACGGGAGTGGATCAACGACGGCAATTTCACGGGGCTTGGCGAGGAACGGGATCCGATCGTAGGTCTGCAGGAGGACGATGCCACGTTCACGATTCCGAAGTCTCCGGTCAGGCGCCGCATCCATGGCATCCAGACGTTCAATGTGCTGCGCGGCGGCGAGTATTTCTTCATGCCGAGCCTGTCAGCGCTGAAATGGTTGGCGGATCTCAAGGGCTGATGCGCTGAGCCTTGGGCATCAAAGGGATAGGTCGCTATGGACAAGCTTCTTTATGACCGCGGTCTCGCCAAGCGCCGGCACGTTCTGGGCGATTCATACGTTGACCGCGCGCTTGCGAACGTCAATGACTTCAATCGCGAATTTCAGCAGCTGACGACCGAATACTGCTGGGGCGAGGTGTGGGGCGACGAGACCTTGTCGCCGCGCGAGCGCAGCATCCTCACGCTCGGTATGGTCGCCGCGCTCGGCAAGATGGGTGAGTTCGCCAACCATGTCCGCGGGGCGCGCGCGAACGGCCTCACACCGAATGACCTGCGCGCGGTGCTCATCCAAATCGCCATCTATTGCGGGATCCCGGTCGGCGCAGACTGCTTTCAGGTGGCAGAAAACATTCTGAGCGACAGCAAGGGAACGTGACAGGAGAGCAGCGATGCAGGTTTCGAAACCGACGGCCAGAACTGTGGCAATACAGCCGTTCAGCCTCTTGATCGCCGGGCTGCTCTCGTCGCCGTCCTGGGCACATCCTGGTCACGGCGTCGGGGGAGGCGATTGGAGCGTGGTCCACTACATGACTGAACCAGACCACCTGGTTGCTGCACTGGGATTGGCACTCCTTGTCGCGGGGCCTTTTGCGTGGCGAGCCATTCGCGCGCGCAGGGCCAGGCAAGCGCGCTGAGGTGCATGCATGTCCGACCACATCTCCGGGCCTCGCGCCATCGCCGATCCGGTCATCGACATCACGGACGTCTATGCCTTTCCTTGTCCGGAAAGTCCGCAGCATCTCGTCCTGATCATGAATGTGTTTCCATACGCCGGTCCGTCCGCCGTCTTCTCCGATGCGGTCATTTATCGGTTGCGGGTGCGTTCCGTATCGGTTGCGCCCGATGGACGCGCCTTTGCCGTTGCAGCTGACGAATCCATCTTCGACTGCACCTTCAGCGGCACGCAAGCGCAAGAGTGCCGCTGCGCGTTGCCAACCGGCGACGTAATCACATTTCGTGTGAATGATGAAAGCGGCGGCAAAGGGAAAGGCCTGCGGATATTCGCGGGACAGAGGTCCGATCCATTCTTCATCGACGGCCCGATGACCGAGAAAACCATCGCAACAAGGCAGCTCGCCTTCAAGCAAGTCGGTTCCGACCGGCTTTACGGCAAGAATGTCCTGGGGATCGTCCTGAGGATCGAGTGGCCGACCTTGCTCAAGGGCGGCCCGATGTTCGCGGTGGTCGGAGAGACGCTGAGCGCGGGCAAACGGCCGGTTCGTCTGGAACGGGTCGGCCGTCCAGAAATCAAGAACGTCACCCTATAATTAGTGCGAAGATGTTCGATACGGTCAATCGGGATCTCGAGATTCGCGACATCTATAACGAAGAGGACGCTTTCAAGCTTTCCAAGCACTACGTCGGCGCGTATCGCGCGCGCCTGAACGCCAATCTCGCATTTTACGACGGCCTCGATGACAAAGTTGATTGGCCGCTCGACCAGCAGGGCAATCATCCGCTGACCGAGCTCCTGCTCGCCGATTTCCTGGTTGTGGATGCGTCCAAGCCTTTCTCAGAGACGAGCTATTTCGGGATCGAGCAGGCGATGCTCGAAGGTCGAGCGCACGCAGCCTGCGGAGGAAGATGGCTCAACGAGGACCTCGTCGACTTTCTTCTGACGCTGTACGTCAACGCCGGGAAGGGTCCACGCATCCGGGACGGTGTCGACGCGCCGATTGCCTGGTCGTCGAAGGTGTTCCCCTACATGGCGTCGCCGAATCGTCCGGAGGCTGCCGCGTCATGATTGTCGAACGGCCGCTCACCGACGGCAGTATTGCTTTGCGCAATCTCAGTGCCCAGATCGAGTCCCTGGAACTGGAGGTCAGGCTTGGTCGCGCTAAGGTCGAAACGCGAGCGGACCTTGTCGAGCTGATCATGTTGCGCGGGCTGATTATCGGCCGCATTGCCGATTACGTCAGAGCAGAGGAGATTGCGGAACAGCTCGTGCGCGATGCGTCCACTGATGCAACGGCATTCGTCGCCCGTGCTCGAACGCGCGCCAGCTTCCATCGGTTTGACGATGCTCTGGCCGACGTCGATCGTGCCGTGCGGCTCTCGCTCGATGTCGAGACGGCCAATGGCGAGCGGGCGGCGATCTTCCAGGCCGTCGGCCGCTACGATGAAGCCCTTGTCCTGCGTGAGGAAGCCGCAGCGCGCCGCGCAAGCTTTGAAAATGTAGCGGCGTTGGTCGGCCTGCATGCCGAGCGCAGCGAAGTCGAGGCAGCGAAACGGCGATACACGCAAAGCCGCAGCCTGTACCGCGGCGTCTCTCCATTTCCGCTGGCGCTTCTCGACTTCCAGCTCGGACTCATGTGGATGAACGAGGGCCTGCTGGAGGATGCACGCAGCTCATTCGACGCTGCGCTGCGCCGTGCCCCCGCTTACGCGCCAACCCGAGGCCACCTCGCCGAATTGGAAGCGCAATTGGGTGAAATTGATTCCGCCGTGAGCCGCCTGTATTCGCTGGTAGAGTCCTCGGACGATCCTGATTACGCTGCGCAGCTCGCGCGCATTCTCGCCGAGGCCGGCCGAGACGGCGAATCTCGGCACTGGCGCCGGCTGGCGGCGGCGCGCTTTGACGAGCTGGTGGCGAATCGCCCGGAGGCCTTCGCCGACCATGCAGCCGAATTCTGGCTTGCTGCCGGGGCCGATCCGAACAAGGCGCTCCGGTTGGCAAAAATGAATGCGCAGGTTCGCAACACGCCGCGCGCCCGCGCCCTGCTGGCGCAGGCTGTTGCTGCAAGCCGTCCTGGTCGACGAGTTGCGGCCCCCGTTCTAACAAACGGAGTGCGACCATGATCGAGGTCGTCCAGGCATTCGACCGGGCGCCGATCACCCGGCTTGAGAGTGATGACGCGGCAGCGCTCGACCGCAAGATCGAAACCGCCCAAAGGCTCTTCGCAGACAGGCATGCATGGCCGGCGTTTGCTTTCGATGCTCGCCGTGACTGCTCTGCATCGGGCCAGGAGGTCTAAATGGGAAGGCGCTTCCTGATCGGCGTCGTCGCGATCGGAGTCCTGGGCATCCTGGGCTTCGGCGCGTTGGCCTGGCGGCCGGCGATTGCACCGATCTCACCTCCCTCGCCGCAAAACTTCGCACCGGAGCTGATCGCGAAGGGCGAGGCACTCGCCGGCGGCGGCTATTGCGCGGAGTGCCACACTGCCAAGGGCGGACAGAAATTCGCCGGTGGCTATCCCATGCCGACGCCCTTCGGCGTGCTCTACTCGACCAACATCACGCCCGATCCGGAAACCGGCATCGGCACTTCGTCGGAGGCGGCCTTCGCTCGCGCCATGCACGAAGGTGTCGCCCGCGACGGGTCGCATCTCTTTCCTGGATTCCCCTATGACCATTTCACCAAGCTGTCCGACGACGACATCAAGGCACTCTATGCCTATTTCATGACCCGGCCTCCGGTCAGGACTGCCGCGCAGGCCAACACAATTCCGTTCCCGCTCAACATCCGTGCCTTCCAGGAAGGCTGGAAGATTCTGTTCTTCAGGCCCGGCCGCTTTGAACCAGTCGCAGGAAAGAGCGCCGAGTGGAACCGAGGTGCCTACCTTGCGCTCGGGTTGAGCCATTGCGGTGCCTGCCACACGCCGCGCAACCTGCTTGGCGCCGAAAAGGCGCACGACGCCTACGCCGGGGCGGTGGTTGACAACTGGATCGCGCCGCCGTTGACCGCGGCGAATCCTGCCCCCGTGCCATGGACGCGCGAGGAGCTCTACGATTACCTACGCAAGGGCGTGAGTGTCCTTCACGGGACCGCGGCGGGGCCGATGTCTCCCGTCGTAAGCGGTCTTGTTGCGCTTCCGGATTCGGACATCGACGCACTGGCAACTTATTTTGCCGACGTCGACAATGGGGTCAATCGCTTGGCGTCCATCGATGCTGCGGTAGCGCGTGCAATGTCCTACGCGCACGTCGGCGCAGGGCAGCAGTTCGATGCCGATGCTCGGTTCTACACGGCGGCCTGCGCTTCCTGTCACTACAACTCGGGCCAGACGCCGCTTGCGGTCCGACCGGACCTCGCGCTCAACAGCGCGTTGAGCCTGCCTGAACCAACCAATCTGATTCAGGTGCTGTTGCGTGGCGTCAGTGCGGAAGAAGGTATTGCGGGCGTCGTCATGCCGAGCTTCGCGGCGCTCAGGGATGCCGACCTCGCTCGAATCGCCGCCTATCTCCGGCGCACCCGCACGAATTTGCCGCCCTGGCCCGACCTCGAGAAAAAGATCGCGGCGATGCGCCGGCAGATTGCCTCACGGTGAAGACCCTCGTTCGGAGGCCTTGAACATGAGAACGCTGCATATAAACGGCCGCGCCGTTACGATCGAAGCCGAGGACGAAACACCGCTGTTGTGGATCATCCGCGACATCATCGGCCTCACCGGCACGAAATTCGGCTGCGGCATCGGCATGTGCGGCGCCTGCACCGTGCATGTGGGCGGACGCCCGACGCGCTCCTGCATTACGCCCGTGGGCAGCGTCGCCAATGCCGAGATTACGACGATCGAAGGGCTCGATCCGCAGGGACAGCATCCGCTGCAGAAGGCCTGGATCGAGCTGCAGGTGCCCCAGTGCGGCTACTGCCAGTCCGGCCAGATCATGCAGGCCGCGTCCCTGCTCAAGGACTTCCCGACGCCAAGCGACGAGGACATCGACGCAGTCATGGCCGGCAATCTCTGCCGCTGCATGACCTACGTGCGTATCCGCAAGGCAATCAAACAGGCTGCGGCCGCAATGCGGAAGGAGGCCTCCAATGGCTAGGCTTCTTCATCACGGCGCGAGCGAGTTTCCGGCGCTGTCGCGCCGCGGCTTCCTGATTGGCGCGGCCGGAGCGAGTCTTGTTTTCGGTTTTGCGAAGCCGGGGTTTGCGCAGACCGATCCGGCGGCGCCGGTACAAGGCGCATTCGAGCCAACCATCTGGTATCGCATCGACCGCGACGGCATCGTCACGGTGAACATCATTCGCGCCGAGATGGGCCAGCATATCGGTACCGCGCTCGCCCGCATCCTGGCCGACGAGCTCGAAGTCGATTGGGACAATGTCCGACTTGATCCGGTCGCCAGCGATGCAAAATGGGGCCTGATGGTGACTGGCGGGAGCTGGTCAGTCTGGATGACCTTTCCGGTCTTCAGCCGCGCCGGTGCAGCCGGGCGCATCGCACTGATAGACGAGGGTGCCAGGCTTCTAGGCGTGTCCGCGACGGATTGCGTTGCGCGCAGCGGCGCCGTCGTTGCTGGCGAACGGTTGATCTCGTATGCCGAGATCGTCCGCCGCGGCAATCTCAGCCGCACGTTTACCGCCGACGAATTGGCACGCATGCCGATCAAGCCCGCCTCGGAACGGCGGCTGATCGGCCGGACGGTGGCCGCGCTCGACGTTCCTTCCAAGACAACGGGCGCTGCACTCTACGGCATCGATGCGAAAGTCGAGGGAATGGTCTATGCCCGGCCAAAAATCCCGCCGACCCGCAACAACTCCAGGGTGCGCGCAATCGACGATTCCGCCGCGCGCGATGTGAAGGGCTATATCAGCAGCATGGCCCTCGACGATCCGTCGGGCACAGTGCCCGGCTGGGTCATGGTTTTCGCCAACTCCTATCCGGCCGCCATTCGCGCGGCTGACTGCGTCAAGATCGATTGGACCGTGGGCGAAACGGCGAACGTCTCCGAGCAGGATGTTCTGGATCACGGTGCAAAGCAGATCGCCGATTCGAACGGAGGCGTCTTCCTTGTCGACGACGATGGGGTCGATGCTGCTTTTCGTGCGGCTAAGTCCACGCTCACGCAGACCTACACGACCGGCAGCGTCCTCCATGTTCAGCTTGAGCCCGTCAATGCGCTTGCCTTCGAGAAGGATGGAATCTTCGAGATTCACACCGGCAATCAGTGGCAGACGCTGATCCTGCCCGTGCTTTCGAAAGCGCTCGGCCTGCCGCAGGAACGCATCGTGCTGCGTAGTTACTATCTCGGCGGCGGCTTCGGCCGGAGACTGAACGGAGACTACGCCGTGCCGGCGGCGCTTGCCGCCAAGGCGCTGGGCAAGCCGGTCAAGATGGTGCTGACGCGCCCTGATGACTCGCGCTTCAATTCATTCCGCTCGCCTTCGATCCAGACGCTGCGCATGGCCTTTGGCGACCCCGGCAATGTCACAGCGATGGAACATCACGCCTCTGCGGGCTGGCCTTCCTTGGTCATGGCGGAAGGAACCTTGTCCAAGGGACTCCACCAAAAACTTTACGACCCGTTTGCGATCGCCGGTGCCGACCATTGGTACGATGTGGGCGCGCAGCGCGTACGCGCGCTCTCGAATGACCTCGCCAACCGCGCCTTTCGTCCAGGCTGGCTGCGCTCGGTTGGGCCCGGTTGGACCAATTGGGCGGTCGAAAGCTTCATGGACGAAGCCGCACACGTTGTCGCCGCCGATCCGGTCGCTTTTCGCGTCGCGATGCTCGATGCAAAGGGTCGCAATGCGGGCTCGAGCCTTGATTCCGTTGGAGGCGCGCTCCGCCAGCGGGCAGTCGTTCAACGTGTTGCGCAGAAGGCAGGTTGGGGCGCTCCCATGCCGAAGGATACAGGTCTTGGCATCGCCACCACCTTCGGCCAGGAACGCAGCATGCCGACCTGGATAGGATGTGTCGCGCGCGTGCGGGTCGACCGCAGCAGCGGCGCGGTGACAGTCGAGAAGCTGACGATCGTCGCCGATGCCGGCACAATCATTGATCCGGACGGCGCGCTGGCGCAGATCGAGGGCGGGGCGCTGTGGGGCCTGAGCATGGCGCTGCACGAAGGGACCGAGTTCGTAAAAGGCCAAGTGAAAGATACGAATCTCGACAGCTACACGCCTCTTCGCATGGGCGACGAGCCCGAGCTCGACATCGAGTTCATCGACAGTTCGGAGGCGCCGACTGGCCTCGGCGAGCCGGGCACCACCGTCGTCGCCCCCGCCATCGGCAATGCCATTTACGCTGCCGTTGGCACTCGGCTGCGCCACCTGCCCATTCGTCCGGCGGCGATACGCGACGCGCTCACCCGCCGCAGTTAATGAATAGCGCCCGCTGAGGGGGCAGCGCCACACAACTCTGTAAAGGCAACATGGGCGCCTTGGCGTGCTCATCGTGACGCTGGTCGTCGCCGGCTCGCTCTGGATCATGTCCAACCTGAACGAGAACATGATGCCGCCGGCCGAGCTGATGAACATGCAAATGCAGCATTGAACGCATTCGAAAATCGATCGCGAAAATGGAACGAAGGCTTGCGATGGCACTTCCCGCTCCCTGCCGGGGATCGCGCCTGAACGCCGGCGGCTGGCGCCACACTGTAGCGACCGTCCGAGGGTGACGACTGATGAAAGCCGCTATCGTGAGCACACCGTTGCGCGACTGGCTCCTTCAAAAGCCGGGATGGCTCGATCATCAGACAGCGGTCGGACTGACTTTTGCGGTCAAGACATATGCAGCATCGTTGCTCGCACTCTACATCGCGTTCTGGGCTGGCCTCGACGATCCACGATGGGCGTTTCTGACCGTTTACATCGTATCGCAACCGGACAGCGAACTCGTTCTCGCCAAGGGCTTCTATCGTATCCTCGGTACCATCGCCGGGGTGCTTGTTACGATCGCGCTGGTATTTGGTCTGGCCCAATACGGCGAACTCTTCGTGGCCGCGCTGGCCGCATGGATATGTTTCTGCAACTTTGCCGCTCGAGCGGTACGCAATTTCGCGTCCTATGGCCTCCAGCTCGCAGGCTACACGGTAGCAATCATCGGCATCTCGGCCGCCCTCGAGCCGAGCGCGGCCTATCCCTTGGTGGTGGCGCGGCTCACCGAGATCTTGCTCGGTATCATCTGTGCGGCACTTGTCAGTCGGTTAATCCTTGTGCGCGAACTGTCACCAAAGCTCATCGACCTCGTGCGCGCTCTGGCTCGCCGCGCCGACAGCTTTGCAACGGTGCTGCTCGACCCCGGTGCCGACCGCAAGCGTGTCACTGCTGAGCGGACCGAGCTTATCAAGTCTTATGCCGACATCCAGGCACTGCAGAATTCGACGTATTTCGAGAGCGCCGAGGCGCGTGTTCTCGACCAGCCGCTGCGCAGGTTGACCCAGGCCGCGGTGGAGCTTTGCATCACGGCGGAAGCAGCTGCTAGCCATCGTGGCGGTTCGCCGCCGTACCCGGAAAAAATCACGTCGCTCGGCAGCGAGATGTCCCACACCAACGATTCGCTCATTGCAGACGGCTCGACAATATCTGCGCTGGTCCGCGCAGCGGATAAACGCGACGTATGGCTTGCGCGTGCCCGGCTTCGAGACTCCATGGGGGCCTTCGAGCGGGGTGAGGAATTGCCTGAGCCGAACATCGCGTGCAGGCTTTGGTCGGACCCGGTACCCGCGGTTCTGACGGGGATCCGCTCAGCGCTGGCAGTCGGGATCACCTCCACCTTCTGGTTCGCGACGGCTTGGCCGCATGGTCCGGTCGCGGTCATCATCGCCGCCAACGTGTGCAGCCTGCTCGCCTCATTGGGACAACCGGAGAAGATCAGCATGAGCCTTGCCGCGACCGTGCTCATCGCAGCCGTGCCGGTTTTCGCGACCCAGTTCTACCTGATGCCGCTTGCCGTCGACTTTCCTTCGATGGCGGTAGCGCTTGCGCCACTGATGCTGGCTTGCGGTTTCATCATGGCGCAGCCGCGCATCGGTCCGCTCGGCCTCTTTTCCGCCGTGTACTTCGCCTTCGCATCGAACATCGACAATGTCATGACCTACGACGCCGTCGCATTTCTGAACTCGTCCATGGGGATTGTCGTAGGGATAGCGGTAGCGGTGGTGTTATTTGCTACGTTTTTTCCTGAAACCCCCGCCTTCGCGGGTCGTCGCTTCCGCAGGCAGCTCGTGGTCCACTTGGGCTACCTCGTCGGCGCCTCCCAGTGCGCGTTCGCTCTGTCATGTTACCAGCGTGCCCTGTGCGAACAGCTCGGGGCCACGCTCGCCCGCGTCAAAGATGAACCAAAGCTCGCGCATGAATGCTTGACGAGCGCGCTCGCTGCGCTCTCAGCCGCGCAAGCAATCGGTCGTCTGAAAAGCGCCCTCGATGGGTCGATGGTGGCGCCCGCAATCGCCGCGAAGGGCTCTCGTCTCCTCGCCCGGCTGTCGCAGACGCTTCGCAATCCATCTGTCTGGAAGTTTAGCAGGAGGGCAGGAGAGGCGCGTGCGCTTAGTCGCCATGCGCTCGCAGCGGCCTGGGGCTCAGCGCAGCCGGAGGAAATCGAAGCGCTGAGCGGGATCATTGTCGGATCTGCAACGCTTGGCTCCGATCTCATGTTCGCGCCCATGATCTTGCAAGGAAAGTCGAATGCTATCCGAATTTGATTTCTTGGGCGCTTTCGTGCCGACGATCGCCATCTGGTTCGTGCTCTCGCTGGCAGTATTTGTTCCAGTCGATGCATTGCTGACCTGGCGCGGCTTTTACCGGCTGTTCTGGCACGCACCGCTCGCCCGCTTCGCTCTTTTCGTTTGTCTCTTTTGCGGCGGCGCGCTGGCCGTGAGCAGCCATTGAAGGGGGTACCGATGCAGGTCGTCGTACGTGTGTTGCTTACTCTGATTTTGCTCATTGCAGCTGGTTTGCTCAGCTACGATATTGCGAGCTATTACCTCTATTCGCCATGGACCCGAGACGCCCGGGTTCGCGCCAATGTGGTCTCAGTCGCGCCCGACGTTTCCGGTTTTGTCGACGATATTCGCGTGCGGAATGATCAATTCGTGCACAAAGGCGACGTGCTCTTCATAATCGATCAGGATCGCTTTCGACTGTCGCTGGCAGACGCCGAAGCGACGCTTGCGGCGCGACACGCTCAGCATCTAATGGCGCTCGCGCAATACCAGAGGCGCACGAAGCTGTCCGCCGGCTACAGTATTACTGTCGAGGATCTCGACAACGCACATCGACAGTCGGAAACAGCAGCCGCCAACTACCAGCAGGCGATTGCTTCGCGTGACACCGCTGCTCTGAACCTCAGCCGAACCGAAGTCCGCGCGTCGGTGAATGGTTTCGTCACCAATCTCAATCTTGCCGCGGGCACATTTGCCTCGCAGGGAAAGCCGGTGATGGCATTGATCGACAGCGATTCATATCGGGTCGAGGCGTATTTCGAGGAAACCAAGATCCCGCATATTAAGCCCAGTGGGAGCGCCGAGATTTACCTCATGGACGGTTCCCCTGCGTTGCAAGGAACCGTCTCAAGTATAGCGAGAGGCATCACGGACCAGGATAACAAGGATGGTCCGCAGCTCCTCTCTTCCGTCAATCCCACATTCACCTGGGTCCGGCTGGCGCAGCGCATTCCTGTCACCGTCCACCTCACGCATTTACCACCCGGCGTGTTGATCAGCGCCGGCATGACCTGCACCGTCGTGATGAAGGAAGGCGCGGCGCCCCAAATCGGGCTCGGGATCAGGAAGGTTATGGCAGCAATTTTTGGAGCATCTTCGAGTTAGCGCGATGTCAGTCGCTGACGCGCATGGACGTCCGGCACAGATAACAGGGTTAGATCCAAGGAAAACGTCCTTGGCAAGGATTTCTCAATGTCAATCAGTGTGTTCCCGAATATTCCGAGGTGCCCAGGCGCGTGGTGAAGGAAACAAGCGTTGTCAAGGACTTACGTTGTCCCACTTCCAGCGCATGTTCTATTGAATTCCAAGACGTATTTCCGACTTTGTCCCACCGCTTCCCAAGCGGATCCGTCACGATGGCCAGGGCGCCATCACCCGGCGCCCTTCAACTGATTGCAACGCTGTTGCGCCTCGCCAAGCGGACAAAGTTGCGAACCGCTGCCGAGGGATCGTTACGACGAGTCACCGCGAATGCGTAGGTAGGCTACCCCCGCAGCGTGAATTTGCTGAAGTGATTGTGGAACGCTCGATATGCCAAATCCGGCAGAGAAGGTGAGAGCCAGCCGGAACGGTCCTGTGCGCGCAAGAACCCAGCAACTCAATTCTGCGCGGCGACGAAGCCGTCCCGGTCAGGTTGTCATTCTGCGCGCATGACGCGCTCGACGAAGGCTTTCAGCGGCGGCAGGTCACGTTCGGCAATTTGCCAAAGCAGGTTTGCATCAATGCGATGATAGGCATGGCGCAGGCGGTTCCCAAAGTCCACCATGCCTTGCCAGTCGATCTCCGGCTGTTGGGCCTTCACTTGATCGGGAAGACGACGTGCTGCTTCACAAATTACCTCGAAGGAGCGCTCAACGACCATACGCCGGAATTTGTCGGCGGCGAAACTGGTTACGGTGGTATCGGACAAAAGCTTCTGAATGTCGTTGATGGCCTCAAGGATGTGGACGAGCCGATCAGCCAAAGTGGGAGGCATGATAATCAGAACACTTCGATAATATCATCGGCGATCCGCTCGGCAAATCGCGGTTCCAACGACCGGCGCATTTCCGCTTGCGTTGGAATTCCGGTAGCTTGCTTTATGGTGCGCTCAACGCCAACGAGGTCCAGCCCCGAGAATCTTGCATCCGAATCGACATCGATCAGCACGTCAAGGTCGCTGTCATCACGGGCATCCCCGCGGGCGCGCGAGCCGAAAATGGCAAGCCGGGTCACACCCTCGGCACGCAGCAGCGGGGCGGTTTCGCGCAGCCTGGAGATGATCTCGTCGCGGGTCATGTGTTCTTAAGATTGTGCCAGAAAGAATAGAAGTAGAAGGGTTCGATTCCGGTTTTCTCGGGTGGGACTTTTTCAGAAAAAAATTGAGCGGGATCAAAGTCATTCTTTCGTGGTGCTGCCAAGGGGGCGGGGTTGAAACCCGCCCCTGCGCTCGCCGAATCTGGTTGCTCTCCAGCGCTGACTCGGCTATGAACAAACCATGAACATTCTGTTGCCTCCAGCGAGCCGTTGCTCGCGTCCCGGACCGCAGCTTGATGGAACGGCTCGGTCGGCTGCATCGGCAGAACGAACCCGAGCAAACGCATTTTGGCCGAACGAACCCAGGCGCACGCTCGGGCGGACCAAGGGGAAAACGACATATACGGCAAGCTGTGCAACTCCTTCATGCAACCGTTTTCACCCATTTTGCGCAAACGAAGCCAATTGCGCAAACGAAGCCAATTGGGAAAACGTAATGAAAACAATGTCGGAAGATGAACGCGACAAACTGTAGCCCGCATTGAGCGCAGCGATATGCGGGACCATGCCCCCGGATGTCGCTGCGCTCATCCGGGCTACGAATGCCCGCCCGCACGTATCGCCATGGCGGCGCGATAGGCGAACACCAGGGCGGGACCGAGGGTGATGCCGGGCCCGGGGTAATGCCCGCGCATGATCGAGGCCATGTCGTTGCCGCAGGCAAACAGTCCGGTGATGGGATCGCCGTCGGCGTTCAACACCCGGCCGTCGGCATCGGTACGCAGGCCGACGCTGCTGCCGAGCGTGCTGGGATAGACGGCCATCGCGTAGTAGGGCGCACGCGCGATGCGGCCGAGGCAGGGATTGGGATGCTGACGCGGGTCGCCGTTGTGGCGGTCGAAATCGGTCGAGCCTTTGCCGAACTCTTCGTCCTCCCCCGTCTCGGCAAACCGATTGTGCTCGGCCACGCTGCGTCGCAGCCCCGCTGCATCCACTGCGATCTTGCGGGCGAGCTCATCGAGGCTCGCCGCTTCGACAAGATATTTGCTCGCGATGAACCAGCGCAGGCTGCGCCGCCCCGGCGGTACTCGGCCAAGGCCGTATTTTTCAATGAACTCGCGGTCGCAGACAAGCCACGCCGGAATGGTGGGCACGCTTGCGTGCGAGCGGTGCATCCCGATCACGAACTCATGATAGGAGAGCGCCTCGTTGACGAAGCGCCGGCCCGCGGCGTTGACCGCGATGAGACCGGGCTTGGCGCGGTCGAGCGACAGATGCGGGAATGCACCGCACCCGCCGGCGAGCCAAGAGGTGGCGGAGACCGGGCTCCAGAAGGCGGGCTCCGCGTGATCGTCCTCGACCGCGGCACCGACCGCGCGCGCAATCCGCATGCCGTCACCGGCCGCGCCGGGAAATGCCACCACATGCGCAAGGGGCGGCCGCACATAGTCGTTGAGCCGTTCGACGCTGCCGCCAAATCCGCCGGTCGCGAGCACGACGGCACGGCGCGCGACGACGCGCTGCGGCTTGCCGGCGAGAGCAACGACTGCGCCGGCGACCCTGCTTCCCGCCACCGTGATCTCCTGCAGCGAAGCATTCAGCCAGATCGGAACGCCGCTGCGGCGCAAGCTGTAAAACAGTCTCGCCGCCAGCGCGTTGCCCATCAGCAGCCTGGTGCCGCGCCGATAGCGCAGGCGATCGCTCGCATGTCGACACAACAGCGATGCAGCCGCCTGGAACGCTGCCGCCGACGCAAACGGCCGCGCGAGCGGCTCGATGTCGTCACGTCCGACCATCATGCCGCCGAGCGCCATGAGCTCGCCGATCGGTGGCCTCACCAGCTCGAAATCGCGACCGAGCAACCGGCCGTCAAACGGCAGCGGCGCGAGCGGCCGGCCGGCAACGGTCGCGCCCGGACGATTGGCGAGATAGTCGGGATGCCGCGCATAGGGCGTGAACTTCACCTCGCTGCGCCGGTTCAGATAGTCCACGGCCTCGGGCGCGGTCTTCAGGTATGTTTCACGGCGATCGTCGGGAGCGGGTCCGATCACCGCTTCAAGATATCGGCGCGCATCGTCGATCGTGTCGGTGAAACCGGCATCGCGACTCTGCCGCGTGCCGGGTACCCAGATGGTGCCGGCGGAAGTCGCGGTGGTGCCGCCCACCTGCGCCGACTTCTCGCAGAGGAGGACATCGAGCCCTTCGATCGCGCCCACCAGCGCCGCCGTCATGCCGGCCGCGCCGGCGCCGACAATCAGCGCATCGACCTCGACGCTCCCGCGTGTCGTGCTTGCCGCCGGGTGAGACATGCTCTGTGATCCTATCGCCTCAACGAAAAAGCCTGGCTGCGGCAGACAGCAATACCGCCGGATGCTACAGCGCGTTTCGGTGAACTTGATGCACAACGGCGCAACATACTCGGTCTGCGCCCTCTCCCCGTTAACGGTGAGAGGGTGGGGTGAGGGGCAAATCCCCTCGCGGTCGTCATCGTCCGCGCATGCGGACGATCCAGTAATCACAGGAGGGTAGGATTTGGCACGGCTGTGTCTCAACCCGCCCTGCGGGGATTACTGGATGCCCCGCTTGAAGCGGGGCATGACAACCCCAAAGATCGGCCCGGCGGCACCTCCATCGTGGACTTCTGTGCACGAATGAACGATAGCCGCCAAGCTCCCTTTGTCGGGCGCTCGCTGCCGCGCCGCGAGGACCGCCGGCTGCTGACCGGGCGCGGGCAGTTTATTGCCGATCTCGAGCTGCCGCACATGCTGCACGCGGCATTCATCAGAAGTCCGGTGGCGCATGCGCGCATCGCAGGGGTCGATCTCGCGCGCGCCGCATTGTTCCCCGGGGTGGTGTTCGTGCTCGGCGGTGCCGAGCTCGCGCGCCTGCTGCCGCCCGTGCCCGACACCCAGCTCTCGCTGCCGCGCAAATGGGCCAGCACCGTGGACCACAAGTTCATCAACCCGCAACAGCCGCTGCTCGCTTACGACAAGGTCCGCCATGTCGGCGAGGCGGTTGCGGTCATCGTGGCAGAGAGCCGGTACGCCGCGGAAGATGCGGCGCAAGCCGTGACCCTCGATCTCGATCCGCTGCCCGCCGTGGTCGATCCCGAGGCGGCATTGCGCTCCGAGGCGCCGCTTATTCACGACCGCTTCAAGACCAATCTCATCGGCGCGTTCAGCGTCGGCAAGGGCGACGCCAATGCCGCGCTCGCGCGCGCTCCCCACAGGCTGCGCCGGCGGTTCTATCATCACCGCTACGCGGCTGCGCCGATGGAATGCCGCGGCGTTGCGAGCAGCTACGACCCGCGCACGGATTCGGTGACGATCTGGTCGTCCACCCAGGTGGTTCATTGGGTCCGGCGCGAAGCGGCGACGGTGCTGCGACTTCCCGAGGCACGGGTGCGCTGCCTCGCGCTCGATGTCGGCGGCGGCTTCGGCGTCAAGGGACACGTCTATCCCGAGGATCTCCTGCTGCCGTTTCTCGCGCGCAAGCTCGGTCGGCCGGTCAAATGGATCGAGGACCGTCGCGAGCATCTGATGTGCTCCTGTCACTCCCGCGACCAGATTCATGATGTTGAGGTGGGGTTCGATGACGAGGGCCGCATCCTGGCGTTCCGGGATGATTTCATCGTGGATTGCGGGGCATGGAATCCGATCGGCGTGGGAGTGGTCTACAACACTGCTGTCCATCTCACCGGCCCGTATAAGATCGACAGCATGGCGATCAGCGCGCGCGTTGCCGCGACCAACAAGGTGCCGAACGCTCCCTACCGCGGGGCGGGACGGCCCGAGGCGGCATTCGCCATGGAGCGGACCATGGACCTCGTCGCCCGCGTGATCGAGCGCGAACCCGCGGAGATACGCGCCAGGAACATGATCCGCGCCGACGAGATGCCCTATCGCGTGGGCATGCCTTATCGCGACGGCGAGCCGATCGTCTACGACAGCGGCGACTATCAGAAGGCGTTGCGCAGTGCCCTTGATGCGATTGGAGGCATCGCGGTGTTTCGTCAACGGCAAGAAGCTGCGCGCGCTGAAGGCCGTCATCTCGGTCTCGGCATCGGCTGCTACGTCGAGGGCACCGGTGTAGGCCCGTTCGAAAGCGCGACAGTGCGTATCGATCCGTCGGGGAAGGTCTACGTGTCGTCGGGCGCATGCCCGCAGGGGCAAGGGATGGAGACGATCTTCGCGCAGGTGGTGGCGGATACCTGGTCGGTCGATCCCGATGACGTGGTCACCACCTTTGCCGATACCTCGGCCATTGCCATCGGTTTCGGGACGATTGCAAGCCGCAGCACGGTTACATTGTCGGCGGCCATTCATGCCGCCAGCGAGCGGCTGCGCGAGAAGGTCTTCGCCATCGGCGCCAACCTGCTCGAATGCGCCGCGGGCGATCTCGAGCTGCGCAAGCACGGCGTCGGCATCGTCGGTGTGCCGGGGGCTGAGGTCTCGCTCGCGGCGGTGGCGCAAGCCGCGCGTCCCGGCTGGGACCACGCTCGCCCGCATGGGGTCGAGGCGGGGTTGGAGGAGACATATTATTATGAGCCGCCGACGGTGACCTGGACCTATGCCGTGCATCTCGCCGTGGTGGAAGTCGATGCCGAGCTCGGGCGGGTGCAGATCGAGAGATACATTGTCGCGCACGACTGCGGAGTGGTGGTGAACCCGATGCTGGTAGAGGGCCAGATCGTCGGCGGGGCTGCCCAGGGCATCGGCGGCGCGCTGTTCGAGGATCTCCCTTACGATGTGCAAGGGCAGCTGCTCGCCGGCTCGCTGGCCGACTACATCATGCCGACCGCGTGCGAGATTCCGAGCATGCAGCTCATTCACCAGCATTCGCCGTCTCCGCTCAACCCGTTGGGAGTGAAGGGCGTGGGCGAAGGCGGCGCCATCTCGCCGCCGGTCGCCATAGCCAATGCGGTGTGCGACGCGCTGCGGCCGTTACAGGTCGAGCTCAACACGCTGCCGCTCAAGCCCGCGCAGATCAGAGAGGCGATCGCGGCAGCGTCTCGCAGCTAAAAATCGGTCAGCTTTGTAGGTGGGCAAAGGCGCGGCCACTTCGAAAACTCGGGTCAGACAGCATCTCGCGCGCCGTGCCCACCAACACGACTCGACCGCGTGGGCACGGCGCGGCGCAGTCAAGCCTGCGCAGACTGCGTAAACTTGTCTGCGGCGCGCCGTTGCACACCCTACGGGTCACAGCCAGCGTCGGCCCGTTGGACCCACGCCGGGATCGCTGATGATGTGATGCACCACCAGCCTGTTCCAGATGAACAGAAGGATCACGGCGCCGACAGTCGCGCCGACGAGTCCCGCCCCTTGATCGAGCCGATACCACCCGATGGCCTGACCTATGAAAGTGGAAATGAAAGCGCCGACGATCCCCAGCAGAGTGGTCAGGATGAATCCTCGGGGATTGTTCGCCCCAGGCGAGAGCACGCGCGCGATCAGTCCGGCGATGAAGCCAATGATGATAACCCAAATGATGTTCGACACCGCAGTCTCCCGTAATGAACTGTTCTGGCTCAGTGGCAGGCGCGCACAAGGCGGCCGGGCATGGCACCGGTGTGCTCGCCTTGCTCAAAGATCGGCGTGCCGGCCACCAACATAGTGACGATATCGTGCATCGAAGCCCCTTCGGAGTTGCGAAAAACCTATGGTGCACCTTCGGCTCAAGCGGGGCAATGCGTTGTGGCCGCATCGATGGCGTCGCCGAGGCGTTCGACGATGGTGTCCACAACCGGCGCATCGACGATGAAGGGAGGCGCCAGCAGCACATGGTCGCCGCGCACCCCATCAACCGTGCCGCCCATGGGATAGACCATCAGCCCGCGCGCCATGGCCTCAGCCTTCACCTGCGCATGCAGCTTGTGCTCAGGCGCGAAGGGCTCCTTGCTCCCCCGGTCGGCAACCAGCTCGACCGCCTGAAAGAGCCCGCGCCCGCGCACGTCTCCGACGAAGGGGTGATTGCCAAATCGCTCCTTGAGCCGGCGCGCAAGCTGTCCGCCTTGCGCGCGCACGTGCGCGAGCAGCCCGTCGCGCTTTATCACGCGTTGCACCGCCAACGCCGCGGCGCAGGCGAGCGGATGACCCATATAGGTGTGACTGTGCTGAAAAGCGCCGGAACCCTCGGCAACCGCATTGAAGATTTTGTCCTGCATGAGGAGCGCGCCGATCGGCGCATAACCGCCGCCGAGCCCCTTTGCGATCGCCATGAGATCGGGCGCAATTCCTTCCTGCTCGCACGCATGCAGCGTACCCGTGCGCCCCATGCCGCACATGACCTCGTCGAGAATCAGCAGGACACCATGGCGGTCGCAGACTTCCCGTATCCGCTGAAAATAGCCGGTAACCGCGGGCACCGCACCCAGGGTGGCGCCAACCACGGTCTCGGCAACAAAGGCCATGACGTTCTCGCCGCCGAGCTCCTCGATCTTTGCATCGAGCTCCTCGGCCAGGCGCTCGGCGTAAGCTTGCGTGGTCTCCTCCGGGCGCCGCTCGCGATATTCGAAGACCGGCGATACGTGGTGCGTCTCGAAGAGCAGCGGAGCGAACTGCTTGCGCTGCTGTTCCCGTCCGCCGACCGCCAGCGCGCCCAGGGTTATGCCGTGATAGCTCTGGCGGCGCGCAATGACGTATCGCCGCTCCGGCTGCCCAAGCTCGACAAAATATTGCCGCGCCAGCTTGAGCGCGGCCTCGATTGCCTCCGATCCGCCGCTTACGAAGAAGACATGACCGATGCCTTCCGGCGCGCGCGCGACCAGCTCGTCGGCGAGCTCTTCGGCGACATCAGTCGTGAAGAAGCTCGTATGCGCATAAGCCAGACGGTCGAGCTGCTCACGCATCGCGGCGAGCACGTCAGGATGCGAATGTCCCAGGCAGGAGACCGCCGCCCCGCTGGAAGCGTCGATATACTCGCTGCCGGCAGCATCGCGGATGATGACGCCTTGAGCCTCCGCGGCGACAGGATAGGAGTGACCGGCCTGGCGATGAAGAATGTAAGTCATGCTGCTGCACTCTACATCAATTCACGCTCATCCGGCGCGGGTTTAACGCGCTTACGCTCTTGTCTTACGCGACGCGCCGGGGCATCCCTGATCCGGCGGCACACGAGGCGTTTAGAGCAGAGGAAGAGCGCACCCGCCATGGGCTGGCGTATCGGCATCGACATCGGCGGGACCTTCACGGACGTGGCTCTGGTCAATGACGCCAGCGGCGAGATCGGCGTCGCCAAGGTGCCGACCACGCCGGGTGATCTCACCCGAGGGGTGCTCGACGCGCTCGATGCCGCCATGCGCCGCTACGAGGTAGCGCCGGCCGGTGTGGATCACCTTTCGCATGCGACCACGGTGGTGACCAATGCGATCCTGCAGCAATGCGGCTCTCGCGCAGCCCTGATCACCACGCGCGGGTTCCGCGACGTGCTGGAGCTGCGACGCTCTGCGCGCGCGAACCTTTATGATCTTTTTCAGGACGCGCCCGCGACCCTGATCCCGCGCCAACTCCGATTCGAGATCACGGAGCGTGTAGGAGCGGACGGCGCGGTTGTGACGCCGCTGGCGGAAGCGGAAATCGATGGGCTGATCGCGGCGCTCAGGGCTGCGCGCGTGGAAGCGGTGGCGGTCTCGTTCCTCTTCAGCTTTCTCAACCCGCAACACGAGCGAAAGCTCGGCGAGCGGCTGGGCGCCGCGCTGCCGCACATGCCCATCTACCTGTCCTGCGATGTCTTGCCCGAGATCAAGGAATTCGAACGCAGCAGCACCACGGCGGTTTGTGCCTATGTCGGGCCAATTCTTGCCTCCTATCTCAAGCGCCTCGAACAGGCCACGCGAACTGCAGGGCTACCCGCGCTGCACCTGATGGGATCGAACGGCGGCATCCTGGAGTCACGCGAGGCGATCGCCATGCCCGCGGTTGCGGTGGAGTCGGGACCGGCTGCGGGGGTCGTTGCCGCAGCCCTGCTGGCGCGCCAAAGCGGGCGGCCTGATCTTCTTTCTTTCGACATGGGCGGCACCACCGCCAAGGCAAGCCTCATCCGCGGCGGGCACTACGAGACGACGCCGGACTACGAGGTTGGCGGCGGACCCAGCATGTCGCGCTGGATGACCGGAACCGGCCATCCGATCCGGATGCCCGTGATCGATCTTGCCGAGGTATCTGCCGGAGGTGGATCGATCGCGTGGGTGGATCGGGCAGGAGCGTTACGCGTCGGTCCGCAAAGCGCAGGCGCCGATCCAGGCCCGGTCTGCTACGGCCGCGGCGGCAGCGCGCCGACTGTCACGGACTGCGATCTCCTGCTCGGCTATCTCGATAAAAACTCCTTGCTCGGCGGCGATCTCGCCATCGATCATGCAGCGGCCAACGCCGCTGTGGGCAAGCACCTTGCCGATCCGCTCGGCGTGGACGTGCGCACCGCCGCGGCTGCGGTGATCGACATCGTCAACCACTCCATGGCGGAAGTGTTGAAGATCGTATCGGTGCAGCGCGGACATGATCCGCGGGATTTTGCGCTTGCCGCTTTCGGCGGAGCAGGACCGCTGCATGCTGCCGCGCTGGCAACCGAGCTCGGTATCAGCGAGATCATCTGTCCGCCAATTCCCGGCGCCTTTTCTGCGCTGGGACTTGTCGGCAGCGAGTTGAAGCGCGATTACGTGCGCACTTTGCACCGCGCGCCCGGGTCCAGCGATGCCGCAGGCCTGCCGGACTCGGTGGAAGCGGCGTTCCGGGTACTTGAGCGAGAAGGCGCGGCGATGCTCGATCGCGCCGGCATCCCGGCAGAACGCCGGCGGCTCGATCGTTCGGTCGATGCGCGCTACGCGCGGCAATCCTTCGAGCTCGCGATACCGGCTTCACGGCGTCCCGTGGATGAAATCGCGCTCGCCGAGATCTCGGAAAGATTTCACCAGCGCCATCTGCAGACTTATGGCCACAACAACCGCAGCGAGCCGGTGCAGATCGTGAGCGTTCGCGTCGCCGCAATCGGCGCTATCCCGCCGCTCTCGATCCGCGACAGGCCTGCTCCTGCCGGAATGGATGCGCTCAAGAGCAAACGTGCGCTGTGGTTCAGAGAGACCGCACTTGTCGATGCAGCAATCTATGATCGCGCGCGCATGCCTGCGGGATACGCAGTGCGCGGCCCGGCAGTGATCGAATCACTTGATTCCACCATTCTTGTGCCGCCGGGATGGAAGGCCAACATGAACGAGGACGGCTTCGTGCTGCTGAGCCTCGGCAAGGACCCGTAGCCATGCAAGAAAGAGTGCGGCACGCCGATCCTGCGACCTTCGAGATCGTCAAGAACAGTCTCTATAAAACTGCCGAGGAGATGCGGGTGGTCCTCGCCAAGACCGCCTACTCCCCGCTGCTCAAGTCGGCGGGCGATTATTCCTGCGGCATATTCGATGCGCAGGGCGAGATGGTAGCGCAAGGGCCTGATCTGCCCATCCATCTCGGCTCGATGCCCGACGCGGTGCGTGCGGTGGTCGCGGCGTTTGCGGGGGACGTGCATGAGAACGACGTGTTCGTGCATAACGACCCGTACTTTGGCGGCAGCCACCTGCCCGATGTGAATGTGATCAGGCCCGCGTTCCACGCTGGGCAGCTCCTCGGTTATGCCTGCCTGCGCGCCCATTGGCCCGACGTCGGTTCCGCTACGCCCGGCAGCTACGGCGCGGTGACGGAAATCTTCGGGGAGGGGTTGCGCATTCCGCCGCTGCGGCTGTTCAGCCGCGGCGTGCTCAATGCCGAGCTCGAAAAGCTCATTCTGGCGAATGTCCGCACCCCGGATGAACGCAAGGGCGACCTTGGTGCCCAGCTTGCGGCAACCCTGCGGGCGACCCAACGGCTCGCAGGGCTTGCACGGCGCTATGGCAGCGAGACGCTCATCGGCTACATGGCGCAGGTCATGGATTATTCCGAGCGGCTCATGCGGGAGAGCCTCATGGACCTTCCGGACGGCTCAGGGGCGTTCGAGGACTTCTGCGACGGCGACGGTATTGCAGATGATCCGTCAGGCAAGGACGCTCGGTTCAAGATCCGTTTGTCCATCCGCAAAGCACGCGATCGGCTGGTCGTGGACTTTGCAGGGACTGATCCGCAGGTCAAAGGACCGATGAACGCGCCACTTTCGGTGACGGCCTCGGGTGTTTTCTGCGGGATCAAGACCGCGGTCGATCCGAACAATCTCATTCCGCCCAACTCGGGCTGCTGGCGCGCCATTCAAATAACGGCGCCGAAAGGCTCTGTCGTGAACGCCGAGTTTCCAGCTCCGGTCGTTTATGCAAATCATGAGATCTCGCATCGCGTCGCGGACATGGTGATGGGCGCGCTTGCCAATTTCATGCCGCGGCAGGTGATGGCCTGCAGTCAGGGCACGTCTGCCATCCTCACTCTTGGCGGCGTCGATCCCCGCACGCGGCGGCCGTACATCTCCTATGAAACGGTCAAGGGTGGCTTCGGCGCTCGGCCGAACAAGGACGGAATCAACTGCATCGCCGCCGGCATCTCCAACACCATGAACACCCCGGTGGAAGTCCTGGAAACGGCTTTCCCCGTGCGCATCGAATGCTACGCGATCGATCCGGACTCGGGCGGTGCCGGCCGCTATCGCGGCGGCTGCGGTGCAGTTCGGGTTTGGCGGCTGCTGGAGGGTGCCGATGCTACTGGGGCGCTGTGCATGGAGCGAATGACCTCGCCGCCATTTGGGTTGCTCGGTGGCAAAGCCGGCGCAGCGGCTGAGGTGTTGCTAACCACCCCCGATGGCGCGAGCCGCCGCCTGCCCAGCAAGGGCGCGTTCCACGCGCCGGCAGGCGCGGTGATTGCCATGCGCACGCCCGGGTCGGGCGGCTTCGGGGCGGCGGCGGACCGTGATCGCGCTTCAGTGGGTCGCGATCTGCTCAATGGATACGTCAGCACGGCGGCTGCGGCGCGCGATTACGGGATTGCAGATCCGGACGCGCTGCGAAAGTCCGCTCAATCGGAGGAGGATGCCGCGTGACCTACATCCCGAACTCGATCGAGGCGCGCGACATCGCAAGCCTTGTGCACATGCAGACGAACCTGCGCCTGCATCAACAGGAAGGCCCGCTGGTCATCGCGCGCGGGGACGGTTGCCGCGTGTTCGACGAGGCCGGCCGCGACTACATCGAAACGGTCGCAGGCTTGTGGTGCGCCTCGCTGGGCTTCGCCTCCGAGCGGCTGGCCAAGGTCGCCTACGAGCAGATGCGTCGGCTCGGCTATTACCATCTCTATCGTCATCGCTCGAACGAGCCGGCCATTGCTCTCGCCGAGACGCTGCTGCGGATTGCGCCCGTGCCCATGGCGCGCGTGGTTTTCCAGTGCTCGGGCTCCGAGGCAAACGACACCGCGATCAAGCTTGCATGGTATTACTGGCATGCGCGCGATGAGCCGCAGCGCGTCAAGATCATCGCGCGCCAGATGGCGTATCACGGCAACACTTGCGCTGCCGTGAGTCTCTCGGGCAAGCCTGACATGCATGCCGGGTTCGGTTTGCCGTTCGCGCCGTTCAAGCACACCGAATTTCCCCATTATTACCGCCGGCACGAGCAAGGCGAGAGCGAGACGGAGTTCTCGACGCGCATGGCGCAAGCGCTTGATAAGCTGATCCAAGCGGAAGGTCCCGAGACGGTCGCGGCCTTCTTCGCCGAGCCGATCATGGGCGCGGGTGGTGCGATCCTTCCGCCGCAGGGTTATTTCGAAAAGATCCAGGCAGTGCTGCGCAAGTACGATATCCTGTTTGTTGCGGACGAGGTGATCTGCGGCTTTGCCCGCACCGGAGAGATGTGGGGTTCACAGACCTATTCTCTGCGTCCGGACATGATCACGACGGCAAAGGCGCTTTCCGCTGCCATGCAGCCGATCTCGGCGGTGCTCGTGAACCGGCGTGTGCATGATGCCATGCTGGCGCAATCCGACCGGTTGGGGAATTTTGCGCATGGCTATACCTATGCCGGTCACCCGGTTGCGGCCGCTGTGGCGCTGGAGGTGCAGAAGATGTACGCCGAGATGGACATCGTCGCGCGCGCCAAACGGCTGGGTCCGGTGTTGCAATCGACCCTTGGCCGGCTCCAATCACATCCCATGGTCGGCGAAGCGCGCGGGGTCGGGCTCATCCTCGGCATGGAGCTCATGCGCGATGGGGAAAAGCGCATTCCGTTCGATACCGCGCTCAAGGTGGGCGCGCGCGTCGACGCCGCGGCCAAGCATCACGGGTTGATTCTGCGAGTGGTAGGGGACCGATTGGTGTTTGCTCCGCCGCTGGTGATCGAAGCCTCGGACATCGAAGAGATCGGCATTCGGCTCGAGCGTGCGCTCGACGACGTGGCAAAGGATCTCAAGCGGGAGGCCGCATTTCACTGAGCCGGCCGTTGCGTGATCCGCTTTCACGCGCCTGAAATTAACGACGCGTTAAGCAAATCAGCGCAACCGTCGGATGCATCGAGATCCGAACAGGATGCCACCCATGAAAGCCGAAACCTCTCTCCCCATTGCTTCGCAACAGCAGGCATCGCAGCAGGGCTTCGCGAGATCGCGAGCTGTAATGCTGGGCCTCGAGGAGGCGTTTGACGATATTCCGGGGATAGTGGCCTCGATGCTGGTGGCATTCGGAAAGAACGGCATCAGGACCATCGAGGATCTCGCGGCCTGCGCCACCGATGATCTTTTGGGATGGACCGAGCGCCGGGGCGACAAGATCACGACGCATCCCGGCATCCTCGGCGACATGGCGGTATCGCGCAAGCAATGCGATACGATCATCCTGCAGGCACGCGTCCGCGCAGGATGGATAGAGCCCACTGCCTTGGGTGCATGACCTGTTCGACGCGCGTTTCGGTCCTCAAGCCCGCCTCGCAGATGCCTCGGGAGCCAGAGCACCAACCGGTTCGCGCAAGGAGGGCATCCCTGCGCAAGCCGGTGGAGAGCGATGGAGCCTCGAAAGCAAGTGATGCCGCCCACACGGAGCGGGGCATGCGGGAAACTTCGCTTTATCCGCCGGTGAAGCGGTTCCTCGAGAGCCACGGCTTCGAGGTGAAAGGCGAGATCTGCGGATGTGATCTGGTCGCATTGCGCGATGGGGAACCGCCTATCGTGGTCGTTGGAGAGCTCAAGCTCGGGTTCAATCTCGACCTGGTGCTGCAAGGCGTGCATCGCACGGCGGCATGCGATGAAGTCTGGCTTGCCGTGCGCCTGCGACGGCGTGGTCGCGAGCGCGACGCCCGCGTGCTGAAGCTTTGCCGGTTGTTGGGCTTTGGCCTGCTCGGTGTCTCCACCACCGGACGCGTCGAGGTCCTGGTGCAGCCGGGCCCCTGGCGACCGCGTCGCGACCCGCGTCGCCGCGTGCGACTGATCAGCGAGCATCGTCGCCGCGTCGGCGATCCGGCCTTGGGCGGCAGCTCAAAGACGCCGATCATGACCGCCTACCGCCAGCAAGCTCTCGCGTGCGCCGCTTCGCTATCAAGCGGTCCGCGGCGCACGTCCGAGGTCAAGATTGTCGTTCCCGATGCCCCCAAAATACTGCTGCATAATGTCTACGGCTGGTTCTGCCGGGTGGAGCGCGGCGTGTATGCGCTGACCTCGGCGGGAATGACCGCGCTTTCTCGTTGGCCGCAGGCAACCTACGCTGCGTCAGGGCTAACCGTTTCCTAAACTTTATCCTCGTAATTGGCCGCATCCGCGCTACCAATTCCGTGCGGCCCGGTGGCGGAATGGCGACGCAGAGATGGGGAACCGTCTCGTATCCTGGTTCAACTCCAGGCTGGGCCTCCGATGCACTCTGCGCAATGAATCGCCGCGCGTCCTGTGCGCGGCGGCCAGTCGCGGCTTCAGTCGGAATATCAGCGGAGAATGTAAACGATCGCGGCAGCGGCCGTGCCCACCACGCAGCTTCCCGAAATCCAGATGGCGCCAATCAGGATCCACACCGACCAGTAGCCGTGCGTGTTGGCGCGCCGGCGCAGGCGCGTCCCAGCGGAGGTGCGCAACTGCGGTGGGGCGGACGGCGGTTCGGGCAAGCTCGGCGCGACATCGGGCAATGTGCTTCTTACGCCAGGGCGTGGAACTAGCTCGGTGCCAGAGCATTGAAGCGGGTAGCAGCCAAAGGAGGGGGAAACCGCGGCATGCCCTCTGCTGACGATTATCGCCGGCACGCAAGCGAGTGCGTTCGGCTCGCTCAAAATGCGCAAAATCCGACCGATAAGGCGCTCCTTCTGAGGATGGCAGAAACCTGGGTACGGCTTGCAGACCAGGCAGAAGGTCGCGAATCTAAAAAACCGGAATAAAAGCCGGTCAACTTCACGCTTCTCGGTTGCAATCATGCGACTGGTTTCGGTTGTGGAACTTTACCATGGCAACGGCTGTTGGTCCTCCGACGTGAGACACCGCTCGTGGGATATGTGCCATGCGAAGCCCCGCAAAGTTCAGAGAATATGCGGCGCAATGCAAGCAGCTGGCAAAGAGCGCTGCAAACGATAAGGATCGCGCAGCGCTCCTTGAGATCGCCGAAGCATGGCTTGCATGCGCCGCCGAAGCCGAACGCAAATCCGTTGAGATTCAAACGTCAGAGTCGCAGTGAGTCGCAGTGAAGATGACTCTGGGATGGAAGAGGGATCACGTGGGTGCGCGCAAGCGATAGCCGATCCCCGTCTCGGTCAGGATGTATTGCGGGCGCTCCGGATCGGCCTCGATCTTTTGCCGCAGTTGCCGCACATACACGCGCAGATACTGCGCGTCGGTCAAATCATCCCAGAGCTCTCGCAGCAAAAACTTGTGGGTGAGAACCTTACCCGCGTGCGCGACGAGCAGCCGCAATAGATCATACTCCTTGGGGGAGAGCTTCACTTCCTTCTCCCCGACTTTCACGATGCGGCGCACGAGATCGACCGAAAGGTCGCCGGTGTGAAAGATCGGGCGCTCGCCCTGAACCTGAAGCTGATGCCGCAGCGCCGCCCGCATGCGGGCAAGCAGCTCGTCGGTGCCGAACGGCTTTGTTACGTAGTCGTCTGCACCCATGTCCAGCGCCTCAACCTTTGCGGCCTCATCGTCGCGGCTCGAAAGCACCACGATGGGAACACGCTCGTTATGCGCGCGGATCGCGCGTAGCAGGTCGAAGCCCTGCATGTCCGGCAGGCCGAGATCGAGAATGACCAGATCGGGCTTTTGCGTCATCAGGTCGAGCGCGGTTCCGCCATCGGGCGCTTCCAGGACATGATAGCCTTGGGCGGCGAGCCCCATGCGCAGCAGCTTGCGGATCGGCGGCTCGTCATCGACGATCAGGACCCGGACCGGAGCAGCGCTCATGCGGCGGTATCCAACGATCTGGCCGCTGCCGGGATCGGCAGTCGGATGCTGAAGATCGCGCCGCTGCGATCGGTTCTGTTGCCGCTCCAGATCGTGCCACGCATCGCTTCGATGAAGCCGCGAGAGATGGCGAGCCCGAGCCCGGTCCCCGCGCGCACCTGGTCGGTTTTGCGCGCTCGATAGAACTTGTCGAAGATGTGCTCCAGATCGCCCGGTGGGATACCATCGCCCTCGTCCAGGATCTGCAGAATGACGGACTCTCGATCGCGCCAGCTCTGGATGCGGATAGTCGTTGCGGGTTGCGCGTATTTGGCAGCGTTGTCCAACAGATTGAACAGCACTTGCTCGAACAAAACCGGGTCGATCTCCACCATGGGCAGGTCGTCGGCGAGCTCCACCTCGATGCGATGGTGCGCGAGTATCTTGTTTGCGCGCGCGAGCGCGCTGCCTACCACTTCGCCCAGATCGTGCAGAGCCGCATTGGGAACGACTGCGCCGGATTCCAGCTTCGTCATGTCGAGCAGGTTGGCGATGAAACGGTTGAGCCGCTCGGATTCATCGATGATGGTAGCAACAAGATCGGCCTTGGCCTGCTCATCGAGCACGTTTGACAGGCTGCGCAACGTCCCTGCCGCGCCGAGGACGGCGGCAAGCGGCGTCTTGAGATCGTGCGAGATGGAAGTGAGCAGCGCTGAACGCAAGCGTTCCGTCTCCATTGTCCGCTTGACGCGTTCCATGTCCTCGACCAGGCGAACCCGCTCGATCGCGAGCGCAGCCTGATCCATCAGCGCGTCCAGCAGCCGGCGCTGATCGGGAGTGAGCAGGGGGCCAGGCTTGTCGCTGTCGATTCCGACGATTCCAATGGCGCCGCGGCCGGTGCGCATGGGCAAGAACAAGCGCTTTGCGCCGGGGAGCGTCTCCGAGCCGCGGCCCGCCGCTCTGTTGTTCTCCCATGCCCATTTGGCGGCCGCCAAATCCGCCTGGTCGAGGGTATCCTCCGGCGGATAGCCGACCTTGACCGCAATCGAGCCCTCTTCCGGCAACAGCAGCACCACGTGCACCTTCAACATCAACGCAATCTGGTACGCGGTGGCCCACAGAAGGTCGTCGAGCGTCACCACACCCGCGAGCTTGCGGCTGAACGCGTAAAGCTGCTCGGTGTTTCGCGCGCGCCCCATGACGACAAGGGCATGGGAGCGCGCGCGTGATGCAACGTTGGAGACGATGATGGCCGTAATCGTGAAAAACAGGAAAGCGGCGACATTTGTCGGGTCCGTAATCGTGAAGGTGTAGATAGGCGGCAAAAAGAAGAAGTTGTAACAGAGCGAGGAGGCGATACTGGCAAAGAGTGAAGGCCAGAGCCCGAAGCGCACCGCCACGACGACGATTGCAGTGAGAAAAACGAGATCAACATTTTCAATCCCGATCCACTGCCACATGACCTCGCTGATACCCAACGCGGCAGCAACAGACGCGAGCGCAGCGCCGTAGGGCGCGAGGTTGAATGCCTCCTGGTGCTCGGCGGTTCGGATCGTTTTCTTCGGAATCGGCTCGCCCGCGAGCTCCTCCCCAGCGATGACGTGGACGCTGATGCTGCCGGACTTCCGCACCAGCTCATGCACTACCGAGCCGTGCAGAATCTCGAACCAGCGTGACCGCGTGGATTTTCCGATGATGATCTGAGTGACATTGTTTGCGTGCGCGAAGCTCACCACGTCATCGGCAATGCTGCGCACGCTTCCCGGTACGCTCAGCGCCTCGCCGCCAAGCGCCTCCGCCAGCCGCAGCGTGTCGGCGATGCGGTCGCGCTCTATCTCGGTAAGCTGCAGGCTGCGCCGGGTCTCGACGTAAAGCACGGTGAACGGCGCATGCAGCCGGTCGGTCAGGCGCTTGGCATAGCGTACGAGCCCCACCCCCCTGGGATCCTCGCAGATGCAGACCAGAATGCGCTCGCCCGCGGCCCATGGTCCCGGGATGGCATGAGCCTGCATGTGGGTGAGCAGCTGCTCGTCCACGCGTTCCGCCGTTGTGCGAAGCGCAAGCTCGCGCAGCGCGGTCAGGTTTCCGGGCGAGAAATAATGCTCCAGCGCACGCTCGGCCTGCTTGGGGACGTAGACTTTGCCCTCCTTGAGCCGCTCGATCAGGTCGTCCGGGGTGATATCGACGAGCTCGATTGCGTCGGCGCGGTCGAACACCGAGTCCGGGACGGTCTCGCGCACCCGCACATGCGTGATCTGCGCCACCACATCGTTGAGACTTTCGATGTGCTGGATGTTCACCGTGGTGTAGACGTTGATTCCGTGGTTGAGCAGTTCCTGGACGTCCAGATAGCGCTTGGGATGGCGGCTCCCCGGCGCGTTGGTATGGGCGAGCTCGTCGACCAGGACGATCTGCGGGTGCCGCGCTATGACGGCATCGAGGTCCATCTCCTCCAGCGCCTGCCCCTTGTATTCGAGCCGGCGGCGAGGAATGACCTCGAGCCCTTCCAGCAGAGCCTGGGTTTCCTTGCGGCCGTGGGTTTCCACCACGCCGACCGCCACGTCATAGCCGTCGAGCTTGCGGGCGCGGGCCTGTTGCAGCATCTCGTAGGTCTTGCCTACTCCGGGTGCGGCCCCGACAAAAATCTTGAGCCGGCCACCAAGGCTGTCTTCGCGCCGGGCTGCTTCGAGCAGGGCGTCGGGGGACGGTCGCTGGTCGGGGTCGCGGCGCTGATCCGCCATCAGGACTCATTTTAGCGGGCTGCCGCACGATCGAGCGCCAGATTGAGCGCGAGCACATTGACTCGCGGCTCGCCCAGGATGCCGAGGGTGCGGCCCTCCACGAACTCATTCACGAGCCGGCGCACGCTATCTTCGGACATATTGCGTGCTTTCGCAACGCGAGGCACCTGAAAAAGTGCCGCGTCGGGAGAGATATTCGGGTCGAGACCGCTGCCGGACGTCGTCACCAGGTCGATGGGAACTTCAGAGGAGGAGTTTTCCTGTTTCAGCCTGTCCATGTCTCCCTGGACCCGCTCAACGAGCGATTTGTTGGTCGGGCCGAGATTGGATCCGCCGGAATTTGCCGCGCTGTAGGGGGCAGGGACAGTTTTGGTCGGGTCGTTCGGATCGGGTGCCACGGTAGCCGAGGGACGGCCATGAAAATAACGGTCGCTCTGGAATTCCTGACCGATCAGCGCCGATCCAATGATCCTGCCGTTCTGCTCGATCAGGCTGCCTTGGGACTGGGCTGGAAAGAGCACGCGCGCAATCCCGGTCATGGCAAAGGGGTAGGCGATGCCGGTAATGAGCGTCAGGGCGACAACGAGCACGATTGCAGGGCGGAGTTCTCTCAGCATAGCCTCTTGTTCCTCAGGCGAGGTGCAGGGCGGTAACCACGACGTCGATCGCCTTGATGGCGATGAACGGCAGGGCGATGCCGCCAGCCCCGTAGATCAGGAGATTGCGCCGCAGCAGCGCCGCCGCGCCGATTGCCCGGTAACGCACACCCTTGAGAGCGAGCGGGATGAGCGCAATGATGATGAGCGCATTGAATATGATTGCGGAGAGGATCGCGCTCTGCGGGGTGGACAGGTTCATGATATTGAGCGCTTGCAGCTGCGGATAGAAAGCGACGAACATTGCCGGAATGATCGCGAAATATTTGGCCACGTCATTCGCTATCGAGAACGTGGTCAAGGCGCCGCGGGTCATCAGCAGCTGCTTTCCGATCTCCACGACCTCGATCAGCTTGGTCGGATTGGAGTCCAGGTCGACCATGTTGCCGGCTTCGCGTGCCGCCACCGTGCCGGTATTCATGGCAACGCCGACATCGGCCTGCGCCAGGGCCGGCGCATCGTTGGTGCCGTCGCCGCACATGGCGACGAGCTTGCCTTTGGCCTGCTCCTCGCGGATGAGCTTGAGCTTCTGCTCCGGCGTTGCCTGGGCGAGGAAGTCATCGACCCCTGCTTCCGCCGCAATGGCAGCTGCGGTCATCGGATTGTCGCCGGTGATCATGATGGTGCGGATGCCCATGCGCCGTAGCTCGGCGAACCGCTCGCGTATCCCTCCCTTCACGATATCCTTGAGCTGGATGATGCCGAGCAGGCGACCGTCCTTGGCCACGGCAAGCGGTGTGCCGCCCGACTTCGCGATCTCCTCGGCAATCAATTGAATCTCGCGTACCGCATCGGTGCTCACCACCGGGTGCAGCGAGCGGACTGCGCCGGTTGGCATCACCGCAGCGGTGGGCGTGTTGAGATAATTGATCACCGCCTCGACCGCCCCTTTGCGCACCCAGGAAGAGCCCACCATCACGCCGCTCATGCGGCTTTGCGCTGTGAACGGAATGAAGGTGGCACGCATCTCGACCAGGTCGCGGCCGCGGATACCGTATTTCTCCTTGGCGAGCACGACGATCGAGCGTCCCTCGGGTGTCTCATCGGCAAGCGAGGCGAGCTGTGCTGCGTCCGCGAGGTCCTGCTCGTTGACCCCGGCAATAGGCCTGAACTCGGTTGCCTGGCGGTTGCCAAGCGTGATGGTCCCGGTCTTGTCGAGCAGGAGCGTATCGACGTCACCCGCTGCTTCCACCGCACGGCCCGACATCGCGAGCACGTTGAAGCGCACGAGCCGGTCCATACCCGCAATACCGATCGCGGAAAGGAGCGCGCCGATCGTGGTCGGAATGAGCGTCACAAACAGCGCAACCAGGATCACCACCGAGATGGTGCCTTGCGCATAGGTGACGTAGCTCGGAATGGTCGCCGTCGCGAATACGAAGATGATGGTAAGCCCGACCAGAAGAATGTTGAGCGCGATCTCGTTGGGTGTCTTCTGGCGCTCGGCGCCCTCCACCAGTTTGATCATGCGGTCGATAAAGGTCGAGCCGGGGGCGGCGGTAATGCGCACCCGGATCCAGTCGGAGAGCACCTGCGTGCCGCCGGTCACTGCCGATCGGTCGCCGCCGGATTCGCGAATGACCGGCGCCGATTCCCCTGTGATCGCGGCCTCGTTGACGGAGGCAATCCCTTCGATGACTTCGCCGTCCGAGGGGATCGTATCACCGGCCTCGACCAGAACCACGTCGCCGACCCTGAGCTTTGGCGCAGGCACGATCTTGTAGTTTCTGCGGTCCGATCCAGTGAGGACCTTAGCCGTTGTCTCGGTGCGCGTGCGCCGGAGCGCATCCGCCTGGGCCTTGCCGCGGCCCTCGGCAACGGCTTCGGCCAAGTTTGCGAACAGCACCGTGAACCACAGCCAGAGGATGATCTGAAATTCAAAGAAAACGTGTTCTCCGCCGCGCACGAGATCGCGGATCAAGATGACCGTGGTGAGCAGGGTCACGATCTCGAGCACGAACATGATCGGATTCTTGCTCAGGGTCCGCGGGTCGAGCTTCACAAACGCTGCGCCGATTGCCGGCACCACGATCTTGGGATCGACCATGGCCGAGGCAGGCCCGCGTCTGCGCACGTGAACGGTTTCCATGGACTGGCTCCGGATTAATTCGGCGCAAACAGCGTGCCGGTCGTCATGGCAATCTGCTCGACGATGGGCCCAAGCGCGAGCGCCGGAAAGAAGGTCAGCCCGCCGATGATCATGATCACTCCAACGACCAGCCCAACGAAGAGGCCGCCGGTGGTGGGAAAGGTGCCGGCGGATGCTGGGACCGATTTCTTCGCGGCAAGGGAGCCGGCAATGGCCATGGCCGGAATGATCATCCAGAATCGGCCCACCAACATCGCGATTGCCCCCGTGACATTGTAGAACAGGGTGTTTCCCGAGAGCCCGGCGAAGGCCGAGCCGTTGTTGCCGGTCTGCGAGGTGTAGGCATAGAGGACCTCGGTGAAGCCGTGCGGTCCCGGGTTTGCGGTCGCGGCGACGGAGGAGGGGATCACAACCGCGACCGCAGTCCACCCGAGATACATCAGCGGCAGGATCAGGATCGCAAGCATCGCCATCTTGACCTCCTTGGCCTCGATCTTCTTGCCGACATATTCCGGCGTTCGCCCCACCATCAGGCCGGCAACAAAGATCGAGATGATGACAAAGAGCAGCATGCCGTACATGCCGGCGCCGACCCCGCCGACGATGATCTCGCCGAGCTGCATGTTGATCAGCGGGATCATGCCCCCGAGCGCCGTGAAGGAGTCATGCATGGCGTTGACCGCCCCGCACGAGGCCGCCGTCGTGATCACGGCAAACAGGGCAGATGCCGGGATCCCGAAGCGGACTTCCTTGCCTTCCATGTTGCCACCGGTCAGACCGAGCGCCGTGAAAGCGTCGTTGCCGTGGGCTTCAGCCCAGTAGCAAACCGTGACACCGGCCAAGAACAGGACGCCCATGACAGCCAGAATGGCCCAGCCCTGGCGCTGGTTGCCGACCATGCGGCCGAAAACGTTGGTGAGAGCTGCACCGATCGCAAAGATCGATAGCATCTGCACGAAATTCGACAGCGCGGTCGGGTTCTCAAACGGATGCGCGGCGTTGGCGTTGAAGAAGCCGCCGCCGTTGGTGCCGAGCATCTTGATTGCGACCTGTGAGGCAACCGGGCCGACCGCAATGGTCTGCTTGCCGCCTTCGAGGGTTGTCGCGTCGATGTAGGGGCCGAGCGTCTGCGGCATCCCCTGCCATACCAGGAACAATGCATACACGATGCAGGTCGGCAGCAGGATGTAGAGCGTGCAGCGCGTGATATCGACCCAGAAATTGCCCACCGTTTGCGCCGAAGCGCGCGCGAAGCCGCGAATCAGCGCAACTGCGAGGCAGATGCCGGTTGCGGCGGATAAAAAGTTCTGATGCGTGAGGCCAAGCATCTGCACGAGATAGGACATCGTGCTTTCGCCGCCGTAGTTCTGCCAGTTGGTATTGGTGATGAAGCTGACTGCGGTATTGAAAGAAAGATCCGGGGCGACCGCGGACTGGTCCGCGGGGTTGAAGGGAAGCAGCGCCTGCAGGCGCATCAAAGCGTACAGGATCGCAAACCCGCCGACATGAAACAGCAGCATGCCAATGGTGTAGCTCACGCAACTCTGCTCGCGCCGGGGATCGACTCCACCCGTCCGATAAAGCGCCGCCTCTACCGGCCGCAAAACCGGTGAAAGAAACGTCCGCTCGCCGTTGAAGACGCGCGTCATGTAGGCGCCGAGGAACGGCACGATCGCGACGATAATGGCGCAGTAAATGAGGATCTGCAGCCAGCCGATGACGGTCACGGTGATGACCCCTTCAGAATCGCTCGGGCCGCAGCAGAGCGTAGGTGAGATAAATCATGAGGCCCGCCGTGACGATCGCTGCGAGCGAATAGTCAAAGATCATCGCCGCCTCCTCACAGCCGATCGCACGCGAAGGTGTAGCCGACCGACAGCGCAAAAAACCCGAGTGCCACGCCGATCATGATGACGTCCAGCATGAGAGCCTTCCTGCGAAGCATTGCGCACCACGATCAACAATCATGCGCGCGGAGGGAATCTATTGATGAAGTTCGAACGGGGAGAAAGCTCATCCGTTTCAGGTCGCCGATTACCTGCCATCGCGGACATATGTTTTCGAGGGGAATCCGCCTGACCGGCCATAGGAATCTCATAAAGATGGCCGTTGGGGTGGATCCGCCGACCCGAGAATGCGCTCAGCACGAGGCGCGCCCGTGGGTTGCGAGCGCAGCCGCCCCCAGCTGCCGCTGGAGCTCGGCAACGAAACCAGCGGGAGCGAGATAGCCGGTGATCTCGGCCACGGACGCGCGTCGGTCAGGTGCCGGCGATCATGGCTTTCCTGTTCGCGGCAACAGCCAGGCCATGACCCTCTGGTAGGGATCTCCGCTGCAACGGACCTGATGCTTTTCGATGGCTTTCTGAGCGTACGTGGCGGTCTGCTCCGGAGTTTGCCGTTTATCGCGCGGAAGCGACATCCATTCGCGGATGATGGTTCGCCGCGCTGCGTGTTCGGGTCTCATGAGCAAACTCCTTCGCGTTGCGTGCAAACAAGCCGCAGCGTATTGCAGACTTTTCCGCGACACTCAAATCGACGCCTGAGCGCCTTGATACAGACCAGAGTGGCCGACCGATTCGCGTTGGAACACCGCGTTAGGAGAAGTCCAGCTGTGATGTGACAGGTCGACTGCCCGTCCTGTGGTTATCCCCGATCGGCATCAACTCGACACGAACAGGATCGAGCGGTCGGAATTATCAAGGACGGCGGCTGCAACCTTGCCGAAATAGAGCGTGTCGCCGGCCGGTCGGCCCACGCCCATGACGATCAGATTGTAGTGGCCGAGCTGAGCCTGCCTGAGGATGGCATCCTCGGGAGCGATGTTGAGCCGCAGCGCGGTGCGGATCGAGTGGCCGTAGCGGTCGGCAAGCTCGACGATGTCCCGGAGGACCAATTCCTCGTGACGGTGGGTCGGGGTGGGTCGTTTGAGCCGGCGCTGCGCAGCGCCCAACCCGACCGTGCTCAGGACATAGAACGCCGTCACCATGCGATCGCCGGGCCGTGTCAGTGCAAGCGCCACTTCGGCCGCACGCCGCGAGACCTTGTTGCCCCGCACCGGAACCAGGATGTTGAGGTTCTCCTCCTCTGGCGCGTGCATGTGCGCCCCCCGCGCCACGACGACCGCCAGCGGACCCTCATACATTGCGGCGATATGAGATATCTCCTCATGGAATCCGCCATGGGCGGCGACCGTTTTGCCGATTCCGAGCATAAGCAGGCCGTAGCCCTTCTGCGCCTCTTTTGCGACGGCGGACTGAGCGGGAAGCGCATCGGTGCGCAATGTCAGGTGCACCTTGCGCCGTTCCTCCGGATGCTCGGGTCCGGGACTGCTCATGGAGGCGACGGCGGCTCTGATGCTCGCTTCCGGATTGCCGCGTCCCAGGTGAAGGACGGTCGTGGTGATCCCCCGCGATCCAGCGAGCAGGCCGGCAAGACGCACAGCCAGCCGGCCGTTGGCGCTGTCGTCCACTGCCACCAGCAACCGCTCCACATTGGAGACAAAGCCTTTGGCTTCGAACTCTTCGCGCGAGAGGCGGGCCCGCTCCTCCTCGTGCAGCGGAATCCTCGCCAATGCCCATCGCAGCATTGGCGGCATCGCCAGCGTGGTCACGATTGCCATGGTGACGATCATGGTGAAGAGGTCCTGACTGATGACACCAATCGAAAGTCCGATCGTGGCGACAATGACCTCGGTCGAGCCACGGGCATTCATGCCGCAGGCCAGCGCAAGCAATTCCGGGGAAGTGAGCCGACCCAATGCGCCTCCCAGGAATGCTCCGGCGAACTTGCCGACGCTTGCTATCGCGATCAGACCCAGCGCAAGGAGAGCAAGCTGCGGGTTGCGAAGCACCGACAAATCCGCGTGCAGCCCGGCAAGCGAAAAAAAGATCGGCATGAACAGAGCGACCACCAGTCCGCGCAATTGCTCGTCGATGTGGCGGGTCAGGATCGGGAACTCGCCAACCAGGATTCCTGCGACGAACGCGCCGAGCACCGTGTGGATGCCGATGAGATGCGTTGTCAGGGCCATCACGCCCATGACGATCAGGATCGCGGTAACGACCGGTACCTCGCTGATGAAAGTGTCGTTGGTCCAGCGAATCAGGGCGAATACGAGTCGCCGGCCGAGGGTGAAGCTCACCAGCAGGAAGACTGCCGTTCCGAGCAGGCTTTGCGCCAGGCTCGCCGCATTCACGCTCCCATGCAACGCGAGGCTCGAAGTAACGGCAATTATGGTCCAGCCCACCGTATCGTCGATGATGGCGGAAGCGACCAGCGTCATGCCGATCCTGCGGCGCATGAAACCCATCTCGCGCACTACCATCGCAACGATCTTGACGGACGCGATCGAGAGCGCCGTTCCGAGGAACAAGGAGGTGATCAGCCGCTGATCCGGTCGTGGCAGCATGCTCTCGGGCAACAGCTCGCCCAGCACGAACCCGCAAGCGAAGGGGACGGCGATCCCTGCCGCCGACACGCTCACAGCCGCGCGCCGGGCCCGCTTCACCACCTTGAGGTCGGTCTCCATGCCGGTCAGCAGCAGAAGCATCAGGATCCCCAGCGCCGATACCGCGTCGAGCATCGCGTTCTGCTCGCGTCCGGTGGTGAAGATCGCGTGTTGCGCCTGCGGCCAAAGGGCTCCAAACACCGAAGGGCCCAACACGATTCCGGCGAGCAGCTGCCCCATTACTGCGGGCTGGCCGATCCGCTGCATGAGCTCGCCCAGCAGGCGCGCCACCAGAAGCAGCAACACGATCTGCGCAATAAAGATCGCTTCCGACGGCTCAGGTGCGGCTTGATCCGCCGCGAGCGCAGCGCAGGTCGGCCCGAGCAGGACGATCAGCGCGACGAGCGCCCTCGCCGGAACGCGCCCGAACATCATGTGTCAGTTCGGTGCGCGCACCACCAGCACGGGGCAGGGGGCGTTGCGCATGACGCCCTCGGCGACGCTGCCGAGCAACGCCCGGCGAACGCCGGTCCGCCCATGGCTGCCGATGACGATGAGATCCGCGCGCCACTCCGTGGCCGCTCTCGCAATGGTCTCGGCGGGTGCACCCGTCTGCACGAACTCGAGCGCGGAAGGCGAGAGCGAAAGCCGCTCACGGAACCCAGACAGCAGTCGCTTGCTCTCCTCCTGGGCTTGGGCGATCAATTGCTGTGGTGGGATTCCCGTATCTCCGGGATAGCCCTCAGCGTTGACATGGATGAGCGCCACTTCGCCGCCAAGCGCCTGCGCAAGCTCGGCGCCTATCTCCGCCGCGCGCACCGAGAGAGGTTGGTCGTCAACGGCAATCAGAATTTTGCGGATGCTCATGAGTGCCCCTCAGTTGGATGCTGTCGCATCTGCTCTCAGCCTTCAGAGCTCGCGGGCCTCGATAAGGATCTCTCGCATATCTGCATCACCCGTCTCTTATTTCCCAGCCGCGCCCTGGCTGCTCATCTGCTGCAGGAGATCGCGGAGGGCGTCCAGCTCCGTCCCGAACCCCGTCCAATCCCCGGACTTCAAGCGCTCGAGCGCCTGGTTATACCGATCGAGAGCCTTGCTTGCCGCATCTGCCGTTGCGGTTCCTGCAGGTGCTCCGGTTGCAGCGCTGGTCGTAGTAGCCGTCCCGGTACCGCCTTCCGAGAACAGCGCCTGCAATGCCGCGCCGAGCGTCTCCTTCATCACCACTTGGTCGCCGTAGGCTGCGATCACGCGCTTGAGCTCCGGCAGCTGGCCCTGCTCCGCGCGCAGGTAGAGCGGCGAGACGTAGAGGATCGAGTTCTCGATCGGGATCACGAGAATGTTGCCGCGGATCACCCGCGATCCCAACTGGTTCCACAGCGAGAGTTGCTGCGAGATGTCCGTGTTCTGATTGATGCGCGCCTCGATCTGGAATGGACCATAGACAAGCTTGTCCTTGGGAAACTCGTACACGATCAGCTTGCCGTAGTTCGGCGGGTCGCAACGCGCTGCAAGCCATGCGATCATGTTCTGCCGTTGGCTCGGTACCATCGGCAGCATGAGAAAGAACTGGGCATTCGCCTCTCCGGGCAATCGCATGATGATGTAGTAGGGCACCACCACTGCATTTTCCCCGCCCTCGGGCTGGCGCGGGAACTGCCAGAGGTCTTCGCGATTGTAGAAAACTTCCGGGCTGTCCATGTGATACGCGCGATACATCTGCGCCTGGAGGCGAAAAAGGTCCTCGGGGTAACGAATGTGTCGCTGCAGGTCGGCAGGCATCGCGGACAGCGGCTTGAATATCCCCGGGAAGATCCGCTGGTAGGTGGCCGCGATCGGATCCGCCGTGTCCACGAGATAGAAGTCGACGGTGCCGTTGTAGCTGTCGATCACCACCTTCACCGAGTTGCGGATGTAATTGAGGCTGCCGCCGGGCGACGGCTGGGCATAGGGAAAATAGCTGCTGGTCGTGTAGGCGTCCTGCATCCAGAACAGCCGTCCGTCGCCGATGACGAGATAGGGATCATGGTCGAGCGCGAGGAACGGAGCGATCGTGCCGACGCGTTCCTGGATATTGCGGCGGATCATGATCCGGCTCGCGGGTGTGATATACTGCGTGAGCAGCAGGTTCACGTCGCTGAAGTGCCAGGCGAATAGAGCTTTGCGCGCGAGACTGCCGACGGGGATGCCGCCCGTTCCGGTGTAGAACGCGTAGATGTTGTCCTTGCCCTTGGGATAATCGAACTCCGGCGTGCTCGCTTTCACCACGACGTAGCTGTCGGTTTCTTCCGCATAATAGATGCGCGGCTCGCTGATCGGAGGCCCGCCCGAGGCGACGGGAGGGATGTCGCGCAGGTAGAAGATCGGCAGCCCCTCGGAACTCTTGCGGGTGACGGGGCTCATCACCGCGCCGTTGCCGTGGGTAAACAGCAGGTGACGGTTCACCCAGGTCTGCGCATTCGGCGGCAACAGCGAAGATTTCAGCTCGCGCGCGGACAGCATCACCGCCTGATAGGAACCGTCCAGCCAATAGCGGTCGACATCCACATCATGGAACCGGTAATAGGTCCTGATCTCCTGCATCTGACCGTAGGTGTCCATCAGCGGCTGCCAGTCCCACAGCCGGATGTTGTCGATGGTGGCCCGGTTGGCTTCCAGCGTCTTTGCCGTGAGGCTCTGTTCCGCCGGGAAGGGTTCCACCGCGACGCGATGAAGATCGTAGGCCTGTTGCGTCGAGGCGATGTTGCGCCGGATGTACGGCGTTTCGAGCTGCAACTCGCTGGGTTTTACGTATACGCGCTGGACCAGGGCCGGCATGATTTCCGCCAGCATGAAGGAGGTCCCGAATAGAGCAATGGCTGCGAGCAGCGGGAGCTTGTAGGTGCGCACCCTCAGGTTGGTGAGGCAGACGAAGGCTGCGATGACGGCGAGCGCGACCAGCAACCAAAGAACCGGCAGCTGAACGTGGACGTCGGTGTAGCCTGCGCCGACAACGACCCCATTGTCGCCGTAGAGCAGCAGATAACGGTCAAGCCCATAGGACCAGGCCTTGATTGCGAAGAACAGGCCGAGGAGCACCGAGCCGTGCGCGATCGCAGCCGGTGAGATCCAGCGATGCTGGGCGTGGTACTCGATGTGGGCGTGAACCCAATACACCGCTCCAGCCAAAGCTGCGCTCAGGAAGACGGTAATCAGCATCCAGTTCTTGATGGCCACATAGGCAGGCAGGGTAAAAAGATAAAATCCAATGTCCTTGCCAAAGAGCGGATCGTTTGCGCCAAACGGCAGCTGGTAGAGAAAGCGCAGGACAACTGCCCAGTTGTGCAATTCTCCCCAGGCGACAAGCGTAGCGAGAACTATCGCGCCGCCGGCAATCACCGGGCCCCACGGCAGCCGGTCGCGCATGAAGTCCAAGATGTCCGGTAAGCTCGCCGTTCCGGCGCCCTGCCATATGAGATCGATGCGACGGTCGATCGGCGAGCCGCGGGCGCAACGCAATGCAACCGCCCCATTGATCCACAAGACGATTGCGGTTGCCACAAAAACTGCAAGAAAGACTTCGGCTTTGGCGATGATGACCGTCCAAAACACACTCAAATAGCCGACCGACGAGAACCAAAGCCAATCCACTAGGAAGTCGACTGTGCTGCCAAGGAATATGAGGCAGGCGGCGAGAAAGATGACGGCGATCAGGAGCGCAACGACCGCGCCTCGCCCCCATGCCCGGCGGGTAGTCAGGAGCGCCATGTTCTTGTCCGGCCGCGTTTGCTCATGATGACTGTTCTGGTCTGTAGAGCCTGCGCCCGGATGCACTGGCTTGGCAATCCGGATTTCGCAAAGTTCCGGCAGCCTTGCTTTGACCTGTATCAAGGCAGGGCGGCAACATGCTTGCCGCCTGATACCGCCTTGTCGGCTTGCAGCGCCGACCTTACATCTTGCTTATGAACCCGCGCCAAAACTCCCGCCCGGAGCCCGAGATTATCTTACCGGGTGAGCCGGACCCACGATCAACCAGGGCAACGCACCGGTTCGACGGGCCGTACCCGTTCGTCGACGTCCGCGCGACCCAGCCTGTCTACACCGCACGATTGGGACCATTCGGCCTCATCATGCTGGCGCTCGCGATCGCAATTGCAGCAGCCGTGATCCTCATCCTGCTGCTCGGCGCGGTCCTGTTTTGGATCCCGATCCTGTTGCTGCTCGTCGCCGCCGCCGTCATCTCGGGCCTGCTGCGGCGCTAGCTTCTAATTCTCAGCCAGTAGGCTCCAGCGGGACCGCCAGCAACGCTGTGGCGAGCAAGACCGCCGCAGCGAGTTCTGCGATCAGTCCCGCAACAACGACGGTTTCCGCCCTCGTGGATCCATGTTGGCGAATTCGGGTGGTACGCGTCATGGCAAGGGCATCGATCAACGGAAATCATCACAGCATATGGCCCGGCTCTGCAAACGAACCTGCGGCACGGATTGCGGCGGGGCTTCACGCGCCGCCAGGTTCATGCGGTGAGCTTCCAGAACCGCGCATACGATCGCCAACGGCAAAATCGCGTGACTTGCCTCGGCCATGTCGTCGAGCTCGATCGGGATCCACAGCCGGCGTGAAAGCGAGCAATGCCAGTCGCCGCTGTCATAGATGAGACGCCGAAGCTTCCAATGAGGAAACTCCAGCTCGAGCAGCGCCAGGGCTGCGTCGGCGAACGCGCCCGATTCGATCAGCTCGCAGATTCTGGCCTTCGCAGCGGGGCACTGAGAACCGACAAGCAGATAAATCTCAGTGATAAGCTCGCCCAGGGCTTGAACTCGTGCTCATCCGGTCGCGGCGAAGACGCTCTTGCAAGGCGATCAGAAACTCGCTGTTTGGGTTGAACGCCATACGGCCACTCGCCAGTGCCGTTAATCAAGTGCGCCCAAAATCAAGTGTGCCCAACCAAGAATGTTCATCTCGCCATAAAGAAGCGAGGGGATGAAAATGCCCTTGATATAAGAAACCCATAAAGAGATTGGCCTATCGCTGCGTTCTACGCTTGGTCCTCAGCTTGTCGATCTCTGTCCAGATTGCGAGGGCGCTTAGGATCAGAAGCAGCATAATGTCGATGCCCACGGCAGTATCCTCGCTTGGCGTTACGGGAGCGATCCTCCCCGCAGGCAATCATATGGCCTGTCCGGTCATATAAATTCGAGAGGAAAACAGGTTCGATTTCATAAATGGACAGGCGATGCTTCGAGCAGATGAGGCGCGCGCTTATGGCTTGCTTATAACAGCGGTTTTACTTCCATCTCGAATTCATATGGCATGGTCGCCATTCTCCATCAGGTTTGCGAGATTCTCTTCAATGCCATGCATGCGGCTATGACCGCTGCCGGCTTTATAGGGCTAGTGAGCATTTTTCTTCCTGAGGCGGCTTTAAAACAACACTAAGGTCAGAAGATGCGCGACCTCATATCCGGACTCCCAAGTCTGCCCTGCGGGTGGGAGCAATCGGCGATCAAGCCACGCCCGCGGGCGTGGTTGGCTGCAATCGGTGCTGCAACAATCGTGGTGCTGTTCGGCAGCGTCACTCAGCCGGTTTGGGCAGAGAGTCCGGAGATCAGCAATCGGCGCAGCTTGGAGCGAGCGGAATTCACCGACCGGGAAATTACCGACGGCTTTTTCAAGATCGCCTTCGGTGCTGAATTGCAGCTGGAGCGCCGGGTCGACCGCATACGCAGATTTGACGAGCCGGTTCGGGTGTTCTTCGACAATCTGGGTGAGCCTGATCGGCGCGTGGAGCTGGCAAACGTCGCAGCCGACATTCGCGCCCGGGTAAACCATCTCGATCTGAGCCTGACTGACAATGCCCGCGCGGCAAACCTGATCGTGACCCTTGTGCGCCAGCGCGACCTGCAGCGGACAATTCGCCGCATCTTTGGGCTCGATCATGCAAAGCGGATCCAGCGCTCGCTCGATCCGCAATGCCTGTCCGGTTTCGGCAAGGATCAACAGTATCGCATTCGTCGTGCCGAAGTGATCCTGCCGGTCGATGCCGGGGAGTTTACGTTTTATGACTGCGCCTATGAGGAGATGCTGCAGGCGCTGGGACCAATCAACGACAATTCGTCAGTGCCCTGGACCATGTTCAACGATGACGTTCAGATGGGCTTCTTCGATATCTATGACCAATACCTTCTCAACATACTTTATGACCCTCGTATCCGCCCAGGCATGAGCAAGGAGCAGGTCGGGAAGCTCCTGCCGGAAGTGCTGCCTGCGGTGCGGACCTGGGTGGCCAAGGCACATTCAGTGACAAATTCAGTGGCAAATTCAGTGCGCGGCGCGCAATTGCTTGACGGCAAGCATACGGATTGACTGCGCGCCCGCCCTCCGCGTCAGTGCCGGGTATGGCAATGCACCAAACGTTTCCAGGAAGTTGCAGGCTGCATCTCTTATGCCGTCCATATGCGATCGTCTCGGCGTTCCTCTCGAATCTATATGAGCACATGAGCATATTGCGCAGTCGCAAGGACAAGGAGAAGTGTCATGGTTGAATCGGAACCTCCCTCTACACGCTCGCCGTCGCTGCAGCGTCTGTTCCGTGTCGGCCGGGACAGCCGCGGCAACTGGGTCGCCCAGGACCAGCAAGGCCTTTGCGGCGGCTTGTTTGCCAAACGTGCCGACGCGTTGAAATTCGCGATGTTCGAGAATGGTAATCGGCCGCAGGCCGTCATCATGGTCCCCGGAATCATCGAGCTTGATATGAGCGCCAGGCCCCGGGTGCAGGTGAAACAAGGCACGCTCAATACAGCTCCTCCGCGGCAGCGGGTTGCCTGATCCTCATGGCTCATCTGCATCAACACGCAGCGCAACCGAGCGCGCCGCGCCGCTCGCTACCCGCCAACGAGACCGTGGTCGATTGCGTGCTCGACCTCGCGCGATGCTCCAGGCAGCATCGCATCCTTATCGCGGGCTCTGGAAATGCCGCGCTCATGACGGGGCTGCACCAGCGCGGCTACTATCGGGTCGAAACCATCGCGAGCTGTGGAGCGCCGCGCGGGCAGTACGATGTTGCGCTCATAGACTGGCGGGGGCGTTCGGTCAGGGCTCTTGCGGCCACGTTGGATTGGCTCGTGCATTTCCTCGCGCCGTCAGCGGTCCTGGTGGTGTGGATCGACGCCCATGAACGGGCAGGCGGCGGAAGGCTGCAATCCGTGCTGGAAAGATCCGGCTTTCAGATCGAGGTCGGTACGCGTTCTCCAGCGGGTTGCGGCGTTGCCGCGTGCCGGCGCGACCCCGCGCCCAAAGCTGCGGCCGCCTGATAAGTCAACGCAGACTATCGCGCAGCTGCGCATGCTTCTCCCGCCATTTGGGCCGGGGCCGCGCATATAATAGGCTTCGGGTCGATAAGTCTGCGGCCGCACTCCCAGAGCAAAGGCAACAACGGCAGAACAGCTCCCGGCAAGAGCCGTCCACGCGTTTGCGGCGGCAGTCCCCAGAACGGAACTGAGCCTTGAGGATTGCTGCGTCATCAGATTTCTCCTTTGCGCAATAAATAGATCATCAACGGATATAGATTCGAGATGGCAGCACGGGCGCAGATATAAAGACGAAATAAGCATGTTGAGCTCGTCATGGCCGGGCCTGGCCCCATGTGCGCTAACTTTAAGGAAGTCATCGGCCCGTCGGTCGTCATCGTCCGCGCATGCGGACGATCCAGCAATCAGGAAAAGTTGAATGTGGCACGGTTGCCTCACCCGGCCGCGCCGGGATTACTGGATGCCCCGCTTAAAGCGGGGCATGACAACCGAGAGATTGGGGATTGCAGCTTGCGTTAACGCCTATTGCGTCAAGGCCGCGCATGACGGGTGATAACTGCAATTCAACGCAATCGAAAAATGCGCTAGTTTTACTGCGTGCCGATCTCTATCCCGGGCCGTCATCCTGAGGTGCCCGCGCGCAATTCTCAGAATCATAGACCGATTTGCTGCGAGCGCGCGGGCCTCGAAGGATGCGGCCCGGGTCGGGGCTGTCACCCTTCGAGGCTCGCGCGCAAGCGCGAGCACCTCAGGGTGACGGTTCGGGGGGCGGCGTTTGTGACGCAGTACGACTAAAGACTAGCCGGCCGCCCATCGCGCCCGTACTGTGCCGGGGTCATCTGTCAGTCGATCGCCGGTGACGTTGTCTTCGCTGCCGTCTTCCGGCCGCAACCGCACGCCGGAACAGTCCAGAAAATCAACCCCGGATTTTTCCAGCGCTATCTTGATCGCTGCCAGACTTTGCTCGTGCGTGCTCGGACAGCCTCTTGCGCTTTCAGCGCGATGGATTGTCGATTGCGAGACGCCCGATTCCTCCGAGAGGTGACGCGCGGACCAGTTCAAGAGAGCGCGCGCTGCCCGGATCTGGGCGGAGGTAAGGCTCGGTTTCTTGGTCATGGCCGATTTTGCAGCCGCGGTTTGCGAGCGCACCAGCCCGCGCTCAAAGCAGGTCGTGCGGGCACAATATGATCGTCCTTGCATAAGAATTCGATGCCGATGCCGGCGCTCTCCCATAAGTGCGGCATAAAGGAATTAAGGCCGCGTGGGCACAACCGGCGGGTGAGCCCCGGTGCTGCCGGCGCGGCCCGGCCGAATTTCGAAATGCTGCTGAAGTTCTGAGCACATTGATTGCGTTTTGTGCGCCGGCCTGGGAGCGGTTGCCACAACTGCCTGGAATTGCAGCGACTCCCCCAGTCCAAGAGGAAATGGCACGCGGTTTGATTGTAAGCCCGGTGGCCCGGCCGGGCGGCGGAAATTTGCGCCGAGGATGCAGCAAAATCTGCACGCCCTTACGGCTGAGCCTATCGAGGGTACCCGCATGAAGCTGGTCGTTGCCGTGATCAAGCCGTTCAAGCTCAATGAGGTACGCGAAGCCCTTCTCGGGATTGGCGTGACCGGTATGACGGCAACAGAAGTCAAGGGTCATGGCCGGCAGAAAGGCTTCACCGAAATGTATCGCGGCGTTGAATATGCGGCGACGCTGCTGCCCAAGATCAAGATTGAAGTCGCGGTGCCGAGCGAGCTGCTCGAGAAGACCATCGATGTCATCGTCAAGTCCGCAAAGACGGGACACATCGGCGACGGAAAGATCTTTGTTATGGATTTGGACAGCGCGGTGCGTATCCGAACGGCCGAGACCAATGCCGCAGCACTGTAGGATGGAGCGGGCTCGTATAGTCCACGGGAAGGGATCATGACATTCAGCAATCGACTTGGCGCCGCGCTTTCTCTGCTGGCGACGGCAACGATCGTCTTCGCCCTGCTCATCGGAACGGCGGCCGTAGATCGGTCCCACGCCGCGGAACCTCAGGCTGCGCCTGCGCCGCAGTCCGAGGCCGCTCCTCCCGCCTGCGCCGGCAATTCCGATCCGACACTGGCAGTTCTCACGAATTGCACTCCCAGCTCCGGCGATACGGCGTGGATGCTCACCTCCGTCGCGCTGGTGCTGATGATGACCCTGCCCGGCCTCGGCCTGTTCTACGGCGGCATGGTGCGCAAGAAGAACGTCGGCGACACTGTCATGACCAGCTTCGCCATCACCTGTCTCGTCAGCATCCTGTGGCTGATCTGCACCTACAGTCTGGCCTTCCGAGCAGGCAACTCATTCATCGGCGGGCTTGATCGTGCCTTCCTCCAGGGGATCGTGAGCGACATCGCCAAAGGCATCGGCAATCCCAATCCGCTTGCTCCGACCATTCCCGAGACCGTCTACATCTGTTTTCAGCTCACCTTCGCCGTCATCACGCCGGCGCTTATCGCCGGCGCTTTTGCCGAGCGAATGAAGTTCTCGGCGATGCTGTGGTTCATCGGGCTGTGGGCGGTCTTCGTCTACGCGCCTGTGGCGCATTGGGTATGGGGCCCGGACGGCTTCCTGTCGTCAAGCAATCCGAACGCCTGGAGAAAGGTGCTCGATTTCGCGGGCGGCACCGTTGTGCACATCAACTCCGGCGTGGCCGGGCTGATGGCATGTATCGCTCTCGGCAAGCGCAAGGATACCGGCCCCGCCCACAACATGGTGCTCACCTTCATCGGAGCCTCGCTGCTCTGGGTCGGCTGGTTTGGCTTCAATGCCGGATCAGCCGTGTCCGCCGGCATGCAGGCCGGGATGGCAATGCTGGTGACGCACATGGCGACGGCAGCGGCGGCCTTCGTCTGGATGCTGGTCGAATGGGCAACGCGGGGCAAGCCGACGGTGGTCGGCATCTGCACCGGTGCGGTCGCCGGGCTCGTGGCCATCACCCCTGCCTCCGGCTTTGTCGGTCCGATCGGCGCCCTGTGCATCGGCGCTGCGGCAGCAGTGATCTGCTACTGGGGATGCACCGGCCTCAAGCACATGCTCGGCTACGACGATGCGCTCGACGCCTTCGGCGTGCATGCGCTTGGCGGCATGGCCGGCGCGCTGCTCACCGGCGTGTTCGCAGTCGAGGCCTATGGCGGTACGGCTGGCCTCATCGAGGGCAACGCAATGCAGGTGCTCAATCAGCTTGCAGGCGTGCTCATCGTCTTCGCCTATGATGCCATCGTGTCCCTGATCATTCTTGGCGTGCTTGACGTGGTGATCGGGCTGCGGATCAGCAAGGACGTGGAGGAGGAGGGCCTCGATCTCGCGGTGCACGGGGAAGCCGTGCACTGAGCAGGAGGGTTTCGTCGTGCAGTTGGACGTGATGCCGATAATTGTTTTGGCGGCTCTTGCCGTCTGGACAGAGCTGGACAAACTGAAAACGAAACCGGTAACCGAGAAGATCAGAACCCCAGCCCCAAGTGCTAGAGTTCGCCCGTGAGGAACTGGGCCCGCCCGTTTCCGAAGCTCCAGTCAGCATCGGAGTTCTCGACGATGGAGACGACGATGTCGTTCTGCTCGATACCGCAGGCCTTCAATTCCTCGACGAGCTTTGTATAGAGGTTTGTCTTCTGTTGCTCGGTTCGTCGCCGGCTTGCGATCCCGATGAAGACAACGTTCTTGGTGCGATCGATACCGAGCCCGGTGTCCTGGACGATGAAGTTCAATTCGGAGTGCTCCTGGTAAACCTGGTAGCGGTCGCGTAGAGGTACTCCGAAGGTCGAAAGAATGGCCCGGTGGATCCCGTCAAGAAGTTCCTTGACCTGTTCCTTGCTACGGCCTTCGTAGGCATCAACTCTAAGGAAAGGCATTGCATGCTCCTCGTGCCAGCAAGCTGGCATCTTATCTGGAAGATTTCAGAAACGTTCAATTGGTACCTTGATTGAGCTTTAGCCGTCAGCTGCTATACCACTGCCACAGGGGGTACCCCGGTAGTAACAATTGTCGTTTTGTCCCGACTGACAGGCGTCGCGGCCAGCCTTGCGCGCGGCGGGGGCGGACTGGGTGAAAGCCGGCGACTGGTAAGACGCAGGGTAAAACTCGCCGGGATACTGGCGCTGAGCGAACGTCGGGCTAGCAATCAGCGTGACCAACGTGAGAGCAGTGATAAGCACCTTCATGACACTTTCTCCATGTTAAGGACGATCGTCCATTGTTGGGTCCGACCAATTGCACTTGGGGTTCACCGGGCTGACCGTTTGAGTTGAGGATCGATCTGCACCGTGGCCGTCGCGCCAGCCACCAGACGCACGCCATCCGGCACCTGATCGATGTGGATGCGCACCGGCACGCGCTGCGCAAGGCGCACCCAGGTGAAGATCGGATTTACCGAGGCGAGCCCTGACTGATCCTGCTGCGCGTTCGGGACGTTGATGCCATGGGCGACGCCGCCGACATGGCCACGAACGACCTGGCTGTAGCCCATCAGCTTAACGGTTGCCGGGTCGTCCTCATGGATCCTCCCAAGACTGGTCTCCTCGAAGTAGCCGTCGATCCAGAAGGAATCGGCGTCGACGACGGAGATTATCTTTTGAGCGACATTGGCGTAGTCGCCGAGCTGCGCTAGCAAATTGGTCACGTAGCCGTTGACCGGCGAGCGGACCACTGTCCGACTGAGATCGAGCTGCGCCTTGGCAATAGCGGCCTGGTCCAAGGCGACGACCGCCTCGGACTGATGCAGCGTGCTCGTCGTCTGCTGGTAGACGTCTTTCGAGGTCCACCCTTTTGCTTCGAGATCGGCTTTTCGGCCCTCGTTCGCGCGGGCATAGTCGAGCGCAGCGGCGTCGCGCTGCGCCTGTGCCTGCGCTTGATCGAGCGCAATACGATAGGTGGCCGGATCGATTTCGAACAGTACGTCGCCCTTATGTACGAATTGGTTGTCCGCGACCGGCAGCTTGATGATTCGTCCGGCCACCTCGGGCGCCATCGTCACGACATAGACCCGCACCGTGCCGTCGCGCGTCCAGGGCGCGGCCATGTAAGCCTGCCACATCGCCCAGGCGAGCAAGGCCGCAAGTGCGACCGTGCCCAGCGTGATGAGTATTGGAGCGAGCGGGATGCGCGATTTGGTATTCTCGCGGCCGCTCACCACGTGACGCGGGACGTCGCTTCCATCGCCCTTCCTGGCGACGTTCTCCGATCTCAATTGGACGTTCGACATCAGCACACCTCAACGCGCGACGATAAGGACGATAGACGAGAGCACACTCATGTAGACCGCGAACACGAACAACGCCGGGTGCCAGACGTGCCGCAGCAGGCCAAAATGGTCCGCCACCCGGCGCAACGCGATCAGGACCAGCCACGCCGCCACCATCATCAACGAGATGGGTGCGACGTAGACGCCGAACAGATTAACCTCCACAAAGCTCATCGCGCCGCTCCTGAATCGAAGTAGGCGGCATGCTGTGCAAGGGCCTCCGACATCGCAAGAATGTTGCCGCGCGCGCGGAGCCTGACCCGCACTCCCGGGCGGGTGCTGGGCAGCGCGGCTAGCATCCGGTCGACTCGGCCAAGGTGTTCGGTCGCAACCGAGCTGTGGCCTCGCGCCACGGCATCAAGCGCCGCATCGAGCTCGACCTGCAGATCGAACCGGCGAGCGATACGGCGAAGTCGGATGATCTCGGTCCCTACCGAAAGAGCAGCCAGGAGATGTGCGCGCTGTAACGGCTCGGCCTGCTCCGGCAGCGCGGAGAGGCGGCTATAGATGCGGCCTTCCCAGTCATTCGCCGTCCGCGGGATCGACCCGGTCGTCAGGCGGCGCAGGTCCCGCAGCGTGAGCGCCAGGAGCCGGCGGGTTCGCAGCGCCGGCGGCAATGGCGGCAGCAAGCGAAAGGCGAGCGCGGCGGCGCCCACGCCCGCGACGATCGCCAATGCCGAGTTATAGAATTGCTGAGTGTCGTAGCTCATCTGGTTCGCGGGCGCGAGCAGCGGTACGAGGGACAGTGGCACCATGGCCGTGAACATTGCCGTCTGCCACGGCTGGGCGATGAGCGCGCCGGCCGGGACCAGGACAAGGCCAATCGCAAGGCCGAAGCCGACAAAGGTCGCCACACCGGGCAGCACCGCAAATTTGACGATTGCTGCGAAAGCAGCGGTCAGGCCGGTGCCGACCATGAAGCTCATCGTGGTGGCGTAAGCCTGATCGCCTCTCGGCGAGAACAGGATAACGGCGATCGCGGCGTAGGTGATGGCTTGGGCGCCGTTCGGCCATGCGGTCGCGATCCAAAAGAGTTCGGTCGCGACGATCGTGACGAAGACGCGCACCGCATTCACGAAAGCAGGAAGCAAGTCGGGCACACTGAACCCAGCGGACCGAGGCACAGGGATGTTTCGAGCAGGGTCAACCACCAGCAGCAGCCCGTCGAGCGCGCGCCGAATGCCGATCATCGCCTCGCCTGTCCGGTCGGCGAGCAGTCGCAGCGATGGCGTGCGGTCCGGTAGAGCGATCAGCGCTCGCACCGCCGCGGTACACGCCCGTCGCACGTGGGAGGGATCTGCCATCCAGCTTGTCGCCTCGCCTTGCATCGGCGCTGACCGCAGCTGCTGTGGGAGAATCCGGTAAATGAGCTTCGCCTCACGCCGGCTCTGGTCGGTCGGCATCAGCTCGAGGTGAAGGGCGGCCGTCCGCCAACCGGACAGCGCGGCGAACAGGCCACCCACTGCCGCCTGCAATACCGGCGAGTGAGGACGCAGGTCGGAGTTCTCTCCGAATACTTCGTCGATGACGGGATCAAGCGCGATGACACGCCGGACTAGGTCGCGCCGAACCGGACGCGTTTCCAACTCGTCCGGCCCGCCCAGCGAGAACGTGCCGGCAAACCTTCCGCTGATTTCGGCCGAAATCGCAGCGAGCTGGGCGGCCAGCCGGCGCCGCGCGCCACCGAAATCGGTCCCGGCGAGCACGACGCCCGCGCAGATGATGCCGATGCAGATCTCGCTGGCGCGGGTGATGGCGAGCATGAACACCTCTCCATTCGCGCCGCCGTTCGCGCCGAGCTCATCGCTCGCAATGATCGCAGCCGTAAAGCCGGCGAGCGCCGCCGAGTAGGCCGCGAAGTTGCGCAGCAGCGTGGCCAAAAGGCCGCACGCGGCGCCCCAGAGCGCCAAGCCGAGGAGAAAACCAATGCGCTCTTGCGAAAAGCACGCGGTCAACACCACGATCGCCACCGCGCCGACTGCCGTGCCGATCATGAGGAACCAGCCCTTGCGCAGTGAGACGCCGAGGCTCGGCTGACAGACGATCGCCGCGGACGAGCCGGCCCAGTACGCGTGGTCGAGCTCGAGCCAGAACGCGATGTAGAGCGCGAGGCAGACCGCCGCCCAAAGGCGCAGACCAAAGAGCAGCGCTGGAACCGCGGACCGCAGCGCGCGCACCAACCATCTTGCATCGGGCCAGGAGGTCCGAGACGGACCCGGTGCGCAGCGAACGTGCGCGACGAGGTTGCCGCCCGCATCGACGACGGCGGTGTTCATCGCACAGCCGAGGGACTCGGCTTTCGCTTCAGCGCTTTTGATGATGTGCCGGGCGGTTTCCAGATTAACGGTAAGCATCTCAATGCAGCCTTCCGAAAGCGCGTCTACTAATTACCGACTGGTAACTAGCATGGGCGTGGCAGGGAGGCAAGCTAATTACCGATCGATCACTAGTATGTGATCGGTCACTAGCATTGGTCACCCAAGTGCATGGAAGTACGGGCTAATTACCGCCGGGACATCATTGTGGGCGAGGCATCTGGGGCGATCCGTCTATACTAATTGCCATATGGTCATCAGTAGGCTATCCTACGCCCGACTCGAATGATTGGTTTGGATTGAAATGGCTGAACGGATACGCAAATCGGCGAGACAGACACGCGACCAACGGGCGAATGCGCCGAAGAAGGCCTCTCCCCCAAAGCGCAGGCGCCGCTTAGAACCAGAGGATCGAGAACGGGAAATTGTGGACGGCGCAATAGCCTTCTTTGCCGAGGTTGGTTTCGACGCCGGGCTTCGAGACCTGGCGAAGCGTCTTGGCATCACCCATCAGAATCTCTTTCGCTATTTCCCGACCAAAGAAGCGCTCATTGAGCGCGTCTATAACGAAGTCTACCTCGGCGGGTGGCAGCCAGAGTGGGAGACGGTCCTGCACAACTCTTCGCGGCCGCTCGATAAACGTCTGATCGACTTCTATGAATCGTACCTTTCCGTGATCTTCCGATACGACTGGGTTCGAATCTTTGTGTTCGCTGGACTCAGGGGTGTCGGCATCAGCCGGCGTTACCTCGATCTGATTCAGAAAAAGATCGTGGAACCGCTGGGATTCGAGCTGAGGCGCGTCGCTGGTCTGTCGGAGGAACCGGACCGCGCCCTATCATCGGATGAATTTGAAATAGCCTGGGGCCTACACGGAGAACTGTTCTATCTGGCCATTCGCCGTTGGGTGTATGGAATGAAGACGCCTGATGATCTCGGTCCGATTATCAGGGCCGCCGTCGTGCGCTTTCTTGAGGGCGCTCCGGCAGCGATGCGGGATTTGAAAACAGCTGGCTTTATCAGCGAAGGGGCACCTGCGCTGGCCGTTCGTCGTCTGGGCCGGACCGAACCGAGAGGATAAACGTCCAGTCGACCGATCACATCGCACTTCGATGATCCGCGTGGCGGTCGCGCTGGGGACGATAGAATTCACTCGATCGGGCCGGTGCGATGCAGTAAGCTTCATTATCTGGCCGGCCTCGGAGGATGATATTGCGCAAGCGCTTATCCATCGGCCTTGCCGGGCTTGTAATCGTTGGCCTGCTTGGCTTCCTCGTGCTGGCATGGCGACCGGCGATCACTCCGATTGCCCCGCCCGCGGCGGCGAGCTTTCCGCCGGAAATGGTGGCGCGGGGTGAGGCCCTTGCCGGCGGCGGATATTGCGCGAACTGCCATACCGCCCAGGGCGGGCAAAGATTTGCCGGCGGCTATCCCATGCCGACCCCCTTCGGGGTGATCCACTCGACCAATATCACGCCCGATCCGGAGACCGGCATCGGCGCGTGGTCGGAGGCGGCATTTGCCCGCGCAATGCGCGAAGGCATCGCACGTGACGGCTCGCACCTTTTTCCTGCGTTCCCATTTGACCATTTTACCAAGGTTTCGGACGACGACGTAGGGGCGATCTATGCCTACTTGATGACCCAGCCTCCGGTCAGGGCCCCTACGCAGACGAATACGATTCCGTTCCCGTTCAATATCCGCTACCTGCAGGCGGGATGGAAGCTGCTGTTCTTCAGGTCCGGCCGCTTCGAACCAGTCGGCGGCAAGAGCGACGAATGGAACCGCGGCGCTTACCTCGCGCTCGGGCTTAGCCATTGCGGCGCCTGCCACACGCCGCGCAACTTGCTCGGCGCGGAAAAGGTGGGCGACGCCTATGCCGGCGCGGCGATCGACAACTGGATCGCCCCGCCGTTGACCGCCGCAAACCCTGCTCCCGTCCCGTGGACGCAGGAGGAACTGCACGGCTATTTGCGCAACGGCATGAGTCTTCTGCATGGGGTTGCGGCGGGACCGATGTCTCCCGTCGTGCATGGCCTTGCCGCACTTCCTGAATCGGATGTCCAGGCCATCGCAGTGTATTTCGCCGACATCGACCATGCGGACGAACGCCTGGCATCCCTCGAGCCAGCAGTGGCGCGTGCGATGTCCTACGCACCCCTCGGCACCGGGCTGGAGTTCGACGCCGACGCGCGCCTCTACTTGGCCGCCTGCGCTTCCTGTCACTATAACTCTGGCCACGCACCGCTCGCGGTCCGGCCGGACCTCGCGCTCAACAGCGCGTTGAGCCTGCCCGATCCCACCAACCTGATCCAAGTCATGCTGCGTGGCGTCGGCGCGGAGGAAGGTATCCCGGGCGTCGTCATGCCGAGCTTCGCGCAGGCCTTCACCGACGCCGATATCGTGCGCATTGCCGCCTATCTCCGTCGCACTCGCACGAGCTTGCCGCCCTGGCCCGACCTCGACAAGGAGGTCGCCGCCATACGTCAGCAGATCAACGTTTCGCGTTGAGAATACCGGGAGCCGTTCACTCATGACCACATTCCAGATCAACGGCCGATCCGTGTCGGTGGATGTCGAGGAGGACACGCCGCTCCTCTGGGTGATCCGCGACGCGATCGGTCTCACCGGCACCAAGTTCGGCTGCGGGATCGGCATGTGCGGCGCCTGCACCGTGCATGTTGGTGGACGCCCCACACGCTCCTGCATCACGCCTGTCAGTAGCGTCGCCGACGCCGCGGTCACGACGATCGAAGGGCTCGATCCCAAAGGACAGCATCCGTTGCAGAAGGCCTGGATCGATCTTCAGGTTCCGCAATGCGGCTACTGCCAGTCCGGCCAGATCATGCAGGCCGCGTCCCTGCTCAAGGACTTCCCGACGCCAAGCGACCAGGACATCGACGCGGTCATGGCCGGCAATCTCTGCCGCTGCATGACCTACGTGCGCATCCGCAAGGCAATCAAACAGGCTGCGGCCGCAATGCGGAAGGAGGCCTCCAATGGCTAGGCTTCTTCATCAGGGCGCGAGTGAGGTGCCGCCGCTGTCGCGCCGCAGCTTCCTGATCGGTGCGGCTGGCGCGAGCTTGGTTTTCGGCTTTGTGAAGCCGGGCCTTACGGCGACCGATCCGACGTCGCCGGTAAAGGGCGCGTTCGAGCCCACCATCTGGTATCGCATCGATGGCGACGGGATCGTCACCGTCAACATCATCCGCGGCGAGATGGGCCAGCATGTGGGCACGGCGCTCGCCCGTATCCTGGCCGATGAGCTCGAGGTCGATTGGGACAATGTCCGACTTGATGCCGTCGACAGCGATGCAAAATGGGGCCTAATGCTCACTGGCGGGAGCTATTCGGTCTGGATGACCTTTCCGGTCTTCAGCCGCGCCGGTGCGGCCGGACGCATTGCGCTCGTGGAGGAGGGTGCCAGGCTTCTCGGTGTCCGCGCTACCCAATGCATCGCGCGCAGCGGCGCCGTCGTTGCGGGGAATCAGTCGATCTCCTATGCCGAGATTGTCCGGCGCGGCAATCTCAGCCGCACTTTTACCGCCGACGAATTGGCGCAGATGCCGGTCAAGCCCGCCTCGGAGCGGCGGTTGATCGGCCGGGCCGTAACCGCGCTCGACATCCCTAGCAAGACAGATGGCGCCGCGCGCTACGGCATCGACGCGAAAGTCGAGGGCATGGTCTATGCCCGGCCAAAGATCCCGCCGACGCGCAACGATTCCAAGGTGCGCTCAATCGACAATTCCGCCGCCCGTAACGTAAAGGGCTATATAAGCAGCATGGCCCTCGACGATCCGTCGGGCACAGTGCCCGGTTGGGTCATGGTGTTCGCCGAGACCTATCCCGCCGCCATTCGCGCCGCCGATCTCGTCAAGGTCGATTGGGCCGTTGGCGAAGGGGCGAACGTCTCCGAGCAGGATATTTTGGACCATGGCGCAAAGCAGATCGCCGACCCGAAGGGCGGCGTCTTCCTCGTCGACGACGAGGGTCTCGACGCCGCTTTTCGTGCCGCGAAGTCTACGCTCACGCAGACCTACACGACGAGCAGCGTCCTCCATGTCCAGCTCGAGCCCGTCAATGCGCTCGCCTTCGAGAAGGACGGCATCTTCGAGATCCACACCGGCAATCAGTGGCAGACGCTGATCCTGCCCGTGCTTTCGAAGGCGCTCGGCCTGCCGCAGGAACGCATCGTGCTGCGCACCTACTATATGGGCGGCGGCTTCGGACGGCGCCTCAACGGCGATTATACTGTGCCGGCGGCGCTCGCCGCCAAGGCGCTGGGCAAGCCGGTGAAGATGGTGCTGACGCGTCCTGACGACATGCGCTTCAACTCATTCCGCTCGCCTTCCATCCAGACGCTGCGCATGGCCTTCGGCGACGGCGGCAAGGTCACGGCGATGGAGCATCACGCATCCGCCGGCTGGCCTAGCTTGATCATGTCGCCGGAGTTCATGTCCAAGGGGCTCCACCAAACGCCCTACGACCAGTTTGCGATCTCCGGCGCCGACCATTGGTACGATGTGGGCGCGCAGCGCGTGCGAGCCCTGTCGAACGATGTCGCCAACCGCGCTTTTCGACCAGGCTGGCTGCGCTCGGTGGGCCCGGGCTGGACCAATTGGGCGGTGGAGAGCTTCATGGACGAAGCAGCGCACGCCGTCGGCGCTGATCCCGTCGCCTTCCGCGTCGGGATGCTCAACGCAACGGGTCGCAACGCGGGCTCGAGCCCCAATTCCGTGGGCGGCGCACGACGTCAGGCAGGCGTCGTTCAACGTGTCGCGCAGAAGGCAAGTTGGGGCGCCGCGATGCCGAAGAATACCGGCCTCGGCATTGCCACCACATTCGGCCAGGAGCGCGACATGCCGACCTGGATCGCCTGCGTCGCGCGCGTCGCGGTAAATACGGGAAGCGGCGTGGTGAGGGTCGAAAGGCTGACGATCCTCGTCGATGCCGGCACCATCGTGGATCCGGACAGCGCGCTGGCGCAGGTCGAGGGCGGGGCGCTGTGGGGCCTTAGCATGGCGCTGCACGAAGGCTCGGAATTCGTCAAGGGACAGGTGAAGGATTTAAATCTCGACACCTACGGGCCTTTGCGCATCGGCGACGTGCCCGAGATTGACGTCGAGTTTGTCGACAGCACGGAAGTGCCGACCGGCCTTGGCGAGCCGGCGACGACCGTCGTCGGTCCTGCCATCGGCAACGCCATCTTCGCGGCCGTCGGGGTACGTCTGCGCCACTTGCCTATCCGTCCGGCAACGGTGCTGCGGTCACTCACCCGGCAGAGCTGAGCTCTCCAATGGGCTGTCGTTCCTGAAAATTCGATCCGATAGGCTTCGCGCTGGAACAATGGGAGGATAACCGTAAGGTGATCATCTCCCTTTTATCGATCAGGCGCAGGATTGCGCATCATCCCGTCCGAACCAATGAGGCGACTTTTAGCTTTGACGAATCCGATGAGTTCAAGGACGAAGGCTTTTCAATGTCCTGGTATGAACTCTACGTCAGCGAAAATGAGAAATTGCGAGGCAAAGACACGGAACCCAAGACGCTCATCATCACCGACCTAGTTGACCACGAGCGAACGTTAAATCGGACGGCGCACAACTTGAAGGTGTTTTGTGTGAACGTGCTTTCAAGGCACATTCGATAACTTCCCGCGCAATATCCTCGCAGGTGCCGGACTCAGATTTTCAGGTAGCGGCCCCCTCAAAGGAGTCGGACAACGAATGTCGTCGTCCGGCTTTTAAGAAACCCGACCACCGACGCACTCGGTGTCTGTCCTCGATAAACTCGGCGAGGAATTTCTCCCGACAGCGCTTTGAGCAGAACTGCGTTTGAAACCATCGCCGCCGAACAAGACCAAACTTACCGCCGCAGTATGCGCATCGTTTGTGCATTGTGGGGCACTCCGCTGTGAGCGACCTTGGCGGTGGCTACGTGCGCCCCGTAACAAAATGGGTTGCAGTAGACGATCCGCGTCCCAATTTCGCGCAGGTACGACCTGGCAATGACGGCGGAGCAAAACGCGCGCCGACTTTTTTCGGCCTCGGCCTCTGTAGTTAACAAAGGCTGGCGCCGTAACACCTGCTGCTGGATGACATGCAGACGAGGACTCGAACTCGCAAACGTCATTTTCGGGAAGCCGTTGAAATATTGGGCAAATTGTCTTTGGTTCGCCGAACATTTTGGGACCTGATACCGGTTCCATATCAGATTGACTTTGCAATGTAAGGGAAGGATGTGATGGATTTGACGATTTTTGGGTTGCGTTCGATGTAGAGGACGGCCTGCTGGAGCTTCGCGCGCACTGCGTTCATGGACTTGAGGGCGAAGTTCTTGAAGATTTTCTCGCGGATTTCGTCCCACAGGTTCTCCTTCGGGTTCAACTCCGGCGAATAGGGCGGCAGGAACAGAAGCGAGATATTATCGGGAATCGCGAGAATGCCGCACTGATGGTTGGGGGCGCCGTCGAGAACCAACAGAATGTGCTGGGTGCGGAATTTCTTGGACAGAACGTCGAGGTAGATCTGAAAGCACCCGGTGTCCGAGGCCGGCATGATCAGATAGACACATCTTCCATCCTTGGGGCAGACCGCGCCATATAGGTAGATGTATTCGCGAATGAGTTGCGCGGCGACCTCGGGTCTGATGCCGGTCGGCGCCCAGCATGGCCGCGGGCGGTTCATGCGCCCAAAACGGGCTTCATCTGCGAACATCACGCGCAAACGACGGCCGCGCTTGGCCGCCACCCGTCTGGCTTTCCTCACAGCATCAGAAAAGCCGTTTTTTTAAAAGCGTTCTGCGCCGCGAGGTTGCGCTTGGGATGGAACGGGCGTGGCATCAGTTTGCGCCAGCCGTGCCGGACCAAAAGATTATAGACTGTGCTGTTGCTGGTTTCGTGGCCAATGGTCTTTTCATACGCCGCCTTGATGTCGTGGATGTTCAGCAGCTCCCCCGCTCCGGCCGCCTTGGCAAAGCGCGCCAGCAAGGCCTTCTCCTCCGCCAAGGTCATATTCTGGCGTTTGCGGCCGCCACTCGGCTTGGATTTGAGCGCTGCAAGCCCACCCCCGTCGTAGGCCATATGGGCACGGTTTACCGTGCTCAGCGACACGCCCATCGCCGCGGCAATGGAGGGCTGTGTCATTCCGCCTTCACGCAGCAGCACCATCTGAATGCGCTGACGCCGTGCCGGGTCGCCTTTCCAGTACAGCGCCGTCTTCAACCGTCGAACCTGGCTCTTGGTGCATTTGACCATCTGCTCGCTCCGAATCAGATGGCCCTAGCAAATCACACCTCACGGCCAAGCAGAATCCCCCCTCGGTCCACGACCAAAACCCGCGAAATCTTCGATTCAATCAGCTATGGAAGCGGTATGAGACCTTTCGCGCGCCCATTTAAGGCCCTGCCAAATGTCGTTTTAAAAAATTGCTATTTGAAATGTCGGGCGAACTCCTTGGGTTTCTGGAACATTTTGATACCCGAGATCTGTCATCCCTTTGGAAGCCCCGCTAACCGCGGGGACCAGCCCCGATAGCCCGGAAATCTCGCTTCTGCAAAGCCGATGACGCGACCATTTTCGAACTCGACGGACAGGACCTGCGTGCGGCCGCCCACTGGCGCAAGCGCGCTCCTCAGGACGAGGTTGATTGATGCGGCGATATGATTAGAACCTCGAAAACGCACTACTAGGGCGTGTTGTCCCAAACAACGTGACAACAGACGACGCAGGCCGAAAGTAGCCCCGCTGCCATCCGTAACACACCTGAGCGATGTGATCCAAACATCACAGTGTAGTTCTTTTTGCCATATTCGACCAAAATAATGTCACCTGCACAGATGGTCGGATTGCCGACCCGCTGACTCCGCGCTTAATCGTTGAAGCCGAAGAGCCTCAGACTGCTTGGGGAAGCGTCTGCAGTCGTGTCGGAGCGCTCGAGAGTAATGCGGGGGGTCATTGTGAAGAGCCTCGTAGTTATCAGAAGGCTTGCATATGCGAGCGTGTCCCTGATTGCATTGGCTGCATCACATACAGCGAACGCCGCCGATGAGAATACCGCGCCGTACGGCTGGGGCTATGTCGCGCCCTATCCGAAGGATTGGGACAGCCGCATCGGGTATGATTTCTGGACGCGTTTCATCAATTACTACGCGCTGGAGATGGGCCATGCCGAGGCGCCGCCCGATCCCTCGGCGCCGCCCGGGCGCCGCAAGGACTGGACGCCGGCCCCGCAAAGCACGCCGCCCTATCCATTCACGGAGTGGCCCTATGGCGGTGCGACCTCCATCGGGGTGACCCGGCCCAATTCCGTGGACAGCCCGCTGATGGCGGCGATGTCCAACACTGCCGCCGGCAAGGTGCTGAACGAGGCTCACATCCAGATCTACGGCTGGGTCAATTTCGGCGGCAACGTCAGTACCAACACGGTGAAGCCCGGCGGCAACTGGCCGTCGTCCTACATGTATACGCCGGACACGGCGCAGCTCGATCAGGCTGTCGTCTACATCGAGCGGCTGCCCGATACGGTGCAGCGAGACCACGTCGACTGGGGCTTCCGAATCTCCGCGATGTACGGCGAGAACTACCGCTACACCATCTCCTACGGCCTCGCGAGCTATCAGCTGCTCAACCACAACCTGGTCAACGGCTATGACTTTCCGATGGCCTATGGGGAGATGTTCATTCCATTCGTCGCCGACGGGCTGCTGCTGCGTTTCGGTCGCTTCATCTCGTTGCCCGACATCGAGGCGCAGCTTGCGCCAAACAATTACATGTACTCGCATTCCATGGCCTACACGTTCGACAACTACACCAATACGGGCTTGCAGGCCACGCTGGCATTGACCAAGAACTGGTTCGTGCAGCTGGGCGTCACCGTCGGCACCGAGGCGCCGCTGTGGCACTATGGGCAAACGGTGCCCAACCCGTTCCCGAATGTCGTGTTCCCGGGTACCACCATGCCGACTGACCCGGGCGCGAGGCCGTCGGTGACGGGCTGCGTGCGCTATCAGACCGATACCGCCTATGACGACGTCTACGTTTGCGCGGATGCCATCAACAGCGGGACGTGGGGCTACAACAACCTTCAGTGGTACGGAATGACCTGGTACCACAAGTTCACGGAGAAGTTCCACGTTGCATTCGAGGCCTACACGCTCAGTCAGAGGAACGTGCTGAACATAACCGATCCGGCCGGCATCATCGCCGGTGGCGGTTATCCCCTTGCTCCTGGGATCATCCAGTTCAACGCGCCGAACTTCGCACATTGCAGCGATCCGAACGCGATCACGTGCACGGCGCGGGTGGTCACTGCGCTGGCATACTGGAACTACAAGGTTACGCCATTGGACAATATCTCGCTGCGGACCGAGTACTATCACGACGAGGAGGGGCAGCGCACCGGCACGCCGACCCGCTTTGCCGACGTGGGCCTCGGGTGGCAGCACTGGTTCTCGCCGCAGATCGAGATGCGTCCGGAAGTGACCTACTACAAGTCCTACAACGCGCCGGCCTTCAACGGCAATTTCAATGCTACGCCGGTCCCAATCCCGACGAACAAATATTACATGTGGTTGTTCGCGGGGGACATAATCTGGCATTTCTGACCGGGGGAACTGGTAACGAACGAGGCTGCGTGCTGCGTGGTTAGCCGAGGGAAATGACGGGGGGTGGCGTGATGAAGAAGCTTGTTGCCGGAAGCATCGCACTTGCGCTGGTCGGAGCGCCGGCGATGGCGGCTGACATGCCGGTCAGAACGCCGGCGCCCAAGGAACCAGCGTTCGTCGTCTACAATTGGACCGGGTCGTATATCGGGCTGCAAGGCGGCAGCGGTTGGAGTCATGCGGTCCAGACCGATGCTCGGCCTTTCACCAGCGATAACTATCAGCCCAACGGAGCGGTGATCGGCGGCACCCTCGGATACAACGTGCAGCTCAATCATGTCGTGCTTGGGCTTGAGGCCGACGGGTCCGGGTCTTGGATCAAGGGTTATACCATCGGTACCGATCCGCTGTCGGGCAACTGTGGCGGCGCGGTCCCTCGCTGTTTTTCGAACCTTGAGTCGTTCGCGACCTTCCGGGCGCGTGCCGGCATCACGATGGATAACGTGCTGCCATACCTCACCGGCGGCCTGGCGGTAGGCTGGCTGAACGGTCAGGAGGGTGACACCGCCGCCGGCGGCGTGTTCGGTGCGGGCACGACCACGGTTGTCGGGTGGACCGCCGGCCTCGGCGTCGAGGCGATGTTCAATCAGATATGGTCGATGAAGGTGGAATATCTGTACACGGATTTCGGCAATCACGCCATATTCAACGACAACGTCGCCGGCGTGATCTTTCCCGAGCACATCAGATATTACACCAATATCTTGCGCGTCGGCGTGAACTATCGCTTCGGCTTGTGATGGGAAGTGTCATGAAAAAAGTTTCGTTCACAGGCGTTGGTTTCGCCCTGCTGGCAGCAGGTCCCTCCTTTGCCGCGGACATGGCGGCGCCGGTCTACCGAGAGCCGGTCGCCGTTTACAGCTGGACCGGTTGCTATGTCGGGGGAAATATCGGCGAGGCCAGCGCGCGACAGAATGCGAATGAAGCCACTCTTCTGGCGGCAACGGTTCTTACCGCGCCGGGCAGCGTGACCTACACCACGTCCGGCGTGATCGGCGGCGTGCATGCCGGATGCAACGTCGAGGGAACCTACGGGGTTGCCCGCGGCTGGGTGTTCGGCATCGAAGGCGATTGGAGCGCAACCAAGCTCAGCGCCACGCAGACGGCGCCAAACCTTTTTCCGAATGGGACGCCGATCGGATTTGGCGGCATCACGTTCATGGAGACAACGAAATCACTTGCGAGCATTCGTGGGCGCGCGGGCGTGGCTGTCGTGCCGAACGTGCTGCTCTACGCCACCATGGGCGTCGTGTGGAATCATACCGACTATACCGGACTGCACACCTATGCGCCTTGCCCCACCTGCTCGGCGGCAGCGTTCAACTCCAACAACTTCGGCTGGGTGGCGGGTGGAGGCCTGGAATGGGCCATAGGCAACAGCAATTGGATCGCACGCGCCGAAGGGCTTTATTATAAGGTATCCGGCGCAAGCCCCTACGGCACCGAGGCGGCGATCGCACAGACGACCACGACCTGGTATTGGAATGACCTCGGCATCGTCGAGGGCCGGGTGGGCCTGAGCTACAAGTTCGGCTCCTAGGTCAGCATTGCTGCGTCGCACAATGCCGGCAATCACGTGACCCCTTGGCGAATCTTTTTTGTTTACGGCACCCCATTTTTGTTTGCATCTCGATGCAGTTTGGATCACTCTTCTGATGGGTCGACAAAGATCCGAGCGTAAAAGGTGCGGGTAGCGCTGAGCCAGGAGTGAGGGATGTACAAGGGTCTTATTGCGATCGCTGCAGCACTCATCATCTTGTCGGCAGGATTGGTCGTCTCACATCGTGCCGAAGCCGGCGCCTCTGCCAGTGCAGCCACCAAATATAGCAAAGCGAGCAGCCGCGGGTCCTGGTTCACCGACTATTCGTCCTCCTCGCGAAGACGGTGAGGACCCGTAGGGCGAGCAAACGGGTGTTATCTACGCGGTCGGCCAACGCTCGTCGGCATCCCGTGCGAGATCAGTAACACGTTGAGTCATGGGTCAGGCGCGCACGGCGCCACGCGAAGATGGTGGCTAATGCTCTGAATTGACTTCCGCATTCGGCGGCATAGCGGACATGGCCAGACTCGGCTCTGGCTTGCCACAGTCGCGAATGACCCGTCAGCGACATTGGCTGTGCACTGCGGCAATGGTTTTGATGCCGATTTCAACCCCTATCAAAGCACTCGTTTGAGCCGATACAATGCTGGCCCCTGAGCTTGGGTGCGGATATGCGGCGACGTGAGTTCATCACGCTTCTCGGCGGAGCGGCTGCCTGGCCGCTCGTCGCGCGCGCGCAGCAGGGCGACCGGATGCGGCGGATCGGCGTGCTGATGGCGTTTGCCGAGGGCGACCGGGAAGAACAGGCCCTCGTCGCCGCATTCCGGCAGGGACTCCAGAAGCTCGGGTGGGCGGAGGGCCGCAACATCCGGATCGACATTCGCTGGGCACCCGACGTGGAGTCGATGCAGCGAATCGCGAAGGAACTCGTTGCGCAGCAGCCCGACCTCATGCTTACGCAAAACACGCCCACTACCGCGGCGATGCTGCAACAATCGGGCACCATCCCCATCATTTTCGCGAACGTTGCCGATCCGGTCGGCAGCGGCTTCGTGGCGAGCTTTCCGCGTCCAGGCGGTAACGTCACCGGCTTCACCAGTATTGAGCCGACGATTGGCGGCAAGTGGCTGGAGCTGCTCAAGGACATTGCGCCGCGCGTCAACCGGGTCGCCTTCCTGTTCAACCCGGCAACCGCGCCGTTTGCCGAATATTACCTGAACCACTTCAAAGCTGCCGCTGCGTCCTTCGTAGTGGAGGCGATCGCAGCCCCTGTTCGCGAGATGGCCGAGCTCGAATTTGTCGTGGCCGCACACGCACGCGAGCAGAATGGTGGCCTTATCGTGATGCCGGAGGCCTTCTTGAACGTCCATCGCGTGGAGGTGATATCGCTGGCTGCTCGCTACCGCCTGCCTGCCGTCTATCCGTACCGCTTCTTCACTGAGCTCGGCGGCCTGCTGTCCTACGGAACTGACCTGCCCGATAATTTTCGGCGCGCGGCGTCGTATGTCGATCGCATCCTCAACGGCGCGAAGCCGAGTGAGCTTCCCGTCCAGGCCCCAGTCAAGTTCGATCTGGTGATCAATCTCAAGACCGCCAAGGCACTTGGTCTCGACGTGCCTCCGCATCTGCAACAGGTTGCCGACGAGGTGATCGAGTAAGTACTTTTTGTTGCACTGCATGAGTTCGGTTGTGGCAGATTTTGTTGCAAAAGTCGTTGATGTTCTCCGGGAACAGTGATTCCGTTTCTGTCACGCGATTCGCTATGGAGGCGAGCGATGATGGGGCGGCTCAATCACGATCAAGAACAGTTGTTTTATTCATTTCGACTTGAGGAAGCAGTTCCCCAGGACCATCTGATTCGCAAAATCGCTGCGGTTGTCGATTTATCGTGGCTTCATTCTGAGCTCGCGCCCTTTTACCCGAAAATGGGTCGGCCCTCGATTGATCCGGAACTGATGATCCGGATGCTCATCATCGGTTACGTCTTTGCGATTCGGTCGGAGCGAGCGATATGCCGGGATTTGCAGGTAAACCTCGCCTATCGTTGGTTTTGTGGGCTCTCAATCGAGGACAAAATCCCAGATCACTCCGTGTTTTCACGTGCCCGTCACGAGCGTTTCCGGGAAAGCGAGATGTTCCGGCGGGTATTTGAGCGTGTTGTTGAGGCCTGTATTGCAGCCGGCTTGGTTGGGGGTGAAGGGTTTGCAGTCGATGCGAGCCTGATCGTGGCGGACGCCAACAAGCAGCGATCGATCCCCGGCTCGGAATGGAAGGCGCGTGATTCTCAAGGCGCCAGCCGCGCCATGAAGGAGTATTTGGCGACCCTCGACGATACGGCGTTTGGCGCAGCAAGCAAGGTAACGCCGAAATTTGTCTCGCCCTCCGATCCAGCCGCGCAGTGGACCGGCGCGATGCGCGGGCCAGCGTTCTTCGCCTATGCAGACAATTATCTCATCGATGTTAAGTTCGGCATCATCATGGATGTGAAAGCCACCCGCGCTATTCGCCAGGCAGAGGTTGGTGCAGCAAAGACAATGATCGAGCGGACCGAGGAGCGTTTTGATATCAAGCCTGCCTATCTTGCCGCCGACACGGCCTATGGCTCTGCAGACACGCTCAACTGGATCGTCAATGAGAAGAAGATCGCACCGCACATTCCGGTCATCGACAAATCGAAGCGTGAGGATGGTACCTTCTCGCGGGAAGACTTCAGGTTTGACGAGGAACAGAACATTTATATTTGCCCAGCCGGCAAGGCGCTGACTACCACCGGCCATATCGGTCCCGATCACGCGATCCGCTACCAGGCGTCACGGCCTGATTGCGGTGGGTGCGCGCTCAAACCAAAATGCTGTCCAAATATGCCTTTCCGCCGGATCGCGCGCGACGTTAACGAGGCTGCTCGCGACGTTGCTCGTGCCCTGGCCAAGACCGAGGCTTTCGAGCAATCCAGGCGCGATCGCAAGCGTGTCGAGATGCTGTTTGCGCACTTGAAACGCATCTTGCGTCTCGCGCGATTGCGTTTGCGTGGGCCGTGCGGCGCCCAGGATGAGTTCACTCTCGCGGCGATTGCTCAGAACCTCAGGCGTCTCGCCAAGCTGGTAGCCAGACCTCCGCCTGCACTAGGGGCCGCATGTGTTGCTTAGGCGGGACGGTGCATGATGTCAGGTAAGTACGGTGCGGTTTAGCCTGGATTCGGTACCACCTATGCGTCAAAGCCGCCGCTCCCCCGGGCGAGTGGCAAAATCAAGGTCATGCTTCGACGCGCCGATGGCGCCCTGTGTCTCTCATCCCAGACTTTTGCAACAAAATCGGCACTTGACGTCTTTCGCTGCGGTGCACAAAATTCCGACGCGATCGGAGGTACTGCGGACATAGACTGGCCCCCGGCCCCGATTGCCTCCGAGGCTTATGACCCATCTGCGACATCGGCCGCCTATTTTTGCTGTGATGCACAACGGCGCATTTTCTGCAACAATGTGGTAGGGTGCGATCCTCGGACTGAGGCCAGCATATGCAGCGGCGCAAGTTCATCACGCTGCTCGGCGGCGCGGCAGCGTGGCCGCTCGCGGCGCGCGCGCAGCAGCCGGAGCGGATGCGGCGGATCGGCATACTAATGGGAACAGCCGAGAGCGACCCTCAGACGCAAGCGGACCTGACGGCATTCCGCCTTTCTCTTAGCCAACTTGGATGGACTGAGGGCCGCAACATCCATTTCGAATTGCGCATGGCCGCTGCGAATGCCGATCTTAGACGGAGCTACGCTTTAGAATTAGTGAGCGGTCGACCGGACGTACTCCTGGCCCATAGCGTCCCCGTGGCGACAGCGTTTAAACAGGCTACTGCAACGATACCGATCATTTGCGCCTGGGGTGGCGACTTTGTTGCTACGGGTCTTGTAACGAGCCTCGCACGACCTGGCGGAAACGTGACTGGCTTCACGGCGACGGAGCCGTCCTTGGCCGGGAAATGGCTTGAATTATTGAATGAGGTCGCACCCAATTTGAGACGGGTCGCAATCATACATGCTCCCGAGAATCCCGGCAGGTCTCAATACAGGAGCTCGATTAACGCAGCTAATTCAAAGCTTCGAATTGAACTGACCGATTTGAAGACGCAAGATGCCGACCAAATCGGTCATGCTCTTGATGCTTTTGCCGGCGCATCGAACTCCGGCTTCCTGGTTTTGCCTGGAGCCTCGACCAGCGTTTACCGAACTGCAATCGTTGCCGCTGCCGCGCGTAATCAGCAGCCTTCAATCTATCCGTTTAGATACTTCGCGACGGAAGGTGGCCTCTTAGCTTATGGAGCCGACGAAAGCGACCTATTTCGGCGCGCCGCATCTTACGTTGACAGAATATTGCGTGGTGAGAAGCCTGCCGATCTTCCGGTCCAAGTGCCGACGAAGTTTGAGTTAGTCATCAACCTCAAGACCGCCAAGGCGTTGGGGATCGACGTGCCGCCGACCCTGCTCGCCCTCGCCGACGAGGTGATCGAGTGAGCGACTTTTGCCGCACTGCATGAGTTTGGTCCTGGCACATCGCGTGATCTCGGTGGGATACGGAATTCGGTCGCTATCGGAGCATAGCGGGACTCGATCAAACCGCACCGATCAAACTTGATTTATCGGTACGCGCGCTAGGAGGGACTAATAGAACAGGATCACATCGGCCGCGACGGTCAGTTGGTTCCTCTTGGTCCCGTAATTATAGGCCGGCGCATTGTACGAGTGCTCGTATCTCAGCTCCGGCCGTACTAGCCCCGTATTCTCGCCCCAGACATTGAACCAGTGCCCCCAGCCGAGGCTGTGGGTGGTGTACTTCGTCTGTGTCCCCGTGCGCTGGCCGCGCGTATCGTCGAAATACTCGTTGCGCAAGATGAAAAAGTCGGCCTTCGTGATCTTGAAGTTTTGATAATTGACGATTGCCCAGGCCGGCGCGAAGCAGCTGACCTGCGGGAACGGGCAAACCGCTCCATTGGTATTCGGCTCTATCGGGAGCGGTCCGAAGACGCTCGGCACGTCCTTCTGGTAGGTGTAATACGCCTCCGTCTGCATGTTCCAGTAGGCGCTGAATTTGTGACTCCAGGTGGCGACATACATCTGGATATTGTCGTAGGCATATTTGCCGTTGTTGATCGAATTGACGCACGGATAGATCGAGTCGTTGTTGTCCCTGGAGGTCCAGCGGATGCATGCCATGGGCGTGAGCTTGGCGTCCGCTCTTTCCCACGCTGCAACATCGTTGCCGCCATGAGCGCCAAACTGGACCAGCCATTGGTCGTTGAGCTTGACGGTATTGACGACGCCCATCTGCGTGAACGGGTCGAAGATGTAGAGCAGCGAGTGCGTATAGAGGTAATTTCCCGGCGCCATCTGTGACTCGATATCGGGGACCGAAAGAAACCGCCCGACTCGCACATTCAGGCCCTGCGCAATTTGGGGGAAATAGAGCTCGCCGTAGAACGTGGGCATGTCGTAGCCATAGGTACGATTCTTGTTCAGCAGCTGATCGCTGAAGATCCCTTTCATGATGGTGTAGCGATAATCGAGCCCGTACACGTTGGTGACATTGAATCCCCAGTCAACGTGATCGCTTTGCGCAGTGTCGGGCAGGCGCTCGATGCGAAACACCAGCTGATCGAGCTCGACCCTGTCCGGGTGGATGGGATAGCCCGCCGGGGCGAGCGACAGATTGGAGGTGCTGGCGTTGGCGCCCACCTCGCCCCAGCCGTAGATCTTGATCCTGCTGTCCTTCCAGGCCTGCCCGTTCGGGCCGTCGTAGAGCCACTTCATCAGTGGCCCGACGGAGGTATCCGGTACTCCGATGAGCTGGCTCCCTCCCAGCGGCCAATCCCCGGACGGGAGCGGAGGCGCATCGAGCGGCGCCGCCAACCCTACGCGTTTTGGCTCGGGCTCGCTCGTTTGGCTGTTCTGCGGAAGAGCTGGTGCCCAGTTGCTGGTGTTGAAGAGATAATTGAGCCCGAGCTTCACCTCATGCGCTTTTTCCCGCAGCATGAGAGTTTCTGCGAATGCCCCGGTCGCGATGTTGGTCAAGGCGAGCGAGCGCGAGCCGAATTCCAGATAATCGTATTCGAGCTTGAGCGTCCAGCTTCGCCACAGCGCGTATTCCATGCCGGCGCCGGCCGTCCAGCCGTTTCTGCGCGCATCGGCCCTCTCGTCGAGCACGGAGGGGATCTGGGCCGTCTTGAAATACTCGGCATGGGTGAACGCAGCGCCGGCCTTGAGGTAGAACAGCGCCGGATCAAACGCATACCCGATCCGCCCGGTCACCGTAGCCAGCCAATTCTCTCGGGTCCAACAGGTATTATTCCCGTCCGGGCACAGGCTTTCATCCTTCAGATTGCCCCAGGAGGCGTCGCCTTCCGCGCCGAACACCCACTTCCCGATCTGATAATTCACGCCGATCTGCCCGCCCAGCAACAGGGCATCGCCGGCTTCCGAGATGCGGCCGTCGATCAGCGTCCAATCCCGGTAGGAAACGCCGGCACCGAGATGGCCGCCGACATAAAGGCCAGTCCAGTCATAGGCAGGTGAGGGGGCGAAAGCCTTGCGGATGGGCATGGCTGCGTCGGCCGCTTCTGCCCCTCTTGCGCCCAGCAATAGCGCGAGAGTAGCGCAGGCGATTGAACGCCAGCAGACAACTCGCCTCACAGAACTCACCGCACATCAGGTACTCGGCTTGAGCCCACATCACGATCGATCACATTGGCGGGATTGGCAAGCCGCTGAAGCTGCGGCCTCAAGCTGAAAAATCGCTGCTGTTGCAGCTTTGCCGCGGTCGGGCTGTCTGCAAACGCCCCGTACTCGGACAGACCGAACAGAAATGCCGATGCACCAGCGGGCAAACGAATTTCAATGCAACTTCCGACTTCTGGAGAATGAAGCGGGACTCATGTACAAAGAGGTACGCTTCATCGGTGTGCGCAAAGCCCGGCCGGAGTACTGCGCCGGGCTTTGTTCTCGACCAGCGCGATGAGTGCGCTGCGCTATGAAAGCGGACTAAATGATGGTGCTCGGGACCAGGTCGAAGCTGCGGATGCCCACGGATGCTGCCGGTATCCTTGGAACTTTCAACCTGTGGATGAAAAAACATTGTAAATTCATTGTTGTTTACAATGGAGCCCCAATGCTCACTCTCAATGGTTGTGCTCGCGAGGCTAGCCGCGACGCCAGCCGCGGGTGCCATTTTGGCCAAACGAACCCGACGGAGCACGAGAGTGCTGCCGACAGGATTTTGGCCAAACGAACCCAAGGGAGACACATCGGCCGGCCGTTCCGTCACAGTCCCGACATGAACCTTCTCTAACCCGCGCCTTCGATCCTTAGACGCGAATAAGGGGCCGCATTTGCTCGGCGCAAAGCGCCGTCGGCACTGCTGCCCCATTGCGAGCTGGTCCGATGTTTTCGCTGTTCGAGCGGCTCTTAAAGCCGACCGCCATACCCGAGAGGGCGGAGCCTCCACCCGATTTTGGTGCCTTCTTCTGGCATTTTGCACGGCAGGCAAAAGGCCTGTTCGCGGCTTTGTTTGCTGCCGGCTTGCTGGTTGCGCTGCTTGATTCCACCGTTCCAGTGTTCATGGGCAGGATCGTCACGCTGATAACGGCGAGCCCGCCGGAAGAGCTGTTCCCGAAATTTTGGCCGCATCTTCTCGGCATGGCGCTGGTGCTGCTCATCGCCCGGCCGTTTGCGCTCACCACCCAGAACCTGATCGCCAATCAGGCAATCTCGGCGAACGTCTCCAATCGTATTCGCTGGCAGAACCACTGGTACGTGGTGCGGCAGTCCTGGGCGTTCTTTCAGAACGACTTTGCCGGCCGCATCGCCAATCGGGTGATGCAGACGGGGCCCGCAATTCGCGAGACCCTCGTCGCTCTTCTCACCAGCGTCTGGTACATCATGGTTTACGGCACGACGGCGCTCATCCTGCTCGCATCCGCCGATCCCGTATTGGCCCTGCCGGTGGCGCTCTGGTTCGCCGGCTACCTCTTGCTGCTGCGCATTCTCGTGCCGCGCATGCGCGACCGCTCAAAGGAGGTGTCGGAGGGGCGCTCCATGCTCACGGGGCGCATCGTCGACAGCTACACCAACATCCTCACGGTCAAGCTGTTTGCTCGCCCGCGCGAGGAGGATGCCTATGTGCGCGATGCCATCGACCAGCATACCGGCTTGTTCTACCGCTCGCTGCGGCTCAACACTCTGTTCAGCTTCTGCCTTTCCACCCTCAATGCGCTGATGGTGACGGGAACCGGCGCGATGGCGCTCGTCCTGTGGACGCGCGGCAAGGTCGAGGTCGGCACGGTTGCCATGGCACTGCCGCTCGCTTGGCAGATCGTCAATATCGCGGGCTGGGTGGCGCTCCAGATCACGACGATCTTCGAGAATGTGGGTGTCATCCAGGAGGGGATGATGACCATCGCTCGGCCCATCACGCTCACTGATCCGCCAGACGCGGCTGCGCTCAAAGTTACGCGCGGCGAGATCCGGTTCGAGGATATCTCATTCGGATACGGGCGGGCATCCGGCGTGATCGACGGCCTCACGCTCATTGTCGAGCCCGGAGAGAAGATCGGACTGATCGGTCGCTCCGGCGCCGGCAAGTCCACGCTGGTCAATCTGCTCCTGCAATTCTTCGACCTGGAATGCGGTCGCATCCTCATCGACGGGCAGGATATCGCATCGGTGACCCAGGAGAGCCTGCGCGCGCAGATCTCCGTGGTGACGCAGGACACGTCCCTGCTCCACCGCTCGATCCGCGACAACATCCGTTACGGCCGGCCGCGGGCGAGCGATGCGGAGGTCGTCCGCGCGGCGAAGCTCGCGCACGCCGACGAGTTCATCCGTGAGCTCGAGGACTGGAAGAAGCGCCGCGGCTACGATTCGCAAGTAGGCGAGCGCGGTGTGAAGCTCTCGGGCGGACAGCGCCAACGCGTCGCTATCGCGCGCGTCATCCTCAAGGATGCGCCGATTCTGGTGCTCGACGAGGCAACCTCTGCGCTCGACAGCGAGGTCGAAGCCGCGATCCAGTCAAGCCTGGAGACGCTGATGGCGGGCAAGACCGTCATCGCCGTGGCGCACCGGCTTTCCACTATTGCCCGGATGGATCGTCTGATCGTGCTCGATGCGGGCCGCATCGTCGAGCAGGGCACGCACCAGGAGCTGTTGCGCCAGGGCGGCCATTACGCCGCGCTCTGGCGTCACCAGTCCGGCGGTTTCATCGACGCCGGTCTGCAGGCCGCGTAGATCGATCGTGTGTCGGGGCGGGTTTCAAACCTGACCCTGCAAGGTGGTGCTGGTTTGGGGCTGGATGGGAGCGGGCTCGATCGAAGCATCCGGATACGAACTGCCGCCGGAGGGCGATGCATGAGCGCGTCGGCGCAAGACCCTTTGCAGGATCCCCGAATCGCCGCCGGCATGCGCGCCCAGTGCGTATTGCGGGAACGGTGTCTGCGGGAAGGCGCGAACCAGATCGGTTGGAAGGTCGGCTTCGGCGCGCCTGCCGCCAAGAAGAAACTTAGGATCGCGATGCCGGTGATCGGCTTCCTGCTCGATCGGGCGCTCCTCCCGTCCGGCGCTCGTGTCTCGATCGCAGGATGGCGGAAACCCGTCGCGGAGCCGGAGATTGCAGTCCACATCGGCAAGGACCTGCCGGCCGGTGCTGATCCGAATACCGTGCGTGCCGCCATCGCGGCGATCGGTCCGGCAATCGAGCTCGCCGATATCGATCGTGACCTGGACGACCTCGAGGCCATCCTGTCGGGGGACATCTTCCAGCGGCACGTGATCCTCGGCCCGCGCGATGCGACCCGCGCGGGCGCGGTCCTCGATGGGCTGCGCGCACGCGTTGCGCGCAGCGGCACGGATGTGACGGTGCCTGCCGATCTCGAAGCGAACACCGGCGAGATCGTGCCCATCGTGCAGCATGTCGCGAACGTGACCGCGGCGCTTGGTGATGGCGTCCGCGCCGGCGAGTTTATCATCTGCGGCTGTGTCACCGCCCCCATTTTCCTGGAACCCGGCGAAACGGAGGTGGAATGGGCGATCGAGCCAATCGGCCGTGTATCCGTCGGGTTTGCAAATGACTGAGCAGCCAAATGATCTAGATCAAAGCCGGATCCCACGCCGGCAAGTTACGTTTTGCGGGTGGAGTGGAAACCTATATCCATTGCGCCCTTCGACCGGGATCTTGAGCTGTCCGTCATTGACCGGGACGGACCGCATGCCCTCGTTTTTCCGTGCCGCCGTATCCTGGGTGGGTGGATGAAGGTGGAAACAAAAAAACGGATCGACGTTGAGCCAACCCACTGGCGGGAATGGGGGCAAGAGCCCTAGCTGCGACTGCCTCTTTCCGGGTGAGGTCTTCAACGAGACAAGTTTTGCTTCTTCCTCGGCGAGAAGCCGAAGAATGATTTGCCGCTTGGCTTGGTCCACCTCTTCATCCAGCAGCTTGCGATAGTGCTCGATGTTGAGACGGGCCACGGTGCGGTCCATGGCGGGCACTCCCACCTGCGTCGGATACGCGACATAAAACACGTGGCGGCCCAATTCGCAAACCAAAGAGAACAGCGACGGGAGGGTTGAAATGCTGCAGGAGGACGTGACCATCTCAGTGCGAGACGGGACAAGCATCGGCGCGCGCCTTTATCGCCCCGAGGGAGGGGGGCCGTATCCGGCGTTGCTTGCTGCTGCACCGTACCGCTTCGACAACAACAGTCTGCCCGCGAGTCCGCAGTTTCTCTGGCGCGAGACCGGCCCGATCGATTTCTATACTGAGCACGGCTACGCGTACGTTCACATGGACGTGCGGGGAAGCGGGCGGTCCGGCGGCAGCTTCGGCTTTCTCGACCGCAAGGACCAGGAGGACCTCTACGACGTCATCGAATGGATCGGGCAGCAGCCTTGGTGCAACGGCAGGGTCGGCGGCATCGGCCAGTCCTATTTCTGCATGCTGCAGTGGTTCATGGGGGCCATCTCGCCCCCCTCGCTGGCCTGCCTCGGAGCCCACGACGGGCTGAGCGACATCTATCGCGCGGGCACCCATCACGGCGGAATTCCCTGCGACTTCTTCCCCGGATACTGGTGGTATCAGAACCGCTTCATCAACCGCTATCCTGCCAGCGGACCTTCCCGCGATCAGGATACCGACCTCACGGCGATGATCGCCGCGCATCCCCTTTACGATGATTTCTGGCGCGAACGTTCGGCCTGGGAAGTGCTCGACCGCATCAAGGTGCCGCTCTATTCCAGCGGGGTCTGGGCCAAGATGCAGCTGCACACCCGCGGCAACATCGACGGCTATCTACGCGCGCGCGGGCCGAAGAAGCTGCGCATGTCGGGGGTGCCCAATGCCTGGGCGGCCGCAGCCGAGTTCGCCAGCAGCGATTTTCACAAACGCGTGCTTCTTCCCTTCTACGACCATTATCTCAAGGGCGAGTCGACGGATTATCTCGCGCGGGCGAATGTGGAATACGCGGTACGCGGGTCGAATGCGATGCGCACCTCGGATACCTGGCCGCCTGCGAACGTGCGCTACGTCGCATGGTACCTCACCCAGGTCGCCTCGCAGAGCGTGACGTCTCTCAATGACGGAGGACTGTCGGCCTCGCCGGGTGCGAGCGGCAGGACCAGCTACACCTATCCCAACCCGGGCTGGGTCGCCGGTGTGGTCGGATTTGGGCCCTCCGGTCCCGCCGGCGGCTTCGACCCCGTGCGCAGGGTTCTGACCTTCACGGGCAACCCCCTCGCCGAGGATCTGGAGATCGCCGGCCCGATCAAGCTCACTCTCTTTCTCTCCTCCACGGCGGCTGACACCGACATATTCGTCAAGCTCTCGGATCAATATCCCCAACCGCAGGAGGATCGTACCAAGGGGCTCAACCCCTTCGCCGAAGTCGTCACCCGCGGCTGGCTGCGCGCCTCACACCAGGAAATCGATGCAGCGCACAGCACCGAGATGGTCCCCCGCTACACCCACCGCAATCCGCAGCCGTTCACGCCCCGCGCCGTCTACAAGCTCGAGATCAGCCTCGAGCCGATGGCGTATCTGTTCAGAAAGGGGCATCGCATCCGGCTGGAGCTCGTCAACGGCGATTCCCCGGTGACCGAGGCGCTATGGCCGCACTACTATAGGCCGGACAAGATCGGCACCGACACCATCCATCATAGCGCCGATCATCCCTCTGCGCTCATTCTGCCGGTCGCGGATATTGCGCAGCGCTAGCGGCTTTTTTTCTTTCCTTGGCCTCGTAATATTCCGCCGAGAATTTGATCGACCAGCTTTCCCAGAAGCTGGTCAACCTGGCACTGGTTTTTCCCGGATCTCGCCGCACGCTCTCGTAGTGCGACGCGTACTCGCGCAGAACGGGGCCGATCAGCGGCAGCGCAGAGAGATTGTCGAACGCCCAGCACGCTGCACGGCGCAACCCGTTTCGGCTTTGCGCCGCCATGTGGGCGAGCTGACCGGACACGTCGGCGTACAATGATTGAAGCCCGAGCTGGGAAGCAAGACGTGCCATGCTGGCGACGATCTGCTGCATCGCCTGTTGCATCTGGCTGTATCGGAATGCGGCCTTCTGCACGACGTAGAGGTGCGCGAAACTCCGGCAGCCGGTTCCGATCGCCTGCACCATCGGATGTTGCTTCGCCTGCGGCCAGGCTGCCGGATAGACCGGCAGGACCAGAAGCTTGCTTTTGGCAATGACGGTCGCGAGCGGATGCAGCAATTGCATCCAGGTGGGAAGCCATGCAGCGTACACGATCAGCAGCGCGTGAATGGCGGTTGCGAGCCCGAGCGAGACGGGGAGCCAGAGAACGGCCGCGATGATCACGTAGAGTGCAGTCCGAGGCGTCAGCTTCCTGCACCTGGCGAAAACCCAATCCATGCCGCCTTCGAACGCGTGATGCACGGCCTCCTCGAATGCCTTGTAGCTGATCTTCTGTCTCAGCCCGGACCACTTCTGACCGATGAGCTCATACCAATACCGGCGCCTCTCCTGCGCCATGGGAATCCACGTCAGCATGCGCTGAACCGCCGCGATGGTTCCGTCGCCGAGAAGCCTGAGCGTGAACAGCGGGAACCTGAGCAACTGCATCAGCAGGGGAAATGAAAGGTCCAGGATCCGCATGAGGATCCACAGCACCGCCCGCAAGACCGCTTTGACCATCAAGGCGGCCGCGACCAGCGGGATGATCACCGCGTCTTCCAAGCCGGCGCGGTACGGGTCTTTCACCCCCGAAACTGTGATCGACATGGAACTTGCTACCAAGCCGTCTTGATCGGCCCCACTCTCTATACGATGGCACTATAGCATGAACAAACAATGTTCGCAGCACGGCGCCCATGCGGCGCCCTGACGCCGCAAGGCACCCCGAGCTGTCCCGATTTCCCCGGCTTAGCCGGGCGATGAGCTGCTCGCCTGTCCGTCTTCTTCCCAGGCCAGTATGCGGGCTTCCAGCGAGGTCAACAAGACACCATCCGGCGATCGTATGAATGAAAGCGAGTTTCGGGTTGCTGCATCGTATTTGCGGGCCAGCTCGGCAACGATTCTCCGGTAGCGGACATACTGCTCCGGGGTAGTGATCGCCGGCGTAGCCCCGTCTCTCCAGAGGATCGTCTTGACGAGCTTCTTGTCCTCGTCGGAAAGGTCGGTGCTTTCAATGAGCGGCAAGACAAGCCGGGAATCACTTGTCATTTCAACCTCCTACAAAGAAGAGCGGCACGATTTAAAGCAATAGGTGGTCCCTCCGGGGAGCCCAGAATGAGGCTCGTTAGTCGCAGCGGTATCCCGGTGGGTTCACGCAAAGAGCTGGGCAGAGAGGGCTTGCAGTGGGTCCGCAGCCTGGCGCAGCATGAGGCTTCCCGCCTGAAAGGAGATCTCCATGGATCGTCGGCTGAACGCTCTAGGAGCGGCGCTCGTTCTTTTGCTTCCGTGCTGGCTGGGGCAGGCGGGCGCGGAAACCAACAAGATCAGGGTGGGGAAGGCCGTGGGGGGCAGCGGTTTTCACATTCCGAGCTACATCGCCATGGATCGAGGCTTCTACAAAGCCGAGGGGCTCGACGCCGAGTGGGTGGTGCTGCAGGCGCGAGCGCTGGTCACGGCCGGCCTGTCCGGCAACGTGGATCTCGTGCCGATCCCTTCCGGCGGCGCCCAGGCGGCCCTCAGCGGCGCTCCCATTACCTACGTCGTGGGCGAGGCGCTCAAGTCGCAGTGGACTATCGTGGTGCCTAGCAGCATCAACAGCGTCGAGGATCTCAAGGGCAAGACGCTCGGCTACGGTCGGCCCGGCAGCGCCGATTACGACGAGGGCGCGCTCGTGCTGCAGCGGTTTTTCCACATGGAGCCGGGCAGGGACTACAAGATCATCTCATTCCAGGGCGAAGCGGACCGCATCGGGGCGCTGGTCAACGGCGATATCCAGGGCGCTCTGGTCTCGGTCCCGCATGCGGCGAGAGCAGCGGCAGCGGGCATGAAGGTACTGTTGCGCACAGGCGACTACATCGCGCGCGCCGGCGGCACCATCTGGTGCACAAAGAGCTTTCTGGAGCAGAATCCGCAAACCACGAAGAAGTTCATTCGCGCGATCGCGCGAGCAGTCACGTTCTTCCGGGAGGACAAGGCGGGCTCGCTCCCCACGCTCAAGGAGCACCTGGGCATCGACAACGATCAGCAGGCGGGTCTCGTCTGGGACCAGCTGCACAACGCATTCGGGGCCGAGCTCCCGCCGGATCTCTTCCGCGAAATCCTGGAGTCCCGGCGTGAGACCATGATCGCTGCCCGGCAATGGCCGCCCGATAAGCCGCTTCCGGACCCCGAGCAGTTCGTCGCCCGCAAGCTTCTGGACACTACCCTCAACGAGATGGGATACGTCCCGACCAAGGCGGACAGCCCCACCCGGTAGCGCATGGAGCTCGCTTTCCGAACATTGCCGGACGCGATGTAGGAGCGGGTTTCAACCCCGCCCCCTACGGTGTTAACTCGCGATTATCCAAGCGGTATGAGCTGACGGAGGCCGTTCGCCGCAGTCTTAATTTGGTCCGCATTCCGTTGAAACCTTCTCTGCACCAGCACAGAGGCTCTCTCGCGCGCAAAGCTGAACTTGGCGACCGGACGTTCTCGCCAGCGATGGCCGGAGGCAGGCAGCCCCGCTCACCCCGTACTGATTTTCACATCCCGCAATGGTGAAAGTGTTCATCCTGCTCGGAGGTTTGATCGGGCTCGACGGTTATGCTGTCTCGCCGGGTATACTCATGCTGGCCCACAGGCTCGATGCATTCGGCGATGTCACGACCCACAATTGGACGGCGCGGAGCGAGGTCACGCGCAACATCGCGCAGCTCGACCCGGACGATAAGGTCGTGCTCATCGGTTATTCGGGCGGTGGCTTCGCGATCACCCAGATTGCCGACGAGCTCAACGGCAACCCGCCACGCAAGATCGACCTGCTTATCGCTTACGATCCCTCGCCCGCCTGGAGCATGGCATCGCTCGGCAAGAACGTGGCCAAGGCGATTTGCTACTGCAACAGCAGCCCGCTCATGTTGGGTCTCGGCGGCGCGCAGCTGCGCGGTCAATCCGTCGAGACCGTCCCGATCTCGGAGCAGCACCTCGCCGTCCAGTTCGACGAAAGCCTGCACAAGCGAACGATCGCGGAGATCGAGAAGCTGGCCAAGGGTGAGCCCGGCAAGAGCGAGCGCAGTACCAAACGCTGAAGCGGGCCCCGCCGCGCTCCCGCGCACACGATTACGGTTTCACGCCGCCACAGCCTCGGCGATTTCGCCCCGCACTGCGAGGCGCGGAATGTGGAGCCACAGGGCAGAGATCAGCGCCGACATGAATGCAAATGCCGCGAGCGCATAGAGCCCGCCGGTAAAGCTCCCGGTCAGGTCCTTGACCCAGCCTACGATGCTCGGCCCGAAGAAGCCGCCGAGGTTGCCGAGCGAGTTGATCCAGGCGATGCCGGCTGCGGCCGCGGTGCCGGTCAGGAACATGGAGGGCATCGACCAGAACGGCCCCTTCGAGCCATAAAGCCCGACTGCGGCGATCGACATGCCAACCACCGACCAGGCCGTCCCGTTGAACATCCCCGCCAGCGTGAGGCCGATCCCGGCGACGAGACAGCCGCCGAACAGATTCCATCGCCGCTCGGCCATGCGATCGGAGAGCCAGCCCCAAGTCAGCAGTCCGATCGCGCCGCAGATGTAGGGGATCATGGTGACCCAGCCCACCTGCATGTTGGTGAGCCCGAGCTGCTTTATCATCTGCGGCAGGAACAGCAGCATGCCGAGGCTCGCCGTTACAATGCCGAAATAGTTCAACGCGAGCAGCAGGACCTTGAGATTCCAGAACGATCGCCAGAGGCTTACGGTGAGAGTCCTCTCGATCAGGCGGCGCTCGCTCTCGAGGGTCTCGATCAACCAGGCGCTCTCATCGCGTCCCAGCCAAGGTGCTTCGCTGGGGCGGTCGGTCACATAGAGGAGCACGACCAGGCCGAGCAGGACCGTGGGCACGGCTTCGAGAATGTACATCCACTGCCAGCCGGCAAGACCCCAGATGCCGTGGAGCTCGAGCAGCGCCGTCGAGAGGGGTGCGCCCGCCGCCACCGCGATCGGCAGCGCCAGTATGAACCCGGACACGATCCGGGCACGGTGGTGATCCGGAAACCAATACGTGAAGAACAGAACCAGGCCGGGGAACAGCCCCGCCTCGGCGAGACCGAGGAGGAAGCGTACCGTCAGGAAACTGTAGGGACCGACGCATAACGCCGTGGCGCCTGATATGAGCCCCCAGGTCACCATGATGCGCGCAATCCACAGCCGCGCACCGACTTTTTCCAGGATCATGTTGCTTGGCACCTCGAACAGGAAATAACCCCAGAAGAACGCGCCGGCCGCCATCCCGTAGGTCGCCGGATCGAGGCCCAAGTCCTTGTTCATGGTGAGCGCCGCGAAGCCCACATTGACGCGGTCGAGGTAACAAAGGAAATACGTCAGAATGGCAAAGGGCAGCAGGCGCCAGTAGACCTTGCGCATAGTGGTCCGCTCGACGAGGGTGCGAGCCATGGATGATCCTCCCTGGGGCATCAGCGCATTCTTATTCGTTGCCGCAGCATACGACGGATTGCAGGGCAAGCAATCGCGCAGGACCTGCCGGGTCGAGATCAAAGCCGCCCAGCTTACTCGATCACCTCGTTGGCAGCGGAGAGAAAATCAGGCGAGATCGCGAGGCCGAGGGCGCGCGCGGTGCGCAAATTGACGACGAAGTCGAACTTGGCCGGCTCGTCGATCGGGAGGTCGCCGGGCTTGGCCCCGTGGAGAATGCGATCCACGTATCCCGCCGCGCGGCGAAAACTGTCCGGAATGCTGGGGCCATAGGCGATGAGGCCGCCGTCATCGGCGTACTCGCGCTCGGGATAGATCGCCGGCAGGCGTGCCGTCTCGGCGAGCGCGAGGACCGTGGCGCGATTGTTCCAAAACATGGCATCGGGCAGCACGGTTAGAGCGTCGTTGCCGGCCAGGTCCGCGGGGCGCATTGCTCGCAATTCATCGGGAGTGCTGCGGGCGAGCGGCACAAAGCTGATGCCGAGCACTCCGGCGGCTTCCTTGGTGGCGCTGACGTAAAGCGGCGTCGACGGATTCTTCGGATTCATCAGGATGCTGACAGAGGCGATTCCGGGAAATGCTTGCTTGAGCAATTCCAGCCGCTTGCTGCTCAGCACATCGCCGCAAATCGTCATGCCGGTGACATTGCCGCCGGGGCGGCGGATACTTGCGGCGAAGCCGAGGAGCACCGGGTCACCCGCTGCACCCATGACTATCGGAATTGTGCGTGTCGCCTCGGACGCGGCGCGCATCGAGGGGGTTGCATCCACAACGATGACATCAACCGGGATCCGCACCAGCTCCGCAGCGAGGCCCGCGAGCGCATCGATTTTGCCGTGGGCAAAACGGAAATCGAGAATGATATTTTTTCCTTCGATATAACCGAGGTTCTGCAGGCCTTTGCGGAACCCGTCGAACACGGCCGTCTTGTCGTTCTCCGCAGGCGACAAGACGCCAATGCGCGGCACCTTGCCTTGCTCTTGTGATGCTGCCGGCATTACAAATGTGATCGACGCTGCGGCAGCCGCACCGGCAAAGAGCGCAATGACCTCGCGTCGCCTCATTCGATGACCTCGTCTGCCCGCAGCGGCAGAGCCGGCGGAAGTACTGCCAAGCAACGCGATAACACCGCGCCGCGTCATTCGATCACCTCGGTTGGTACGAGCAATTGATCGACACTATGAGGCCAGCGTCTTGGCGTAATCGCGCCTATTCTGCCGCTTCGCTCTGTGATTTGGGGGTGCGCTTTGCCCAATAGTCGGCGGCCTGCTTCGAGCGCCTGAGCGCCTCCTCGGTCTCGAAGCCGGGGGCCATGGATGCGGCGGTGCCGGAAAGTACCTGGTGGTGCTCGATGTCGAGGAGGCGCAGCCAGCGCTGCTGCCCCATGGTCAGTGCTATGAAATAGCCGATCTCGACCAGCTCCGGCTCGCTGAAATGCTGGTGCAGGCGCGCCCAGAAGGCGTCGTCTACCGGCAGATCCCAGGTGATGGCCTCGGCGTAGGCGAGCGCGGCCTTCTGACGATCGTCATAGCGCGTCGAGCTCTCGAAATTGATGAGGTCGCGGTAATCGTCCTCGACCACGCCCTGCTTCGCCGCCTTGACCGAGCGCTGGTTGCCGCAGAACTCGCACAGCACCGAGCGCGAGACATAGATCCGGCACAGCTCCTTGATGGCATGATCGGCCACGCCGTTCTTGAACACATCGCGCCAGCTGTTGGCGAAGGACCAGAACACCGCCGGCACGTGGGCGCGGACCGCCTGGCTCTCCGGGCGCGGCGTGCCCTCGCGGGCGCAGCGGTCGAACTCGGCGAGCATCGCCGCGTCCCTGATGGTCGCCGGATCGACGTAGCTGATGCGTGGCTTGGGCATGGGGGTAAGTTTCTCCCGGTTACAAATCCGTGCGTTAGCGCCACTGCCGCGGGGCAGGCCTGACCGCGCGGGCTATACCATACCCGACATCCAGGTGGCCAAGGCGCTTCAGGGCTGTCGGGTTACTAGACCCTCCGCGCGTGAGCCCAGTCCAAAAAAGTGAATTGTGTGATTTGGGTCACACCCGACCATCGGGAAAATGCGTAATGTCGCCGGCATGGACGAGCGACGAACGGCGCGGATTGTTGGCCTGACCCTCGGTGCGATATTTGCCACCGTGCTCGTCTTGAATGCGCTAGCAGGTTTCTGAATCGACGCGCCGCCCGCCTGGGAATTGGCACCGACTCACATGCCTGCGCGCAATTTGAAGCGCTGGATCTTGCCCAATTCGGTCTTCGGCAAGCTGTCTATCACCTCGACTTCGCGCGGATAGGCATGATCGCCCAGGATGCGCCGCGCGGTATCCTGAATCTCCTGCACCAGCCGGGAGCCGGGGTCCTGGCCCGGGCGAAGGGTGACGTAGGCCTTGACGATGTTGCCCTTCAGCGGATCGGGTTTGCCCACGACGGCGGCTTCGGCGATCGCGGGATGATGCAGAATTGCGCTTTCGACCTCGAATGGTCCGATGCGGTATCCGGAACTCTTGATGACGTCGTCGGCGCGGCCCTCGAACCAGAAATATCCGGCCTCGTCGCGTCGCGCGAGATCGCCTGCGGTGATCCATCCGTGGCGAAAAAGCGCACGCGTGCGCTCCGGATCGTTCCAGTAGCCCAGGGCATAGTAGCCCTGCTCGCTCGGGCGCTGCGCCAGATGGCCCACTTCGCCGGGGGGCAGCTCGCGCCCGTCCTCGTTGATGATGGACATCTCAAAGCCGGGCATCGGCAATCCCATCGAGCCGGGCTTCACCTCGGCATCGAGGGCGTTGAAATTGCCTAACGGCAGCCCGTTCTCGCTAGACCCGAAATGATCTCTCGGCGTCAGCCCGAGCGTCTCCTGGAAAAAGCGGATCACTTCGGAATTGAGCGGCTCACCGCAACTGCTGATGCAGCGCAGGCTCAGATCGTATTGTGCAACTTTCGCCGCCCCGAGCGCCATTACCCCGCGCAGCAGCGTCGGTACCGTGGCCACATTGCTCACGCGCTGCTCCTGCAGAGATGCGAGAAAGCTCTCAGCCGTGGGTGTGGCCTCGCAGCTCAGCACCGGAACTCCCATGGAAAGGGCAACATGATAGCAAACGAATCCATAACCCCAACCTGGATCGCCGGTGGGCCAGAACATGTCCGCGGGCTGGAGATCCACACCAAAGCGCATGTAGGGCGTGGTCGCCGCGAGAAAGTTGCTGGCGATCGTCACGCCTTTGGGCTCTCCCGTGGAACCTGACGTGAACAAGATGACCGCGGGATCGCTCCGGCTGCATGGTTGCGGATCGAAGCTGTCATCCTCGCTGCTGATTGCCGCGCAGAAGCCGACGTCGCCTCGCCCGAGGCCGCCCCCATCCGGACCGGCAATGGTTACGACGGCCACCTCGCTCGGCGCGGACAGCCGGTTGCGGTACTCGTGATGGGCGAACGCGAGTTTGGCCCCGCAGCTGCGCAACCGGAACCGGATGGCGTCGGAGCCAAAGCCGGTGAAGATGGGGACATAGACACCGCCGATCTTCCAGGTGCCGATCATGACCGTGAGGGTTTCGGGGACGCGTGGCAGGATGCCGGCAACGCGGTCGCCCTTGCGCACGCCCAGCGAGCGCAACAGGTTCGCCACCTTGTTGCTCAGTGCGCGCATGTCCCGGTAGGATATGGTTGCTCTGGATCCGTTCTTTCCGATCCAATAGAGCGCGACGTTGTGCCGGCTCGCATGCCGATCGATGATCGTATGCCCGAGATTGATGGGCGACTGATCTTCCCAGTCGAGGTCGCGCAGGACCGAGCTCCAGTCGAACGCGCGTACCGCATCCGCATAGCCGGTTTTGCGCAATTCACGTCCCTCCGTGCGCCGTCATCTCGGCTCGGCTGCGAATCCGGTACACGTGCCGGCCTTCGAGCACAACTTCGTCGCGCTGATTGAGCAGCCGCACTTTGATCTTGAGCTTCCCCCAGCCCCGGCCGGGCTGATGCTCGATCTCTTCGATCTCGAGCTCCGGCCGCACGGTGTCATCCCGGAACACCGGGTTGCGAAAACAAGCCTGCTGCTCCAGCAGCGCGATCATCGAGTTCTCTGAGCTGTTCCGAAAGCGGCGTGGCGCCCAGCGCCGTGAGCGCCATCAGGTGCAGGCCGTGCACGATCGGCCGGCCGAAACGCGTGCTCCTGGCGTAGGCCTCGTCGTAATGGATCGGATGCTTGTCGTCGGTGAGCGCGGCAAAGGAGAGGACATCCGCCTCGGTGATCTTTCTGGGGCGTCCGGGGAAAGTCTGACCCTTGCTGAAATCTTCAAGGAAGAGCTGTGCAGTCTCTCGCTGCATTCCACCGCGGCGCGCGTCTTTGCCCATCCTACGGGTCTATTCGCGCGGAACCCGCTCGTATGAATCGTCAGCCAACCGGCTCCTCGAACTTGAACCCGATCCTTTGCAGGCCTTCCACGGCGCTCTTGCCGTAGTCGTCCTCGATTTCCTTTGCCAGGCTTGGCGCGAACAGGACCGGATCAACCTGCTCATCGGTCTGCGGCACGATCATCACCAGCAAGCGGCCAAGCTCGTTGGAGACGTTGCGGAAGCTGCGGTTCTCTCCGACCGGTACGGAAACGAGATCAAGCGGCTCGAGCACCAGCGTGTGCTCGCCCTGATCGCCCCAGGCGATCTCGAAGCGGCCGGAGAGGCAGAAAAAGTTCTCGACCGTGTTGAGATGGCGGTGCAGGCCGGGCCCGTTGCCTGGCTCGCATTCCGCGATGCTGACGATCAGCCCACGTGGGCCTTTCACCGGCGCGCCGGCGCTGCGGCCCTGGTAATCCGGCGGCACCATTACGGGATAGACCCGCCGCGCCGCCACCTTTTCCACCGCGCCGGGCGGAATGTTATGCGTCTCGAAATTCTGATTTTGGTAGGTCTCCAGCTTTTGGAATCGAGCTACTCGGGTTTCCATCTGCTCGGAAGTGAGCGAATTGGTTCTCACGGCCGTTCCTCCGATTGAGCCATCATGCTCCCTTGGCAGCTTACGCTCATGTTGCCCTATCGGGCAATTCGGCTGTGATCATATCGCTGCATCAATCAACCTCGTCCTGAAGGAGGTCTGTGGGTTTAAGCTCCATCTGCTCGGTCCGATTGGCTTCATGGAATCGATCGACTAACGGCGCGGAACAAGCAAGGGCTCCACATTTGCCCCCCCCGCCATCTGAGGATTCGATGGCTCGAACCCATTGTGCAGCTCCCGCTTGAGAATAAGGGTGCGCGCGGTGTTGAAAGCGTCTCGCACGGTTGCACTATGGCGCAGCGCCGCATTGAAAAAAGCGTCGCCAAAATACGTCCATTTGGCGCCGTCCTGGCAGCCGAATGAGGGATGTCTGGCATCGGCAGCGGTGATCACGAGCGTATCGGCCGTGGCCAGGGAAGGTATGAAGACTCCGGAGTAGCAGGCCGAGATGATTACGACCTTGTATCGCAAGCCCGTTCGCTCGATCATGTCCCTGAGCTTGGCCGGACTCAATATCGTGCTTCTGCGACCGGCCGTGACTTCAAGGCCATCGGGAGAGCCGTGGGAGGTGAGGATGAGAAACAGCACATCCGTGCTGGGCTCCATTCTTTTTCCGATCGCCTCCAATGCAGTGCCAAGCGCTTCAATTCTGGCGTCATCATTTTTTCTGGTGTTGAAGCGCACGATTACGGGATACGCGCCGAACCGGCTCGCGACAATGCTTGCCGCGCCCGTCGCCTCGCTGCGAAATACGTCTTGTGCGCTGGAAAGCCCGAACGACGCCACGGCCGTCTTTCGTCCCTCTTCGGCCGACCCGGTGGCGCTTACCGTGGCGACCGAGATGAAGGCGATGAACAATGCGCGTACCAGCATCAGCAAAGCTCCGTTGAGTTTCGTAGGGTGGGTTAGCTGCACAAGTCGGCTTTTGAAAGCCGACTTGTGCGGCGTAACCCACCGAAATAATGGTCGGTCCAGCTGCGCTCCGCCGGTGCTGGCGGCGCGGCGCGCGGAATTGGGCACACACTGAAGCAGTCCGGCGGAGGTTCTCCCGGAGTTGGAGAGCGAGCGTGACGCTGCGGCAGGGCGGTGGGTTACGCTGCACAAGTCGGCTGCGCGCAGCCGACTTGTACCGCTAACCCACCCTACAGCTCTTAGCGATGCAATCGCCATCGGCCGCTTGCTCCGCAACCCGTTCCCGCGCTACTCCACCAGTCGATCCCTATGACGCGGCACATCATTCCAGCCACGGCCACCTTCATCGGTGCCGATGGCAACAAGCTCGTTGCTGACGTCTTCGGCGAGAACGGGCCTCCGGTGCTGCTGCTGCACGGCGGCGGCCAGACGCGTCATGCCTGGAGCAAAACCGCGGCGGCAGTCGCCGGCAAAGGTCACGTGGCCTATGCGCTTGATCAAAGGGGCCATGGCGACTCCGACTGGGTCGCGACCGGCGCTTATGCGTTTGCCGATTATGCCGCCGACGCCAGGATTGTCGCGGCGGAGCTTGCCCGCCGGTCGGACACAAAGCCGATCGCAATCGGTGCTTCGCTTGGCGGGATCGCCTCGCTGCTTGCCGAGGGCGAGGCCGAGCGCAACGAGGGCGGAAATGTGTTCTCGGCGCTTGTGCTCGTCGATATTACCCCGCGCGTGGACCAGACCGGCGTGGCGAAGGTTCTCGGCTTCATGCGCGCCCACGCCAGGGAAGGCTTTGCCTCCATCGCCGAGGCAGCGCAGGTGGTTGCTGATTATCTGCCGCAGCGGCCGCGGCCGAAGAGCACTGAGGGATTGAAGAAAAACCTCCGGCTCTCGCCCGACGGACGCTGGCGTTGGCACTGGGACCCGCGCTTCCTCGATGGTCCGCGTGCAGCCGGGAAGGACCGCCGCGCGCTGGAAGCGTCGTTGATCGACGCCGCGCGGCGGATCCAGATTCCCGCGCTGCTTGTGCGCGGCGCATCCTCCGAGCTCGTCAAGGAGGCGCATGCCAAAGAGTTCCTTGAGCTCGTGCCGCACGCCGATTACGTCGATGTCAGCGGCGCAAGGCATATGGTGGTGGGTGACCGCAACGATCGCTTCTCTGCCGCCGTCTTGTCGTTCATCGAGCGTCTGTCCGCGGGGCGTTGATTCGGAAGCCCAGAACGACTGTCTTTCCCGGCGTTCCATCCGGGTCGGTTTGCGCTATTATGATTCTCCAATGACGCTGCCGGAGATCCCCACTGCTACATTGCTGCACCGATGAGACGATCTCCGTGCACCAATCCCACAACCGACCAAGCAGACCCCCACTTGAGGCATTGGAATGCGACATTGAGGCGTAATCCCGAGCCCTGGGCCAGGCAATGCGGCGACGCGATTTCCTTATAGGGATTGGTTCGACAAGCGCCTGGCCGCGCGCCGTGTGCGCGCAGCAAGCGGGGAAGGTGCCGCGGATCGGATTCCTGGGCTTGGCATCCCCCTCGACGTTTGCTTCCCGGCTTGAGGGATTCCGGCTGGGCCTGCGTGACTTGGGTTATATCGAGAGCACGAACATCAGCATCGAGTACCGCTGGGCGGAGGGCCGCTATGAGCGACTTCCCGAGCTGGCGGCTGAGCTGGTCCGTTCCAATGTGGACCTGATCGTCACGCATGCAACGCCAGGAAGCCTTGCCGCCAAGCAGGCAACGACGACGATCCCCATTGTCATGGCGCTGATCGGCGACCCGGTCGCGTCCGGCATCGTCACCAGCGTCGCGCGGCCCGGCGGAAATATCACCGGACAGAGCTTCTTCAATGCGGAGCTCAGGGCAAAAAGAATCGAGTTGCTCAAGGAGGTGATGCCGCGCCTCACCCAGGTGGCCGTCATCCTGAACGCGGACAATCCCGCCACCGGACCGGAATTTCAGACGATGGAGACGACTGCGCACTCGCTGAATATCGAACTGCAACCATTTCGACTGCGGGGGCCGAGTGAGTTGGTGAGCGCCTTCGAGACAATGGAACAAGCACACGTGGAGGCGGTCGAGACCGGCGACGACCCTCTGTCCGTCGGCAATGTCGGAGCAATTGTGGCGCTGGCGGCAAGGGGACGGCTTCTCTCGATTGGGCCGGAGGATGTCGCGCGGGCTGGCGGCATGATGGGCTATGGAGTGGACGTTGTTGCAACCTATCGCCACACGGCCTTCTTCGTGGACAAGATTCTCAGAGGTGCCAATCCCACCGATCTTCCGATCGAGCGAGCATCGAAATTCCAGTTCGTCCTCAATCTTAAGACCGCCAAGGCACTCGGCCTCGAAGTGCCGACTGCGACATTGCTGCGCGCCGACGATGTGATCGAATGAGTGCACCAGCACAAAGCTGGTGCGATCCAGCCGGTGAAAGTCCGGCCCAAGTAAGGAGTAGCGTCCGCTTGGTAGCGAGTGTTGCGTGGCCACTGGCGACAGTGGTTGCGAAGCGTACACAGCGATTGCATGGGGTGTGGGATTGAGCCACGAAAGATCAGATATCGCAGGGGCCGAGAGTTTTTATTCGCTCGAAGGCAACATGTGCGGCACCGCTACGCGAGGTGCTGACGCCCTGCCGGGGTCGAAGACCACATCACGTGCAAAAGGATCGTATCGGAACCTGGGATATCTCGCGTCCGACCGTCAGAAAACCGGACAACTCGTGTGCTCCCGACACAAATTTTGCTTGATAAATTTTGCGTGATATTTTGCGTGATATTTTGCGTGATATCTTGACATTGTAACAAACATCTGCTATGAGTCGCTAATCTTCGAAAGCTGTGAGAGAAGCCCGGCCCGGACCCCCGCGCTGGGCTTTTTGTTTGGCCATTTTGTTTGGCCAATCGTCCGTCTGCTGTCGTCCGCTTCGCAACAGGGGGACAATGCATGCAGTTCCAAAAAGGCCAAAGCGGTAACCCGGCGAGCCAAGCTCTTCCGTAGGGGCGACGCATGCGTCGCCCTCTTGCCCCGGCGTGCGTGCCGCGGAACGGGCGAGGCAGTGCCTCGCCCCTACGAAGGACCGGAGCCTTTGCAGGGGCGGGTCTCAAACCCGCAGCCGACCGCGAGGACCGCGAAACAAGGCATCCATTCGACTGCAGGAGATGATAACGACGACTACATCATCTTTCGCTGGGAGTGGTGATCGCGACGTTGGGTCATGAATCGCTTATTTTCCCTGTTATTTCCTGTTTTTCCCTGTTCCTGATCCTGCCATTTCGGCTTATGCCCTTGCTGGTACTCGCTTTTTTGCAGGTTTTGGATGTCGCCCCGCCCCCTTTACAGGGATTTGCAGGCAGGGGAAGCCAACGGCACCCGCCCCGACACCGTAATGGGCTTTCAAACCTGGTTTCGCACGAGGCCGACGTTTCGCTAACAGAGAGGAGGATCATCTCCAGCATCCGGCGGGACGCGTGGGGCGGCCCGAGGACCTCGCGGAAATGGCCGCCTTTCTCCTCGATCGCGACCGGGCGGGTTTCGTGACCGGAGCCAATTTCGTGGTCGATGGCGGCATGACCCGCAAGATGATTTACCAGGAGTAGCCCGGCCGCGACCGCGAAGGCGCACGCGGGGCGCAAGCAATGCGGTAAGCGGGTCCCCCACTGCCTCTCGTAGCCAGACATTGAGCACGTGACCAGCGGCACCGCGGTGCTGCGGTACGCCCAGGCTGCTTGATCTTTCACTGCTATGTCGGTCCGTCATGGAATCCATGCCGGCGCGGGCGCCCTGCGGGATCAAGGGATCAAGTGTGATTTGGTTTAGTTCAGGAGCGCAGGTCCGGTGTTGGTCCAACTCCGGTCTAGCCGTCCATGGCGGGGCTAATGCCCGAGAAGTACCAATTCCGAACTCATGCAC
>CAWJDY010000026.1:0-81824 GCA_963841705.1 uncultured Alphaproteobacteria bacterium
CAGTAATGTGTGCCACCGCAGCGTAACCACTTTCATCACTGCACGGCCTGTGGTTATGGATTCCGGGCTCCGCTCGCATTCGGACGGCGCGAAGCGCCGATCCGAGCGCTCGCGTCCCCGGAATGACGGGCTGGAAAAACATCTAGGGGCGGGTTTGAAACCCGCCCCTACGCAACTCCAGAGCCGCGTGCCATCAGGTCGTAGCCCGATATCGCGTGGCGACAGCCTCAGGCGGTGCGCATCAGCTGGCTCTCCGCGCGCGCATCGTCCTGCTCGCGCTCGCGCATCTGGTCGCGCTCGTCGAGCAGCTCGACCTTCTTCATGTCGTCGAACGCTTCCGCCAGCGCGCCTTTCGCCTCCTCCAGCTGGAGCTTGAGGTCGGCGGCCGAGCGCTTGAGATTTTCCCGCCGCGCCATCGCCGCCTTGGCGTAGGTGGGATAGGCGAAATGGTTGGGATCGTGAATGCCGGCGCGGTCCTGCTCGGCCTTGATCTCGCGGTCGAGCTCGCCGGCGATGCGCTCGAACTCTGCGATCATCACCTCGATCTGCGCGACCCTCCGGTGCCTCTCATCGACCTGAAACCGCTTGAGGCGGATGAGCGTCTCACGTGACTTCATCGACTCGTACTCCCCCGAAGCCCCACCGCAACGCAGGACGTGCGCGTGCCCCCGAAACGGTCGGCAGCGTCACAGTGTGCGACCACAATGTTAGTTTTCTGTTTCCGGCGGCAAGGCCGATTTCCTCGAGCCCCGGCGCGGTTCTTAACCTAACGTTTACCCGCGTCGTTAATCATTGCGTCATCGTTGGGGACGCACTGGGGGACCTGTCGCCCCGGAAGGGAACGACGGGGGGCATTGTTGCTGGTTTCATGTCTTTGCTCTTGAGGTCGAAACTCAGATGGCGCTTGGAAAAAAACCGGTTCCGTGCAATATGTTGGAGCGATTCGCCAATGAGCCGCTCCCCCCTGCGCGCGGTCGAATCGGGTCTCGTTGACCAAGCGTCGCTGACTTCGACTCGGTTGTCCCAAAGCGTTTTTGAGGGCCGCCGTTGCGGCGTGCCGACCTGAGCCCAGCGCGGCGAGGAAGGGGACTGGCATGCGCGTTTTGCTGATCGAGGATGACAGCGCCACAGCTCAATCCATCGAGCTGATGCTGAAATCCGAAAGCTTCAATGTCTATACCACCGATCTCGGCGAAGAAGGCGTCGACCTCGGCAAGCTCTACGACTACGACATCATCCTGCTCGACCTCAACCTCCCGGACATGTCCGGCTACGAGGTTCTGCGCTCGTTGCGGGTGTCGAAGGTCAAGACCCCGATATTGATCCTCACCGGCCTTGGCGGCATCGAGGACAAGGTGCGCGGGCTCGGCTTCGGCGCCGACGACTACATGACCAAGCCGTTCCACAAGGACGAGCTGGTCGCGCGCATCCATGCGATCGTGCGCCGCTCGAAAGGCCATGCCCAGTCGGTCATCCAGACCGGCGATCTCGTGGTGAACCTCGACACCAAGACCGTGGAGGTCAGCAGCGCGCGCGTGCACCTGACCGGAAAGGAGTACCAGATGCTGGAGCTCCTGAGCCTGCGCAAGGGCACGACGCTGACCAAGGAGATGTTCCTCAACCATCTCTACGGCGGCATGGACGAGCCCGAGCTCAAGATCATCGACGTGTTCATCTGCAAGCTGCGCAAGAAGCTCTCCAACGCGTCGAGCGGCAAGAACTACATCGAGACCGTGTGGGGCCGCGGCTACGTGCTGCGCGAGCCGAGCGAGGAAGAGGCGAAGATCCCCGCCTGAGGCTTTGCCAGTTTTTTTGTAGATGGTGGGTTAGCCGTGCAAGTCGGCTGTTGACAGCCGACTTGCACGGCGTAACCCACCGCAACACGCGCACGCACGCATTTGCAGCAGCCGTGCGGCGTAACCCGCCCTACCGCCGCATCCTTGACTCCGGCGGGACGCGTCCATAGGTTCCGCGCGCTCACGGAAAAAGCCCGTGCAAGTAAGACCGCCGACCAGCCGAGAAGCTGGAGGCCAACGCCCGACAGCGCGATGCGCCCTCGGGCGCGATATGTGTTGAGACCGTCATGGCCGGGCTTGGCCCGGCCATCCACGCCTTGGCCAACAAAGCAAGTCGTGGATGCCCGGCCCATGGCCGGGCATGACGATATGGAATAGAGGCCAGCCGGAAACCGCCACATGTTCGATTCCCTTTCCGAACGCCTCGGCAACATCCTCGACCGCCTGACCCGGCGCGGCGCGCTGAGCGAGACCGATGTCGACGCGGCGCTGCGCGAGGTGCGACGCGCGCTGCTCGAGGCCGATGTCGCGCTCGACGTGGTGCGCGCCTTCGTTGACAAGGTGAAGGCGCACGCGGTCGGCATCGAGGTGATCAAATCGGTCACGCCCGGCCAGATGGTCGTCAAGATCGTGCACGATCAGCTGATCGAGATCCTGGGCGCGCAGAGCGAGCCCGTCGATCTCAACGCCCCTGCGCCCGTCCCCATCATGCTCGTTGGCCTGCAAGGCTCGGGCAAGACCACGACCGCGGCCAAGCTCGGCAAGCGCCTTTCCGAGCAGACCCGCCGCAAGGTGCTGATGGCCTCGCTCGACGTGCGCCGGCCCGCCGCCATGGAGCAGCTCGCCGTGCTCGGCCGCCAGATCGGCATCGACACGCTTCCCGTGGTTGCGGGGCAGCAGCCGCCGCAGATCGCGCGGCGTGCCCTGCAGGCAGGCCGGCTCGGCGGCTACGATGTCGTCATTCTCGATACCGCGGGCCGCACCACGCTCGACGAGGCGATGATGGCGGAAGCGGCGGAGGTCAAAAGCGCCGCGCAGCCGCACGAGGTGCTGCTCGTCGCCGACGCGCTCACCGGCCAGGACGCGGTCAACCTCGCGCGCGCGTTCGACCAGCGGGTCGGGCTCACCGGGATCGTGCTCACGCGCATCGACGGCGACGGCCGCGGCGGCGCTGCGCTATCCATGCGCGCGGTCACCGGCAAGCCGATCAAGCTCTTGGGCACCGGCGAGCAGATCGACGCGATCGAGGACTTCCATCCCGCGCGCATCGCCGACCGCATCCTCGGCATGGGCGACATCGTCACCTTGGTGGAGAAGGCGGCGGCCACCATCGATGCGGAGAAGGCGGCGCGGGTGGCCGAGCGCATGCGCAAGGGCGCCTTCGACCTCTCCGATCTGCGCGAGCAGATCATTTCCATGCAGGGCATGGGCGGGGTGACCGGGCTGATGGGAATGCTGCCCGGCGCCGCCAAGATGAAGAATCAGCTGGCTGCGGCCAACCTCGACGAGGGCGTGCTCAAACGCCAGGTCGCCATCATCGATTCCATGACGCCGAAGGAGCGCAGAAGCCCGGACATCCTCAAGGCGAGCCGCAAGAAGCGCATCGCCTCAGGCTCCGGAACCAAGGTCGAGGAGATCAACCGCCTGCTCAAGATGCATCGCACCATGGGTGACTTCATGAAGGCCATGGGCGGGGCGAAGCGCGGACCGATGGCGGGGCTTGCGAACATGCTGGGCTTCGGCGGCGGAATGCCAAGCCCGGAGCAAATGCAAAAGCTGGCGGAGAAGATGCCGGGGGGCGTGGCAGGGCTGCCGGGAGGCGCCCTGCCGCCGGGCATGCCGGGGCCGCTGCCGAAATTCCCCGGTACCGGTCCGCTCCTTCCCGGCCTCGGCGGAAAACCGCCGGGCGTCCCCAACTTCCCCGGCTTCGGAAAGAAGAAATGAGGAAAAGAACATGTCTCTGAGAATTCGCCTTGCCCGCGCCGGCACCAAGAAGCGCCCCGTCTATCACGTCGTGGTCGCCGATAGCCGTTCCCCGCGCGACGGCCGCTTCATCGAACGGCTGGGCTATTTCAACCCGCTCCTGCCGAAGGAGAAAACCGAGCGCATCAAGCTCGACCTGGAGAAGATAAAGGCGTGGCTTGCGAAGGGCGCGCTGCCGACCGACCGTGTGCTGCGCTTTCTCGACGCGGCCGGTGTGATGAAGCGCGAGCCGCGCAAGAATCCGCTCCGGGCGGTGCCGCGCAAGGAGCGAAAAGCGCGCGCGGAGGAAGCGGCCAAGGCCGCGGCTGCCGCCAAGTCGGCAGCTGCCGCCGCGCCCGCGAGCTGATAATTGGCCGCGCCTCGCATATGAACGCAGCGGCGCAGCAAGCTCCGCAATACCTCCCCCTGAAAGGGGGAGGTCGACAGCATTTGCCCCGGCCTTGCGCCGGGGCAAATACTGTCGGGTGGGGGTCCGGCGTTCGGCGCGGCTATTTGCTGATCATCTCGGCCGCGGCAGGACCCCCACCCGGCTCCCCCGACAAGTCGGGGTCGCCGACCTCCCCCTTTCAGGGGGAGGTATGGCCGGCGTGATCCTTGGCCGCGCCGCGCATCTGTGTGGCCGAGATCGGAGGTGCCCACGGTATCGGCGGCGAGGTGAAGCTCAAATCCTTTACCGCCGATCCGATGGCGTTGAAGGATTATGCCCCGCTCGAAAGCGAGGATGGAGCAACATGCTTCGTGATCGAGGTGCTTCGCCCCGGCAAGACCCATCTCATCGCACAGCTGCGCGGCGTCAGCGATCGCGGCGCTGCCGAGCGGCTCGCGGGGGTAAAGCTGTTCGTGCCGCGGGCGTCGCTGCCGCCGGCTGCGGCGGAGGAGTTCTACCACGCCGATCTGATCGGGCTGCGCGCGATCACGGGCGCGGGCGCGGAGATCGGAACGGTCATGGCGGTGCATGATTTCGGCGCCGGCGACATTCTGGAGCTGCGCCTTGCGCAAAGCGGCGCGACCCTGATGCTGCCGTTCACGCAAACCTGCGTGCCCGAGGTCGATCTCGCCGCCGGCCGCATCATCGTCGCCCCGCCGGAAGAGAATTAGCTCGCGTGGTCGTGCTACGTCACAAGTTGTCCCCCGCCGTCATTCCGGGGCGCAAGCAAATCGGCTATGCCGATTTGCTTGCGAGCCCGGAATCCATAACCACAGGCGGCTCTGTGGGCCACCGCAGCACGAGCACCTTCATCGCAACTGCCTGGCCTGTGGTTATGGTTTCCGGACTCCGCTCGCTATGCTCGCGGCCCCGGAATGACGGGAACACAGTTTGTGATACAGTATGACTAAGGAGACTGTCATGAGCGAGTTGCACCGCATCACTGTCAATCCCGAGCAGTGCGGCGGGCGCCCTTGCATCCGGCGTATGCGCATTCGCGTGAAGGATATTCTTGACCTCATGGCAGCGGGAGCCTCCCGCGAGGAGATCCTTGAGGACTACCCGCTGCTCGAGGCGCAGGACATCACGGCCGCCCTGGAATATGCGGCGCAGCAGAGCGATCATCCGGTGCTCCGCGTCGCTTGATGCGGTTTTTGGTCGTACTACCTCACAAGTCGCCCCCGCCGTCATTCCGGGGCGCAAGCAAATCGGCTATGCCGATTTGCTTGCGAGCCCGGAATCCATAACCACAGGCGGCCGTGTGGGCCACCGCAGGACGAGCACCTTCATCGCAACTGCCTGGCCTGTGGTTATGGTTTCCGGGCTCCGCTCGCTATGCTCGCGGCCCCGGAATGACGGGAAGAGAATTTCCTGAATCTCATGTGGCGGGCGACGGTTCTCACCCTCTTTCCCGAGATGTTTCCCGGCCCGCTCGGGGGAAGCCTCGCCGGCAAGGCGCTCGCCGCAGGCATCTGGTCGCTGGAGACGATCGACATCCGCGCTTGCGCCACCGACCGGCATCGCTCGGTCGACGATACGCCCGCGGGCGGCGGGCCCGGCATGGTGATGCGCGCGGACGTGCTTGCGCGCGCCATCGACGCCGCGCTCGCTGCCGCCGATGCGCGCCCTCGCCTCCTGATGAGCGCGCGCGGCGCGCGGCTGACCCAGCGCCGGGTCGAAACCCTGGCGCAGGGTCCCGGAGCGCTGATCGTGTGCGCGCGGTTCGAGGGCGTCGATGAGCGCGTCATCGCCGCGCGCGGGCTGGAGGAGGTCTCGATCGGCGATTACGTGCTCTCCGGCGGAGAGATAGCGGCCTTCGCGCTGCTCGATGCATGCGTGCGGCTTCTCCCCGGAGTGATGGGCAAGGAGACCTCGGCGCAGGAGGAAAGCTTCAGCCACGGCCTGCTGGAATATCCGCACTATACCCGCCCGCAGCTGTGGGAGGGCCGCTCCATTCCCGATGTCCTCACCGGCGGCGACCACGCCCGGATCGCGCAGTGGCGGCAGAGTGAATCCGAGCGCATCACCCGCGAGCGGCGCCCGGATCTATGGCGGGCCTATTTGGCCCGCAAGACGCGAACCTAACTAGAGGCCACCGCCCTGTCATTCCGGCCGAGCGAGCCGAGCTTTGCCCGGCAAGCGAGAGCCGGAATCCAGTAAACGACGTCGTTCGTGCTTTCACGCTGGCCGTCGATTACTGGATCCCGGCTCGCGCGAACCCGCTTTGAGGCGGGCTCGCTCGGCCGGGATGACGAGAGTGGTCGCGAACGTGACAAATCCCGCCGCTTGTCGTAGAAGCTCGCGCGACCATTCAGCCCGAAAAATGCGCGCCGTTTTGTCGATCCTGCCGATTGGCGCTGCCGATGGAGTAGTCCCATGAACCTCATTCAACAGCTCGAGAAAGAGCAGGTAGCGAAACTTTCGGCCGGCAAGGAAATCCCCGAGTTCGGGCCGGGCGATACCCTTCAGGTCAACTACAAGGTGGTCGAAGGCGAGCGCGCGCGCATCCAGGCCTATGAGGGCGTGTGCATCGGGCGCTCCGGCGCCGGGCTCAACGAGAATTTCACCGTGCGCAAGATCTCCTACGGGGAGGGGGTGGAGCGCGTGTTCCCGCTGTACTCGCCGATGATCGATTCCATCAAGGTCGTGCGGCGCGGCAAGGTGCGCCGCGCCAAGCTGTATTATCTGCGCGGTCGGCGCGGCAAGGCGGCGCGCATCTCCGAGCGCCAGGACCATCGGCCGGCGGAGCACGGGGCCGCAGCCGCGCCCAAGATGGACAAGGCAGCCGAGTAGACATGCCGCGCACCCTCTACGACAAGATCTGGGAAGATCACCTGGTCGACCAGCAGCCCGACGGCACCTGCCTCATCTATATCGACCGCCATCTCGTGCACGAGGTTACCAGCCCGCAGGCGTTCGAAGGGCTGCGGCTCTCCGGCCGCAAGGTGCGCGCCCCGGACAAGACGCTCTGCGTGGTCGATCACAACGTGCCCACCACCGACCGCAAGCTGCCCAACCCGGACCCGGAGAGCGCGGCGCAGATTGCGTATCTCGCGGAGAACGCCAAGCTGTTCGGCCTCGACTATTTCGACGCGCTCGACAAGCGCCAAGGGATCGTTCACATCATCGGTCCGGAGCAGGGTTTCACGCTTCCCGGCACGACGCTGGTTTGCGGCGACAGCCATACCGCGACCCATGGCGCGTTCGGCGCGCTCGCCTATGGCATCGGCACCTCCGAGGTCGAGCATGTGCTCGCGACCCAGACCCTGATCCAGACCAAGTCGAAGAACATGCGCGCGGTGGTCGACGGCAAGCTGCCGCCGGGGGTGACCGCCAAGGACATCATCCTCGCCATCATCGGGGAGATCGGCACCGCCGGCGGCACCGGCTATGCGCTGGAATATGCCGGGGAGGCGATCCGGTCGCTCTCGATGGAAGGGCGCATGACGGTGTGCAACATGTCGGTCGAGGCCGGCGCCAAGGCGGGCTTCATCGCTCCCGACCAGAAGGCGTTCGATTACCTCAAGGACCGCCCGCGCGCCCCCAAGGGCAAGCTGTGGGACGAGGCGGTGCGCTATTGGGAGACGCTACGGTCTGACGATGGCGCGCATTTCGATCGCGAGATCAGGCTCGACGCCGGCAAGCTGCCGCCGCTGGTGACCTGGGGCACTAACCCGGAGCAGGTGGTTTCAGTGGGCGGCAGGGTGCCGCGGCCGCAGGACATCGCGGACGAGAACAAGCGCCGGGCGGCGGAGTCCTCGCTCGCCTATATGGGCCTCAAGGGCGGCGAGAAGATCACCGACATCAGGCTCGACCGCGTGTTCATCGGCTCCTGCACCAATGCGCGCATCGAGGATCTTCGCGCGGTGGCGCGCGTCGTCGAGGGCAAGCAGGTCAACGCCGGCGTCAAGGCCATGGTAGTGCCGGGCTCGGGGCTGGTGAAGGAGCAGGCCGAGGCGGAGGGGATCGACCAGGTCCTGCGCAGCGCCGGCTTCGAGTGGCGCGAGCCCGGCTGCTCCATGTGCCTCGCCATGAATCCGGACAAGCTTGCGCCGGGCGAGCGCTGTGCCTCGACCTCGAACCGCAATTTCGAGGGGCGCCAAGGCTACAAGGGCCGCACCCATCTGGTCTCGCCGCCGATGGCGGCAGCAGCCGCGATCGCCGGGCATTTCGTCGACGTGCGCGAGTGGCAGTAACTGGGCCTGACTCCCTCTCCCCGCTTGCAATCGAGCTCAGGTTTACCTGAGTTCGATCGCGTTAATGATTGGCCGAAGTCGGATAAATCCGACTTCGGCTGAGAGGGTTGGGGTGAGGGGCGCAACACGCGACGCCCCTGCTCCTCAGGCACCTTAAGACACCCCCGGCACCCACCAGCAGCGCATGCGCGGGACGATGACGGTGCCGCTCGGGCGGACCTCCTGCGCCAGCCATGACGTGCATTGCCGCACATGGCCGGGCCCCGGATACTCATAGGGGTAGGGCTTGGGAAAAGGCGTGGAATAAGGGCTGTAGGGGTAAGCGGGGGTGACGCGGATGCGCGGGCGCGGCCGCACCGGCCGGTAGTACTGCACCCGCTCGGCGCGAACGTCGGGATATGCGCCGGGACTTTGCGCGCGAGCCGGCTGCGGCACGCCAGGCAGCATCAGCGCGAGCGCAGGCAGCAGCAACAACGTGCGGATCATGACCGGCAGCCCCGTGATGGCGCTACGCTTCCCGCATTGCCGCGGCGGCGTCAACTGCCTGGCCGCTCGGCGAAGCCTCGTCCTCAGGATAAGGTCTGTGTGTCTGCGCGATCGGATTGGTTTCATGGAATCGATCTACTAGAAACCGCGGCATGGCTGCTCCCGACTTCTCCGACCCGCTGGTGTGGCGCTCCGTCACTGCGCCCACGCTCGACGTCATCGAGGTGATCGCGGACGCAGCCTATCGCCGGCTGCCGCAGAAATTTCGCGCCCTGTGCGAGGGCCTCGTGATCCGGGTCGAGGACTTTCCCACGGACGAGGTCCTGGATCAGCTCGGCGCCGAGACCGAGTTCGATCTCCTCGGCCTGTTTCAGGGCGTCGGGCTGCCGTTTCGCGCCGAGAGCGCGCCGACCCAGATGCCGAACATGATCTGGCTTTACCGCCGTCCCATCCTCGATTACTGGGCCGAGCACGACGAGACCCTCGGCGCCATCATCACCCACGTGCTGGTGCACGAGATCGGGCATCATTTCGGCCTGTCCGACGACGACATGATGCAGATCGAGGCGAGCGCCGCTTGACGCGGCGGACACCGTTCTTGTAGGGGCGGGTTTCAAACTCGCCCCTACGCGCGCCGTGCCCACGCGGTGCGCCACGCGCGAGACAGGAACGAAGCGTAATGGAAAAATTCACCAGGTTGGACGGCGTGGCCGCGCCGCTGCGCATGATCAACGTCGATACCGACATGATCATCCCCAAGCAGTACCTCAAGACCATCAAGCGCACCGGGCTGGCGCAGGGACTGTTCGCGGAGAAGCGCTATCGCGACGACGGCAGCGAGAACCCCGATTTCGTGCTCAACAAGCCGGCTTACCGCAAGGCCAAAATCCTGGTTGCCGACGACAATTTCGGCTGCGGCTCCTCGCGCGAGCATGCGCCCTGGGCGCTGATGGATTTCGGCATCCGCTGCGTGATCTCCACCTCGTTCGGCGACATCTTCTACAACAACTGCTGCAAGAACGGCGTGCTTCCGATCAAGGTGTCGCCCGAGGATCTGGAGAAGCTGTTCGACGATGCCGAGCGCGGCGCCAATGCGACGCTCTCCATCGATCTGGAAAAGCAGGAGATCAGAGGTCCGGACGGCGGCGTGGTGAAGTTCGACATCGATCCCCATCGCAAGCATTGCCTGCTCAACGGTCTCGACGACATCGGGCTCACTCAGGTCAAAGGCGAGAAGATCGCGCGCTTCGAGGAGAAGTCCAAAGCCGCGCGCCCCTGGCTGTGATCCTGGGTGTGATGCACCGCATGTCCTGGTAGAATTGATCTACAAACCGCGCAGCACACTCGCTGCACTCCCCTCCCAGCCAAAATCGGATTTATCCGACTTCGGCCATATGTTGACGAACTCGGGTATACCCGAGTTCGTCTGGGGAGGGTTGGGGTTGGGGGTCGTGACGCCACCGAACGGCCGCGCTACCGGGTCATCGTGCGACATCCGCACCTGTCATTCCGGCCGAGCTCGCCGGGCTTCGCCCGGCGAGGGAGAGCCGGAATCCAGTAATCAAAGCGGTTCGTGCATTCACGCCGGCCGTGGATTACTGGGTCCCGGCTCGCGCGAGCCCGGTTGAGCCGGGCTCGCTTGGCCGGGACGACGGCCCATATGCGATAGCCCCGGCCTGCCTTGTGGTTGTAGGTATTAAGTGATGCCGCCTGAGCGCCCCCGCCTGCGAACGCCGGCCAAGCCCGCGCTCGATCTGCCGCCGCCGTTTCGGGTCGTCAGCCTGCGCGAGGTGGGGGATTCCTTTGCCCATGCCGTGCGCGTGGCGCCGCGGGAAGGCGCCGGAACCCTGGTCCATGTCGGGCGCTTCGATCTCGCCGAGCTCGCGGTGGTGCTGGAGCCGGAAGAGGCGCTGCGTACCGCGCGGCGCGTCATCTATGCCGGGCTTGCCGCGCTCGCCGATGCGCTGGCGGCGCATGCTCCACCCGAGACCGCGCTCACGCTGGAGTGGCCCGATGCGGTGCGCATCGAGGGCGGCCTGGTCGGCGGTGCACGCCTGGGCTGGCCGCCGCGCGCGAATGAAGCCGAGCCGCCGGATTGGCTGGTCTTCGCCGCCATGATCCGCACCGTCGCCATCGGCGATGCGGAGCCGGGGCTGCGCCCGCTGTCGTCGGCACTCAATGAGGAGGGTTTTGACACGCTTGTCTCCGACCGCCTGGTCGAGAGCTTCGCGCGACATTTCATGACCGCGATCGACACCTGGCAGGCGCACGGGTTCGCAGAGATTGCGACGAGCTACCTCGCGCGGCTCGCGCGGGCGCCCGGGGTGCGGCGCGACATCGCTGAGAACGGCGATCTCCTGGTGCGCCGCCCGGGCAAGCGCCAGCCTGAGCGGCTCTTGCTGGTTGAAGCACTGCGCCGGCCCTCCTGGCTCGACCCTGCAACCGGGATGATCAAGTAGGCCTCGATAGGCTCAATCGACGAAGTCCGCCCCTTGGTCCTGCCGGCCGCGGAATGAAGGGCGGCAACTCTCTTGACAAAAAGAGCGACTCGTGGTACAAAACGAGAACAAAATCCGGATGAGGCATAATGACCCGATCGACCGAGCCCAAGTCCCCCGAGCCCAGGTCCCCCGAGCCCAAGTCCGCCGACCCCAACCCGCTGGCCACCGCGCCCCTGCTCGGCGCGCGGCCCCTCATACGGGGCGAAAGCGTGCGCAGCTACGACCAACTCCTCGAGCGCATCTGCGCTGCGCTGCAGCCGCGGGATGGCCTCGAGGAAATCTGGGTGCGCGAGGTGGTCGATCTGGTCTGGGAGGCGTTTCGGCTGCGTCGCGCCAAGGCTTGGCTCATGACCGAGGAAACTCAGGACAGAATCAAGTGGCAGCTGCACGATAGCCATGCCCAAGCCGGCGAGATCGCGCGCGACTGGGCGGCTGGAGATGAGGACGCAGCCGCAGAAGTCACGAGGACGCTCGCCTCCGCGGGACTGTCATTGGACATGCTGGTCGCGCGGTCGATGTCGAGCAGCCTCATGGCTACGAAGCGGCTCGACCGCATGCTGGTGAGCGTTGAGGTGCGCCGCAGCGCGGTTCTGCGCGATCTCGCCAGGTATCGAGTCCCCTTGGCCCAAAAGCTCCGGCACGCGATTGCGCAGGCGGAGGGGGCCGAGCTTGTGCCTGATGCGCCCCGGCTCGCCGCGGCGCAGCCGGCATGATCAGCCAAGCGCGGCGCGAGGCGAGCCGCAGCAACGGCCGGCGCAGCCGCGGCCCGAGCACGCCTGAGGGCAAGGCCCGCTCCTCGCGCAATGCCATCCGGCACGGCTTGAGCCGCCCCGCGGGCCTTGACCCCGCATTGGCAGAGCAGATCGCCGCGCTGGCGCGCACCATTGCCGGACCGCAGGCCGGCGGGGAGCAGTTCGAAATGGCTTGCCGGATTGCCTGCGCGCAGGTCGATGTCTGGCGTGCGCGCCGCGTGCGGGCCGATCTCCTCGCCCCGAAGCCCATGAATGAGGCTGCCCTCGAACGAGCCGTCGCAACCGATCGTTACGAAGCCCGCGCCGTCTCGCGCCGCAACCGCGCAATGCGGGAGTACGCGGCTGCGTATCCGCCCAGCACCGATCTCGCTCCTCGCGTCGCCGCGGAGAGCTCCGAGCGGCCGCTCGCGCATCCCGGCCAAACGATCCCGACCCTGTGCGGCTTTTACGCTCCCGTGACCAAACGAACCCAATCTCGGCTCAGCACGCTGGGGCGCCTTGGCCAAACGAACCCGACCGGCGACTTCTATGGCAAGGAAATCCGAAGGGTGGAGCGGAAGTGCGGCATTCGCAGCAGCGGCTCGATCATCCTGCGTTGGCTTCGTCCTCCTTGTCCTCGACATGTCGCGCACGCCTGCGGCGAGCGCTCCACTGCGCCCCTACACCCGCCAGACGAGGGGATCGCGCCGCAGAGCGGGGCTCGTGAGCTGGCAGAACGAACCCGATCACTCCGGCTTGAGCCCCGTGTCGCGGAAAGCGGGATCAGCGAAAATGCGCCGGGTCTCGGCATTGAGCGTGGCGATGATGTCAGGCGGCGTGCCCTTGGGCGCTGCCGGGCCGTACCACGAGCCCGCTTCGTAACCGGGCAGCCCGCTTTCCGCGAGGGTGGGCACATCGGGATATTTCGGCAGCCGCGTCGTGCCGAAGCCAATCACTCGCAGCTGGTCGCTCTGCCAGGGCTGCGCAAATGGCACGACAATATGCACCGGCCGGCTGGGATAGGGTTGCGCGCACGCGCTCTTGCTCGCGACCGCGGCGGCAGCGATCAGCGCGATGCAAATAAACAGATGCGTTTGCAATAACCGCCTCAGGGTTTAACCTCCTCTTTCGACGTGCCGGTCTCCTCTCGAGGGTGGGGTTAGCCACCGTAGGGGCGGGTCCCCAAAAAACGCAAGCGTTTTTTGGGGTGCCCCGCGTGCCTCGCCCCTACGAAAGATGGCATAACCCGCCGCCGTCTCGCCTCGCGCGCCGGTTGACGGTGGGTTACGCCGTGCAAGTCGGCTGTTGCCAGCCGACTTGCACGGCTAACCCCACCCTACGCATCTTCTCGGCGCAATGGCAGCGGGAGGGTGAGCAATATATGATGCCTGCACCTCGCCGGCGACGCGCCGCGGCGACTATGAACGCGGCGACGCAAGGCGGCCCGGCAAACCCGCGAGGAAGACCATGGCGGAACGTTCATTCAAGCAGGAGGTGAAGAAGCTTCGCCTCGGAGCCGGGCAGGAGTTTCGGGGCGAAGGAATCCTCGCGGTCACCAAGGCGCTCCTTCAGTCGGGGGTCTCGTATGTGTCCGGTTATCAGGGCGCGCCGATCTCGCACCTTCTCGACGTGCTCGCCGACGCCGACGACGTGCTCGCTGAGCTCGGCATCCGCTTCGAAGCCAGCGCCAACGAGGCGGCCGCAGCCGCCGCGCTTGCGGCGTCAATCAATTATCCCTTGCGCGGCGCTGCAACCTTCAAGGCTCCGGTCGGCATCAACGTCGCCTCCGACGCGCTCGCCAATCTGTCCTCGAGCGGCGTCAACGGCGGCGCGCTGGTCATTGTCGGGGAGGACTACGGCGAAGGCTCCTCCATCATGCAGGAGCGCAGCCACGCCTTCGCGATGAAATCGCAGATATGGCTCCTCGATCCGCGGCCGAACCTGCCTTCGATCGTGCGCGCGGTGGAGCACGGGTTCGCGCTGTCCGAGGCATCAAACACGCCGGTCATGCTGGAGCTGCGCATCCGCGCCTGCCACGTCTACGGCAGCTTCGCCGCGCGCGACAACGTGCGCCCGGCGTTTGGTCTTGCGGATGCGCTCGCCAATCCCGTGCGCGATTCCGACCGCATTGTGCTTCCCCCCGCGAGCTATCGGCAGGAGAAGGAGAAGATCGAGAAGCGCTGGCCGGCTGCGGTGCGATTCATCCAGGAGCACGCGCTCAACGAGCTGTTCGACGGCGAGGCTGACGACATCGGCATCGTGATGCAGGGCGGCATGTACAACACCGCATTGCGCGCTCTGGCAGTGCTGGGGCTGGCCGACGTGTTCGGCGCAAGCCGCATCCCGCTTTACGTTCTCAATGTCACCTATCCCTTGATCGATGCCGAGTTCGTGCGCTTCTGCGCAGGCAAGAAGGCGATCCTGATCATCGAGGAGGGCCAGCCGGACTTCATCGAGCAGGCGGTCAACACCATCCTGCGCCGCGCGGACCTGCAGACGCGAATCGAGGGAAAGAGCGTGTTGCCCATGGCCGGCGAATATACCGGCGGGGTGATGAAGGACGGCATCCGCAAATTCGTCGCGCGCTACCGCCCCGATCTGCTTGCGCTGCTGCCAGATGCTCCGGCCGCTGCAACGTCCGACGGGCTTGCGCGTGCACGCCAGGCCATAGCCGGCAAGGTGCATGGACGGCCGCCGTCCTTCTGCACGGGTTGCCCGGAGCGTCCGATCTTTGCCGCCATGAAGCTCGTCGAGCGCGAGCTGGGACCGCATCACGTGAGCGGGGACATCGGCTGCCATCTGTTCTCCGTGCTGCCGCCCTTCAACATCGGTAATTCGACGATGGGCTACGGCCTCGGCGGCGCCGGGGCGGCCGCGTTCAATGCGGTGCCGGGCAAGCGCGCCATTGCAATCGTGGGCGACGGCGGGTTCTGGCACAACGGGCTTGCCTCGAGCTTCGGCAATGCCGTCTTCAACAAGAGCGACAACGTCATGATCGTGGTGGACAACGGCTATGCCGCCGCCACCGGCGGACAGGACGTTCCGTCCTCCGCCTCGGACAACGCCCAGCGCTCGACCAGGAACCCGATCGAGAAGGCCTTACGCGGGATCGGGGTGAAATGGGTGCACACGGTCACGCGCACCTACGACGTCGCGAAAATGCGCGACCTTCTGAAAGAAGCGCTCACCACCGCGGTCAAGGGGCCGAAAGTCATCATTGCCCAGTCCGAGTGCATGCTGAACAAGCAACGGCGCGAGCGGCCGCTGATGCAAAAGCGCGCGCAGGGCGGCGAGCGCGTGGTGCGCGAGCGCTTTGGCGTCGATCCCGATACCTGCACCGGGGATCACTCCTGCATTCGCTTGTCCGGCTGCCCCTCGCTTACGCTTGCTCCCAATCCCGATCCGCTGCGGCGCGAGCCGGTCACCAAGGTGATCAACTCCTGCGTCGGCTGCGGCCTGTGCGGAGAGGTCGCGCACGCGGCCGTTCTCTGCCCGTCCTTCTACCGCGCCTCGATCATCGCCAACCCGACGCGCTGGGACAGGCTGAAGGAGAAGATCCGCAGCGCCGTCATCGGCGCGCTGCAACGCCGCCTGGAACCCGCCCCCGCAGGAGCTTGAGCTGCGTGATGACCAACGCGCAAGCAGCGAGCTCGGTCATACCTCCCCCTGAAAGGGGGAGAGCCTGCCCCGGACTTGATCCGGGGTCGACAAGATTTGCCCCGGCCTTGCGCCGGGGCAAATCCTGTCGGGTGGGGGTCCGGCACCCGGCGCTGGCATTTGCCGATCATCGTGACCGCGAGTTGACCCCCACCCGGCTCGCCCCGACCAAGTCGGGGCTCGCCGACCTCCCCCTTTCAGGGGGAGGTATTGCGCGGCTGGTCTGACCGATGGACGCGCAGGTCACCGGCGTGCGGCCGATCACCATTGCGATCGTCGCGCTGGGCGGCGAAGGGGGCGGCGTGCTTGCGGACTGGATCGTCGACGTTGCGCAGCATGCCGGCTTTCTCGCGCAGGCGACCTCGGTTCCCGGCGTGGCGCAACGCACCGGCGCAACGGTCTACTACGTCGAGCTGTTCCCCAAGGCGGCGGCGCAAGCGGCGGGCCGCGAGCCCGTGCTTGGGCTTCTCCCCATGCCGGGAGACGTCGACGTGGTGCTGGCCTCGGAGCTGATGGAAGCCGCCCGCGCGGTGGAACGCGGTTTCGTCACGCCTGAACGCACCCTGCTCATCGCCTCGACCCACCGCGTCTTTGCCATGACGGAAAAGATCGCGCTGGCCGACGGGCGCGCCAATTCGGCGGCGCTGCTGTCCGCCTGCCGCACCGCTGCGCGGCAGCTCGTCGCGTTCGACATGGCGGCACTGGCCGATGCCAGCGGCAGCGTCGTGAGCGCCGTCCTGTTCGGGGCGCTCGCGGGGAGCGACGCTCTGCCGGTGCAGCGCACCGCCTTCGAGGCCGCGATCCGGCGCGGCGGGGTCGGCGTCAACAGCAGCCTCGCCGCATTCGCCGCCGCCTTCGAGGCGGCCCAAAGCGGCGAGGCAGTGGAGCCAGCAGCGCCAACTCAGACTATTGCCGTTGATGACAAGTCCTCTCCTGTCCGCGAGTTGGCTCTGCGCGAGTACGGCGCAGATGCACGTGAGATTGTTGTCGCCGCGCTCGAACGCGTTATCGACTATCAGGACGCGGATTACGGCAGCGATTTCCTCGCACGGTTGTCGCGATTTAAGGAGATCGAGCAGCAGCACGGCGACGGCTCGGGCCAACTCGTTGCCGAGGTGGCGCGCCAGCTGGCGCTGGCCATGAGCTACGAGGACATCATCCGCGTGGCCGAGCTCAAGATCCGCCCGAGCCGCTTTGTCCGCGTGCGCAAGGAAGTGCAGGGCGCTCCCGATCAGATCCTGGAGATCGCGGAGTTCTTTCATCCGCGGGTGCAGGAGATCGCGGACACCCTGCCCGCCGCCGCCGGGGATTGGCTCCTGCGCACGCCCTGGGCGCGGGCGTTGATCGAGCCCTTGCTGCGCAAGGGCAAGATCGTGAAGACGACATCGCTGCGCGGGTTCCTGCTGCTCTATGGCTTGGCCAAGCTCAAACCGCTGCGCCGCGGCTCGCTGCGCTTTTCGCGCGAGCAGGAGAGCATTGCGCGGTGGCTCGACCGTGTTGCCGAAACTGCGCTCGCCGATTATGCGCTCGCGCTCGAGCTTGCGCGCATGCGCACCCTAGTGAAGGGCTACGGCGACACGCTTGAACGCGGCCGTGCCAAATTTGATAAGCTCATGGCCCTCGTTCCGCGCCTGCGCGGGCGCGGCGATGCTGCAGCGGCGCTCGCAGGGCTCATCAAGGCAGCGCTTGCCGATGAGGAAGGCCGCGCGCTGGAGAAGGCGATTGCCGAGCTCAACATGGAGAGAAACGCAATGTCGTATGACCTCGATCAGTTCATTTCCGATTGCCGCTCCATTCTCAAGCGCGACCCCGGACCGGCAGGGCGCGAGGAGGTGCGCACGCGCCTCGAGCACCTGCTGTCAAACAAGGAGTTCGTTGAGGAGTATTGCGGAGACAATGTGCCGCGCGGGCTCAAGCTCCTCTACGAGGACCCCGAGCTGGGGTTTCAGGTCCTCGCCCATATCAACGACAAGGCGCGCGTCTCCCCGCCGCACGACCACGGCGCATCGTGGGCCATCTACGGCCAGGCCACGCATTACACCGAGATGACGGAATGGGAACGCAAGGACGCCGGCAATGATCCCGGCAACGCCAAGCTCAATCCGGTCAAGAAATACCGATTGCTGCCGGGGCACGCCGGCATTTATCAGGACGGCAGGATCCACTCGATCGACTATCCCGACCACGCACGCTTCGTGCGCGTCACCGGCACCAACCTGGACAGGATCCCGCGCGTGAGCTTCGATCTCGCAACCGGCAAGGTCAACCAGATGGCGCCGCAACAGGCAACGTAGGAAACATGGTCCGTTGGTGTTGACGCACCAAACGTGCCGCACACGCGGTCTGCTCCCCTCCCCCTTGTGGGCAGCGTAGTGGTGGGTGGCTCGACCGCGGGGCGGACACTGTCATTCCGGCCGAGCGAGCCGAGCTTCGCTCGGCAAGCGAGAGCCGGAATCCAGTAACCAAAGCCGTTTGGGCATTCACGCCGGCCATGGATTACTGGGTCCCGCCCCCGCGTACGCGGGGGCCGGAGCCGGGCTCGCTTGGCCGGGACGACAGCCCATATGCGATAGGCCTGCCTTTCAGGGGGAGGTATTGCGGAGCCTGCGGTGCGGCTGAGTCCATATCCGATTGCCCTGCGCTCGTGGGGAGGGTAGGGGGACACAACCGATGGGCATGCCTCACGACTTGCGCCTCGTGGCTCCCTCCGCGGTGCGCGCGATGCTCGCCGACGGCGGCGAGCTCGCCTTGATCGATCTGCGCGAGGAGCTGATCTTCTCGCGCGGGCATCTCCTGCACGCGCGCTCGGTTCCGCTCAGCCGACTGGAGCTCAGCTTTGCCCGCCTGGTCCCCCGGCTCGACACCCGCATTGTGTTTTGCGATGACGCCGACGGGCTCGCCGCGCGCGCCGCTGATGTCCTTACCTCTGCCGGCTACAACAATCTGTCTGCGCTCGCGGGCGGTGTAGCCGCCTGGGCCGAGGCAGGGCTGGAGCTGTTCTCGGGCGTGAACGTGCCGAGCAAGGCATTCGGCGAGCTCGTTGAGCATGCCTGTGCCACCCCGAGCATCTCCGCCGATGAGCTCGATGAGATGATGCGCGCAGGCCGCGATCTCGTGGTGCTCGACAGCCGGCCGTTCGACGAGTACCGGCGCGTCTCGATCCCGACCGGCATCGACGTGCCGGGCGCCGAGCTGGTGCTGCGCGTGCGCGACCTCGCGCCGTCGCCGGAAACCCTGGTCGTGGTCAACTGCGCCGGGCGGACCCGCAGCATCATCGGCGCGCAATCCTTGATCAATGCCGGGGTGCCGAACGCTGTGGTGGCCCTGCGCAACGGCACCATGGGGTGGACCCTTGCCGGGCATCAGTGCGAGAGCGGGCAGAACCGGCGGGTCCCGAACGTCTCGCCCGCGGCACTGAGCTGGGCCAAGTCGGCAAGTGAAGCGCTCGCGCAGCGCTTTGGGATTCCCCGTATCGACCGCGAGAAGCTGGAGACATTGCGCGGGGATCACACGCGCACGCTCTACCTCCTCGACGTGAGAAATCCGGAAGAATACGAGGCCGGCCATTTTCCCGGAGCGCTCTCGGCGCCGGGAGGACAACTGGTGCAGGCCACGGATCAATATGTGGGCACGCTCGGCGCGCGCATCGTGCTCAGCGACGATCTGGAAGTCCGCGCGCTGATGACGGCGTCATGGCTGCGGCAGATGGGATGGAAGGACGTTTACGTGCTGGCGGAAGCAGGGCACGAGACCGGCCGGCCGGCGCCGCACATCCTGGGCTCTGCCCCGCCGTCGGAGCTGCGCATCGACTGTGCCGAGCTTGCCGATCTGATAGATCGAAATGGGGCGACCGTCGTCGACCTCTCGCTCAGCCGCGAATATCGCAAGGCGCATATTCCCGGCGCCTGGTTTGCGATCCGCTCGCGCCTTGCTGCGGCGCTGAAGCAGATACCGCTGCAAGGCACATTGGTGCTCACCTGCGAGGACGGCACGGTTGCAGCGCTCGCGGTACGGGAGGCGGCATCGCTGGCGAACGCGCCCACCCGGTATTTGCACGGCGGCAACGCGGCTTGGCGCGCCGCGGGCCATCCGTTGACCGCGGACGACATGCGCATGGCGGACGAGCCGGTGGATATGTGGCTCAAGCCCTATGAAAGGGGAAATGACACCCAGAACGCCATGCGCGAATATCTCGCCTGGGAGGTAGACCTGCTCTCGCGCATCGAGCGCGACGGCTCGGCCGGTTTCGCCCTAGGCGCCGGTGCATAGAACCATAACCACAGTCGTAGGGTGGGTTACCGCCATACGTATCACTACGTATCACCGCCCTCGTGCGCGGTGCGCTTATGATGCTCATGCAGGAACTTGGCGAGCTGCTCGCGCAGCATCTCATCGCGCTCGCTCTGATGGCCGAGGAGCACTGCGCGCTCAAACAGTTGCTCCTGCACGGCCTGCGGGAGGTCGGTCCACAGCGCGAGCGCAGCACTGCCCAGAACGCGGCAAAACCGGTCCGTCTGTTCCTGCTCGGATAGCGCCGCGGTTGCCTTGGCGGCAAAATCCACAGCGCCATCGCGGCCCGTCATCGCCGCGGGATTGCCGGGCATCTCCTTCGAGGCGTCTCTCGATTGGCTCATTGAGCTCTCACTCCTGGCGCGTGGCCTTAAGCGCCGCTTTGTCGAAAACGTTCGGATACATGCTCAAGACGATCCGGGCAAAACTGCGGTAGCCTCGATCTCGAGCCGCGCCAGTGGCTCGACCAGGCGGGTGATCTCGACCACCGCCATGGCAGGGAAATGCCGGCCCATGACCTCGCGATACGCCGCTCCCAGCGCGGGAAGATCGGCAAGATATTCCTGGATGTCGCGGACGTACCAAGTGAGCCGGACGATGTGCTGGGGCGCCGCGCCGGCTTCCGCCAGCACCGCGACAATGTTGGCGAGAGCCTGCTTCATCTGCGGAATGAAGCCGTCGGCCACGCGACCGCTGCTGTCGGCGCCGATCATGCCGCCGACGAACACCATCTCGCCGCGCGCAAGAATGCCGTTGGCATAGCCTTTCGGCCGCGGCCATCCGGCCGGGTGCAAAAACCGATGGGGACTGCCTGCTTCCCGGCTCGCAGTATCCGGCACGCTCACCTCCTCCATTCCCACCCTACGCAACAAAAAAACCACCGCGACATGTGGGCACTATGACGCGAGCTTGTGCGAGGGAGCTTCGGCCGCGACCCGGCGAAGCTCGAAACGTTGAAGCTTGCCGGTCTGGGTGCGGGGAAGCGTGCTGACATATTCGACCGCGCGCGGATATTTGTAGGGCGCGATGGTCGCCTTGACGTAATCCTGCAGGGTTTTGGTCAGCGCCGCATCGCCTGCGTATCCGGGCCGCAGGACCACATAGGCCTTGACGATCTGCCCCCGCTCCTCGTGCGGCGCCCCCACGACGCCGCATTCCGCGACCGCCGGGTGGGCCAGCAGCGCTGCTTCCACTTCCGGGCCGGCGATGTTGTAGCCCGCGGACACGATCATGTCGTCGGATCGCGCCTGGTACCAGAAGTAACCGTCGGCATCCCTGACATAGGTGTCCCCGGTGATGTTCCAGCCGTTGCGCACGTATTGCTGCTGGCGCTTGTCGGCGAGGTAGCGACATCCCGTAGGTCCGCGCACGGCGAGCCGCCCGAGCGTCTCGGGCGGGACCTCGGCTCCATTGTCGTCGACGACGCGGGCCTCGTATCCCTTCACCGGCTTGCCCGTTGCCCCCGGGCGGATCTCGTGTTCCGGCGAGCCGATGAAGATGTGCAGCATCTCGGTGGCGCCGATGCCGTCGAGAATTTTGATGCCGGTCGCCGCAAGCCAGGCATCGAAGGTCGCCTTCGGCAACGCTTCCCCCGCCGAGACGCATTTGCGCAGGCTCGCGAGGTTGTGCTCGCCGAGCTTGGGCAACATTGCACGGTAGGCGGTGGGCGCGGTGAAGGAAACCGTCGCTGCAAATGTCTCGACACCGGCGAGGAGCTCGTCCGGGGCAGCCTTCTCCAGCAGAATGGTTGCGGCGCCGACGTGCAGAGGAAACAGGACAAGCCCGCCGAGCCCAAAGGTAAAGGCGATTGGCGGCGAGCCGATGAAGCGGTCCGAGTCCTGCGCGCACAGCACGTGGCGCCCATAGGTGTCGCAAGTCGCGAGCAGGTCGCGGTGGAAATGCATGGTGCCCTTGGGCTCCCCCGTAGTGCCCGAGGTGAACGCGATGAGGCACACATCGTCGTTCGCCGTATCGCAGGCGTCGAAGCTCTCATATCCCGGCCTTGCCATCAGCGCATCCAGGGCCCTGTCGCTCTCGCTTCCCCAGTAGACGATGTGCTCGAGCTCGGGTGCCAGCGCGCGCGCCTTCTCCATCTCCTCGGCAAGCCGCACATCGCAGAGGGCAAGGCGAATTTTTGCCTTTTGCAGGGGGTAGGCGATCTCCTTCGCACGCAGGAGCGGCATGGTCGCGACCACGACCCCGCCGGCCTTGATAACCGCCAGATAGGCGGCGACCATCATTGGGCTGTTCGGGCCGCGCAGCAGCACGCGATTGCCGGGCGCGAGGCCGAGGTCGCGCGTGAGCGTGTTGGCAATGCGGTTCACCTGCTCCGTAACCTGCGCATAGGTCAGCGTCTGTGCCGGGGAGATCAGGCAGGGCCGATCGCCATGACCGCTTTCAACCCACCGATCCAGGAGCTCGACCGTGCAATTGAGGCGGTCGGGGTATTGCAGCTCCGGCAGCCCAAACAGAAAGTCGGACCACTGGGCGGACGGGGGCAGATTGTCGCGTGCGAAGGTATCGATGTGCGCCGAGGGAATCATGGCTCTCGATCCTCAATGTATCATTCAGCTGCAAATCTATCATTCAGCTGCCCGCACCGCGGATCGCGTTTGGGCTTTGAGCAGATCGCGCGCGATCACGACCTTCTGCACTTCGGTCGCGCCTTCATAGATCCGCAAGGCCCGAATCTCCCGATAGAGCTTCTCCACCGCGACGCCCTTGGTGACGCCAAGCCCGCCATGGATCTGCACCGCCCGGTCGATCACCCGCTGAGCAGCTTCAGTGGCAAACATTTTCGCCATGGCCGCTTCCCGGGTCACGCGCGCGGCTCCCTGGTCCTTGGTCCAGGCCGCGCGGTAGACGAGGAGCGCCGACGCATCAACCTCGCTTGCACTCTCCGCGATCGCGGCTTGGGTCATCTGCAGCTCCCCCATTGGCGCGCCGAACAGCTTGCGCCTTCTGGCGTGCTGGATGCTCTCCTGCAGCGCGCGCCGGGCAAAGCCGAGCGCCGCAGCGCCGACGGTCGCGCGAAAGATATCGAGCGTCGCCATGGCAACCTTGAAGCCCTCGCCGTCGTGCCCGAGCCGGTGGGCAAGCGGTACGCGCACCGCGTCGAAACGCAGAGTGGCAAGCGGATGCGGCGCCATCACCTCGATGCGCTCGGCCACCTCCAGGCCGGGCGTATCTGCATCGACCACGAACGCCGAGAGGCCCTTCGCCCCTGGAGCTTCCCCGGTGCGAACAAAAACAACGTAATGATCGGCGATCCCTCCATTGGAGATCCACGTCTTGATCCCGCTGATGCGGACGTGCGACGGCCCATCCGAGGTTGCCGTCGTGGCGATAGCGGCTACATCGGAGCCTGCCTCGGGCTCGGACAGCGCGAATGCCGCAATGGCTTTGCCGTCGCGCACCGGCGGCAGATAGCGCTCCTTGAGGGCAGTCGAGCCGAAAAGCGAGATGGCGCCGGTGCCCAGGCCCTGCATCGCGAAGGCGAAATCCGCCAGGCCGTCGCGGGCGGCGAGGATTTCCCGCGCCAGACAAAGGGTGCGAACGTCGAGGCGGGAGTGCAGGCCCCCGTGCTCGGCGCCGACCACGGCCTTGAGGAAGCCTGCCTGGCCCAGCGCCTTGACCCGTAGCCGGCAAGCCGCATCAACCTCATCGCTGCGCTCGCCATGGGGCAAACCGGGCAAGGTGGCATCGGCCCAGCGGGCGAGCGCCGCTGCAAAGGCGCGATGGTGCTCGCCGAAGAATGGCCAAGTGAGGGTTTCCTCGATTGTCATGCTCAGCGTGCTCGTGCAATGGCTTTGCGCGCGGAAGCCTTGGTCTTGGCCAGGAGGCGCAGGAGGCTCTCGATCTCGGGCTGGGAAAGCTCGGCGAACATCTCGCCGATCCAGTCGGCGTTCTCGCGCGCCATGGCGCGAAAGAAACGTCGACCTTCCTGGGTCAAACGGACGATCTGCGCACGCCGATCGGTGCGGGACGGTTGCCGGTCGATCAAGCCCTGCTCGACCAACCGATCGACGAGACCTGTGACGTTGCCGTTCGATACCATCATGCGTTGTGACAACTCGCCGAGCGTCATGCCTTTCGGGGTACGGTCGAGCTGCGCCATCAAATCGAAGCGCGGCAGCGTGACGTTGAACCTCTCGCGCAGCCGGCGGCGGACCTCGCTCTCGATCACCTCCTTGCAGGCGAACAGGCGCAGCCACAGGCGCAGTTCGTCGCGGTGATCATGGGGGCGCTCCGCGACCTTGGTCTCGGCGTCGAGAGGAACGAGCGGCTGTTCCATGCTGTGACTCAGATTTCGCCGCCGGCAATGGGGATCGCCGTGCCGGTCACGGCGCCCGCCTCGGGGGTGCAGAGGTAGAGCACGGCCGCCGCAACTTCCTGCGGCTCAATGAGACGATGAATCGGCGCATCCTTCACGTATTCCCGCAATACCTCGGCTTGCGGTCGGCCGGTCTTGGCCGCGACCCGCGCGATGCTTTCGCGCGCAAGCGCAGTGTCGGTATAGCCGGGACAGACCGCGTTCACCGTGACACCGCGGGTCGCGGTCTCCATCGCCAGCGCCCGCGTGAGGCCGACAAGCGCATGCTTCGCCGCGCAGTAGGCGGTGACGTAAGGATAACCTTTGAGCCCTGCGGTGGAAGCGATGTTCACGATCCGACCGAAGCCGCCTGCCAGCATGCCCGGCAGCACTGTTTGTGTCGCATGAACAGCGGCCATCACGTGGACGTTCCACATGGCCCCGAAGACGGCGGGATCGGCCTTGGCGAAGGGCCCGCTTTCTACCGAGCCGGCATTGTTGACCAGGATGGCAATTGGCCCCCTCGCCTCCGCGGCAGCGCTCATCTGCCGCTTGAGCTCGCCGGGATCGGTCACGTCGGCAACGGCACATCCTGCCGCGTCACCCGCCGCGACCGCTTCCCGCAACGGCGCTTCGCTGCGGCCGATCACGGTCACGCTGGCACCCGCCCGCGCAAGCGCGGCAGCAATAGCCCGGCCGATGCCGCGTCCTCCGCCTGTCACCACAGCATGCTTGCCGTCGAGGTTCATACCGGTTCCCTCGCCGGCGGCCCCGGGCAACCGGCACACGTTACTTTATGTCTAAAATTTTCATGCTTCAACCTTGCCCGCGAGATATTTCAAGCCTAAAATAAATGCTGCACCGCGCGATCGATGCGCCCATATCCGGCGTCATCGCCCGCGTAGGCGGGTGATCCAGTAATCCACGCCGGGCGGGATGGGGCCAGTGCCGGCCTCGATCCCACGCAAAGCGATTACTGGATGGCCCGGCTTTCCCGGGCATGACCAAGGGACGAGTTGTGCACCCCAAATCGAGGCGAGCTGCGGAAGGTAGCCAATGAAAATTCACATCGTCGGTGGCGGTCCAGGCGGGCTGTATTTCGCCAGCCTGATGAAGAAAGCATGGCCGCAGACCCAGATCACCGTCTTCGAGCGCAACCGGCCGGAAGATACGTTCGGGTTCGGAGTGGTATTCTCGGACGAGACGCTGGATACCTTCGAGACCTACGACCGGGAGAGCTACCGCGCCATTATCGGCCACTTCGCCTACTGGGACGACATCGAGATCCATTTTCGCGACACCGTTCACCGCATCGGCGGCAACGGGTTTTGCGGCTGCTCGCGGGCGACGCTTTTGAAGATTCTGGGCCGCCGGGCGCGCTCGCTCGGGGTCGATGTCAAGTACCAGACCGAAGTTTCACCCGAGGATGCAGCAATTCTCGATGCCGATCTCGTGGTGGCGGCGGACGGCATCAATTCTCGGTTTCGCGAAACCTTTGCCGATCAGTTCCAGCCGAGCATCGATTTGCGGCCGAACTTCTTCTCCTGGATGGGATCGACCCGGCCGTTCGCCGCTTTCACGTTCTTCTTCCGCGAGACCGAGTACGGCATTTTCATCGCCCACTGCTATCAATATGAGCCGCAATGCTCGACCTGGATCATCGAGACGGACCCGCAGACCTTCGCGCGCGCCGGCCTCAATCCGCTCGATGAAGCGGCTTCGGCGCGTTTTGTTGAAAAGCTGTTCGCGCCGGAGCTCAAAGGGCATCGGATCATCACCAATCGTTCAATCTGGCGCAACTTTCCGACCATTCGCTGCGAGCGCTGGGTTGCCGGCAACGTGGTCTTGATCGGAGACGCCAAGGCGACCGCGCATTTTTCCATCGGCTCCGGCACCAAGCTCGCGATGGAAGACGGCATTGCACTGTTCGAGGCATTCCGTTCGACCGGCGGAAAAGATGCGGGCGCAGCGCTTGCCCATTTCGAGGCGCAGCGGCGCGAGGAGGTCGAGAAGACGCAGCATTCCGCCGACGTGTCCCTCGTCTGGTTCGAGCATGTGAACCGATTCTGGAACATGGATCCGACCCGCTTCGCCTTCGGTTTGATGACCCGCTCGAAGGCGATTACCTATGAGAACCTTGCGCTGCGCGCGCCTGCATTCGTCAAGCAGGCCGACCGGGTGGTCGCGCGCGATGTGCGATCCCAGGGGTTCTCCGTCGACATCGATCGCCCCGTCGCGCCGATGTTTCAGCCGTTGCGGCTGCGCGGCATGACGCTGCAAAATCGCGTCGTCGTCTCGCCAATGTGCCAGTATTCCGCGCGGGATGGGCTGCCCACCGATTGGCACCTCGTCCATTACGGCTCGCGCGCCGTGGGCGGGGCCGGCCTCATGTTCACCGAGATGACCGACGTTTCCGCGCAGGCACGGATCTCGCCGGGTTGTGCGGGCATGTACTGCGATGCCCACGAGGCCGCCTGGAAACGGATCGTCGATTTCGTGCATGCCCAGTCGCGAACCAGGTTCTGCATGCAGCTCGGCCATGCCGGCCGCAAGGGCGCGACCAAGCTGATGTGGGAGGGTATCGACGAGCCGCTGGAAGAGGGCGCTTGGCCAATCATCTCGGCCTCGCCGCTTCCGTATTTTCCGCACAGTGCGATCCCGCGTGAAATGACGCGCGCCGACATGGATGCCGTCATCGCGGACTTCGTTGCCGCGGCTCAACGCGCCGATCGCGCCGGATTCGACATGTTGGAGATGCATGCGGCCCATGGATACCTGCTGGCGAGCTTCATTTCACCGCTGACGAACCGGCGGACTGACGAATATGGCGGCACGCTCGAAAACCGCCTGCGTTTTCCCCTCGAAGTCTTCCGCGCCATGCGCGCGGCATGGCCGGATGAGAAACCGATGTCGGTGCGCGTCTCCGCGACGGACTGGGCGCGAGGCGGGCTCACCGGCGATGACGCGGTCGAGGTCGCGCGCTCGTTTGCGCAGGCCGGGTGCGATCTCATCGATGTGTCGACCGGCCAGACGGTCGCCGACGCACAACCCGTTTTCGGCCGCATGTATCAGACGCCGTTTTCCGACCAGATCAGGAATGAGGCGGGGCTTGCCACCATGTGTGTGGGCGCGATCACGACGGCAGACCAGGTCAATACCATCCTGGCCGCGGGCCGCGCCGATCTCGTGGCGCTGGCCCGACCGCACCTGGTCGATCCCTATTTCACCATGAAAGCAGCCGGCTGGTATGACGCGCCGGCGATCCATTGTCCGCCGCAATATCTCGCCGGAAAGGAGCAGCTGTTTCGCAATGCCGCGCGCGAGCGCGAGGAATGGCTGGAGCTGCGGCGCAAGGCCAAGCCCAAGGGCCACCACACGGTCTGGCGCGAGGCCGCGGAGTAACGAACTTCGGAGAAGGTGCCTATGCATGAAGCCTTGAATCACGCCAAGCTCGCCATGCTCTTCCGCAAGGAATTCGAGCTGTGCAATGTGCGCAAGGGCGAGACCATCGTGCTGTTGAGCGATCTCGGCGCCCGGCGCGACTACGTTTCGGCCGCATTCGCCGCGGCAGAGGACCTGGGCGCCGATGCTTACGAGATGTGCGTCAACGCAATGCCATCATGGATCAAGGTCGGCGTCGCCACCGTCGGGCGCTGCAAGGGCACGCTGGAGGCGATCAAGGCTGCCGACATGCTGGTCTGCCTGCACATTCCGCTGTTCACCCGATGGCTGAAGGAGGCGCGTGACGCCGGCACCCGGGTGCTCATGGTCATCGACGCTCCGGACGAGCTCGAAAGCTTGATGGCGCCGCCTGGTCTCAAAGAGGCGGTGGTCCACGCCGGCGCGCGGCTTGAGCGAGCCAGGACCATGCACATCACGCGGCCCGGGGGCACCGATCTCACGGTCAAGCTCGGCGAATATCCCACCATGATTCAGTATGGCTTCGCCGAATCGCCCGGCCGCTTCGATCACTGGGGCGCCGGGCACGTGCATACGTTTCCGAACGAGGGCTCCGCCAATGGGACTGTGACGTTCGAGCCCGGCGACATCGTCGTCCTTCCCTATTGCAGATACGTGCAAGACGAGGTCCGGCTCGATATCAGGGATGGCTTCATCCGCAGCATCGAAGGCGGGCTAGATGCCAAGCTGATGAGCGACTGGCTGGAAGGCAACAAGGCCAGGCCCGACGATATGGACGGACACGCGATCTCGCACCTGGGCTGGGGGCTCAATCCGCAAGGCCGCTGGGACGCGATCGCGCTCAACGGGCCGGACCCGATGCGCCACCATGCCGGCGCGCGCTGCTTTGCCGGCAACTTCCTGTTCTCCACCGGGCCGAACTCCCAGGGTGGCGGCAAGCGCACCACCAAGGGCCACTATGATGTCCCGATGCGGGACTGCACGGTGGCTCTCGACAATGATGTCATCATCGAGCGGGGAAGGCTCACGGACGAGAAGATGCAGGTTGCGTTCGTGCAGCGCTGACCTGGACCGGGGTATAATCCACAGTGACTCTCGGCGGAAATAATGGGCGTCGCGGCCTTCCCGTCCTGCGCGCCGATGCAATCTGCAAGCGGTTCGATGCCACGGTCGCCCTGGATGGGGTCGATTTCGACATCCGGCCCGGCGAGATTCACGCCATCGTCGGGGAGAACGGCGCCGGCAAATCCACGCTCATTCGCATTCTCGGGGGCGTGCACCGTCCCGACAGCGGGCGGATCTTCGTGTCAGGCAAGCCCTGCACATTCGCCGGTCCGCACGAGGCGATCGCAGCGGGGATCGTGTCGATCCCCCAGGAGCTGCGCCTTGTTCCGGCGTTGTCGGTTGCCGAAAATATCGCGCTCGGCGACTTGCCGGTTCGCCGGCTAGGTCCGATTGCGGTGGTGAACCGTACGCGCATGCGCGAGCAGGCTCGCTCGGCGCTGGAGCAGCTCGATTTCCATACTGACGTTCGTCGATCCGCAGCTTCGCTCGGCTTTGCCGAGCGTCAGCTCGTGGCAATCGCCAAGGGCCTGTCCCGGGAATGCCGGGTCTTTATCCTCGATGAGCCAACCGCGCCGTTGGAGAGACGGGAGGTGGAGCGCTTGTTTTCGGTGCTCCGCCGCATGAAGGAGCTCGGCACGGCAATCGTCTTCATCTCGCATGAATTGGAGGAGGTGGTCGTAATCGCCGATCGGTGCACGGTGCTGCGCGATGGTCGCGTCGCGGCGATCAGCCGGCGGGGTGCTTTCTCCGTCACCGACCTGGTTGGCGCCATGATCGGGCGATTGGTGGACAAGACCGAGGCTGTGGCGGCTGTGAGCGGCGAGGTGCTTCTCGCCGCGCGCCCCGACCGCATCGCCGCGCTCGAGCTACGGGCGGGCGAGGTCATCGGTTTAGCGGGCCTCCTCGGCAGCGGTGCCGATAAAATTCTGCACCGCATTTTTGGCATCGAAGAACCGATCGAGGTGGAGACGCGGAGCGGAGCTCGATATTTCAAGAACCCCCAGGACGCGGTCGGAGCAGGGATCGGGATGGTGCCGGGCGAACGCAGGCTGGGACTGGTGATGAACCAATCCGTCCGCGACAATATCCTCCTTCCGAATCTCGATGTCCTGTCGCGGGTCGGCTGGCTGGACCGCAAGGCCGGTGATCGCATGGTCATGGCAGTCATGGAGCTGATCGATATTCGACCGCGCGCGCCGAACCTCAAGGTCAACGCTCTGTCCGGTGGCAATCAGCAGAAGGTCATCCTGGCCAAATGGCTGGCCCGCGAGATTATCGTGCTGCTGCTGGAAGAGCCGACGCAAGGAATCGATGTGGCCGCCAAGGCACAAATCCATGCCTTGATCCGAAATTTTGCCGGCCGTGGCGGTGCCGCGCTGGTCAATTCCAGCGATCTCGGCGAGCTCGCACGCTTGTGCGATGCTGTCCTTCCGGTTCGTCGCGACCGCATCGCGGGCAGGCTCGATCGCGCCGAAGGCTTGGACGAGCATAAGCTGCGCGCCGCGATCGGCGGATAGAACGGCATGACCCATCGCTCGAGGCTTGCGGGACAGATACCGCTCCTCTCGCTGATCGTCTTGTGTGCGGTCACGGCCCTGTTGACCGACCGTTTTCTGTCGCCGCTCAACCTCACCAATATTCTGGTGCAGTCATCGATCATGGCCGTGATCGCCATGGGCATGACATTCGTGATCGTCGGCGGCGGATTCGATCTCTCCGTCGGCTCCACGGCGGCGCTCGCCGGCTGCATTGCAGCCATGGTGATGCTGCAAGCCGGCATCGCAGCCGGCGTGCTTGCCGGGATCATCGCCGGAGCGTTGGTCGGTCTTGCCAATGGCCTGATTATCGCGTTCCTCAATGTCAATCCTTTCATCACGACGCTCGGCACCATGGTGCTTGTGCGCGGCATCGTGTTCTTGATCACCGGAGGTGCGCCGGTGAGCGGCGAGACGGGGTTGGCGAGCAAGTTCATCGCATTCGGCTCCGACCGCTTTTTTGGTATTCATTATCTGGTGTGGGTGCCGATCCTGCTTCTCGCAACGCTCTCGTTCGTGCTGCAGGCGACGCCCTACGGGCGGCGCGTCTACGCCACTGGCGGTGGGCGGGAAGCAGCTTATCTTTCCGGCGTTCCGGTACGCCGAGTCATCGCCTCGACATACGTCTGGTGCGGCGCCTTGGCGGGAATAGCCGGCGTGATGCTGGCCGCGCGCTTGCAATCGGGCCAGCCCACGGCGGGTGAATTCTACGAGCTTACTGCGATCGCGGCTGTCGTGCTCGGGGGCGCTTCGCTGCATGGGGGCGAAGGCACGCTGTATAAGAGCGTCATCGGGGTGTTCATCATGATCGTGCTCGGCAACGCGCTGAACCTGCTCAACGTCGATTCGTATTGGCAGCGGGTGGCGGTGGGAGCGGTCATCATTGCGGCGGCGGCCGCCGAGAGGCTACGCTCGCAGCACTGAAGAGGAGTAGTTCGCATGCTCAAGCCCCGCTTTGCTGTCCTTGCCGCCGGTCTCGCCCTCGCGGCTTCGCTGGCGATCCCGCTAGGCGCAAGCGCGCAGGAGAAGACCACGATCGGAGTGTCGCTCGCGCAGGACGACAACCCATTCTACATCGCCATGCTGCGAGGCATTCGCGCGCGGGCCCAGGAGCTCGGGTGGGACGTGGCCACGGTCTCCGCAAACGAAGACAAGCTCAAGCAGATAAACGGGGTGCAGGATCTCATCGCGCGCGGCGTCAAGGGAATTCTGATCTCGCCCATTGACGCTGTCGGCGTGAATGCCGCCTACGATGCCGCTGCAGCCGCAAAGGTTCCGATCGTGTCTGTGGCGCGTGGATCAAGCTCGCCCAACCAGACCATTCATGTGGCCATGGACGAGAAACAGATCGGTCGCGACATCGCAGAATGGACGGCGAAGAAGCTTGGCGGCAAGGGCAAGGTTGCGCTGCTGATGGGACCAAGCGGCGCGCCTACGTTCAAAAATCTGGGAGACGGCTATAGCGAGGTGATGGCCAAATATCCCGATATTCACATCGCCTTCCGCGGCGACGGGCCGCTGACGCGCGAACGCGGCGTCAAGCAGGCCGAGGACGTGCTGGTCGCGAACCCAGACCTGGCTGCGATCTACGCCGCCAATGATGACGTGGCGCTCGGGGTCGTGCAGGCGGTCAATGCCGCCAACCGCAAGGGCAAGACCCTAGTGACCGGCATGAACGGCGTGCCGCCTGCGTTGCGCGCGGTGAAGGAGGAAAACCTCGCGCTAACGGTCGAGCTCAATCCCGTGGAATGGGGCAGACTCGGCGTGGACGTGCTCGCTGCCTTCCTGAATGGGGAAAAGGTGGAGCCGCGCGTGTTCATCAAGCACGTCATCATCGACAGCACGAACGTGGATGCCAAGCTGCCGAAGACCTAAGAGTTGCTGGAGGGTTCCATGGCTGAAGCTGCGATTGCCCAACACCGGCAAGCGAATGGGTTCGTTTCCGAGCTCGAGGCAAAGAATCTGCATCCCTTATGGGACCGTTACCAGCGCATCACGCCGATCAAACCGCAAGCGCAGGACGCGCCTTTCCTCTGGCGCTGGAGCGAGATCGAGCCGTTCCTGCACCGCTCCGTCGCCGAAGTATCCATCAATGACATCGAGCGGCGCGCCCTGATCCTGGCGCATCCGGCATTCGCAACCGATACGACGACTACGAGCACAATGCTTGCAGCGTTCACGGTGCTCGACCCCGGGGATCGCGCCCGGCCGCACCGGCACACCGGAGCAGCGATCCGCTTCGCCACCCGCGCCGAGGGCGCGGTCACCATCGTCAACGGCCGGCGCTGCGAGATGAAGGAGGGTGACCTGATCCTCACCCCGCCCATGGTCTGGCACGGCCATATCAATGAAAGCGACCATCGCATCATCTGGTTCGATGCTGCCAACATGCCGCTCATCCGCGCAGTCGACGCGCATTTCTTCGAGCCGGGCGACCCTCGCAACAACCAGTTCTGGCAGGTGGACGAGGGCGAGGAAGCGCTGTGGACCGAACCCGGGCTCGTGGCCGAAGGAGCGGCGGCAACGCCGGTGAACTCGCCGAAGTACCGATATTCCGGCGAGGCGACCCGGCGGCTGCTCGCTGCGGCTCCCGCAGGCAGCGATGGCGCCCGCACGATCCGCTATGTCAACCCGTCTACCGGCGGCGCCGTCATGCCCACGCTTGATTGCTACGCGGCGCGACTCACCCGCGGCACGGTCACCCGCCTGAAGCGGGCGACCTACAACGTCGTTTGTCTCGTGGTGCGCGGTGAAGGCCGTTCGCATATCGGCGATCAGACATTCGAATGGACACAGCATGATGTCTTCACCGTTCCGCACTGGACCTGGGCGCGCCACGAGGCAAAGAACGGCGATGCTGATCTCTTCATGGTCACGGACAAGTCGGCATTCGAGCGGCTCGATCTGGTGCGGGAGGAATTGCAATAATCGCCGGTAATCCGGGCATGGCGATGCGATGATGCTCATCCTGGGCAGCAGGCGTGAGCTCCTCCGGCAATAGGCAAGGCATCGGGGCGCCGCTCCGCCGCGTCGAGGATCGCCGGTTTTTGCTTGGCCGGGGACTCTTCGTGGCCGACGTGGTTGCCCCCGAAGCGCTGCATTGCGTCCTCCTTCGCTCGCCGCATGCACATGCGCGAATTTCCGGCATCGATGCATCCGCCGCCATGTCCGCCCTGGGTTTTGTTGCAGTGCTCACGGGAAAGGACATGGCGGCAGACGGCATCAAGCCGATGCGGCCGCTCTGGATCATTCAATCGCGCGACGGCAAGTCCATGGCCGAGCCGCCGCGCTTTGCGCTCGCGCGCGACCTGGTGCGCCATGTGGGAGAGCCGATTGTCGCGGTCATCGCGAGCACCGTCACTCAAGCCATGGATGCAGCCGAGCGCGTCGCGGTGCGCTACGAGGTGCTGCCCGCGGTGACCAATGCCGCGGTTGCAGGGGCGGGCGGAGCACCGCAGCTGCATCCGGAGGCTCCGGACAATGTCTGCTTTCGCTTCGCGCGCGGCGATGAGGCGCGGGTACGCGGCGCATTCGCATCGGCCGCTCATGTTGTGGCGCTGGAGCTGATCAACAACCGGCTTGTCGGCGCGGCAATCGAGCCGCGCGCAATCCTGGCGCTCTGCGACGGCGCAGCGAAGCTCACGCTCTATACTTCCACTCAGGTCCCGCATCACATCCGGCGGCTGGTCGCGGAGCAACTCGGGGTCGCGGAGAGCTCGATGCGGGTCATTGCGCCCGATGTGGGCGGAGGTTTCGGCTACAAGGGCAAGCTTTATCCCGAGGAGGCAATCATGACCTGGGCGGCGCGCCGGCTCCAGCGGCCGGTGCGCTGGACGGCGACCCGCGCCGAGAGCTTCCTCGCGGATAACCAGGGCCGCGATCACGTGACCAGGGCAGAGCTCGCGCTCGATCCGGATGGTCATTTCCTTGCCCTGCGCGTGAGTACCTGCGCCAATCTCGGCGCCTATGTCTCGACGTTCGGGGCTGCCATACCGAGCGCGATCTACACAAGCCTCCTTGCCGGCGTCTATCGCACCCCCGCAATCTTCGTGGAAAGTATCGGCGTGTTTACCAATACCACGCCGACCGATGCCTATCGCGGAGCGGGTAGGCCGGAAGCCTGTTACGTGCTCGAGCGGCTTGCGGACATCGCCGCCAGGAAGCTCGGCATCGACCGTGTCGAGATACGCAGGCGCAATCTCATCTCCCGGAACGAGATGCCTTACAAGACGCCGCTCGGTCCAACTTATGATTGCGGCGATTTCCCCAAGATGCTTGCGCGTGTTCAGACGCTCGCCGAGTACGACAAGTTCGAGCTACGCCGGGCAGAGGCAGCGCGACGCGGCCGCCTGCGCGGGATCGGCCTCGCCTGCTACGTTAAATCCTCCGGCATTGCGCCCTCGCGTTTCGCCGGCGCGCTTGGCGCGCGCGCCGGCTTCTTCGAGAGCGCGACAGTGCGGGTGGAGCCCGATGGGTCCCTGCGCGCAGCGCTCGGAACGCATAATCACGGACAAGGTCACGCCACTACGCTGGCGCAAATCCTCTCGTCACGCCTGGGAGTGCCGGTCGAGCAAATCGAGGTGATCGAAGGGGATACCGATCAAGTGCCATACGGCACCGGCACCTTCGGGTCGCGTACCATTGCCGTCGGAGGCTCGGCACTGCATCGCGCAGCGGACAAGATCATCGCCAAGGGCAAGCTTATCGCGGCCCACATATTGGAGGCTGCTGCCAGCGATATTGAGCTTTCGGAAGGCTGGTTCGGCGTGAGCGGCACCGACCGGCGCATCTCCTTCGCTGCGGTCGCCCACGCTGCTTATGTCCCGCACGATTTCCCGCTCGAGAGTATCGAGCCGGGACTGCAGGACCAGGCGGCTTACGACCCGCCGAGCTTCGCGTTCAGCAACGGCGCGCATATTTGCGAGCTGGAGATCGATCCCGAGACAGGGGCAATCGAGATCGCGGGCTACTGGGCCGTCGATGACATCGGCACCGTGATCAATCCGATGATTGTGCACGGGCAGCTCCACGGCGGCGTTGCCCAGGGTATCGGTCAGGCGCTGCTCGAGCGCTGCGCCCATGATGGCAACGGCCAGCTCGTGACCGGCTCATTCATGGATTACGCGCTGCCGCGCGCGGATGAGCTTCCCTGCTTCCTAGCCGAATGCGACGAGAGCCAGCCCTGCACCCACAACCCGCTCGGCGCCAAGGGCTGCGGAGAGGCGGGCGCGATCGTCGCCCCGGCGGCGGTCGTAAGCGCGGCCCTGGATGCGCTCGCCCCTCTGAGTATCGAAGACCTCGACATGCCGCTCACGCCCGAGCAGGTATGGAGAAAGCTCCGCAACGCCCAAAGCGACACCATACGTCTGGGCGGAGAATGTCCTGGAGCGCAGCGACGACGGAGCTAAAAGGCATAGATAGCGTCGGCGGCCACGGCAGAGCGCACATATGCCTTTAGTCCTTCGCGGCTCACCACATCCACTGGTCCCTCGAACAAGGTCGCAATGTATTCTTTCAAGCCGCCATAATCGAACACTGTCATGCGCACATCGGGATCAATATCGATCACAATATCGAGGTCACTGTCGGGTCGGTTCTCGCCACGCGCGGTCGAGCCGAACACGGCGGCATGGCGGATGCCGCGCGCACGCAAAGCGCTCTCGTAGCGGCGTAGAGTGACAACGGCGTCATGAGCATCCATATGGGACGATATAACACGAATGGCGGGTTAGGGCAGGTCTCGGCGCGGCGCTCCGCGCTACTATAGATGTTCCGTGCCCAGCCGGATTCATTATCTCCTCAGCCCGTCAATCAGGCCATCGAGTGATGCTCACCTACGAGCTGCCGATCGCAATTCCAGCAAGAAATACCAACACCCCGCCGATGACTACCTGGAAGGCGGCAGCAAGAAATGGGGTATCCATGAAGCGATGGCGGATATAGGAGATCGTCGCGAGCTCCACTGCGACGACCACAATGGCAACCGCCGTTGCAGTCCAGAAATTGGGGATGAGATAGGGCAGAGTGTGTCCCAGCCCGCCGATGGCGGTCATGACGCCGCAAACGATGCCACGCACGAGCGGTGCGCCGCGCCCGGTGAGGGAGCCGTCGTCGGACAGCGCCTCGGCAAAGCCCATCGATATGCCGGCGCCTACGGAGGCGGCGAGCCCGACCAGAAACGTTTGCCAAGTGTTATGGGTTGCGAACGCCGCCGCGAACAGCGGCGCCAGGGTCGAAACCGATCCGTCCATCAGCCCGGCCAGGCCGGGCTGCACGTATTGCAGCACGAACATGCGCCGGGCGGTCTCGTCTTCGCTGGCGCGCGCCGCCTTGGTGAGGATTTGCTGCCCGAGTTTCTGAGCGAGGCCCTCGTGCTGGTCCTCGATCTCGGCCAGCTCCAGCAGCAGTTGCCGCACCGAGGCATCGCGCGCGGAGAGCGCGGCCTTGCGATAGTAGCGTGCGGCCTCGAACTCCATGGTCTGCGCATATTTGCGGACCTCCTCGAGCCCCAGCGGCCGCGCCAGCCAAAGCGGTTGCTTCTGGATGAATCCTTTGACGTCCTGTCTCCGAACGAGCGGGAGATATTCGCCAAATTTGCTTCTGTAGAGATCGAACAACATGGTGCGATGGCGCACCTCCTCGTCCGCCATCTCGTCGAAGACTTTGGCAGAGGCCGGGAATTGCTCGCGCAAACCCTCGGCGAATCCCCGGTATATGCGGCTATCCTCCTCCTCGTTGGTAATGGCGAGGGCGAGGATTTCCTGTTCGGAAAGATCGGCAAAGCGTTTCACTTGGACCTCATTGGCCGGATCTCTTCGATATTAGACATGTTCTAAACAGCCAGGCAAACCGGATCAGGAGGGAATTGGAGGCGGACATGGGTGTGGAGGCTCTCCGCCGGGCTCTCAGCCCCGCCATTCGGCGGGTGCTGCACACCTATTGGCGGTTCGCCCGCGCAATGACCCTAGGAGTGCGCGCTCTCGTCATAGATGCCGAGGGACGCATATTTCTGGTCAAGCACAGCTATGTCAGCGGGTGGCATTTGCCGGGCGGCGGTGTCGAGCCTGGGGAGACCCTCACGCAAGCGCTCGCACGCGAGCTGCGCGAAGAAGGAAACATCCAATTGACGGCACCACCGTATTTTCACGGCATGTTTTTCAATCGGCGCGTCTCCCGACGCGATCACGTCGCGGTCTTCATCGTGCGCGCCTTTTGCCAGCCGTCAATGCCCAAGCCCAACCGCGAGATCATTGCTCACGGCTTCTTTGCGGTGGATGCGCTCCCGAATGACGCCTCGGCGGCTACCCGCGCGCGTGTGGCCGAAGTGCTGGGCGGCGCTCCCGTCGGGGAACTGTGGTAAAAATACTTGTGATTCCACTTGGCTTCCGCCGAACTACAAGTCATTTGCTGGTAGAGTTGACGATCAGTCGGCAACCCATGCCCAAAGCGGAGCGTCCCCATATGCCAGCTCGGCGGGTGATCTTGGCGGAAAGGAGGGCCGCGAACGACAATTTTGTCGATGAAGATCGCGTGTCGAATCGACGCGAGCTTGGAGCTTGGCTCGAGGCCGCTTGCACGATCGTGCGTGTGCTGATGACAGCGAGCTTCTCCTTGCTTGTTTTGCTCCTGATATCCGCAATCTTCCTCCTGGGGCTTGCGCTCGTGGGCCTGTTTGCTGCGGGGTTGGCTGTTTTCCGTCTGACCTGCAGGCACCTCCCCAGCTTAGCATTCCCGATCTACGAGGTTGACCGGAGAGCGCCAGGGTAGCCATAAGCCGGCAGCATCCGACTGATTTGACCGCTCGTGCATCCGCGGCTCCGCGCCACCTATTACATTCGTTCCGATGCGCGCTCGATCGAGCGGCGTGCGCAGGCGCTCGCCGTGGAGCAAAGCGTCGAGATGCCCCTTGCTGCGGTCGATGACCCATTTGTCCGGACGGAGATCGTGGGCCAGGTCGAGACGATCGCCCCAATGGAAAACGGGCAGTTCGAAGTTCGCGTCGCTTTGGCGTCGGAAACCGTAGGCAACGACCCCGGGCAGCTCCTCAACATGCTATTCGGGAACAGCTCGCTGCAAGAGGATGTGCTGCTGCACGATGTTGAGTTGCCGTCCGGCCTCGCGCACTGCTTTGGCGGCCCGCGGCACGGGCTGCACGGCTTGCGCCGGCGGGTCGGCGCCGGCGCCCGGGCGCTCACGTGCTCGCCCCTCAAGCCGCAGGGGCTCTCGCCGCAGAGGCTGGCGGATCTCGCCCAGAGGTACGCCTTGGGCGGGATCGACTTCATCAAGGACGACCACGGGCTCGCCGATCAGGTCTATGCACCGTTCGAGGCGCGGGTCGCTACGATTGCGAAAGCGCTGGGGAAGATCGATCGACGGTCAGGCCCGGCGCGCTATGTTCCGAGCCTATCCGGCGACTTGGACACGATGCGACGGCAAATTGCGATGGCCATCGCCGTGGGCCTTGATACCGTACTGGTTGCTCCGATGATTGCCGGGCTATCGAACTTTCATCGGCTCGTGCGAGAGCATCCTCAGATTGCCTTCGTTGCCCATCCCGGGATGGCGGGGGCCGCCCGTATTGCTCCGGCACTGCTCCTTGGAAAGCTGTTTCGGGTGCTCGGCGCCGATGCGGTGGTGTTCCCCAATTATGGCGGACGCTTCGGCTACTCCCCAGAGACGTGCCGCGCATTAGCGCGCGAAGCGCTGGGGAGTCGTGACCATCTTGCGCCCTGCGTACCGGTCCCGGCAGGAGGTATGGACACCGGCCGCGTCACCGAGATGCTTGATTTCTATGGCGCCGGGGTCATGTTGCTGATTGGCGGCGCCTTGCTGGAAGCGGGTGCACAGCTCATTGAAGCGACCGCCAGTTTCGTGGAACAAGTGCACCGTTATCCCTATGTGGCAGATGCGGTTGAGCGCTAGAATGCTGGTGCATCGCAAAGCAAATGCCTACCGGTGGGAAGGCATAGATACGCTCCCCTACAAGGAGGACGATCGCACGCTTTTCAAATCGATTACGCGCCAGGTGCTGTTTGCGGATCCGCAGCTCCACGGTGAGCTTCGTTATTTCGAGATCGAGCCCGGGGGTTACTCCACTTTGGAGCGGCATGAGCACATGCATGCCGTGCTTATCTTGCGCGGTCGCGGCCACTGCCTCGTAGGCAACCAAGTAAGAGCAGTCGAGCTGCGCGACCTCATTACGGTGCCGCCAATGACATGGCATCAGTTCCGCGCCGGCGTGGACGAGCCGCTCGGGTTTCTCTGCATGGTCAACGCTGTGCGCGACAAACCGCAACTGCCCTCGGCCGAGGATTTGGCTCAGCTCAAGTCCGATGAAAACGTCGCAGCGTTCCTCGGTGATGATCCGGCGGGTTAAACTCGTTGACAGACATCTCCCTAGCCATTCTGCTGGAAACGGCGGACGACGCGCCAGCAATCGAGCGCCTGCACGCACGCACCTTCGGCCCGGGTCGCTTTGCCAAGTCGGCCTATCGCTTGCGGGAAAAGGTTTCCCACCGGCTCGAACTGTCGTTCACCGCGCGGGTGGGGACTCTGCTGGTCGGCTCGGTGCGACTTTCGCCAATTCGTGTCGGTAAATCCAAAGCTCTCTTGCTCGGTCCCCTCACTGTGGAGCCGCCGTTTCGCGATCGTGGGATTGGATACGCGCTGATCGAACGAGCGCTTGCAGAGGCGAGAGCCAGGGGGCATCAACTCGTCGTATTGGTGGGCGATGAGGCGTATTATGGCAAAGCAGGATTCAAGCGCATCGCAAAGGGCCGTGCCATCATGCCGGGCCCGGTGGATTCGGACCGCTTGCTCGTGTGCGAGCTTTCGGATGGGGCGTTCGACCAGGTGTCCGGGCCGATTCAACCGGACTGGGACGCGGACTAAATGCTTCGAAGCCGCGCTACGGCCCAACGAGCATCGCGCTTTGCCCGCGCGAGCCGGTTTTGTACTCAGCAGGAATCACTGCTCTTGAAGGTTTTGGGTGTCGTTCTCGTTGCTGCAAGCGTGGTCAGCGCGTGCCCGTGCCGAGCGCAGACCATCGACCTTGCCACTCTCAAGTGCAAGGAGTTCATCGACCTCTCGAAGGAGACCATCGCGACACTCACGGTCTGGCTCGACGGCTACTACACCGACGAAGAGGACGCCGCCGTGTTCGAGCCGGACAAGCTCAAGATCAAGGCCGAAAAGCTCAGTGCTTTTTGTGCGCAGAACCCAAAGATCGGCTTGATGACCGCCGCCGAAAGCGTGATGGCAAAGTAAAAGGCTTGTGCCCTGACAGGTGTGGAAGGGGAGCGTCAGCGGCCTTCTCGCATCCACGTGGCGGCAAGGCTCCCGATAAGGAGCAGTAGCCCGATCAGACCGGCAAACACCGGCAAGACGCCTATGCCGCGCACCACGCTTGCGTCACGAACACGCAAGCCCAGCCAGTCCTCGCCGCCGAAGGTGTCGCTCGATCTCACCCCGACAATCCGCGGAACGTGGACAGAACTGCCGGCACCTTCCACCCGGAGAACTTCCCCGCCTGTTGCCTTCGCCAAGGGCGCCAGCACCTGGTTGGTGGAAGTCACTTCCGTAAACTCGCGGGGATTGGGCGGGCCCACGTTTGCGAGCGCGTTAAGCGTGCCGTCGGTGGCGTGCCACAGGCCGAGCTCATTGACTTCGACGGTCGAGCGCCAGACCCCCGGCTCGGTCGGCGACAGAGCCAGCGTGCGAGTCTTTCCGGAAGGTGCCGTCAGCGTCACTTGGTCGACCGTGTCGGACATGGTCTGGCGTTGAACAGTCAGATCATGACCACGCACGGTCATGCGCAAGGCTTCCTCCTCCAGGTCCGGCTCCTTCATCAGCCAGTGCGACAGACGGCGCAGTAGATCCACTTGCGGCCCGCCGCCCTCATAGCCCCGCGCCCATAGCCAAATGTGGTCGGACAAGAGGAGCGCGACCCTGCCCTCTCCTTCGCGCGAAAGCAGGAGAAGAGGCTTGTCGTTTGGCCCTTGCAGCACCGCCGTGCCCTTGGCGGCGCGCGTATCGACCAGGCGGAACCACCTGCTCCAATGCGGCGGATCCTCGTCGGAGCCTGCCAGCCCCCGTGTTACGGGATGGCGCTTGCCGAGATCGGTCAGCCTTGGCCAGAAGGGACTATCAGAGATGCGGCCGCTGGGTTCGGCAGGAAGAATGACGTCAAGCGGAGTACGCCAGATGCTGGTCTGGCTGGCATAATCAGGTCCGGCAGCCACCAGGACGGCGCCGCCCTGACGGACATAGCGGGCAATATTGTCGAAATAGATGACCGGCAACACGCCTTGCCGCGCGTAACGATCGAAGATAATGAGCTGAAAATCGTTGATCTTCTGTTGAAATAGTTCGCGCGTCGGAAACGCGATCAGCGAGAGCTCGTTGATCGGCGTACCATCCTGCTTCTCCGGCGGGCGCAGGATCGTGAAATGAACAAGGTCGACGCTGGCGTCCGACTTCAGCAGATTGCGCCAGGTTCGTTCGCCGGCATGCGGCTCGCCTGACACGAGCAGCACTCGCAGCTTGTCGCGCACGCCATCAATGGAGACCACTGCCCGGTTGTTGATCGCGGTGAGCTCGTTCTCGAGCGGAGCGGCTTCGATCTCGACAATATTCGGGCCTGCGTGCGGAACTTGCACGTTAAGGCTCACATCGGTCCCCACGCGCACATTGCGGGTGTCGATTGTCTCGCCGTCCCGCCGCACTGTCACTCGAGCGGTGCCGCCCCCGCCGCCCTGGTCCTCGACGCGAAATGAGATGGTCTGGGTCTGGCCGACGATTCCGAATCGAGGGGCGGCAGTGAGCACAACGCGCCGGTCACGCTCGTCGCTGTGTCCGGTAATCAGGGCATGGACGGGCGCGGCAAATCCAAGCGCGGTGACATCAGGCGGCACATCGTGCACGCGCCCGTCGGTGATGAAAATCACCCCTGCAACGCGGTCCTGCGGAACATCGGCGAGCGCTGCTGACATCGCCGCAAACAACCGCGTGCCGTCCGTCTCGCCGTCGGCCTGGCCGGCTTCGACAAACCTGGCTTCCACGCCCGGCACGCGGGCAAGCCTTTCGGCAAGTATCGCCCGCACCTCTTCGGTCTGCCTCGTTCGATCGCCAAATTCCTGGCTCGGGCTCTTGTCCACGACCACGGCGGCGACGGAAGTGAGCGGCTCCCGGTCCTCGCGCGTAATCGACGGGTTTGCCAGTGCGAGCACGAAGAGAGCAAGCGCGACCGCGCGTGCCAAGGCGCCGCGGCTGCGCCCGAAAACAAGCAACAGTGCGATTGCGAACGCAACCGCGGCCGCCGTCCAGACCATGTAGGCAGGAACGAGCGGAGAGAATGAAACGCCGAAATTCGTCATGTTACTGCCCGAGGCGCTCAAGCAGTGCGGGAACGTGGACCTGATCGGCCTTATAGTTGCCGGTGAGCGTGTACATCACGATGTTGACGCCCGCACGAAAGGCCAGCTCGCGTTGCCGCGGCTCGGCAGAGACCAGTGGCAGCATCGCCTGTCCGTCCTGACGAACCGCCCAGGCACCGGCGAGATCGTTGGAGGTGATGAGAATTGAGGACACCCCGTCGCCGGCACGCGCGGGTCGGCTCGCCTGTTCATCGTCGCTGGCCGCGGGCAGAGCCTCCACCCAGAGTTGACCGGAATTGAACCGCCCCGGGAATTCCCTGAGCAGGTAAAAGGTCTTCGTCAGCACGTGTTCGCGCGGGACCGGCTCAAGCTCGGGAATATCGAGAGACGACAGGATTGCCCGCAGGGCTTCCATTCCGGGACCCTGAGTGGCGCCGCCGGGGGTAACGGGCGCTTCGATTGCATCGCGGGTATCGAACAGGACCGTGCCGCCTTGCTTCATGTACGCGTCAATGTGCTCGAGAGCTTCCCGAGTTGGCTTCGGCGCGCTGGGAACGATCGGCCAGTAGATCAAGGGATAGAATGCGAGCTCGTCCCGTCCGGGGTCGAGACCGATAGGCTCGCCCGCTTCCAGCGCCGTTCGTTGCGCCAGGAACAATGTAAGCCCCTGCAACCCTGCTTTGCTGATTCGATCTGTTTCCTCATCCCCGGTGACCACGTAGGCAAGTCGTGTCTCCAGCGTCGACTTCAGGGCTTGCTCGTCGCTGGTTTGCGCGAATGCTTGCGGCGGCGCAACTAGGCCCACGGCCATGATCGCCAGAACGAGGGTGGCCGCGGCCGGAGCGCGCCGACGGCCGACTTGCCGCATTCCTCCCGCCAGCAGGAAAACGATCACTGCGTCGAGCGTCGCGAGCGCGAGTGCCGCCAGCAGGATCGGGCCGCGCAGATCCTGCGGCTCGCTGACGCGATAGCTCTCGCGCCGGGCATTGAGGGCGGAACTATCGAGCGGGTTCAGCCGATCGGCCGCGCTGAGGACGTTCACTGCGAGTAGTCCCTCGGGGGGGCCGTAGAAGCCGGGAGGATGATCAACGGTGGCGCGCGCCGAAAAACCGCTAGGCACTGATCGCGCGCTCGCAGGGGGTGCCCCGAAAACCCCGAAACCGTCGAGAATGCGGGTGGGCGGCAAGACCTCCCGCGTGCCGCGAGTGCCTGCCGCATCACCCGACGGGGCCGACGAGGCAAAGGAGACGACTCGCTTGAGCATCTCGACGAATGTGCCGGATAGCGGCAGGTCTGACCAGCGCGTGTCGGCCGTGACGTGGAAAAGAACGATCAAGCCCTTGCCGCGCCGTTGTGCCGTCACCAGCGGAGTGCCGTCGGCGAGGGTTGCCCAGGTCCTGTCGGTCAGCGTCGAATCGGGTTCGGCAAGGACTTGGCGGGTGACGGAAACGTCGGTCGGTACGACCATGCCGAAGAATGGGCTCTCGCGAGGAAAAGTAGCGAGCGGTTGCGGCTGCTCCCAAGACAAGCTGCCGCCCAGAATACGTCCGCCGCGACGCAGCTTCACTGGGACGAGGTCATCGTCGCCGGCCGCAAGCCGCGGTCCGGCAAAACGCACAAGGACCCCGCCATCGTCGACCCAGTGCGCGAGTTGATCGCGCGCCTCGGTGACATTTCCGACATCGGCCAGGATCAGCATGGACAAGTGCTGGTCGATGAACTCGCTCACCGCCTGCGCCGGCGAGCCGCGATCTGCCAGTCGCACGTCGGCGAACGGGCCCAGCGCGCGGGAAAGATAAAACGTGGAGGCAAGCAGCGGCTGCGCGGTATCGGCGCTCGAGCCGCTGACCACCCCGACCGAGCGCCGCCGCCAGCGCTTGTCCAGAAGCGTGACGGCGCCTGCGGAATGCTCCCCGACGATTTCAAGCCGGGCGATGTCATTGCGGATCTCGACCGGAAGCGTGAACTCGGCCGCAGTCTCGCGCTCACCTTCCTTGAAGGCGAAGGTCGCGTCGCCGAGCGGCAGGCCCTTGAGATCAAGGGCCCGCACGACGCCCAATTCCGCGCCGGCACTGTCAACCCGCAACACCTGGGTGGTGAGCCCGCCCGCAGCATTGTCCGCAGCTGTGAGCGCTCGCGCGCCAGGAAGCCCGCCTTCCACCACCGTAATGGCCCGCGGCCCTACGAGCCGCGCCAAGGCTGCTGCGAACTCCTTTCCGCCCCCGAGATCAACCCCGTCCCCGAGCCAGACCAGCTCGACCTGCGGTGCAGCGCCGAGGAAGCGCTCGAGAGCCGGTAGAAGATCCGCACGTTGCACGGCGTACGGCTTGGGCTTGATCTGTTTGAGCCGCACGCGTGCCGCCGCTGGAGTTTCGAATGAAATGTCCCGCGTCGGCTCGGACATGGGGATAAGCGCGATCGCGCGGTGATCGGTTTCGGCACGCGCAATCAGGTCCTCCATGGCGCGCACGCGCAGCTCCCAAGTCCCCGCCGCGGGAAAACCATCGTCGATGAGGAGAGCAAGCGGGGCCTGCGCAGTCGAAGTCGCAACTGGTGGGTTCCATAGAGGACCCGCCGCTACGATAATGACCAGTGCGGCAAGAAGCAGCCGCAGAGCGGTCAGCCACCACGGCGTGCGACGCGGCGTTTCCTGTTTTGGGGTGATCTCGAACAGCAGCTGAGTAGGAGGAAAGGCGATCCGCCGCGGCTGCGGTGGGATGAGACGCAACAACCACCAGAGAACCGGCAGCCCAAGCAGAGCAAGCAGCACCAACGGCTCAGCAAACCCAAGCGAGATCCAGGGTATCATGCCGGTGTCGCCACAGGTCTCGCGAAGCCGCGGGCAGCGCCCGCAATTGCACCCGCGGGAGGGGCGCCCAAGCGCGCATGCAGCGCAAGGAGAAGGTCAGTCGCAGGGCGGTCAGTGCGGTGGATCGTGAAGCTCCAGCCTAGGCGGGCCGTCTGTTCCCGGATCGCGTCGCGATGGCGGGCGACAAGCCCCTCGTATTCCCGTTTCCAGGTCTCCGCGCGCCCAGCGGTGATGGAGCCTGCCCCTTCGGGCTCGATGAATTCTACCCGGCCCGAATAAGGGAATGTCTCTTCGGCAGGATCAACGATCTGGACGGTATGTCCATGCGCGCCATTGCTCGAAAGCCGGGAGATGGCGGCTCGCACTTCCGCAATCGGGCTCCAGAAGTCCGACAGCACCACTATTTCCGAGAGTGCGGATGGTGCAAAGGACGACGGCAGACCGGGTCGTTCGCTCCGGTCGTGAATGATTGCGTTAGCGAGCTTGTCCAGGACGTTCCGGCTGCCAGTGGGTCGCATGAGATCCGGCACACCGACGCGCTCGCCGGCCAGCACCAGAATTTCCGCAAGAGCAAAGGCGACAACCAGCGTGCGGTCGAGCTTGGACTCGTGCGCGAGCGGCGAGGAGAACAGCATGGAAGGCGAACGGTCCGGCCAAAGCCACACCGTATGCGCTGCCTCCCACTCGCGTTCGCGCACATAAAGATGCTCGTCACGCGCAGAGCGGCGCCAATCGACGCGACGCGCCGGCTCGCCGGAGAAGAATTGGCGGTACTGCCAGAAATTCTCGCCGGGCCCCGCTCGCCTGCGCCCGTGCAGCCCATGGATTACCGTTGCAGAAATGCGGCGGGCTTCGAGGATGAGCCGCGGCAGTTCTTCCGCAAGCACGCGCGCGACACCGCTCGCCCGCTGCGTGGACCTGATCTCCTGCCTTTGCTCGCTTCGAGCCGAGGCCATCGTATTATCCGAGACGCGCCTTGAGCTTGCCAATCACAGCTTCGATGCTCTCGCCATCGGCACGGGCAGCGAAGGTCAGCGCCATGCGGTGCTTGAGGATGGGCTCAGCCATGTCGGCGACATCATCGATGGAAGGCGAAAGTCGTCCATCGATAAGTGCGCGCGCACGCGCGGCAAGCATCAAGGCTTGGCTCGCCCGCGGGCTGGGTCCCCAGGAGATCAGTTTGCCGATATCGCCGGTCTCAGGTCCCGGCCGGGCCGAACGCACCAGGGTGAGGATTGCTTCCACCACCGATTCGCCGACAGGCAACCGTCGCACCAAGCGCTGCGCAGCGATGAGCTCGTCGGCGCTCATCGTCGGCTTGGCCTTGCTTTCCTCCGTGCCGGTTGTGTCGAATATGATTTTGCGTTCCGAATCTCGATTAGGATAATCAACGTCGATTTGCATCAAAAAACGGTCGAGCTGCGCTTCAGGCAGAGGGTATGTGCCCTCCTGCTCGATCGGATTCTGGGTGGCAAGCACGTGGAAGGGTCGCGGCACGTCGTGACGATTGCCGGCCACCGTGACGTGCAGCTCCTGCATGGCCTGCAACAGGGCCGACTGCGTCCGCGGGCTTGCGCGATTGATCTCATCGGCCATCAGCAGCTGAGCGAAGATGGGTCCGGCGATGAAGCGGAAGCTGCGGCGGCCGCCGGGGCTCTCTTCGAGCACCTCGCTGCCCAGGATGTCTGATGGCATCAGATCAGGGGTGAACTGGATACGACGCGCCTCAAGACCGAGGACAACACCCATGGTGTCAACAAGCTTGGTCTTGGCGAGGCCGGGAAGCCCGACCAGCAAGGCATGCCCTCCGCAGAGCACGGTAATCAATGCCTGCTCCACCACCCGCTCCTGGCCAAAGATGACGGCGCCGATGGCGGCCTTGGCGGTTGCCACCTGTGCCGCTATCGCCTCGGCTTGGCGCACGATGACATCTTCGAGCTTTTCAAGGCTCTCGGCGGACGCTGCCATCACATTCGCTCCCGTGGATTCCTTCATTGATCTAGCCCGCAGTCCGGTGGTGTGTCGCCCATCCAATCCCGCAATCTGCAAAACTCAGGCCAAGCTTCATGCATTTTCGCAATCGGCTCTCGCCCAAGTTCCCAAAGTGGGTGGAGATTACGCGATTTTCCATGGGTGCGACCCCGTGCCCGCGCAGGTCTGCTACACCGCTGCGGCAGGCGGGGCGCAACTAAGCCCTTGTCGATTGAAAACTTGCTTTTCCGATCGATCCGGGCTTTTTCCGCAATGGAGAAAGCTTGCAGCTGGTCACGATCCGACGAACATCCGACCACGCGGACAGGTTCCGATCAAACCGTGGCGAAGGCAGGGCAGATCTGCCGGGGTCCCCAATCACATGATTCGCCCTTTATGACGCCCACCCAGCCGATGTCTGGTCTGGATGCGATTGCGGGTCAGGTGCGCGACATCGGGAGCAAAGGCTTGCCACCCGTTCACCTCTGGGATCCGCCGTTCTGCGGCGATATCGACATGCGCATCGCTGCAGATGGGACTTGGTTCTATCTCAATACCCCGATTGGGCGCGCGCCCCTTGTCAAACTGTTTGCATCCGTACTGAAACGCGAAGGGGACAAGTATTTCCTTGTCACCCCCGTTGAGAAATGCGGGATCGTCGTTGAGGACGTGCCATTTACGGCCGTGGAGCTCAGGGACGAGCTGGGAGAGACCGGTCAGATTCTGCACTTTCGCACCAATGTGGATGATTGGGTGACTTGTAATGAGGACCACGCATTGCGCTTTGAGCGGCAAGCTGAGACTGGCGGACTCAAGCCCTATGTCCACGTAAGGCGCAATCTCTGGGCACTCCTTACCCGTTCCCTGTTTTATGACCTAGTGGAGCTTGGCGAGCGACGCGACGTTCAGGGTGAGCGCATGTTCGGCGTCGCATCCGCCGGATGCTTTTTCGCGATGGCCCCGGCCCGCTGCATGGAGGACCTTGCCTGATGGACATGACGCTGCGGGATCGCAACGCGTTCTCATCCCGCGACTTCTTCAATCGCGCTCGCTCTCGTTTGAACCTGGAAGTCCCTGCGGCGCTGAACGATCTGAGCGCGGAAGCAAGGAGGGGCGATCTCGATCTCGATCCGCTTCTGTGGGAGCGAGCAGGGGTACGGGCGACGCGGCCGGCAGCGGTGCTCGTTCCGGTCGTTGATCGGTCCGACCCGCAAATACTGCTCACGCTTCGCACGGAGCTTCCAAGTCACCCCGGCCAGATCGCTTTTCCCGGCGGCAAGATCGACCCGCATGACCCATCACCCGCGGATGCTGCCCTGCGCGAAGCCTTCGAGGAGATCGGCCTCTCGCCCGCGTGCATCCAACCGATCGGGTATCTCGACCTCTATCTCACCTTCTCCGGCTACCGCATCCTGCCGACGGTTGCGCGGGTGCTGCCCGATTATCGGATCTCGCTGTCCGAAGCGGAAGTAGCCGATGCTTTCGAAGTGCCGCTTGCCTTTCTCATGGACGCGCAGAATCATTCCGTGCACAGCCGGGAGTGGAAAGGAGTGACACGGCGGCACTACGCCATGCCATTCGGCGACCGCTACATTTGGGGCGTAACTGCAGGTATCCTGCGCAATTTATATGAGCGCATTTACATGCCTTGATCGGCTTCGCGACGGCTCAGCTGATTGACGAAAAGACGAGCCATGATTCGTCCGGTATTCACTGAAGTCGCCCTGTTCCTTCTACCGTTCGTCGCCTACGGCATTTTTCTCTGGTCGACGCGCGCGGGAGTATTGCAGCCCGAAAGCTGGGCGCTCCCGCGCATCATGTGGCTGCTCATATGCGCGCTCGTCCTGATGATCGGCAGCTTTGTCGTGCTCGCGCAATGGGGCGGCGCTCCTCCGGGATCGACCTACGTTCCCGCGCATTATGAGAATGACAGGTTCGTGCCGGGGCAGACCAGGTGAGGCAAAACTTCGCGCAACAGCAACGGCTCGAGGCTGCCTGGCTTCGCCAGCCGCCCCTGTGCGACATTCTCGCTGTTCTCGACGGTGCGGGAGAAGAGGCCCGGGTCGTTGGGGGTGCGATCCGCAACACCCTTCTTGGCGGTCGGCCTGGAGACATTGACATCGCCACCACTGCGCTGCCGGACGAAGTCATCAAGCGCATCCAAGCGGCGGGGTTCAAGGCGGTGCCGACTGGGATTGAGCACGGCACCATCACCGCAGTTGCGGAGGGGCAACCGTTCGAGATCACCACGCTGCGCGAGGATGTCGAGACCTTCGGCCGACGAGCGAAGGTCGTCTTCGGTCGGGACTGGAAACGCGATGCCGAGCGCCGGGATTTTACCATGAATGCGCTCTCGGCGACGCCGCAAGGCGTGATTTACGACTACGTGGGCGGTCTATCCGATATTGCCGCACGGCGAGTGCGATTCATCGGCAACGCGGCGAGCCGCATCTCTGAAGATTATCTGCGCATTCTGCGGTTCTTCCGCTTTCATGCGGAGTACGGCGAGGGCGCGCCCGACCCCGAAGGCCTAGCCGCCTGCATCGCCGGGCGTGCCGGGCTAGAGCAATTGTCGCGCGAGCGCGTTCGGCTGGAATTGCTCAAGCTTCTGCTCGCCAAGCATGCCCTGGATTTGCTGGCGGTCATGGCCGACACAGGCTTGCTCGACCGACTACTCGGTGGAGTGCCGCTGCTGGCAAGCCTCTCCAAGATGATCGAGATCGAGTCCGCGCTCAAATTGCCGCCCGACTGCATCCGGCGGCTGGGCGCCGTCGGCGTTTCCGTCATCGAGGATGCGGATCGCCTGCGCGAAAGGTTGCGGGTATCCAATGCGGAATACGAACGCCTGGCCTCCATGGCAGATCGCTGGTGGCACATCTCCTCGGTATGGGATCAGCAACGTGCGCGCGTATCACTCTATCGCCTGGGCCGCGAGCGTTATCTCGATCGGGTACTGCTCGCGTGGGCGCGTTCGCCCGAAACCGCCGCCGATGACCGCTGGTCGTCGATGGTCAGGCTGCCCGAGCACTGGATGATACCCAGGTTTCCGCTGCGGGCAGCCGATTTTGTCGCGCGCGGTCTGCCCAAAGGGCCGCAGCTCGGCAGAGCGCTCGCTATGGCAGAGGAGGCTTGGACCGTGGCCGGCTTCCCCGTCGATTGCCGTTCGCTCGCCATGATCGCGGACGGGGCGACAGCAATGATCAGGGCAGAAAACCGCTGAGACCACTCCTCGGCGTCGCTGCCCCCCGTGCAGCTGCGCAGACCAAGAAAGCTCCAGACGACGACTCGCTACCGGCATGCTTCGGCATTAGACTTGTGGCCGAGAGGACAGCGCATGAACGCCATCCGCCGGCCCGCCGACATCGCGCGCCGCAGCGCCAAAGCCCTGGCCGGCCGGCCGGCGCGGGATGCGTTTCGCCGCGAAACGTTTTCGCTGCCGCGCGAAGCGGCACGCGAGAAAGCACGCGAGATGTTTCGCCGGTTTCCAAAGGCTGCCTACATGACGGAAATCGAATCGTGGCGCGTGTTGCCCGGTGATCGGATCGAGTTCACCGTGCGGCGGCTGCCAACCGCCGACTGAGATTAGCTGGCTGGGGCGACCCGCGACCGCGCGAGGGCTCATTGTCCTTTGGGCTTGAGGGACTCTCGTTGGCGCAACTCGCGATGATCGCCGCGACTGCGCTGGTCACATCATTTATCGGCGGGGTGGCGGGATATGGTACCGGAGCTTTGATGCCCCTGGTTCTCGTGCCGATCGTCGGCGCCGAGCCCGTGGTTCCGATCATTTCACTCTCGGCACTGCTCACCAATACCGGCCGCGTGGCGGCATTCCGTCATCTGGTCAATCGGCGCCTGGCAATTGTGGTGCTCGCGAGCGCGGTGCCAACCTGCGCGCTCGGGGCATGGGGATACACCAAGCTGAGCGGCCGAGGCGCGCTCATCGTGATTGCCTGCATGCTGATGGCGAGTGTTCCGCTGCGCCGGCTGGCAAGGCGGCGTGGATCTGCGCTCTCGCCTCGTGGCCTTGCGCTCGCGGCATTCGGCTGGGGGCCGCTTGCCGGCGGTACCGTTGGCGCAGGCATCATCCTGCTCTCGCTGTTAATGGCCACGGGCCTCGAAGGTGCCGCGGTTGTTGCCACCGACGCGCTCATCTCCATCGGAATCGGGATCGCGAAGTTCGTCACCTTCGGGCTGGCTGGCGTTGTTACGGCGCAGGTCGTCGCCGTCGCGCTATTGATCGGCGCGTTGGCATTTCCCGGGGCTTTCGTCGCGAAAGCAATGGTCGAGCGGCTGCCGCTTCATGTGCACACGGCAGTTCTCGATGCTGTGGTCATTGTCGGCGGCGCCGTGATGATCGGGAATGCGATCACGCGTTGACTACGGCCATTTCACCACCGGCGGAAGCGAGGAGAGAATGGATTCCACGTTGCCGCCGGTGCGCAGGCCGAAGATCGTTCCGCGATCGTAGAGCAGATTGAATTCGACATAGCGGCCGCGCTGCACCAGCTGTTCCTCGCGTTCTGCGTCGCTCCACGGCAGCGCATAGTTTCTTCTGACCAGCTCCGGATACACGGTCCGAAATGTGCGGCCCACGTCCTGCGTGAAGGCAAAGTCAGCTTCCCAATCCCCGCTGTCCAGATAGTCGTAGAAGATACCTCCAACCCCACGCATTTCGTTGCGATGCTTCAAAAAGAAGTAGTCATCGCACCATTTTTTGTATTTTTCATAAGGCGCTACTGCCGAATGGGGTTCACATGCTGCCCGCATTGCAGAATGAAACGCTATCGTGTCCGGATCGTCCTGCAACCGCCTACGTCCGAGCACCGGAGTGAGGTCCGCACCGCCGCCGAACCAAGCTCTGCTGGTCGCGACGTACCGGGTATTCATATGCGCTGCCGGCACATTCGGATTATGCGGATGAGCGATGAGCGAAAGACCGCAAGCCCAAAAGCGCGGGTCGGTTTCGGCACCAGGGATTTCGCTGCGAAACTCGGCCGCGAACTCACCGAACACGGTCGAGACATGCACCCCAACCTTCTCGAATACCCGCCCTCGCAGCATCGACATTTCGCCGCCTCCGCCTGGACCTCCAGTACGGTCGCTGCGGCTCCAGGGCGTGCGCAGAAAATGTCCGGAAGCTCTGTCTGCCTGAGGCGCGCCGGGCGGCAAGGAAGACTCCAAGGCCTCGAATGCGCCGCAGATCTCATTTCGCAGCGTCTCGAACCAGCGCTGTGCACGCTCTTTGCGAGATTCAAAAGATGCAAGCGGCATCGATCGGTTTCCGTCGCCTTGCTCGAGGACGAGCTACACTTGTGTCCCCAAGAATGCACGAAGTGATTTTGATGAGGACGGACCGAAAATTCCATACACAAGGCAATATTTTGCCATTCTTTCAGGAGAGCTTCACGTGCGTGGGGGATCTGGGGGTGTGCTGTCGCCGCCGTTGCTTGGGGATTGGCAAACGGCTCCGCGACCAGCGCCAGCGAGCGAGGCGGGTGAGGGGTAGCGCCCAGGGGCGTGAGAACGTCCTTCACCCGCCTCGTCATCCTTGCTCGATGACTTCAAGTGAGGCCGGTGTCGAATTTCGTCGGCAGCCCTGCCTGGCGCAGTGCTTCACCAACGACCATCGCGACTGCCACCGCGACGTTAAGCGAGCGCATGCCAGGCTGCATTGGAATGGCAAGCCTTGTGTCGGCGGCCCGGTGCACCTCCTCGGGAGCGCCAGACAACTCGCGGCCAAACAGTAGAATATCGTCAGCGCGGAATTTGTGATCGAGGTATGACACGCCTGCGTGAGTAGTGAGCAGGGTAAGTCGCGCATGCGTGGCGTTGCGCCAAGCGTTGAATGCGTGCCAGCTGGCATGCCGTACGATGGCAGCTCGGTCGAGATAGTCCATGCCCGCGCGATGGAAGGAGCGATCAGTCGTCGGAAAACCGGCGGGCTCGACAATGTGGACCTCTATACCGACGCATGCAGCCAGGCGCAGAATGGTCCCGGTGTTCTGCGGAATATCGGGCTGGAAAAGCGCAAGCCGGATTGGCAAAGCTCCACACCTTGGGAAGACGGCAGCATCGCCCTAGCAGGCGAAAAATCTGATCCGCAAGCGCTTTCGTCGCGCCCCGCGCATGCGACACCGCCCCACTTGCACTCAAGCGGCAAGGGTGCCAATTAAACCCCGTAGAACAAGCGCCGCCGCCGGGCGGCGTCGCCGTGTCGGGGGCACAGCAAGTCGCCAGCACTCGAACCCCAGGCGGGTTTGTGCAACGGTGGCTGCGGCAACCGAGGTAGCACACAAGGGTTGCACCCCGTGACCACGATGTCTTCGGCCGAGCCGACCCGCCGAGATTTCCTCTACATAGCAACCGGCGCTGCCGCGGCGGTGGGGACCGCTGGCGCGCTGTGGCCGATCCTTGCGCAAATGAATCCGGACGCCTCGACGATTGCCATGGGGGCGCCAATCGAGGTCGATCTTACGCCCATTGCAGAAGGGCAAGTGATCAAGGTGTTCTGGCGCAGCAAGCCGATCTTCATCAATCATCGCACCAAAAAGCAGGTCGAGGAGGCACAGAACGTCGACGTGGCGAAGCTGCCCGATCCACAGCCCGACTCTGCGCGGGTCAAGCCGGGCCATGAGCAGTGGCAGGTCTTGATCGCCATCTGCACGCATCTGGGCTGCATCCCGCTGGCGGATCAGGGGCCCTATGACGGATATTTCTGCCCTTGCCATGGCTCCGTTTACGATACGTCAGGCCGCATCCGGCAGGGGCCTGCCCCCCTCAACCTTGCGCTGCCCCCTTACGAGTTTTTGTCCGATGCGAAGGTCCGCATCGGCTGATGGTCCATCAGAGCATGAACGCACATCCGAGCTATCAGCCGAAGAATGCATTCATGCAGTGGCTCGAGCGGCGTCTGCCGATCGCGGGCCTGATCTACTCCTCATTCATCGTCTATCCGACGCCACGCAACCTGAACTACTGGTGGACGTTCGGGGGCATTCTCACTTTCATGCTTGCGGTACAGATCGTCACGGGCGTGGTGCTCGCGATGCACTACATGCCCAGCGCCGGCGATGCGTTCGATTCGGTCGAGCACATCATGCGCGATGTCAACTACGGTTGGCTGTTGCGCTATGTGCACGCGAACGGCGGGTCCATGTTCTTCCTCGCCGCCTACATCCACCTGTTTCGCGGCCTGTATTACGGCTCCTACAAGGAGCCGCGTGAAGTGCTGTGGATACTCGGCGTCATTCTGCTCCTGCTCATGATCGTGACCGGGTTCATGGGGTATGTGCTGCCCTGGGGTCAGATGAGCTACTGGGCGGCCACCGTCATCACCAACCTGTTCTCGGCTATCCCTCTGGTCGGCGAATCCATAGTGACGTGGTTGTGGGGCGGCTATGCCGTAGGTGGTCCCACGCTCAATCGATTCTATGCCTTGCATTACCTGCTGCCGTTCGTGATCGCCGGGGTCGTGGTCCTTCACATCTGGGCCCTGCATGTGGTGGGGCAGAACAATCCGGACGGCATCGAGCCTCAGACCGCGGACGACACGGTCGCCTTCACTCCCTACGCGACCATAAAGGATGCGTTCCTGATGATGGTGTACTGCATCCTGTTCGCCTGGTTCGTATTTTACGTCCCCAACTTCCTCGGCCACCCCGACAACTACATTCCGGCCAACCCGGCAGTGACGCCGACGCACATCGTGCCGGAATGGTACTATCTGCCGTTCTACGCGATTTTGCGCGCGATCCCGAACAAGCTGCTGGGCGTGACGGCACTGGTCGCGTCGATCTTTGTGCTCATGCTGCTGCCCTGGCTCGACACATCGAAGGTGAGATCCGCACGCTATCGGCCTTTGTATCGGCAGTTCTTCTGGGTATTTTTCATTGTCTGCGTCGGGCTTGGCTGGCTGGGGTCGAAGCCGCCGGAAGGCAACTACGTGCTGTTCGCGCGAATCTTTACCGTCTACTACTTTGCGTTCTTCTTTGTGATCCTGCCGGTGCTGGGCAAGGTCGAGAAAACGAAGCTGCCCCCTAAATCGATTTCGCAGGCAGTGCTGCGCCACGGAATGCCGATTGGGACCCCGGCGCCCCCGCCCGACGTGCACAAGGCTTGAACTGTCATGATCCTCGGGCGCTCGATCATAGTTGCCGCCGTCGCGGTCACGCTGCTCGCTCCGGCGCTGGCGCAAGAGCCGTCGCATGAGGAAACGTTGCCCCCAAAGAACCGGTGGTCGTTTGCCGGACCTTTCGGGATATTCGACCGGGGACAGCTCCAACGCGGTTTGAAGGTCTATCGCGAGGTGTGCTCGACCTGCCATGGCCTGAAGCTGGTCGCCTTCCGCGATCTCGCCGCGCCAGGCGGGCCGGGCTTTACCACGGCCCAGGCAGAAGCGATCGCAGCCGAATACAAGATCCAGGATGGCCCCAACGACCAAGGCGAGATGTTCGAGCGGCCCGGCCGGTTGGCCGACTATTTTCCGGCGCCGTTCCCGAACGAGCAGGCGGGGCGAGCTCGCTTCAACGCCGTGCCGCCGGACCTTTCCGTCATCGCCAAGGCCCGCGGATTTGAGCGGGGCTTCCCGTACTGGGTGTTCGACCTGATCACGCAGTATCAGGAGCAGGGTCCGGACTACGTGACGGCACTCATGCAGGGGTACGAAGCCAATCCGCCGGCCGGCGTCACGCTTCCACCCGGTACTGTCTACAACAAATATTTTCCGGCGCACGCGCTAGCGATGCCCCCGCCCTTGTCCGACCAGCGTGTCGAGTATACCGACGGCGCTCCTACGACCGTGGAACAATATGCCAAGGACATCTCGGCTTTCCTGATGTGGGCGGCGGAGCCTCACCTCGACCAGAGAAAACGTGTCGGCATGCAGGTATTCATTTTCCTGATCATTTTCGCCGGGCTTCTCTACTTCACGAAGAAAAAGGTCTGGCATCAAGTCGAGCTGCATCCGGAAAAGCTGCGGGGACGGCCTCCGGTAGAATATCCGAGCGCATGAAGCCGGCTCCCCGTCGTCCGGGGTTGCCGAACTCCGGTTACGTCAAGGCACCCAAGCGCAATCAAGTCTGCGCCGACGGCGTACGCTCTCTCGTCCCGAAAGGCATTGAGGTGCTTCGGCCTTGGGCCAAGCTGGGCCGGGCAAAGTCGGTCGGCAATAGCGACCCATGACGAAAGCAGTCCTCGGCATCATTGGCGGCTCCGGCATCTACGACCTGCCCGGATTGGAGAAGCCGCGGGTCAGAAGGATAAGAAGCCCTTGGGGCGAGCCCTCCGCGGCATTGCGCGTCGGAGAGATAGCAGGGACGCCGATCGTATTTCTCGCCCGTCACGACAAGGGCCACCGCCTCTCCCCTTCCGACATCAACTATCGCGCCAATATCGATGTGCTCAAGCGCGCTGGGGTAACCGACCTGGTCTCCCTCTCCGCTTGCGGCTCCTTCAAGCAGGATCTGCCGCCAAGCACCTTTGTCCTTGTCGACCAGTTCATCGATCGAACCTTCAATCGGGCGGGCTCTTTTTTCGGGAAGGGCTGTGTGGCGCACGTCTCCATGGCACATCCGGTCTCGCCGCGCCTGCAGGACCGTATCGCCGCGGCGGCAGGAGCCGAAGGCATAAGGCTGGTGCGCGGGGGCACGTACATCTGCATGGAAGGCCCACAGTTCTCAACCTATGCCGAGAGCATGACCTACAAAGGGCTTGGCTATTCGGTAATCGGAATGACCAACCTGCCGGAAGCAAAGCTCGCGCGCGAGGCGGAGATTTGCTACGCGACCGTGGCCATGGTCACCGACTTCGATTGTTGGCATCCCGACCACGATGCGGTGACGGTGCAGGACATCGTCTCTGTGCTCATGGCCAACGCGGAAAAGGCCAAGGCGCTCGTCGCCCGATTAGCCCGAGATTTCCCGGCCGAGCATGAGCCCTGCCCGATCGGGTCGGATCGTGCCCTCGACAGCGCGCTCATTACCGCCCCGGAGGCGCGCGATCCCAAGCTCCTCAAGAAGCTCGATGCGGTCGCGGGCCGCGTTCTGGGCAAGCCGATCAGATCACCGCAAGCGGTCTGACCGAAGGTACAGCCGCTTCGCGATCTCCCGCGCGGCCTTGGTGCCGCTGCCAACCGCGGTCGCGATGCATGGGTGGCGCGGATTGGCAACGTCGCCGATTGCGAACGCCCCGCGGCACGAGCTTTCCATGTTGTCGTCAACGACAATGTAGCCGCGAGCATCCCGCTCGATTGCAAGCTCCGCGATCCAGCTAGTGTCCGTGTTCGGCCGATAGCCGAGCAGCAGAATCACATGGTCGACTTCGATGTGCTCACCCCGATTCAATCTCACGCAAATCCTCGAATCCGAGTAATCCAGCGCCTGCACGGTACGTTCGGAAAGGACGCGCGCAACCCCGGATGATTCGTATCTCCGCAACCGCTGCACCAGCAAAGGCAGCGCTTTGGCAGATTTCGAGCGCATGACGATCGTCACCCGCACGCCTCTTTCTGCCAGCATGCCCGAGACCTCGAATGCATTGTCGCCGCCGCCTATCACCGCGATGTGCTTTCCTGGATCCGCATGCGGCTCTCCCGCCCAGGGCGCTCCGACATGCACGCGTCCTTCCTGCGCCATCCGCCTTGCATTCCCGACGTGGTCGAGCCATTCGGCCCCTGCAAAACTCGTTCCGGTTGCGATCACCATCGCCGCCGCGGACAGCACCTGAGGGGCTTGCGTTCGGGGGACGGTGATATGCAGTTGAAAACTGCCCGCGGGATCGCGCTGGATGCGGTATGGCCGGGCGTCCAGCCAAGTTTCGATCGACACCTGCCGGATGTGCTGGGCGAAAGCTTTGGCGTTCTCGCGGCCGGTTTCATTCGGGTGTCCGAGCAGCCCTTCATTGGGATAGGGGTTGTGCTCGGCCATTCCGCCGAGGACGCACTCGTTCTCGATGATGATGGGGCGCAGCGCATAGTTGCGAAGCCAAAGCGCGCAGGACATCCCTGCGGGACCTCCGCCTATCACTGGGACGATGGGAGTGGGGCCCAGCATTGTTTCTCCACCTGGCGATTGGCCCTAAGCTTATTGCGTGCAAGGCGATGCTCGGACACAGTGTGGCTGCCGAGTGTTGGCAACCGCAAGCATGTCGGAATACATGCAACCTGGTATGAGCTTCGCATGGTCAGCGTCCAGTTCGAGCACGATCTCAAGGATTCGGTTCGCAGCATCCCGGATTACCCCAAACCTGGGATCGTATTCCGCGACATCACCACGCTCCTCGGCAATCCTCGCGCGTTCAGACGTGCCGTGGACGAGCTGGTTCAACCCTGGGCCGGATCCAAGATCGACAAGGTTGCGGGGATAGAGGCACGCGGATTCATTATCGGGGGCGCGGTGGCGCACCAGGTTTCCGCCGGGTTTGTGCCCATCCGTAAGAAGGGCAAGCTTCCGCACAAGCGTGTTTCCATCGCCTATTCACTGGAATACGGGCTCGATGAAATGGAAATGCACGAGGACGCAGTTACGACGGGCGACCGCGTCATTCTGGTCGACGATCTGATCGCGACCGGGGGCACTGCCGAGGGTGCCGTCAAGCTCTTGCGCCAATTGGGTGCGCAGGTCCTTGCGGCTTGCTTCGTCATCGATCTGCCTGATCTCGGCGGGGCCGACAGGCTGCGAAAGCTCGATGTCCCGGTGCGCACCCTGATCGCGTTCGAAGGACACTGAATGCGCGCGTCGCAAGTGGGGGGGACCTCATCGCCTGACGATAAACGCATGGGCGACCTCGCTAACGTGATTGAGGCTATATCGATCGACGATCGTGGGTCGGATTGTCTTGCGGCGGGAAGATTAGCACCCGGCAATTTGGGACTTTTTCAACAGCATCGACCCATCTGAGACATGGGCTGTGCAGTGCATCAATGGTTTTCAGCCCCTGTCAAAGTACCTGTTTCCGCGGATACAATGCTGGCCCCTGAGCTTGGGAGCCGATATGCGGCGACGCGATTTCATCACACTTGTCGGTGGCATGGCTGCAGCGTGGCCGCTTGCGGCGCACACACAGCAAGCGGTGATGCCTGTGGTTGGTTTTCTCTACAGCTCTACCATCGACAGCTTCCGTGAGTTCATGACCGCATTCAATACTGGTCTAGCCGAAACCGGGTATGTCGAGGGGCGTAACGTCGCTTTTGAATACCGAATGGCAGAGAATCATTTCGAGCGTCTGCCAGCGTTAGCGGATGATCTGGTCCGCGACCGCGTGGGCGTGATTGTTACCGCAAGCAATGTGCCGGCAGTACTTGCCGCGAAAGCTGCCACGCAAACAGTTCCAATCGTCTTCATGATGGGTGGAGACCCAGTTGAGATTGGCCTTGTTGCTAGCCTTGCGCGGCCGGGTGGGAATGTCACCGGAATTACCGTTCTTTCCAACGAGCTGATGCAAAAGCGCCTCGCATTGCTGCGCGAGTTGGTTCCGACCACTGCGATAATCGCCTACTTGGTGAACCCTGCCAACACTGCCTTTTCCGACGCAATGCTGAAAGAACAGGCCGAAGCAGCAAATCGTCTCGGTGTCCGCCTGCTAATCCTGAATGCGAGCAGCCCAAGTGACATCGAGCGCGCCTTCGCAACCCTCGTTGAGCAACAAGCCGGTGCGCTCCTCGTAGGCGCGGACACATTCTTTGTTGGGCAGCGTGATGAGCTTGTCGCACTGGCCGCTCGCTATCGGATTCCCACATCATATTTTCGACGTGAGTTCATCGAAGCAGGCGGTCTGATAAGCTATGCGGCCACTATCGTTGAAGCTTTTCGTCGGACCGGCGTCTATGTCGGCCGGATTCTGAAGGGGGAAAAACCTCGCAATCTACCGGTGGAGCAGGCGACCAAATTCGAGTTGGTCATCAACATGAAGACTGCCAAGGCGCTCGGCCTCACCATCCCGCCGGGCGTGCTTGCCATCGCCGACGAGGTGATTGAGTGAGGGACTTTTGCTGCACTGCATGAGTCCGGAAGTGGCACTTTCCGGCCGCTAATCTCACCATAGCAACGGACTGAGTTTGCGTCAGCTCACAGACCAATCCGGCGGCTGGATCGACGACCGACCGCGAGCCATGTCGCTCGCACCCTCCGTCGCCCGCTCTGATACGGGGAACGCTGCTCTTCGTCGCCTCCTGGCACGAAAAAGCCGTGTGAGCATCAAACTCAACGAGTCCGCAGGCCGAGGTGAAGTTGGGCTTTGATGCTTCATGCGACCCATACTTTGATACCGGAAAACAGGAGCAATGCCTTCAGTTCATGCCCAAGCGGCACAGGCAATACCGCCGATGCGTGTCGTTATTGCAACACGTCTAATGTTTCCAAACAGCGTCACATTGCCGGGCGAATTGATGGCCCAGATGCGGAGCACTCCAAAAATGGGGAACTTATTCATGACCAGCTTGGCATTGACGTCACGAAACTCAGTTTTGAAAGAAGAGCTTCTTGCAAACAATATCCGCGCTTCTATCGCGCGGCATCTGGGAGTTAATGTCGATCGTATCAGTAATGAAGCACATTTCGGAGGCGATCTCGGACTCGACTTCATCGACGTTCTTGAATTGATGATCGTACTTGAAGACCAATTCGCGGACGGAAAAATCACAGACGCCGTCGGCGAGATAGAATGCGTTGGTGACCTCATCCGTTACATTGAAAATAGCAGTCATGCGATGGCAAGCTGACTCTTGTCGCAGCGGGCCGGGCGGCATCGAGGGCCTTTCGGCTTCTCCCGTACCTATTGTTTTCCGCGCACCATTTTCGTGAATATTAACACGGTGTTACTGTCACCGTTGTATCACCGCCCTGGTACAAGGTTAAGTAAGTATTACGTCGTTTTACGAAGCGGCTGGTAACATGAGAAGGTTACGGACGCGGAAATACAGAATTGGTAACAGCCGCGTCAATAATTCTCCTCATTTGTCGGATCATCTTTGAACCGTCGGGGATTTTCATCTCGGGGATCGGGGGCCACACGCTTTCTCGCTTGATCTGAACGCGGGCGCAATGCGGCGCCCTATGACGGGGGCATGCTCATCGGATCACGTGGGGCGTCGTCGCGAGAGCGGTGTGCAGGGGGTTGCCTTATATGATTGCGCAAACGGCCGCGGCGATGGAAACCCCGCGCGCGCTCTATGTGCCACAACGCGCTGCCGACCGTCTGGCACGTTCATTTCGCTGGCCGGTGACCGCTTCCGGCGCTGTCCGCTCTCGCAACGCCATCGGCGGTTTCAAGCTCGCGGCCATTACCTTCGCTTTGATCGCGGCGACGCTTGCCATCATGACCTATCAGGAGGGCAGGCAAGACAGCGTCGCGATCGAGCCCGCTGGCAACGAAACGATCGTGTTTAGACGGGGGGAGCAATCCTATCGGCAGGCCGAGCAAGTAGAAGCTTACAACGACCAGGAGGAGGGCGACCAGGAGGCCATTCCATCGGACTATCCGCGCGTCGTACAAACCGTCCGCTTCGTCAATACCGATGTACCGCAAAACATCGGCACGAGGAACGAGCGGGTTTCGAAAACCAAGCTACATGGTCGGACGAATGTCTCGGCCGAAAATCTCACATACCGCGCCGAAGGAATTGCGTCCTGGTATGGGCCCGACTTCCATGGCCGGCTGACGGCGAACGGCGAGCGCTATAACATGCATGGCATCTCGGCGGCGCATCGCACGATGCCGCTGCCAAGTTATGCGCGCGTCACCAATCTTGACAATGGTCGCTCGATAATCGTGCGGGTCAATAATCGGGGGCCTTTTGTGCATAACCGCATCGTTGACCTCTCGATCGGAACGGCCCAGGCGCTCGATTTCTACAGAAAGGGAACCGCTCACGTGCGCGTCGAATTTGTCGGTCGAGCGCCGATCGGGGGCAGTGATGACCAGATGTTGCTTGCGACCCTGCGTGCTGGCACGCCGGCTCCCGCGCCCTCCAACATGATGGTCGCTTCGGCCACCCCTTTCGTCCCAAAGGGTAGTGATCGAAAGGAGCTGCTGTCACCAACCGAGCACTAGCGATACTTGTCCCGTTATTCTATAAGTCACCTCATCTTAAGGCGCATTTCGATGAGATCTTCGGCTGTCGCTCTGTTGCTCGCCGTCTGCGCGGTTACCGCGTGCCTGTCCGTTACTGCTCGTGCCGAAAAACGCGTTGCCTTGGTCATCGGGAATGGCGCTTATAAGAACGCGCCAACCCTTCCCAACCCTCCCAACGATGCCAAGGACGTCGCCGACACACTCAAGCGCATCGGCTTCGAAACGATAACGGCCATCGATGTCGATAAGAGAGGCATGGAGGACGCAGAGATCCGCTTTACGCGCGCCGCACGCGATGCCGATGTTGCAATGTTCTATTACAGCGGCCATGCGCTCCAGTACAATGGCATCAATTATTTGATCCCCGTGGATGCCAAGCTTACCGACGAAGCCGATTTACGCAGGATGGCGAGGGTTGATGATCTCGTTGCCGATCTGCAACAGGCAAAAAGCTTGCGCATTCTGGTGCTGGATTCCTGCCGCGACAATCCCTTCCTGGGAGATCTGAAGCGCTCTGTCGGCCCGTCGCGCGGGGTATCAGTCCAGCGCGGGCTTGCGAAGATCGACAATGCGCAGGGGATGATCGTGTCATACGCAACGCAGGCGGGTCAGACCGCCGAGGACGGAAATGGACGCAACAGTCCCTACACCACTGCGTTCTTGAAAAACATCGGAACAAAGGAGGAGATCGGCACGATATTCCGGCGTATTGCTGCCGACGTGTACAGATCAACTAATAACGCGCAGCTACCGGAGATCTCGCTCTCGGTGATAGGCGACTTTTACTTGCACGGCAAGGTTATGGCCACGATCAGCGGCGCGTCAGGAGGGAACATGAATCTCGCACGCACCGCAAAGTCCGGCGTAGATTCGCTTCTTGCCTATAGCGCCAGATGGGACCGCAATTGCAACTCGTTGCCGGTCGTGATCACCATTAAGAAGCAGCCTCTGAATGGAACGATCTCGGTGCTGGACGGAGAGGAAGTCCTTCCGGCGAGCACGCCGGGGTCTGGAAGCACTGCTCAGTGCGCTGGCAAGACGATCAAAAGCAAGATGATCATGTATTTTTCAAATCCGAATTTTCGCGGTAACGACACAGTCAGCTACGAGTCGGAGGGGGCCGGGACAATTCTTCACACCACGATCGCCATCACCGTTCAATAGTTCGCCTGCCAAAGATCCTGGCGCCGGCGATGTCACCTCCTGGCGAAGGCGTGAGTGCCAGCCCGCCGGCCAAGCGCCGTTTACCAGGTACCTGCCGAATGTGGAATTAGTAGCGTTTTGTCAGGGCAGGCCTGATGCCTTCAGCTTGCCAAAGCTCAGTGACTGCTCTTGAGGGCGCGCTGCGCGGCCGCACCGATCAGCTCGACGATCCCCGCATGCACTTCGATCGCCAAGCCGTCGACCGTGGGCTCGCACTTGCCGGTATTGCCGTCCACCAGGCCCGCGTTGGCGGCCGCCTCCACCAGGCGCCGCTCCATGGCGGCGGTGTGAACGAGGTCCGGCTTTGCCGTCAGGATCGCCAGCGCGGCCTGGATCGCATAGCAGCCCCAGTTGGACACTCCCGCGGGCAGCAAGACATCGGTGGCGAGCTCGGCGCAGAGAACCTTGCCGTGCGGAACATGCTCGTGCACGGCTTGTGCTACCGCCCCCATTCCGATCTCGTTTCCTCCATCGCCTACGCCGACGGTGGGAACGCCGTGCTTCGTCGCCTCCTGGACGAGATAATCGATTCGCGCCCGACCCTCGCTGAAATCCTGTCCGAGCATGTTGTGATAGGTGCCGCGCGGCGTCATGCCCGCACGCTCGACCGCTATGACCGCTTTCGGATGCAGCTCGTCAATGACCCGCTTGGCCTCGGCTCGTGCTTCGGCATCCTCCACGGGAAAGCCGCGCATGACCGCAACGCTGCAGAACCGGCGGTTGGAGGTGGCGCGTTTTGCGGCGTCCAGGCTGACGATGGCCTGCCCGGCGGCGCGCAGCGTCGCACCGATGGGCTCGAGGAGGGACGCATCGGTGACCACCACCGGGATGGCGTTGAACCCGTAGCTGAGCGCGCGTGCCAGCGCCGCCACTCCGACCGGTCCGTCCGTCTCTCCGATGGTAGTCGAGACCCAGGGTCTGGTCAGCGAGCCCGTGATCAGGACCACGCAATCGCCGGGACGGGTGTCGTGCAGGAAGCGCGCTGCTGCCGCGCAGAGCGGCTCAGTGCTGCGGGCGCGAGCCGGTGCGTAGAGCTTGTCGACGCCGCGCGCGCCGATGTCGAGATTCATGATGCGATCGATGATATCGAACATTGCAGTTTGCTCACTGTGCCTGGATGTGGGCGGTCCGGATCACTGCTGCCCACTTTTGCGTTTCGGCCTGGAGAAAACGGGCAAAGCTTTCGGCCGAGCCCCCGACCGCTTCCATTCCGAGCGCTGCGAAGCGCCCTTTGGTCTCGGGGGAGGCAAGGACCTCGGCGGTCTCCTCGCTGAGCTTCGAGACAATATCCGGCGGAGTACCGCCGGGGGCCACGATGCCATTCCAGGCGCTGCCGACGACGGTGTCGTATCCGGCTTCTTTTACAGTCGGGACATCAGGCAGCAGACTGCTGCGGGTTTCGCTGGCGATCGCATAGGCGCGCAGCTGACCCGCAGTGATGTAGGGAAGAACCAGCGGAAGGACGCTGAACAGCACATCGACCTGCCCGCTGATGGTATCCACGGCAGCTGGACCGCCGCCCTTGTAGGGAACATCAAGCAGATCGATCCCGGCGGCATTCTTGAGCATCTCGGTCAGGAGGTGCGGGACCGAGCCGGTGGAGACCAGCGCTGCGCTGAGCTTTCCGGGCTTTGCCTTGGCGAAAGCGATGAGATCCTTCAGAGACTGCGCCGGCAGCGACGGGTTGCTCACGAGCACGATCGGACTCTCGTTCGCAAGAATGACGGGCACGAGGTCTTTTTGCGGGTCGTATGGCAGATCGCGGTAGAGCGAGCGCCCGACCGTGACCGGCCCCGGAGTGGCCATGCCGATGACGTATCCGTCGGGCGCGGCCCTGGCGATGGACTGCGTGCCGAGGTTGCCATTGGCGCCGGCGCGATTGTCGACAAACACCTGCTGATCAAGCCGCTCGCTCAGCTTCTGGCATATCCAGCGGGCGGCAATGTCGGTGCCTCCGCCGGCGGGATAGGGAACGATCATCCTGATCGGTTTGGCCGGGTAGCCTTGCGCGAAGGCGGGGTTGCTTGCCGCCAGCCAAAGCAGCGCGAGCAGCCAAGCGACGGTTTTCAAGCTCCACTCCGAGTAACCGGGACGAGAGCTGCCCGGGCCTTTTCACCTCCCCGCTGCATATCCCTGCATTCCGCGCGGGTTCGCCGCGGCTCGGCGCTTGCGGCCCTCGCGCGATGCGGCGGTGAGGCGGCCTTCGCACCAGTCGGCATCAACCTCGACGAGGTGACCTCGCCGCTCCAGTTCCTGCACGGTCGGCTTGGGCAGCCGGCCTTCGACCACGAGGGCACCGGGGCGGGCCGTGCGCGGCCAGAACGAGATCGGGAAGTGCTCGGAATGCCAGGCGGGAGCGTCGATGGCCTCCTGCAAATTCATGCCGCAATCGGCATGGCGCACGAACATCTGCGTCGCCCATTGATCCTGCTGATCGCCGCCGGGCGTACCCCACGCCAGGTAGGGCGCCCCATCGCGCAGCGCCAGCGTGGGCGAGAGCGTGGTGCGCGGGCGCTTCCCCGGCGCCAGGGCGGCTGGATGGCCTTCGTCCAGCCAGAACATCTGTGCCCGCGTGCCGAGGCAAAACCCCAGCTCGGGAATCACCGGCGAGGACTGCAGCCATCCGCCCGACGGCGTCGCGGAAACCATGTTCCCGGCCTGGTCGACGATATCGAAATGCACGGTGTCACCGCGCATCTCACCGGTGCGGGCAACAGTAGGCTCGCCCGCTCCGGCCACGCGATGCCGGCCCTCCTCGCGCCGCAGCTGCACCACCGCGCCGAAGCCCTCGACCGATCCCGGGCGAAACTCGAGCGAGGCTTGATCGGTGATGAGCTTGCGTCGCTCATCGTTGTACGCATCCGATAATAGCGTCGCCATCGGAACCTCGGTGAACTCGGGATCACCGTAGAATTTTTCCCGATCGGCATAGGCGAGCTTCGAGCACTCCACGAGAAGATGGACGAACTCCGCGCCGGTCGCATCCGCGCCGTGGATGTTGAAGGCCTTGAGCAGCGCCAGCTGCTGCAGCATCACGGGGCCCTGCGACCAGGGCCCCGGCTTGAAGACGGTATAGCGACCGTAATCGTAGCCAAGCGGCGCCTCGACGTGTGCGCTCCAGCGCGCCATGTCGTCTCCGGTGAGCACGCCGTAGTGCGGCTCCCCGCTCGTATCCATCACCGCCTGGCTGCGACAGAATCGGTCGATGGCCTCGGCAATGAAGCCCTGCGACCAGCACCTGCGGGCAGCTTCGATCTGCGCGACGCGGTCGCCTCCCGCGCGCGATGCCTCCCGCAGCAGGCGCGAATAGGTAGCCGCCAGAGCAGGATTGGTGAACAGCGTACCAGGCGCCGGCACCTTTCCGGCCGGCAGGTAGATGGCCGCGGATGTCGGCCATTGCTCCCGGAAGTGATCCGCCACGCTGGCGATGGTCGCGCTGGCGCGCTCGACCAGGGGATGGCCGTGGCTGGCATAGGCAATCGCCGGAGCAAGCGCCTCGGCCAGCGGGATCGTGCCGTAGTCGCGCAGGAGCAGCATCCAGCTATCGAACGCTCCCGGCACGCAGGCCGCGAGCAGCCCCGTGCCCGGCACCATGTCGAGGCCGAGCCCGCGGTAGTGCGCAATGGTGGCCTTTGCCGGTGCCGGACCCTGCCCACAGATCACTTCGGTCTTGAGGGTGCGCGCATCATTAAGGATGATCGGAACCTCTCCACCCGGCCCATTGAGATGCGGCTCGACCACCTGCAGCGTAAATGCGGTAGCCACCGCTGCATCGAAGGCATTCCCGCCTTTTTCCAAGGTCGCCATTCCCACTGCGGTGGCGATCCAATGGGTCGATGCAACCACGCCAAACGTCCCCTCGATCTCGGGACGCGTCGTGAACGGATTGGGGTTGATGTTTTTCATGGGAAACCTTTGCGGGACAAGTCCGCCATATTAATCACAGCCGCGGGCCGGGACCAACTCGACACCGATTTTGCTGTTTGCGAAGCTCTCGGTCCAGCGATTCGGTTAAGCTACCAGCGCGTTCGGGTGAGATTGATGCACAATGGTGCTGCAAACTCGGTCGCTCCCTCTCCCCGTAAAGAACGGGGAGAGGGAGCAAACCGCGTATGTGGCGCCGCTGATCACACCTCGCCGAACCCGATGTAATGGGCATAATGATCCCCCGCGTCTTCAGCATTCGTTCCTCGGATTCTTTCCTGCCTACCCTTATTCGCGCGCTCCTCGATGGGGAGCTCGTTCCCGGGTTTCCAGTCGATCGCGATCCGCTGGCGCTCGCTGCCGCCACTATCTACCTGCCGACGCGCCGGGCCTGCCGGCTCGCACGCGACATCTTTCTGGGTGTAGCGGGGCAAGAAGCCGCGATCCTTCCCCGCATTGTTGCCCTGGGCGACATCGATGAGGACGAGATTGCGTTCGCGCAGGCGGCGAGCGCGCATCTTGCCGCTGCGGAGCTTGAGCTTGCGCCGGCTCTCGGCGAGCTGGAGCGCCGATTGTTGCTCACGCGACTGATCGCGCAATGGGCCGCCGGCATTGCCCCAGATGCAACGGGAGAAGCGGCGCTCGTTGCCAATACACCCATGTCGGCGCTCGCGCTCGCCGATGATCTTGCCCGGTTGATCGACGATATGACGACGCGCGAGGTTCCTTGGGAGCGGCTCGACAAGCTCGTGCCGGAAGATCTCGATCGGTACTGGCAGCTCACGCTCGAATTCCTCAAGATCGCGCGGGCGGCGTGGCCGCGGATTCTGACGGAACGCGGCGTAATCGAGGCGAGTACCCGGCGCGACCTTTTGATCAAAGCCGAAATCAACCGGGTTGCGGCGCGGGATGATGGACCAGTGATCGCTGCAGGTTCGACCGGCTCCATGCCGGCGACGGCCGAATTGATCGCTGCTGTCGCCAATCTTCCCCACGGCGCTGTAGTGCTTCCCGGGCTCGACCTTGGCGTTGACGAGGAATCATGGGGGATCATTGCCGCCAGTGCTGAAAATGGCGCCGACTGGCCGGCGCTGGGCCATCCGCAATTCGCCATGCATGCGCTGCTGCGCCGGATTGGCATTACCAGGGATCGAGTCGCAATCCTTGGTACGCGTGTTGCGCCCGCGCGCGAGCGCTATGTCGCGGAAGCCCTGCGCCCTGCCGCAACAACCCACCACTGGCAACAGCTGGCAGCTTCCGATTTTCCGCTGCGCGATGCGCTCCAATCGTTATCTCTGGTCGAAGCGCAAAATGCCGAGGAGGAGGCGCTCGCGATCGCGGTTGCATTGCGCGAGGCTGTCGAGGACAACAAGACCGCAGCGTTGATTACCCCGGATCGCGCGCTTGCCCGTCGTGTGCTCGCTGCCCTCGCGCGATGGAAAATTCAGGCCGACAATTCCGCGGGCGATCCGCTCCCGTCCACCCCTGCCGGCCAATTCGCATTGCTCGCAGCGGAAGCGGCGCTGGGCGGCCTGCGTCCGGTCGGCGCGCTCGCTCTGCTCAAGCATCCGTTGCTCCGGCTTGAGCGCAAGGCGGGCGGCGTTGACCGCGCGGTAGCAGCGTTGGAGACGGCCACCTTGCGGGGTCCGCGACCGCACGCAGGGACGCTCGGTCTTGCCCAGGCGCTGGCAACGTTCCGAAGCGAGCTCGATAAGCTGCGGCGCAAGGAGGTTTCGGAGCTGCATCCCGCCGAACCCCGCGCCGACCTCAGGCCATGGGAGATCGATCTCGCTGCCGATCTCGTTGGGCAGCTGAGCGCAGCTCTGGCTCCGCTCGAAACGGTCTCGGGGCAGACGCGCCGGCTTCGCGATCTGGCTGCACGGCATGAACAGGCCATCGCGGCATTGAGCAGGACCGAAACTGGCGAGTGCGCTGCCTTCAGCGGCCATGATGGCGTGAAGCTGCAGGAGGCGTTCCTTGACATTGCTGCGCTGAGCGAGGATGCGGATCTTGAAATATCTCCCGCCGACTACCCCGCGCTGTTCAAGACTGTAATCTCCGAGCGCGTCGTGCGCCGGCCGGAGCTGCCGAACAGCCAGGTGCGCATTTACGGCCCGCTCGAGGCGCGACTCCAGAGCGCCGACTGCCTCGTGCTTGGAGGTCTGGTCGAGGGCGTTTGGCCGCCGGAGCCGCGGTCCGATCCATGGCTGAGCCGACCCATGCGCAACACGCTCGGCCTCGACCTGCCGGAGCGAAGAATCTCGCTCTCGGCGCATGACTTCGCGCAGGCGCTCGGCGCCAGGAGAGTGGTCCTCGCCTATCCGGCGCGGCTCGGCGGCGCTCCGACCGTGCCCTCGCGCTTCGTCCAGCGTCTTGCAGCGGTTGCGGGCGAGCGCGAATGGAGCCGGGTGCGCGCAAATGGGGCGACCTATCTCGCCTGGGCGCGCGCTCTCGATCAGCCCAGTGAGGTGAAGCGCATCGAGCGGCCCCAACCGAAGCCGCCGCGGGCGACGCGCCCAACATCCCTCTCCGTGACCGAGATCGAAACCTGGTTGCGCGATCCCTATTCGATTTATGCCAAGCACATTCTACGCCTTCGCGATCTTGATCCGGTCGACACTCCACCCGGGGCGGCAGATCGCGGCATCCTCATTCACGGCGCGCTGAGCGAGTTCACAAGAACCTACGCGGCTCTATTGCCGCCAGACCCTGCGCGGGCGCTGATCGAGATCGGAACCAGGCATTTCGCCGCTCTCGAGGACTATCCGGAAGCACGAGCGTTCTGGTGGCCGCGCTTCGTGCGCATCGTGCAGTGGTTCGCCGGCTGGGAGGTCGAGCGCCGCGGCAGGGTAGCCGGCGTCGCGGCGGAAATTAACGGCCGTATCGAATTTCCAGTCGGGGAGCGCGTCTTTGCCTTGCGCGCACGCGCCGACCGCATCGAGAAGCTTGCGGGCGGGGACTATGCCATCCTCGACTACAAGACTGGACAGGTGCCGACAGAGAAACAGGTTCAAACCGGCGTCTCGCCGCAGCTGACGCTCGAAGCCGCGATTCTGCGGCGGGGCGGGTTTGTTGACCTGCCGCAAGCGTCGGTTGCCGAGCTGATCTACGTGTCGCTCAAAGGCGGGGAGCTGATCGGCGAGACCCGATCGATCCGGTTGAGCGACCGCAATACGGACTATGTCGAGCAGGCACTGCAGAAATTGCAGAACGTTGCACGCCGTTTCGAGGACGAGCAGCAGCCTTATCTGCCGCTGGTCCTGCCTACCTGGAAAAACCGTTACGGCAGGTACGACCACCTCGCGCGCGTCAAGGAATGGTCGGCCGGCGGCGAGGAAGAGATCGGACCGCAAGAATGAACGTCACGGCAAACATGCCGCGGGGAGCGCGCATCATTCCCGAAGCTCTCCGGACCATGCAGATGCAGGCATCCGACCCTGCAGCTTCGGCGTGGGTTGCGGCCAATGCCGGTTCCGGCAAGACCCACGTGCTGGCGCAAAGGGTCATTCGCCTGCTGCTGGATGGGGTCGATCCGTCCAGGATTCTCTGCATCACCTTCACCAAGGCTGCGGCCGCCAACATGGCCAACCGGGTGTTCGACGAGCTGCGTCGCTGGACCGCGCTCGACGATACAAGCCTGGACCAAGCCATTCGCAGAATTTCCAATCTCGCGGCGGACGCCGCGCTGCGAAGGAGGGCAAGGCGATTGTTCGCTTTCGCGCTGGACACTCCGGGCGGGCTCAAGGTGCAAACCATCCACGCCTTCTGCACGCGATTGCTGCATCAATTCCCTTTCGAAGCCAATGTCGCGGCCCGATTCGACGTGCTCGACGCGACGGCACAAAGCGAGCTTCTTGCCGAGATGAGCCTTGAAGTCCTGCTCGATGCGGCGCTGGCTCCGCAAACCGCGCTGGGTGGAGCGCTTGCGACCGCGGTTGGAGTGGCGGCGGACCAGACCTTCAAGGACGTCGTGGCGGAAGCGATCCGAAAACGCGACCTCGTGCGCGCCTGGATCGATCATGCCGGCAGCGTCGAAGCCGCAATCGGCTCATTATGCGACGCCTTCGGCATCAGCCGCGACGATACGCTCGAACGGATCGATCATGAAATCACCGAAGGACCACATTTGCCGTCATCACAATGGAGCGGGCTGGCCCGCAGGCTCGGTCAGAGCGCGTCGAGCAGCGATCAGGACCAGGCAAGCCGGCTCGATGCCGCGCTCAAAGCGACAGGGTGGGAGCGCACATACAGCTATCTGCAGGTCTTCTTCACCACGGATCTCGCTTGCCGACAGCGCCTGATCACCACCGCTCTCGAACGGAGCAACCCAAGGCTCGCACAAAGCCTTGAAGCCGAACGCATGCGCCTCATGCCCCTGCTTGAGCGCCGCAAGGCCGTGCTCTGCCGCGAACGCACGGCAGCGCTCCTGATAGTCGCCGATGCCGTGATCTCGCGCTATCAGGCGGCCAAGGACCGCCGCGGGCTCCTGGACTATGAGGACTTGATCGACAAGACCGTCGCGCTTCTCGGCGAGGGTCGAGCCGCCTGGGTTCATTACAAGCTCGACCAAGGCATCGATCACGTTCTGATCGACGAGGCGCAGGATACGAGCCCGAAACAGTGGGAGATCGTCCGTCGACTCACCGCTGAGCTCTTCGCCGGTTCAGGCGCGCGGAGCGCACGACGAACAATCTTCGCGGTCGGAGACGAGAAGCAATCGATCTTTTCGTTTCAGAACGCGGCGCCGCGCGCCTTCGCCGAGATGCGCACGCACTTTCAGCATACGCACCGGGCAAGCGGATTGGCGTTTGCCTATTGCGGGTTCAAGCACTCCTTGCGTTCCGGGCCGAATATCCTGGCCGCGGTCGACAAGGTGTTCGAGCCGGAGGAAATCCATCGCAGCGTTACATCCGATCCCGACGGCGTTCCGCCGCATATTGCGCTGCCTGATGCCGCCCCTGGGCTGGTCGAGGTCTGGGAGACCATCAAGCCTGACGAGAAGCGCGAGATCGAGGCCTGGGACGCCCCTTTCGATCACGTCAGCGAAACGAGCCCGCAGGTGCGGCTTGCGAGCAAGATTGCGCGCCACATCAGGCGATGGATGAAGGAGGGAACACGGGCGGGGGACGTGCTCGTTCTGGTGCGCCAGCGTGGGCCGTTGTTCGAAGCCATCATCCGCGCCTTGAAGGACTCGCACGTCCCGGTGGCCGGTGCCGACCGGCTGGTGCTCACCGAGCACATCGCGGTCATGGATCTGATGGCGCTGGCCGATGCGCTGCTCTTGCCCGCGGACGATCTCGCCCTTGCCAGCGTACTTAAAAGCCCCCTGTTCGGTCTCGACGAGGACGAGCTGTTTCATCTCGCATGGAATCGCAAGGGCTCGTTGCGCGAGGCGCTGCGAGCCGGCGCGCGGACCAACGGCCGCTTGTCAGCAGCATCCGATCGGCTCGATCGGCTCGCTCCCCGCGCGGCGAGCGAGATGCCGTTTGCATTTTACGCCCGTGCTCTCGGCCCCGAGGGAGGGCGGCGGCAATTTCTGGCTCGGCTCGGGCACGAAGCCGACGACCCGCTCCAGGAGTTTCTCAACCTCGCTCTCGATTATGAGCGGCGCGAGACTCCCTCGCTGCAGGGTTTCCTGGCTTGGCTGCGCGCGGCCGAGACCGAGGTGAAGCGCGACATGGAAATCACCCGCGACGAAGTGCGCGTCATGACGGTTCACGGTGCCAAGGGGCTCGAAGCGCCGATCGTGATCCTCGCCGACAGCACCGCGCCCCCAACCGGGCCGGCGCAACGGCAGGACCGGCTGTTCAACCTCGCTCCGGGCAAACCGGGCGCGCCTATCGTCTGGGCCGGCAAGAAGATGAATGACGTGGCGCAAATGAGCGCCGCACGCGAGCGCATGCGAGGGGAGGCTGAAGACGAATATCGCCGGCTCCTTTACGTCGCGATGACCCGCGCCAGCGATCGCCTGATCGTATGCGGCGCGGACGGCGACCGCAGACGGCCGGACGGCTGCTGGTGGAACCTGGTGGCCGGCGCCCTGCAGCCGCTTTCCCGCGAGGAAACTGCCGATGACGGCGAGGGGAAGGTGTGGCGGTATCACAAGGCCCCGCCGGTGCCGTCCTTGCTGCGCGCCGCGGCAACGGCCGGAGCGACAATCGCGACCCAGCGTCCAAGCTGGCTCGATCGCGACGCGGTGAGCCCGTCGGCGGGGGAGACCACGCTCTCTCCGTCGCACGCCTTTGATGCGGCTGCCCCGATTCATTCCTCGAGCAGCGAAAGCTCGTGGACGCGGGATAAGGCAATTGCACGAGGGGTGTTGATGCATCGGCTGTTGCAAGCGCTTCCCGAGCTTCCAAAGTCTGCGCGGCATGCCGCCGCCACGGGCCATCTCGCCCGCCGAGCCGCTGATTTCACGCCGGCCGAGCGTGAGGCCATGATCGAGCAGGTCTGCCGGCTGCTCGATGACACGCGGTTCGCGCAATTCTTTGCTCCGGGAAGCAATGCCGAACTCCCGATCGTTGCTCGCTTCCGGCACAATGATCGCATGATTGCGGTTTCCGGCCAGGTTGATCGGCTCGTTGTAACTGCCGACGCCGTTCTGATCGCGGACTTCAAGACCAATCACCCGGCGCCGCGCACTCTTGAGAACGTCCCCTTCGCCTATATCGGACAGCTCGCGCTCTATCGCGCCGCGTTGCGCAGGCTTTATCCCGACCGGGCCGTCCGCGCCGCGCTCATATGGACCCAAATCCCGGATGTGATGGAGATCCCCGCGTCCATGATGGAGGCGGCCCTGGACGGCGTCATTTCCCCGTGAGCTTGCCTTGACGCTCGCGGGGCTGCTCCATAGGTTCGTGTCCACCAAGAAGCAAGAGGTAGTCGCCATGGCCGTTGGCAAGGTTTCAGATACGACCTTCGAATCCGAGGTGTTGAAGGCGACCAGCCCGGTCGTGGTGGACTTCTGGGCGGAATGGTGCGGCCCTTGCCGGATGATTGCCCCCGCGCTTGAGGAGATCGCAGGCTCGCTCGATGGCAAGGTGAAGATCGTCAAGCTCAATGTGGACGAGAATCCGAAGACCGCCGCCAAATATGGGATTCAGTCCATTCCAACTTTGATGATCTTCAAGAACGGTCAGATGACTTCCCGGCAGATTGGCGCTGTTCCCAAGCAGAAGCTCGAGGACTGGATCAAGGCGGCCTGATCCGGGAGGTTAAGAGATTTTCGCTAGCACGGCCGGCGGAAGCGCCGGCCGTTTGCGTTATGCACCCATGTCACTCCCGCTGCATCCGCCGTTCCCCCCGATGGAGGCCTTGTCGGTCGACCAGATCCCCAGCGGCCCGGAATGGCAATATGAGCCGAAATGGGATGGGTTCCGCTGCCTGGTCTTTCGCGACGGTGACAAGGTCGAGCTGCAATCAAAGGCCGGGCAGCCGCTGACCCGGTACTTCCCCGAGCTGGTCGAAGACATCCGCCGGCTCAAAGCCGAAAGGCTTGTGCTCGACAGCGAGATCGTGGTTCCTGTCGAGGGCGCATTCTCATTTGACGCGCTGCTCCAGCGCATCCATCCCGCGCAGAGCCGGGTGAACAAGCTCGCGCGCGAGACCCCAGCGCTCATCATCAGCTTCGACCTCCTGGTGGACGGCAACGGCAAGCCGCTCATCGATCTGCCGCTGTCGGAGCGGCGGCGAAAGCTCGATCTCCGTGCTCCCGAGTATTTCCGCAACAGCAAACGCATTCGTCTCTCGCCTGCAACAACGAAGCTCTCCGATGCCAGGAAATGGCTCGAGCGCGCCGGAGCCGCGCTCGACGGCATCATCGCCAAGCGGCGCGACCTGCCGTACCGCTCCGCGGACCGCAGCGGGATGCAAAAGATCAAGAACTACCGGAGCGCGGACTGCGTTGTCGGCGGGTTCCGCTACAACGAAGGCAAGCCGGTCGTCGGCTCGCTGTTGCTCGGGCTTTACGACGACGAGGGCCGGCTCAATCATGTTGGCTTCACCTCAACCATCAAGCAGGCGGAAAAACCGCCGCTCACAACGAAACTGGAAAAGCTGATCGCGCCGCCAGGTTTCACCGGCAACGCGCCGGGCGGGCCCAGTCGCTGGTCCACCGCGCGCTCGGGCGAATGGCAGCCGCTCAAGCCCGTGCTCGTGGTTGAAGTCTGTTTTGACCATTTCAGCGGTGGACGGTTCCGGCATGGCACCAGGCTCATGCGATGGCGGCCGGACAAATCGCCCCGCCAGTGCACAATGGATCAGGTGAAGCAGAAGAAGGCCGATCTGATGAAGCTGCTGAAGTGATGGCTTTGCAGCCATATGGGCTTTTGTTGGTTCTCCGATCCCTTGATTGTTGCACCGAAAACGGCACATCCTGGTTGGTAATTCCCCTTTGGTCCGAAGCGGAGCGGCGTCATGCGCAGGGTAGCGGCCGGTGTTGTTGTGCTGATCGCAGCAATTTCCCCGGCATCAGCTGGCGAGTTGAGCCTTATCGGACAGGGCACCACGATTGGCGCGCTTAGACAGCTGGTTCCGCAATTTGAAAAGGAGAGCGGCGATACCGTTCACATGATGCTTGGCAATCCTGGCGTTACGCTCGATCGCCTGCGCAAGAACGGCACCGTCGACATCATCATCGTTGCGACAAAAGCGTGGGCCACGGTGCACCAGGAAGGATGGGCAGATAAATCAACGCGCGTGCCCCTGGGCGAGACCAAAATCGGAATGGGAATTTCACCTGACGCGACCAAACCTGTCTTCCGCGACGTCGCCTCGTTCACGGCCTTCATCCGAAAAGTGAAAACGATCGGGCTGGTCGACCCTAACGGCGGTTCAGGTACATCGCCGCCCTTTATCAAAGCGGTCGATAGACTTGGCCTCGGTACGGAAATTGCGCAAAAATACCGCTTCTATCAGGGCATCGGCGAAATGGTCGCGGCTGCGATTGCACGCGGCGAGGTCGAAACCGGGGCGACAGCGATCCCCGAGCTGGTTCTCGACGAGGGCGTTCAAGTCATCGGTCCAGTGCCGGGAGATGTGCTCGAGTGGACCTCTACGACCTATGCTGTCGTCGGCAGTCACGCCCTGAACCTGGCGGAGGCGCGGAAATTTCTGGCGTTCCTCAAGTCAGACACAGCGACGAAAGCGTTCAGAGCGATCGGTCTAGGCCCACCTCTGTAAAAGCCCCGGTCGGAGTAGTGCAACTTATCCCCAAACCGGTCACCTCCGGCAGCAAACTGCGCGGCGCCATGTCGGCTCATGTTGCAATCAAACTGTCACGTTCTTGCGGACAGTGCGGCTCGTCTCGGACGGAAGGCCAGACCTTGCAGCATGAATTTTCGCCTTGCCTTGATCGAAGAGCCCTTGTGATGCGAGCGTTCAGGCTCCTGGCATTCAATGCGGTGGTGGCCGCCCTTTCCTTCCCGATCATGGGCGCGCACGCTCAACAACCGCCAAGTCAACCGGCGGCCTCGGTCGCCGAAAGGCAAGTAAGGGACGCCGAAGCCTTGCGGCTGAAAGCCTTTCTCGACCATGACGTGAAAACCATGTCGGCCTTGCTGGCGGATGAAATGATCCATACCACGACGACCGGCAAGACAAGGAACAAGACCCAGTTCATGGACGATCTTGTCAACAGACCCACGGCGTTTTCGCAGTTTATCACCGATGAGATGGATGTGGTCGTTTTCGGGGATGTGGCGATCGCGCGCGGGCGCTACCATAATCTGGTAGCGCAGCGAGCCTATGGCACGCCATTGAAATACGCACGCTTTCTGCGGGTCTGGGCCAAACGCAACGGCTCGTGGCAGCTGGTCGCGCATCAGGCTACCGAAATCGATCAGGCAACCAGATGAGTGGCGGCGGTGCGGGTCGAGAGAGCAGATGAGACGGCGCGAGTGCATCACGCTACTTGGCGGCGCAGCGGCTTGGCCGCTAGCGGCCCGCGCACAGCCGGCAGGCAAGCTGCCGACCATTGGTGATCGAATAGTGACTCCGTTTGCTGCACCGCATGAGCCCGCAATCGGCACGACCCTGCTGAAGCCAACACCAGAGCCATCTCCGCAGCTGGCGGAAACTGACATAAGTCCGCTGGCCGGCAATTCGGGTTTTGACCCTGAGCGGAACTCGGATCATACCCCCTTTTGAGTCCGCAATGCGTTACGAAGCGGACAGTATCACACCGTTCCCGTACCAACGCATTAAACGCCTATCTGCAACCAAGGGGGAACCAGGGATCCTTCCAATTCAGCCCGCTCCTCTGTGGGTCCCTTCTGCCGACTTAGATTAAGCGCACAGTCGATGAAGTCGCCACGACTATAAGCCTGTGAGAAATTTTTGCAGCATGCGGCTGGTCAATGGACGGCGATCAATCCCAGTTGCAGGCGGGTCCAGTTCTAAAGGCCCCGGCTCTGCCAGGAGATATTTTCATCGGTCAACATCCAGGAGATTAGACAACGCCGATCACCGCCGAAGCCTGAATCGGCATCCACTTCGTAAGGGATAGAATGATTACCTTCGCCAAGGTCTGCGAACCGAAACGTGTCGCGGTCGTAGGCCTTTGCGGATGGCCCGGGCATTTTGTCACCTATCACGAGAAGGCGTAGCGTGCGACCGCATGCTCATCCCAATCTAGCCCGAGCCCGGGCCCGCGCGCGGTGACCGTTCCGTCAACCGGCAGCAGCCGTTCGGTCAAAACAGCGCCCACAATGTCCAGATATTCAAACCAGGAGGCCATCGGCGATACGGCCATCACATGCGCACTCGGCTCGACAAACGTGTGGTTTGATAACGGCAGCGCCGCCGCTTCCGCCTGCGCCATCGCTGAAAGCCAGCCGGTGATGCCGCCGATCTTCATGATATCGACCATCGCAAGGTCGGAAGCACCAGCCGCGATGGCGTTCGCCATCCCGTGCGGGAACCACCAGTTCTCCCCTGTCTGAATTGGCACTGGCCGGACGCACTCGCGAACTGCGCGATGACCTGCAAGATCTTCGGCCGCAACCGGCTCTTCCACCCAGGTCAGATCGAAATCCTGCAGCCGACGGATGCGCTCGACCGCGCTGGCAGTAGTTTGCGACTGATTGAAATCGAGTTATCAACCGCACGCCGTCACCGATTGTCCGGCGCGCTTCGGCGACGACGGCCACGTCACTCTCGACATCTGCTGCGCCAAGCTTGATCTTGACCGCCTTGAAGCCGCTCGCGACGAACTTCTCGAGCCAGGGCAAGTCGGTTCGGCAATCAAGCGTGCCGAAACTGTCATACGCCGGCAGCGGCCGTGGCTCGCCACCGAGCAGCACCACAAGGGAAACGTCCATCGCGCGCGCGAGCGCGTCCCATAGCGCCATATCCAGAGTGCCGACCACCATGCCGGCAAATCCCTGCCAACCGACCAGCTTGAGCAGCTTCTCCATCTGCCGCATTCGAGCGCGAGGGCTCACGGATTTTCCGACGAGCTCAGGAGCGATGTCGCGCACGAACTGCGTGAGCGAACGCAGGGTGAGCGGTGTATAGGCGAACGCATAGGCCCGCCCCACCACCCCGGCATCCGTCAACACATCGATCAACAGGAGTGGGGCCTCGAGCACGTCACCTGAAGCTGATCGGACGTGGCAGCGGCGCGACCATGGGCCGGGCTCGAATCACCCGGATCACGAGATCGGAAATGCTCATGTGCATTATCCTCTTTATCGTTGGTGGCCGATCGTCGCGGCGCGGTCGTAGGCATCGATCCGTCAGCCATAACGTAGTCGGACGAAAGCTGGCTGGCCGACGGGCATCCAATCTGCGCTAACGTCCGGTCGACTTCATCCTTGAGCAAGCGAAGGACGTGGTCGACGCCGGCTTCACCAGCCGCCGCCAGGCCATACAGGCTTGCGCGCCCTAGCAGCACGGCGTTCGCGCCGAGCGCCAACGCTTTCACGATGTCGGTGCCGCGGCGATAGCCGCTATCGATCAGGATCGGCGCCGAGACCCGCGCCCGGCTCTCCGCGAGGACATTGAGCGGCGAGACAGCTGCGTCGAGCTGGCGACCTCCATGGTTGGAAAGGATCACCCCATCGGCGCCGGCCGCGATGCAACGCTCAGCGTCGTCGGGACGCAGGATGCCCTTCACCAACAGCTTGCGCGGCCAGAGTTTGCGCAGCCAGCTGAAGTCGTCCCAGCTAAAGCTCGCATCCATCTGCCGGCTCATCACGGCGGCCCGGATTTCGACATCCGAGGAATCGGCGCTCACGAAATTCCCCAGCTGGGGCATGCCATTGAGCATGAAGCCGAGCGACCACCGAGGATGCGTGACGCCGTCGTAGATCAGCCTGGGCGTATAATGCATGGGCAGGCCGAAGTTGTTGCGCAGATCGCGTTCGCGGTTGCCGTTCACGCCGACATCGGTCGTGAGCACGAGAGTGGAGTAGCCAGCCGCGTCGGCGCGACGGACCATCTGCTCCGCGAGCTTGCGCTGAACGATGTAGAGCTGGAACCAGAGGTCGCCCTTGGATGCGGCAGCCACATCCTCGATCGAGGCATTCGAGGCGGTTGACAGCACGAAGGGAATGCCGGCCCTCTCGGCCGCGCGGGCGAGCAAAACGTCGCCCTTCGGCCAGAGCGCGCCGTTCAGGCCGGTGGGCCCGATCATGAAGGGGGCAGCCTGATGTCGCCCAAACAGTTCGATGCCGGTGTCGCGCTTGCGGACGTCGACGAGACGGCGCGGCACCAACCGGTAGCGTTCGAAGACCTCATGATTGCGCTTCAAGCCGGTTTCATCGTCGGCGCCGCCTTCGAGATAATCGAAGATGATCCTGGGCAGGCGCCTTTGGGCGAGGATGCGGTAGTTTTCGACGTTGACAGGTTTCGCGGACATGGCGAGCTCCGTCAGAATCCCTCAGCGCGGGTGGGCACCTCGATCAGGCTCGGGGCTTGCGAGCCGAGCGCAGCTGTCAGCGCCTGCTTGAGGTCGTCGGCCGTGGTGGCGCGTACCCCCTCCACGCCATAGCCCTTGCCGAGGGAAAGGAAGTCGATGCCCGGCACGTCAAGTCCGGGCACATTGTCGACTTTCAGCACTTCCGCGAACCAGCGCAGTGCACCATAGGTGCCGTTCTTCAAGATCAGGAACACCACCGGGATCTTGTAGCGGGCGGCCGTCCAGAGCGCGGTGATGCTGTAATTGGCCGACCCATCGCCGGTGACGGCGATGACGCGCCGCGACGGCTCGGCGAGCTGGACGCCGAGCGCCGCCGGCATGGCAAAGCCAAGGCCGCCAGCCGCCGCGAAATAGTAGCTACCGGGTTCCTGCATAGGCAGTCGACGCCACAGGAAGTCGGTCGTTGAGGTCGACTCGTTCAGGTAGATCGCATCGCTCGGCGCGGTCGCAGCGATGACGTCGAGGACTGCTTCGGGCGACAACGGCCCCGGGCCGATTTCCGCGGGCGCGGGTCTTGCCTGCGCCGTGGGCGAATGGCGGCCGGATTGGCCTACATTGTCGGCCAAAGCTTGAAGCGTTGCATGGATGTCCCCGACGATCGCATCACCGACCGGCGCGCGGGCCGCCTCCTGCGCATCGGAAGTCACAGCAATAAGTTCAGCCCCCTCGGGGAGATACGCCCCCGGCTCGTATTGGTGGTAGCGGAAAACAGGTGCGCCGATGACGACGATCAGGTCATGCCCGGTCAATGCTGCCGAAATCCCCTTGATCGCGGCCGGCAGCAGACCCCGGAAGTAGGGATGCGTGGTTGGGAAAGGACAGCGCGGCGCCGACGGTGCCACCCAGACCGGCGCGCGGAGCTTCTCGGCCAGACGAACCGCATGAGCATTGGCGCGACACGCGTCGACCTCCGGTCCCAGGACGAGCACGGGGTTCGTGGCGGCGTTCAGACGTTCGACGACGCGCGACAGCGATGGCCCATCGAACGAGCCGACCGCATGAACCTGGCGGTCGAGGAGAGCTGACGATTGCGGATCCGCTTCAGCCGCCCAGTCGTCATAGGGAACCGAGAGATAGACCGGGCCGGACGGCGGCAACGCCGCCATATGCAGCGCCCGGCTCATCGCCAGCGGCACGTCCTGAGCGATCGACGGCTCAT
>CAWJDY010000027.1:0-96174 GCA_963841705.1 uncultured Alphaproteobacteria bacterium
ACCGGCGGTTATCGCATCGCAAGATCGATGGCCGGTTTACCTCGGTCACCGGACATGATGTAGCGTTGCAATATACGCGTCTACCAATTCGCAGTGCCGCGCCGTGGCCCGTCAACGAGGATTCGCTCCGGTGGGGCCCGCTTGCGGTCGCGAGCGCCATGGAATTCCAGCCGCCGGCGGCGGGAAGGCAGCCGATCCGGGAGACTGCGTGCTCGCGGCGGACGAATTGAACTTTGTCATCCAGACGCAGCGCTCGAACGGCTTCGAGGTGACGCAACGGCCGCGGCTGTTCTTCATGCATTTCTGGGCGCATGACGACGCGCTGAAGCCTGCCCGCGGCTTGCGTGCCGAGCGCAAGGAGCGCAGGCGGTACTCGAGTTGAGGGAGCTTGGGCAAGCTTGTCGGCGTCCCGTATCGATCAGTCCAGCGGACCGATGCCGGCTTCCTTGATCACGCGGGTCCAGAGCTCGGCTTCTGATCGCAGAAATGCTCCGAGCTTTTCCGGCGGATCTGGGCTGGTCTCGTATCCCAACGGCGCCAGGCGTCCCTGGACGCTCGGATCGGCGAGCGCGGCGATGGTGTCCGCATTCATCTTCCTGATGGTCTCGGCCGGTGTCCTGGCGGGCACGAAGAAGCCGTACCATGAGACGACGTTGAAGCCGGGAACGCCGTCCTCGGCGATGGTTGGCACCTCGGGCGCGATCGCCGAGCGTTTGGCGCCGGTATAGCCCAGCACCTGCACCTGACCCGACCTCGCATTGTCGAGCGTGGCGCCGCCCGAGAACAACAGATGCACGCGGCCCGGGATAAGGTCACTCATCGCCGGAGCGGCGCCGCGGTAAGGCGCGTGTACCATCTCGATCCCGGCCATGTGCTTGAACAGCTCCCCGCAAAGGTGCGGCGAAGATCCAGTACCCGGTGAGGCCAGTATGAGCTTGCCGCTGTTTGCCTTGGCATAGGCGATGAACTCGCTGACCGACTTCACCGGCAAAGAGTTCGGCACGAACATGAAGAACGAGTAGCCGCAGATGAAGGCGACCGGCGCAAAATCGCCAACAGGATCATAGCTGAGCGAGCGATAGAGGCCACGCGTCGTCGCCTGCGATTGCCCGCCCATCAACACGGTGTGGCCGTCCGGCTCCGAGTGCAGCACCACCTCGTTCGCGATGTTGGTGCCGCCGCCCGGCCGGTTCTCGATGACAACCTGCTGGCCCCAGATCCTGGCAAGCCGCTCGCCCACGATTCGGGCAATCACGTCCGTGGGCCCGCCGGCCGCAAACGGCACGATGATGCGGACGGCATGGGTAGGCCATGGCTGGGCGCAGGCCCGATGCGGAATGATGCTCGGGATGAGCAAGGATGCGGAAGCTGTCGCATTGAAATGACGGCGGGTGATTATCATCCGTGCGCCTCTCTGGTTTCCGGCATCTGAAATCCGGCCTCCGTTAGATCCAGCCCTTCAACTCCCGCAGCGCTAACTGCCAGATTACCAGCATGCCGGGGGCGCTGTCATTGAGGCAGGGAATGGCGGCGAAGTTCTCTCCGCCATTCTTCTTGAAGACATGCGCGTTCTCGACCGCGATTTCCTCCAGCGTCTCCAGACAATCGGTTGAAAACCCGGGGGTGATGACCGCGATGCTTTTCACGCCGTCGCGGGCGAGCCGCTTCACCGTATCGATGGTTGCCGGCTCGAGCCACGCGCCGCGGCCGAAACGCGACTGGAAGGTGATCATCAGCTTGCCTGCATCGAGCTTGAGCGCGTTGCGCAGGAGCCGCGTGGTTTCCAGGCAATGGGCGTAATACGGATCGCCCTTGTCGACGTAGTCCTTGGGGACACCATGAAAGGAGGCGAGTATCACGTCGGGCTTGAACGCGAGCTGGGTAAGCTCGGCCGTCGTCGATGCGGCGATCGCCTCGATGTAGATCGGATCGTCGAAATACGGCGGCGCAATGCGCAGCGCCGGCTGATAGCGCAGGCGCGCCAGCTCGCGGAACAGCTCGTCGCCGGCGGTGCCGGTGGTCGCGGCGCAGTATTGCGGATAGAGCGGGATGACCAGCAGGCGCGTGCAACCCTGCGCAACGAGTTGCGCCAGCCGCGACGCGATCGACGGGTTGCCGTAGCGCATGGCCCAATCGACCGCGATGCGCTCGCCCAGCGGCTCCAGGGTCGAGGCGAGCTTCTCCGCCTGGGAGCGGGTGATGGTCTTGAGCGGGGACTCGTTGCGCTCGTTGTTCCAGATCTTGCGGTAGTCGCGCGCCTTGCGCGCCGGCCGCAGCGGCAGGACTACACCGTTGAGCACGAGCTTCCACACCAGCCCCTGGTTCTCGATCACCCGCGGGTCGCTGAGGAACTCCTTGAGATAGCGACGCACCGCGGCGGCATCGGCCGCATCGGGCGTGCCGAGGTTGATCAGCAGCACGCCGATCTTGCCGGATGTGTCCGGCGCCATCTCCGCAGGGGGTGTGGTCTGCGTGGTGGTCGTTGGGGCCAGGGCCTCGTTCATCGCCGCGCAGCATATGGGTAGTGCTGCTTTCTCACAAATGGTTGCAAGTGCCGGTATGTGCAGTTCCGACGGCAAAGCAAATTTTTCTCGACAAATGAACCGGGACTCATGTACAATAGAGTATTCTTGGGAAGTGTATTCAGAGCCCGGCGCGGCTTGCTGCGCCGGGCTTTGTTCCTGGTGAGGTGAGGTGATTGTCATGGCGGGGATCCGCGACGAGCGCGATGGCAGATACAGGCCTGGGGAGAGGATGCTTGGAGCCCGTGATTTTGCCGGCTCAACTTATGAGCGAAAAAATCCCTGTAAATTTCCTGTTGTTTACAGGGCGCCGCAATTTCGCTCTCTCGAAAGTTGTCCTTCCGTATCGGGCGGCCGGAGGCGAGTGGCGCGCGACACCAGACGATTGCAGCCTTCGTCTACCCGCGGCTGCCTTGGTTGGATTGCGCAACCATGTTTGACGTTTTCCGCAAACGAACCCAATCTCCGCAAACGAAGCCAATTGGGAAATCATAATGAAAACAATGTTTGAACATGAACAACACGACGCTTGGCCAAACGAACCCGAGAGAGCGCGCGATCAAGGTTCATTGGCGGATGCGTATCGCGCGATGGCAGCCGATGAACAAGCCGAGCGCGAGGCGTATGAGTGGACGGAAAACCTGATTGGCGAAACCTTGTAGGGTATCAGAACTCGGCTACCCCAGCGGGCGCTCGTCGGCGATCACCTTGCCGTCGTTCGGCAGGCTGGCCGGCGCGACGAACTGCACCTCGCCCCGCAGCTTGGTGAGCGCGTTCAACGTCGCGGCCACCGCGGTTCGCAGCGGCTCGGCCGGGGCAGCGGCTTCTGCCATCAGGGTCATGACATCCCGCTCGTTGGCGCGGGTGACGACGAGCCGCAGCCGACCGAGCTCGGGGTGACGTTTCGCCAGCTCCGCTACCTGCTGCGGATGCACGAACATGCCTTTGATCTTGGTGGTTTGATCGGCGCGACCCATCCAGCCGGCGATGCGCATATTGGTGCGGCCGCAGGGCGAGGCGCCGGGCATCACCGCGGAAAGGTCGCCGGTCGCAAGCCGGATCATCGGATAATCCGGGTTGAATGAGGTGACTACCACTTCGCCAACTTCGCCGGGCGCAAGCGGCTCGCCGGTGCCCGGGCGCACGATCTCGAGGAGGAGGTTCTCGTTGACGATCATGCCTTCACGCGCTGCGCTCTCATACGCGATGACGCCGAGCTCGGCGGTGGCGTAGCATTGCAGCACCGCAACTCCGCGGGACGCCAGCTCCTGGCGCAAGGACGAGGGGAGCGCCGCGCCGGAGACGAGACCGCGCTTGAGCGAGGAAACGTCCTTGCCGGTCTTGGCGGCGGTATCGAGCAGGATCTTGAGAAAGTCCGGCGTGCCGGCATAGCCGCTCGGCTTGAGTTGGGCGATCGCCTCCACCTGCTGCTCGGTGTTGCCGATGCCGGCGGGCACGACCACGCAGCCGAGCGCATGCGCGCCGGATTCCATGATGAAGCCGCCTGGGGTGAGATGATAGGCGAAGGAGTTGTGCACGATGTCTCCCGCGCGCAAGCCCGCCGCAAACAGCGCTCGCGCCGCGCCCCAAAAATCCTTCCCCATGCCTTGGGGCTCGAAGATGGGTCCGGGCGACATCAGCAGCCGGCGCATATTTTCCGGCGCGCCGATGTTGAAGCCGCCGAACGGCGGACGGGCGCGCTGGCGCTGCGCGAGCTCGGATTTGCGCAGCACCGGCAGCCGCGCCAGCGCTGCCCGCGAGGTGATGCTCTTGGCGTCAACACCGCCGAGTTGCTCCGCCCATCCCGGCGCGCCTGACGCGCGCGCGATGAGCTCGAGCAGGCGGCGGATGAGATCGCGCTCTCGCTCGGCGGGGTCACGGGTCTCGAGAGAATCGAAGCAATCATTCATGGGCTGTGATGGCCCTTTCAGTTGGTCACTTGTAAGCAATCCCCCTCGGCGCGAACGATGGCTTCGGCGACGTTGTCGATATTGATGAGGAAAAGGGGGCGGAGCAAGGGCCGATCGCTTCGGCTGTCGCGCGCCTCGAGGCTTATTTGCAAGTTTGAGCGATAGCTTCATCCGCGCCGCCTTCCCATCATTCGGGCGAGCAGCGTCTTCACGCGGGCGGTAACGATTTCCCAGAAGGTGCCGGCGTTGAAAGCACGGCGCCGGCGATCGCCAAAGCCAAGCACGCTCGGTGCATCGTTTGATCCCGCGGTTGCAACGGCGGCGGGTTGCGGCGCCGGGCCGACCTCATCGCGATCAAAAGGCACGCGTCGCGCTCCGACCGGGCCGAGCGGCGCGGTCTCGCGCGGAGCAATTGCCAACTCGCCACGACGGCGCTCCTCCAACACACGGCTGATCGCGCGCACGATGCCGACATAGCCGGTACAGCGGCAAAGGTTTCCGCTCAGCTCCAGCCGGATGCGGCCTGCATCCGCTTCCGGCAGGCGCATGACGATATCGCGTGCTGTGATCAGCATGCCCGGCGTGCAATAGCCGCATTGGAGTGCGTGCTCGAGCGAGAAGGACTGCCTGAGCGCAACGATGATGCTGTCGTTCTCCAGACCCTCCAAGGTGGTGATCTCCGCGCCATCGCAAAGCACGGCATAGGTGATGCAGGAGCGCGCCGGCTCGCCATCGATCAGCAACGTGCAGGCGCCGCAGACGCCCTGCTCGCAACGCAGATGCGTCGCCGTCAGATTGAGGCGCTCCCGAAGCATATCGGCGAGATGCACGCGCGGCTCGACGTTTTCCGCGACCGGGCGCCCGTTGACGGTAAGGCTGACCATGCTCACGGCATCGCCTGAGCGCATGCCCGCGTCATTGCTGCCAGCTGTTGGCGCTGGATCACCGGGTCGGTAATGCCGTGCCGCTCCAGCATGCCCACCGCTCGGGCTTCATCGAGCGTCTGATCGCCGCGCAGCAGCCCGGCCGCATCCTCGATGACGATCGGTCGGTCATTCGTGGCGCCGATCACCATGCCGAGCTTGCCTCGCTGCGGATCGTTCATGACGGCACTCATGGCGAGGGCAAACTCACCGGCCCTACGGCAGAGCTTGAAATAACCCAAGCGCGCACGCGGCGAGGGGCGCGGCAACCTGATTGCCTCCAGAAGCTCGGAGGGAGCCAAGGCGGTTGTAAAGGCACCGGTCATGAGCGCGTTGGCCGGCAGCCAGCGCTTGCCGTTTGGGCCCGCGACTAGGCATTCGCCGCCGAGCACGCAGACGACACAGACCCAGTCCGCTGCCGGATCCGCGTGGCAAAGACTGCCCCCGATGGTGCCGCGGTTGCGCACGGCGCGGTAGGCGATGCCTGAGGCGATGGCGGCGAGCGTCTCGAACCCGCGGCCGGGCACTCTCCCGTCTTCAATATTGGCTGTCGTCATGCAGGCACCGAGCGTGACCGAGGCGCCCGCGTCCTCGATCCGGGCCAGCTCGGGGATGCCGGTGATGTCGACCAGGAGTTGCGGCCGCGCCAAGCGCAAGTTGAGCATCGGCCCAAGGGACTGCGCTCCGGCGATCACCCGCGCCTCGCCGTCTGCCTCGGCAAGCAGCCGGCAGGCCTCGCTTACGCTGCGCGCACGGACGAATTCGAAACGGGCGGGCTTCATGCGATGCGAGCGGAAGGCGGTGTTGCCTGCTCGATGGCTTCAAGAACTCGCCCCGGAGTGAGCGGCAAGTCGTGAACCTCGGCGCCAAGCGGCCGGAGCGCGTCGTTCACTGCCGAGACGAGCGCTGCGGGCGGCCCGACCGCTCCGCCTTCTCCCAGCCCCTTGATGCCGAATTCCGTGTAGGGCGACGGCGTCTGCATGTGCAGCACCCTGATATCAGGCACTTCGGTCGCGCCCGGAAGGATGTAATCGAGCATGGTCGATGCGAGCGGTTGTCCTCGCGCATCGAACGGCACTGCTTCGTACATGCAGGTGCCGATCCCTTGCGCGGTCCCGCCGTAAATCTGTCCGTCAACGATCATGGGATTGACGAGCGTGCCGCCGTCCTCGACCACGACGTAGTCGAGAATCTCGATCATCCCGGTCGCAGGGTCGACCGCAACGACGGCGGCGTGCGCAGCGTATGTGAAGGTGCCGCTGTCGCGCTCGGCGCGATAGCCCGCGGTGACATCGAGGCCTCCCGTGTCGATGTCGGCGGGAAGGTTCTGCGGCTGCAGGTACCAGGCGCGCGCAACTTCGCGCAGCGAGACGCTGCTGGCGCCGCAAATAACCCTGCCGTTTGCGATATGCACACTCGTCGCATCGGTTTGCAGCAGCCAGGCTCCGATATGAGCCGCCCGTTTTGCGAGCAGACGCGATGCGCGTGCCACCGCGCCCCCGCCATGCACCATGGAGCGCGACCCCCAGGTCGAGGTCGAATACGGCGTGTAAAGCGTATCGCCCTGCACGACTTTGATCCTGTCGAAATCGACCCCGAGGATCTCATGCGCGACCTGGGCAAAGGTGGTCTCGTGGCCTTGCCCGTGCGAATGGGTCCCGACGTGAATTTCCACCTCGCCGTCAGCGGTGAGCCGGACATTGGCCTGCTCATAGCCCGGCACGATCGGGCGGCCCCAGGCCGCAAGCACGGAGGTGCCGTGGGCGCCTTGCTCAACAAAGAAGGAGAGCCCGACACCGAGCAGGCGGCCGTCGGGCTGCGGCTCTCGTTGCCGCTCCCTGACCTCGTGCAGATGGATTGCCTCGACTGCCCGGCGCAGGCACTCGGGATGATCGCCACTGTCGAAATGCTTGCCGACAACATTGTCGAACGGCATTTGCTCCGGGCCGACCATATTGCGCAGGCGAGCCTCGTAAGGCTCGATACCTGCCTCCCGCGCGATCGCATCCATGATCGCCTCAATGGCCAGGCACACTCCGGAGCGAGCCACGCCGCGGTAGGGAAGGGTCGGACGCTTATTGGTCGCAATTGCAAAGGAACGGCACCGATATGCGGGAAAGGCGTAAGGTCCTGGCAAGAGATTGGCGATCTGCGCTGCCTCGACGGCGGAGGAGATGGGATAGGAGGAATACGCACCGGCATCGACGTGCCCCACGCAATCGATGCCTTTGAGTTTCCCATCCGCGTCGGCATAGCCCGTGATGTCGTAGTGATGTTCTCGGCAGTTGGCATTGGCGGCGAGATGCTCGCGGCAGTCCTCGATCCAGCGGACGGGAAAATCGACCTGCGTGGCAAGCCAGCCGAGGGCCACTTCCTCCGGACACAGCAGGCCCTTGTAGCCAAAGCCCCCGCCCACGTCCGGCGAGATGACGCGAACGTTGCCGTGCTCGAGCCCGAGGCATTCGCATAGGCCGGTCTGCACGGAGTGCGGGAACTGGGTCGAGGTTATCAGCGTGAGGTTTCTCAGCCGCGCGTCGCGAAACGCAATCACCCCGCGTCCTTCCATCGGGAACATGCAGTGGCGAGACGTTCGGATGGTTTTCTTCACCTTGATGGCGGCCGTCTGCGCAATCTCTTCGATCGGCCCATCCTCGCTGAACGCAATGAAGATGTTGTCGCCCCATTCCTCATGCACGAGGGCTGAGCTTGGCTCGCAGGCGGCCAGCATGTCGGTGACCGCGGGCAGCTCCTCGAGCTCGATCGTCACGGAATCGGCGATGTCCTCCGCTTCCGCCCGATCGGCAGCGAGGCACATCGCAACCATTTCCCCAACGTAGCGCAACTTGCCCGTCGCCAGCACCGGCTCAACCGAATACTTGAAACCTTTGAGCGGTGGAGCTGAAACGATCGGCTTGACACCGCGCAAATGCTCGGCGGTAAAAACCGAAGATGTAAATTCCTGCGGGACACGAATGCCCTTGAGCCGCGCGTGCGCGACGGGACTGCGAACAAACGCGACTTCCCGCATGCCCGGCATGCGAACGTCGGCAACGTATTGTCCGCGGCCTCTGAGGAAGCGGTCGTCCTCCTTGCGGAGAACCGAAGCACCAATTCCGAACCCTGCCATTGCGGTCACGTCAGACTTGCCGGCCGATCTTACCGTGTGCTTGTTTAGCGAGCATAGTCCAGCGACAACAGGGATCTGTTCGAATGAGTGGCGCAACCGTCGTCTTGGAGCCTGGGGTGCCTGTCACCCTTCCGCCAAGTGGAAACATAAGTTTCGAGATCGAATCCGGCCAGCGGGTGCGCCTGACCCAGCCCGAGGGAGAGCAGGTCGCGGATTTCATCTCCTTCAATCGGGACGATGTCCGCGAGCTGCTCAGCATGCATTCGAGCAGGGCAGTTAATTTGAGCTGGAAATTCACCGCGCCGCATACGCTCTACACCAATCGCACGCGCGAGATGTGGCAAATCGAAGAAGACCGCACCGGCGAGAACTATTGCGGCGGCGGTTATTGCAGCGAGCACCTGAACGTCGCACGCTACGGCGCGGCTGCGAAAGGTGCCCCGAATTGCCAGTCGAACCTGGAGACGGCAATCCGCGGATATGGCATGGACCGCTGGAGCTTCAATACCGATGCCTGCTTCAACATCTTCATGACCGTGGCGTACGACGCCGACGGGCGATGGGAGATCCGCGCCCCCAAGGGCAAGGCCGGGGACTTCATCGTCATGCGCGCGCTCATGCCGCAGATCGTCGCCATCTCGAACTGCCCGGTCCTGTTCAATGCCTGCAACAATTTTCGCCTCAAGCCGCTCACCCTGGAGATCTTGACGGGCGTCAGATGAATTCCATCATCGCGGCTCGTTCCTCGTCCGATACCTTGTAGAAATCGCGTTCCCACTCCCTGGTCTTTTGCCGCAGGTAGATGTCGCGGAATTCCGCGCCGAAGGTTTCGACAATCAGAGGATCGGAGCGGAAGGCATCGAGCGCCTCGATCAGGGTCCGCGGCAACCGCTCGGGCATTGTTTCCCAGCTCTTGGCGCGCCCTTCCACCAGGGCATAGAGATTGTCATTCCACGGCGCGCCCGGATCGGCAGCGCGGGTCATTCCGTCCATGCCGGCAGCGAAAGAAAACGCAGCGGTCAAATAGAAGTTCGTGCTCATATCGGGAGCCCGATTCTCCACGCAATAGCGGTTCATCGGCAGCCGCAACATGGCTGAACGATTGTTGCGTCCATAGCAGCGGAGCACCGGAGCCCATGACATGTCGGCCATCTCGCCCTGTGCCAGCAGCCCTTTGTATGAGTTGAAGGTCGGGCACGACAAAGCGGTGAGCGCCGGCGCGTGGGCAAGCAGCCCGGCGGTGAAGTGAAAGGCGACATCCGGAAACCCGATATTGTACCGCTTGCCGTATTCGCCCACCGGGGAATGAGCCGGATCGAACAGGTTCGCTTTGGCCTTTGCATCGGCGAGCGACATGTTGAAATGCGCGCCCGAGCGAAATTCCGTGCTGAACGGCTTGGGCATGAAGCTCGCGATCGCGCCCAGCGAGCGTGCAACCTGTTTGGCCATGATGCGCATGAAGATCAGACGGTCGCAGAGCGTGAGGGCGTCGCCGTAGGCAAAATCAAATTCGTACTGACCCCGCCCTCCTTCCTGGTCGAAGGAATACACGCCCCAGCCCAGCTCGCGCATGTGCTCGACCATGGGATGCAGGAACGAGATCGATTGCAGCGTCTGATCGACATCGTAGGCAGGACAGATGCCTTGATAGGTGCTCTCTGCGATGGGTGTGTAGTGCCCGTTGGTCTTGCGAAATACGTAGAGCTCGGTCTCTACCCCGATGTTGAACGTGTATTGCTTTGCCTTGGCGAGAACGCGCTTGAGCATGACGCGAGAGCAGTTCGCATAGGGCTCGTCGTGGTAATAAAGGTCGCTCGCAAACCAGGCGAAGCGCTTGTCCCAGGGCAGGACCATCATGCTCGCGAGATCCGGCACGGCCGCGCACTCGTCCTCCTGCGGCCCCACAAGCCCCATTCCTTCCATGGCGCCGACGGTGAAGAGCTCGGAGCCTGACGCCATCTTCTCAAAGCTTGCGATCGGGACGGTCTTCGCCTTCGCTACCCCATGGATGTCGACATAGGTTGCAAGGCAATATTCCACGCCTCTGCCGATCAGCTCGCGTTTCATCTCCGCAATCAATTTTGCATCGGTCACGAAAGTCTCCTTCAGGGAAAAACAAGTCGGCGCTGTTCACACCTCATGCCGTGGCCTTGTGCCGGGCATTCAGGTTTCTGGTGTGTCGGGAAGACATGGATGGCCGGAACAAGCCCGGCCATGACGACCGAGGACGTTACCGGCCGAGGGGCACGCCATGCGCGCTGTCTCTCATTCTGCCGCGGTCCGCTGGAGTATCGACCGCGGCCCTACGACACGATCGAGGATCCAGTTGTCAATCGTATGCACCAGAGGCTCCATGTTGGAAAAGCGTCCGGCACAGCTGAACGGATTGGAAAGCCCCTGTAGCTGCAGCTCGGAGATGCCATTGTCTTCACTAATGACGAGGTCGAAGCGCTTGTGATAGTTGGGAACGATCTGCTCAAAATCCGGGCGTTCGACCGAGGCTCTGGGGAAGCAGAAGCCGGCGGAATATTGCACTAGGTGGGGGCCGTCGGGGGCCATCTGCTTGAACCACATGCAATCAAGATCAGCTCCGATCACGCTGCAAGGATAAATCAGAATGTACTGCGCGCCTTCCGCGGCAGGCCCGCGCAGGGTGGCGATGCGGTCGAGCGCGGCGTCTCCGCCCAGGGTCGCGCGCGAGGCGGTGGTTCGCGATTGCAGCAGTACATAGTTTGCCGGCGCGCCATCGATCGGATTCCATTGCGCCTTTACCCCACCAATGGTTTGCTGATGCACCGTGGGCAGGTGAAAGTTCTCCAGCGAATTCTCGATGTAGCTCTTCCAATTGGTCCGGACCGTCAACTCCTTGCGCCTGACCGTAACCATGTTCTCGAATTCGTAGGATGCCGTAAACGTGTCGATGTCGCCGAGGTACTCCTTAAGGCTCACGCATTCCGGATCCAGATTGACAAACAGGAAGCCGGACCAGGTGTCGAGCCTGACCTGCGTTAGTCCAAACCGCGAGGGGTCGAAATTGCGCGTCTCCTGCATGCCGTTTGCGGCCCGCAAGTCCCCGGCAGTGGAATAGAGCCAGCTGTGGTATGGGCAGCGGATGGCTTTGCAATTGCCTTCTCCGTCCAACAGCTTCGCGCCGCGATGGCGGCATGAATTGATGAAGGCGCGAAGGCGTCCATCTTCGCCGCGGATGACGATCAAGGATACGCCGACGAGGGATCTCGTGAAATAATCGCCGGGATTCTTCAGGTATTCGGTCCGCCCGATCAGGTTCCAGCATTTGTGAAAGATGTTGGATACCTCGCGTTCATAGAACTCATGCGACGTGTAGCAGACGGGGGGCAGCGTTTCCGCTTCCAGCAACGGCTTGCGGACCCCGGTGTAGGTATGTGGATCGAATAAATTCATGGTCTCCAATCTCGCTCCAAGCTGTCCCAAACGTCCGCTTGCCATCCCCGTTTCTTTAATGGATCGATTAAATCTTGTATGCCTTTTGTCCGCCTGACAAGCGGCTGCGGCTAGGTTGCGCGTGAGGTCTGAAGGAGTGCACATGGGGGTTCCGCAGCGATGGGAGCTGATGACCAGCCCGGAGATCGCCGATGCCGTCGGCAAAGGCATGGACCTCGCATTGCTGCCGGTGGGCGCCACCGAGCAGCACGGGCCCCACCTCGCGACAGGATGCGATACGATCTCTCCGGCAGAAATCGCCCGGCGTGTCTCCGAACGTACGGGGGTGCTGGTGCTGCCGGCCATCGCTTATGGCATTTCACTTGGGCACACGAGCCGCTGGGCCGGCACGTTGTCGCTGCATCCGCAAACTCTGACCCAGATGGTGCTGGAGATCGGCCGCTGGGTGATTGCTTCCGGCCTTAGCAGGCTGATCATGCTCAATGGCAACGGACCCAATGCGCCAGCCCTCGAATGTGCGCGCATCCAGCTTCGCTACGAGTTTCCCCGCTGCCGGTTTCGTGTGCTGTCCCTGTTCGACTGCTCGCAGCGGGTGCAGCAGCATTATTTTTCCGACGCCGCCGATATTCATGCGAACAGGGGGGAGACGTCGCTGTTGCTGCATGTGTGTCCGGAGGCAGTACGTCGGGACGCGATGATCGACGAGGAGGACGTCACGCCCGGCAAGATTTTCTCCTACGACATGCCCTCGACAACGAGGAGCGGAGTCGTCGGCCGGCCAAGCCTGGCATCGCCGGAGGATGGGGCGCATTTGACGCAGATGCTGGTGGAGGATCTCAGCGCTATCGTGGAGGCGGCCTTGCGCGAAGACTGGCCGCTGGCGGAAAAGGACAGCGACCCCTCGTCAGGCTAGCAGGACGATTGTTTTTTTGCTCGTGGACTTGGTGCTAGAGTGGTCAGGGTAGAGTTGGCGTATTTCTTGAATGCCGACGTTGCGCGGGGTTTTGCACGGGCTTGCGATCTCGTTGGATGAAGTGAAGCTCTCACCTCATGGAGGGTAATATGCATAAAAAGCGCGCGAGCAGGTTGACCCGCCGGCATTTGCTGGCTGGATCCGCGGCGGCCGCCGCGGCGCAATTGCCGTTGCCCGCGATCACGCAGGGCGCAACCTCTATCAAGATGACCCTGCCTTGGTTGCCGCAAGGCTCCCAGTTGTTTCCGTTCGTGGCGAGAAACCGGGGTTTCTGGCAGCGGCGCGGGCTCAATGTCGAGATCGCCCGAGGTTTCGGCTCCGCTGCAGCCATTCAGACCATCACGCAGCACCAGGTGCAGACCGGCATCATCGCCGCGCCCTCGATCATCGTGGGAGCAGCGCAAGGCCTCGACACCCGCGTGGTCGGGATCGACGGCTATGATTCTACCATGGGATTCCTTGTGCTCGCAGAGTCTCCGATCAAATCGATGAAGGATCTGGAAGGCCGCAAGCTGGGCTCGACGTTGCAATCGGCGGAGGTGCCCTTCATCGATCATGTGCTGACGCTTTCCGGCGCCGACCCCAGCAAGGTCGCCCGCGTCGGGCTGCAGGCCAATGTGCTGGAAACCTCGCTGATGAGCAAACAGGTCGATGCGATATCCGTGTTTGCGACCTCGAACATGCCGAGCCTGCTTACCCAAGGTGTTGCGTTCAGGTTCTTTCCGTATGCCGACGTCGGGATCCGTATCTACTCCAATTGCCTGACCACTACTCCGGATTATCTCAAGGACAACAATCCGGTCGTCGAGGCCTGGGTGGACGGCATGCATGAAGGTTTGAAATATTCCATGCTCAATTTCGAGGAGGCCGTGGACATATTCGTGAGCGAGGTACCGGAAGTGAAGATGTCATCGACGGGAAGAAAGCACACGCGCTTCGGCGCCGGCCTGTTCCTGGCCGCGCTGTTGACGCCGGAGCTGCGCGATCATGGGCTCGGCTGGGGTGACCTTGCGTCACTCAATCAACAGACCGACTTGGTGATGAAATACGCCGTGGCACCGAACAGCAAGAGACCCGAGGTCGAGACCATCTTCAGCAACGCCATGGCCGGGAAGCAGAAGCTCACTCCGGCCGAATGGGAAACCGCACGTAAGTCGGCAGCCGAGTTTGCTCCCTATATCGGCGTCAAGCTCTGACCAGGCTTGCCGGTGCGCAATGGCGGCTCCGAACATGGCGCCGGCAGCCGAAGGCTTTGTTCGCATCTCGCACATCGGCAAGATCTTCGGGCGCGAGACGGACTCCGTCGAGGTGCTGCGCAACGTCAGCATCAACGTGCCCAGCCGGCAATTTATCTCCATCTTGGGAGCTTCCGGCTGCGGCAAGACGACCTTGCTGATGATGATTGCGGGGCTTGAATCGATCAGCAGCGGCAACGTCGAGATCGCGGGACAGCAGGTGAAAAGGCCGCGTCGCGATGTCGGCATTATTTTCCAGGATCCGACGCTCTTGCCGTGGAAGACGGCGCTCGAGAACGTCCTGTTCCCGATCGAGATATTCGGACTTTCGCTTGCGGAGTACCGGCCGCGAGCGCAGGCGCTACTGGAGCTGGTCGCGCTCGGCGAGTTCATGCACATGCGCCCGCGCCAATTGTCGGGAGGCATGCGCCAGCGCGTCGCGATCTGCCGGGCACTCATTCACGCACCCGCGGTTCTGCTGATGGACGAGCCATTCTCGGCGCTCGACGCGATCACTCGCGATGAGCTCAACCTCATGCTGATCGACGTCTGGGAGCGCTATCATCAGACCGCTTTCTTCGTCACCCACTCCATACGCGAAGCGGTATTTCTGTCGGACCGTGTAGTCGTGCTCGGCGGATCGCCGGGGCAGGTCGTGGCGGATGTGAGCATCCCCTTCGAACGGCCGCGTGCTCCTGCGCTTGGGGAGACGCTCGCGTTCAACAAGATTTGCGGCGAGCTGCGCACGGCCATAGCGGACAGCACGGCGACGTCGCGGCGCGAGCGCGTGGCCGCCTTGAGAGCTCAGGCATGAGCGAGGAGCTGCTGCTCGGTGAGACGCACGCAGCCAACGTGCGTCGCGAGCACCGTTCCATGCTGGCGCGAGCGGCGCGCAAAACCGCTTTGCCGGTACTGGCGGCAGCAATCGTCATCGTGGCCTGGGAGATTGGGGTCGATGCGTCGCGGGTCAGCCCTGCCGTTCTTCCGCCGCCCAGCAGCGTGCTTGCAGCCACTTTTGCCAATCGCGACATCCTGATTGCCAACGCCATTCCGACGACCATCGAGACGATCGCTGGATTCATCTTATCGCTTTTTCTCGGTGGCCTTCTCGGCGTGCTGCTTACGTATTTCGCGCTGGTGCGCGATGCGCTCTATCCGAACGTCATCCTCTTTCAGCTCATCCCGAAAGTCGCAGTTGCTCCGCTGTTCATGCTGTGGCTGGGGATCGGTTGGGAGTCCCGTATCGCAATGGCTCTGTTCATTGCATTTTTCCCGATCGTGATCTCGACGGTGAGCGGCCTCAACGCGGCCGATGCCGCCATCCTGCGGCTGTGCGAAAGCCTGGCCGCAAGCCATTCCCAGGTTTTTTTCAAGATCCGGCTCCCCTATTCGCTTCCATTCCTGTTCAATGGCATGAAGATCAGCATGACCCTCGCAATCATCGGGGTCATTGTCGGCGAGTTCATCACCTCCCAGCAGGGGCTGGGATACATCATCCTGTTTGCTGGATCGCGGCTCGAGACGCCGACCGTGATGGCGGCTCTGCTCGTGCTGTGCACAGTCGGGCTCGCGCTCTATGGGCTTGTTGCCCTGGTTGAACGCCTCGTGATGACGAAGTACGGGAGCTGACGGCGCGCACCGCCATGAAACCAATGTGCCGTAAAGGAGCACGATGACAGCAGCGACCTACGATTACGAGGCGCTATGCGCCTTCGCCACCACTCTCGGCGAAAAAGTTGGATTGCCGCCGGAGCGGGCACGAGCACAGTCCGAAATCCTGCTCGAGGCGGATCTGATGGGCCACACCACCCATGGATTGGCGTTGCTCCCGGGCCTACTGAAGGGGATCGAGAGCGGCGCGATTCAGGCGATGGGAGAGCCGGATGTTTTGTCTGATCGTGGATCGACTGTCTTCTGGGAGGCAAAATCACTGCCGGGCACTTGGCTGCTCAGCCACGCGATAAGCGAAGCGAGCACGCGCGTTGCGACGCATCCCGTCGTGACCTTCGTCCTACGCAGCATGTCCCACATCGGCGCGCTTGGGGCTTATCTGCGCCAGGCCACCGACCGCGGTCTCATGATCACCATCATGAATTCCGATCCGGGCATGCGGACGGTGGCGCCCGCTGGAGCAGCCGAAGGGCAGCTCGCGCCCAATCCGCTGGCATTCGGTTATCCGACCGATGGCGACCCTGTCCTGATCGACATCAGCACGTCTTGCGTTGCCAACGGCTGGGTCAGACGCTGGAGCGCGGAGGGGCGACGGCTGCCCGGCAAATGGCTGCAGGACTCCCACGGCAATGTCACCGACGAAGCCGCGATCCTCTTTGGCACCCCGCCCGGCACAATGTTGCCACTGGGCGGGCTCGAGCTTGGGCACAAGGGTTTTGCGCTGGGACTGATGGTCGATGCATTCACGACCGGCCTTGTCGGTGCAGGGCGCGCGGCAACATTAGCGAGCCCGGGCACGCCGGTATTTCTTCAGCTCATTGATCCCCAGGCTTTCGGGGGAGAGGAAGCCTTCAAGCGAGAGGCAGGCTTTCTGGCAAAAGCGTGCCGCAGCAGCAGGGCCCGGCCGGGGGTTGCCGGCGTGAGAATGCCCGGTGACGCGGCTCTCGCCCGGCGGCGCACGCAACTGGAGAAAGGAATAGAGCTCTATCCCTCGATCATGCCGGACTTGATGCCGTGGGCCGATAAATTGAAGATAACCCAGCCCGTGCCGAGGGGGTGAGACCACTCCGTAATCAGCAGCCCAATGGGCTATATCTCCGGTTTGGCCATATCGCCTTTGTACGCGGTCGGATTGGTGGCTGCCAATTCTACACTGCGTTGCCCTGTAAACGATGCGGGCGGGGCAGCTTTATAGATCGGGCTCGCATAGTACTGGCGCAGCGCGAAACGCATGAGCACGCCGATCGCGGCTGCAAGCGGCACGGCGATCAACAACCCCACGAAGCCGAACAGATAGCCGAAGGCAAACAGTGCGAACATGATCCAGACTGGATTGAGACGGATGCGTCGGCCGACCAGATAGGGTGCGAGCACGTAATCTCCGAGCGATTGCCCGGCGAGGAAGATGGCCGGCACCAGCACGATCGGCTTCCAGTCCGGCCAGAATTGCGCGACCGCGACGCACAGCGAGATGATGAGACCGGACAGCGACCCGAGATAAGGGACAAAGCTCAGCAACCCCGCCGCAAAGCCGATCAGGGCGCCGTGCTTGAGGCCGATCAGCCACAGTGTTGCTGCGTAGAATACCGCCAGGACCAGACACAGCGCGCTCTGACCGCGGACAAATCCGCCGATGGTCTCGTCGATTTCGCGCGCGAGCGCATGCACGACGTCGCGATGGGCCGGCGGAACCCAGTTGTCGACCGTCGCGACCATCCTGTTCCAGTCGTAGAGGAGATAGCAGGCAACGATCGGAGCCACGATCCCGAGAGAGAGGACCGAGATCAGGGCACGACCACCTGACCACACCGACCGCAGGAAGGTACCGAACCAGCTGGTCGCGAGGCTCGTGAGCTCGCCAAACGAGCGCTCGGCCTCGCCGAGACCCTGCCCCACTATTTTGCCGACCCAAGGGTGGCCGGGATCCGATGCAAGGGCGCGCAGCTGCCTGACGTAGAGCGGAAAGCTTTCAATGAAATAGGCGAGCTCGCGGACGACGACCGGCACGATCAGGATGATCAAAGCGGCGATGATGATTAGGACGAGAGTAATGATGACGAGAGTCGCAAAAAGGCGGTTCATTCCCCAGCGCTCCATGCGCTGGGCCGTCGGATTGAGCAGATAGGCAAGGACCATCCCTGCAACGAACGGCAGCAGGACGTCCCGCAACAGGGCAACGGCGGTCACGAGCACGAGGAGGAGTGCGATCCAGAATACGATCGGCCGGTTGAAGCTCATCTTCCTCCAGCTGCCTTGCCCATCGGGCGCCCGCTCCCGGATTGCGAAAACTCGAGCGCGCCGGCGTGGCAGCGCTCGTCACCCGCGATTTTGCCCAGCCTGCAAGCTCGCCGCAACGTAGCCGGGATGCCGTGTCATCGACACATCCGAAGCCGACGGGCAAGGCTCGAATTAGCACCTTGTTAAACTTAACAATTCAAAATCGACGCAGTGCTTGGTGTGCCGCGCGCGCCTGCGGGGAATGTGTGAGTAGAGAGTAATGCAAAGGCAGCTTATTCGAGGCTTGCTCGCTGTTTGCGCAAGCGCAGGAGCGCTGGGTCTCGGCGAAGAGGCCAACGCCGCTTCGCCTTATGTCGTTGACGGTATCACCCTTGCCAAGTCCTTTTGGTTGCCACGCGCATACCAGTGCAGCCCGAGCGAGCAATTCGCCCAACACAGCTGGTGCCGCCTCACTCGGCACGAGAAGGGAAGTCGCGGCGCTTTCACCGCCACGACATCGGTGCTGCGCGATGAGGATCGCACCGTTGCCTATGTGAGCCGCGAGATCGCGCCGGCATTTTTCGCGGCGAAGGACATCGAAGCGGAGATCAAGCGGCTGTCGGCGAGACTTGGCCCGCCTGCCCGCGAGATCCGCTTGGCCGCGCGCGCCGATGTGCCGAATGCGGTGATCGTGCTGTGGGGAAAACTGCAACTGGAGGAGCTCAAGGCAAAGACCGCCTCGACCGACGAGCCTGGCGGCTCCGAGCAAAGCCTGCTGGTGGATTATCTCGGCGACGTGCAGCAATCACGCCAGCTCGGCTTGCCGGTCTTCCGCCTGGTCGGGGGCACCGGTTTCCTGTGGTCCGCTTCCGATCGAGACGGACGGGGTCATCTGCGCTTCCTGGCTGCCGATCCTGCCGTGCTTGCCGGCGCGGAAGACCCGCAACCTCCCAGCACGGAGCCCGCCCCCGCGGCCACACCGGAGATCGCCGCACCGGTGGCAAAGAGTCGCGCCCATCTCGCCGCAGCCGGGAGGGATGGGGCTGCATCTCCAGCAGCGGCAATCGAAGTGACCGGTGCCATAAGGGCAAAGGACCTGCGCCCATTCCTGGCTCCGCAACAGACAGCTCAACTGTCCGGCGGCGCGGCCAACCAGGAGCTGTCCTATTCCAAGGATAGCTCGCGGGTATCCATCGCGCAGAAGACCCGACCCAGCGCCGACCGCGCCAGGATCATGGATGCCGAACGAGCGGCGGCGGAAGAACGGGAAAAAGCTCGCTTTGCCTGGGCGCGGTTCGAGGCGGAAAGGACGGCCGACGCGAGGGCGCGTCTGAAGTGGACCATAGTTGCAGCATTCTTCCTCCTCAGCGCGATTCTTGCGCTCTTGCAGATGCTCAAGCGCCGGGAGGAACAGGCGATGCTACCCGAGGCGGGGACTAAAGTTGCAAAGGACGATGTTCCGGCCGCTGATAATTTACTGGAGCGTACACGAGGTCAGTTTGGCAGGGCGCTGCTGAAGCTGCGCGCGGCCTTCGGATGGAACGCAAGGCTGGCAGCCCAAGGGCAAGGCTGAAACAGAATTGCGCATACTTTGGTGGTTTTCGCGGTGGCTGGGCCGTAGGCCCAGGTTTCAAACCCGCCCCTGCACATCGAACCATGCCGCCGCATGGGCGGGTTTGAACCCGCCGGCGCCCCCATTCGAAATGAATTGAACCGGGGCGCCTCGCTCTGCTACCAAACGACCGAGAAGCATCGGCGCGCGTTCAGGCCGGCGGGTTCCATGTCGCTGGCAACGTCACAATCAGCGGCCGATTCACCCGGACCGGGCGCCGCTTTCGGCACCGGAACAACGCGGCTTCGAGCCTCTAGCCGCACAGGGACAAGGAGCGAGCCATGAAATACATGAATCTGTTGTTTTGCAGCCTGTCCCTCTTGCTGAGCATTGGAGCCGCTCGGGCGGAGGACCCGACCGTGGAAGAGATGGTCTGTGCCCTTAATGCGCAGTGCGGCACGCCATTCGCGGATCGGCGGGTCCGCGGCATAACGGCCACGACGCAAGTAGTGCGTCCTCCGGCATCGTTCGACATCACATTGAATTTTCCATTCAATTCAACCGAGATTACTGCGGATTCTCGGGAGAAGCTCGATCGCGTCGTGAAGGCGTTGACCGACCCGAGCACCATCAAGCTCGGTATCATCGTCAGCGGCCACACGGATGCAGCCGGCTCTGGCGAATATAACCAGCTGCTTTCCGAGCGCCGCGCTCAGGCGGTGCGGCAATTCCTCATCTCCGAGCGCGGCATCGATCCGAAGCGTCTGGTCGCGAAGGGCTACGGCAAATCACGGCTTCTGCTGCCGTCGGACCCTTACAATGAGCTCAACCGCCGGGTTCAGTTCCAGAACCAGAATTACTCCACGGCATCGGTTCCGGCGGCCACCGCTCCTGCTGCCGCCGCCCCCGCTGCCCCGGCGACCGTTGCTCCTGCTGCTGCCCCCGCCAGCAGGCCGAACATCCCGCCGGTTCAACCCGGAGCATCCGGTGCCGGCAGTTCCGCGGGGCAGGGCGAAGGTCTTTGAGATAACGCTGGGTCGTCCGGGGACGGGTACGTCACCTGTCTGATCGCGCTGGGCTGCGAGACGTTAGCAGTATCGCCGTCATGCGATGGACGGGCACTCCGCCGACAAAGTCGGCGGGACCCCGTTATCCCGCGCATTCACGTCTTCTCCGCTGCCAAGACGTGGAGGGCCAGTCAAAGCCCGGCCAAAACGAGCTCACGCTGATCGGAAAATGTATTGGAGCAGCGCAATCCAGACGGTGGTTGTGTGAAGCGCTTCACAAAAGCGCATTTCTGTGATTGCCATCACATCGCAAGGCGAAGAACGTCTCTAGGATGGTCGCCATCAGAAAACTCGTCATCGAGCCAACACGATGGAGACCACCATGACCGGGCGCCCCATTTCCCTTCCGACCCGCTCCCACCGGGACTACAAGCGACGCACTGCCGCCAAATGCGCGTACCTGCTGCTCTGCAGCCTCTCCTTGGGAATCAGCACAGCTCCGGCGTTCTCGGAGGAGCTGAGCCACGATCAAATGGTCTGCGCGCTCGATCCCGGATGCAGCATGCCGTTCTTTGATCGCCGATTGCGCGGCATCACCACGACGGCAAGCGTGCGTAGCCCGGGCTCCTTCGACCGCACCATCAACTTTGCCTATAATTCGGCCGAGTTGACCGCGCAGGCGCGCAGCGAGCTCGACAAGGTCGCCGCGGTACTCAATGACCCCAGCATCGCGAAATATCCGATCATCATCGCCGGCCATACCGATGGGGCCGGAAGCGCCGAATACAATCAACGATTGTCGGAGCGGCGGGCCCAGTCCGCGCGGCAATATCTGATCGCGCAGCATGGGATCGATCCGCACCGGCTCACTGCCAAGGGTTATGGCAAGTCCAGGCTCTTGCTGCCGAACGAGCCGGCCAATGAGCTTAACCGCCGGGTGCAGTTCCAGAACCCCAATTATCACACTGCCGCAGCCGCTGCGCCCGCGTCGCGTCCCGCGGCTTCAGCCCCTGCGCAGGCACCGCAATCGCTGCAACCTGCGCCGACGGCGGAAGCCAACGGCCTGTGAGATCAACCAGTGCCAAACACGAACGATCACGTGTCCCGGACGACCCGGGTTTGACCCGGGGGAAGATCCGGGACCCGAGCTACGAATTCTCTTTCACGATGAGATCAGCTCACCCGAGCTGATCTCCCATGCGTTGCTGAGCGAGAGGCCGCGGCAGACTACCGGCTTACTGACCCAGCGTTCGCGCGACGCGGAAGCCCGTATTCGAGGCGCGGTTGCCGGTCTTGCGATTATCGCGGTAGGCGGCGCGCAGCATTTTCGCAGGCGTGTTCCAGGCACCGCTGCGGCGGACATGGACATCGCATTTTCCGGCAACTCTCATCCAGTCGTCGGAGGGCCCATACTGATAGCTGTCGTTCCAGCAGTCCTCGACCCATTCCATTGCGTTGCCATGCACCTGATAAAGGCCCCAGGGGTTGGGCTTGAACATGTCGGCTGGCACGGTCTTCTCGCGATATTCGCCCGTCGAGCCGCCGCCATGCGTCGATCTGCCGTCGTAGTTGGCCTCATCGGTCGAGATTGAAGTGCCCCACCAGAACGGAGTCTTGGTGCCGGCGCGTGCCACATATTCCCACTCCAACTCGCTGAGCAGACGATAGAGCTTCCCGGTCTTTTTGGAGAGCCACGCGACATAAGCCTTGGCATCGTCCCAATCGACGCAGACGGCGGGGTGGCTGCCGTTCTGCTCAAACCCGGGGTTGCGGAAGGACCGGCCCGCCCGCTCTTCCACTTTGCCGTCTTCGAGCGTGAAACATCGGTCTTCGCCTGCATAACTCGTTTCGTTCACGAATTTTTCGAATTCCTCCCGCTTGACCTTGAGCTTGCTCACGGCGAAATGCCGCGGAATCTTCACGCGGTGCTGTGGACCCTCGTTGCTGTTGCGGTCCGCCTCGTCGTCGGGGGAGCCCATCATGTACTCTCCCTCCGGCACGACCAGCATCTCGGGACAGGAAACGCATTCCCGGAAATGATCGTTGGGCATGAGCGCGATTTCGTTCAGATGCCGCAGCGGCACGTTGTCCACGATCGGCTGGGGTTTTTCCGGCTCCGCCGGTTGCGCGCTGGCCTGCTGGGTGCCGGCGCCCGTTTGCTGCGGGCCGAAGTAGAACTGTTCCACCAGAGATGAAGCGACCCAGGGAATCTGCTCGTTGCCGGAAGCCCGGTAAATGCCGATCTTCAGATGATTGAAGACGTCCTCTGCGGTCACGTTTGCGGCTCCCGCCATGTTGGCGGCATGAATCTCCTTGTTCAACTCGCCGACGAATACGCTGTTAGTGCCGGGACGGTCGGTGACCAGCTTGCCCGGCACAGCCGAATACATTGCGAGCGTATTTTCAGGTGCGTCTATGCCGGCAAGCCCTTCCGGCGAGGCGCGAAAGCGGCCTTCCCAATGATTCCTGCGCGCCGCGTCGATGATGAGAATCTTCACGCGCGCGCCCTTGCGGTGCATTTCAGCGAGCACGGAATCGATCTTGATTCCATCCTTTCGAATGTCGGACGGGCTCCATGCGTCCGCGTTGAGCGGCATCAGATAACTCTGCCGGTCCACCTGCATGCCGTAGCCGCTGAAATAGAACAGCGCGTCCACTCCTGGCCCGATCCTGCCGGTGAAACCGTCGATTGCATTCCGCATATCGGCTTTGCCGACATTGATCTTGAGATCGACCTCGAATCCGCTGCGACGCAACTCGTCGGCCAAGCTGCGAGCGTCGACGATGGTCGTGGAAAGCGGCGTTCGGGCGCCGGGGTAGGCTGCATTGCCGATGACGAGCGCAATGCGCGCCGGCTTTTGCTGTGACCATGCGGCTGAAGTCAGAGTCACGGACAGAGCGGCAAGGCACACCCAAAGCAGAAGTCGCATCTTGATCCTGTTCCTCTCGGAGCCGGTCAGGCGGCATGGCTTGTCTTCGCGAAAGATCCACCTTGCTTCGCCGGGTTTTGCGAAGTGAATGAGCTCCCATTGCGTCCCAGCGTTAGGCCATTGTAGACCATGTCGGCGCTTTCGGACAACGGCCGAGACCGCAGAACACCGAGTCGTGAGCATGTTTTCGGCGAGCAATGCCCGCCTTTAGCAGACAAGTCGGCCTGCGAACCGAGGGAGCGCGCGCGCCGTCTGCCCCATCAGAAACACGAGCGCTGCGACAAAGTGCGGCAATCGCGGCCCATCTGCGCACATTGGTCGCAGTATCGCTCTTGTGTATCGCCTGCGTGCCTGGCCGCGGCGCTGCTACGGACGACCGCTTCCAACAGGCGGTCGATTATGTCTTCACCGGCCGCACCGATCCCGTCGATGGCCCGCAAATCGTCGATCGCAAGTCATGCGTCGTGGTGGTGCCTGAGCCCAAATTCAATCGTTATGCCAGATACTATCTGAGCCGTTTCAAGATGGATAACGCTCGCATCAGCAAGAAATACGCGGGATCGCAGACGCTCTATGAGCTGGAAGTGGAAGGCGACGACGTGATTTTCGAATACCTCAAGCCAGACAAAGTTACGGTCGATTACGGATTCCGGTCCGCGCATATTTCTTTGCCCGGGGATCCTGATCAGACCCAAAAAGCGCTTGCGCTGATCTTTTCACAGTACTGCAAGCGGGAGAAGCCAAGCGCCCCGTTCTGATCTGGCGCAGAAGCAGCAGCTGACGCCAGAGCGGGATGACTTTATCTTCGAATGCTCTTGGTCGTCGTTCGCGCCACGATCCGGGCTGCGCGCGGCAATCCTCACGACTGCGCTACGACATGAAAGAACGTGCCGGTGACATTTCCGCGGCGTCCGCCGGCGGGGCCCAGCGGGCGCCCTCGTCCGTCGGCGAGATCGCAGAACGGATCATCCGGTCCGCTCGCGATCAAGCTCGCGTAGTGAAACTCATGGCCGCGCATCACGCCTCCCGCTGACCCAATCATGCTGTCGCGGCGCAGCCGTGCCTCGCGATAGCCGAGCGCAAGCTTGCGCCGCGCAAAGCTTGTTGCATGACCGAGCAGGCCCGTCATGCAATGGCGAATCCCAGCCGCATCTTCGAGCGCCTCGCCGAGCACCATGTAGCCGCCGCATTCCCCGTGGACGGGGCGCGTTCGCGCAAATTGCGCCAGTCCCGCGCGGAAAGACTGCGAAGCGGCGAGCGCACCTGCGTGCAGCTCCGGATAGCCACCCGAAAGCCAGCAGCAGTCGCAGGTCTCCGGAGGGGGCTCGTCCGCCAGCGGCGAGAAGCGCAGGATCTCAGCGCCTGCGCGGCGCCAGCCCTCGAGGATGTGAGGGTAGCAGAAGGTGAAAGCGGCGTCGGAGGCAAACGCAATGCGTTGGCCGGGGGGCGGCAACGGCGCAGCCTTGGGCGCATCGGATAGCATAATGTCGGCGGCAGCCGCCATTATCGCATCGACGTCGAGATAGCGCTGCGCTGTGTCGCCTATTTGCTCGATCCGGGCGGCAAAGTCCGGGTGCTCGCTGGCTTGCACCAGCCCGAGATGACGCTCCGGGAGCGTGAGGCACCCCTCGCGCGGCACGGCACCGAGGATGGGGATGCCTAACGCACCTATCGCCTCGGTGATCAGCAAGCGGTGGCGTTCGCTGCCGATGCGATTGAGAATCACGCCTGCGACCCGGACGGCGGGATCGTGCGCGGCAAACCCGCGCAGCACGGCGGCCGCCGATTGCGATTGCCCGGACACATCCATGACGAACAGCACCGGAAGACCGAAGCGAGCCGCGAGATCGGCGGTTGATCCGCGACGCCCAGGCGCTCCTGACACGCCGTCGAACAATCCCATCACCCCTTCGATGATGACGAGATCGGCCTCGCGCGCGGCTTCACCCAGCAGCGCATCGAGAAGCGCCGGGGGCATGGCCCAGCTGTCCAGATTAAAGCCGGGCTGGCCTGCTGCAGCCGCATGGAATGCAAGATCGATGTAATCCGGCCCCGCCTTTGCCACCCGCACGGCATGGCCGCGGCGCGACAGCGCAGCAATGAGCGCAAGCGTGATCGTAGTCTTGCCGGAGCCGGATCGCGGAGCTGCAACGACGAGGCCGCGGGCGCTCATGGCTTTCGATTTGCAACCGTAGCCAGGAGATGATCGCGCATCTTCACGATATCCCCGATTACCGCGATGGCCGGCAACTCCAGCGCTTGTTCCCGCGCGTCCGCGGCAATGCGCTCGAGCGTCGACACGAGGATCCGCTCCGCGGGCGTCGTTGCTGCAACGATGATCGCGGCCGGGGTCTTGGGATGCCGCCCTGCGGCGATCAACGCCGCGGCGACGCGTTCAAGGTTGTGCATCACCATGTACAGCACGATGGGCTCGCCGGTGCGCGCGAGTGGGCCCCAATCGTAACCATCTTCCTCGCCGCCATGGCCGGCCGCCAGGATGATGGCCCGGTTCACCTGCCGCACCGTCGCCGGAATCGAGGCTGCCGCGAGCGCGGCCAAGCCGGAGGTGACACCCGGGATGATCCGGAACGGGATGCCGGCCGCAGCGAGCGCCATCGCCTCCTCACCGCCACGTCCGAAGATGCAGGGATCCCCGCCCTTGAGGCGCAACACCCGGCGTCCTTCTTTGGCAAGCTCGACCAGGCGCTTGGAGATGTCGGCCTGCACCGCCGACGGTCTGCCGCCGCGCTTGCCGGCAAATTCGAGTCTCGCCTGCGCTCCGGCGAGCGCCAGCACGCGCTTGTCGACCAAGGCGTCATGCACGATCACATCCGCATGGGCCAGGCCGGCAAGGGCATAGAGCGTCAATAGTCCGGGATCACCCGGGCCGGCACCGGCGAGCCATACGTGTCCAGGCGGCAGCACCGGCATGGCGCCGCGCACGTTGGCGAGCGCGCTCCAGTCATCCATCGGCACACGTTCCGCCGTGACCGCATCGCTGCGGCACATTATAGGCAGGGCCATGAGTTCGAAGCACCGGCCGCTTCGGCGCGGCTGGACCACGGGCGCCTGCGCCACTGCGGCGGCCAAGGCAGCCTATACGGCGCTGCTGACGGGCGAGTTTCCTGACCCCGTCGAAGTAGTCCTGCCGCGCGGCGAGCGTCCGGCTTTCGGGCTTGCGGTGAGCCGCCGGGGCTCGGATGCCGCGACTGCGGGCGTGATCAAGGACGCCGGCGATGATCCCGACGTTACTCACGGCGCGCTGGTGCTTGCCACCGTGCGCGTCGGCGCGCCCGGGAGTGGAGTGACCTTCCGCGCCGGAGAAGGGGTGGGAACGGTGACCCGTCCCGGCCTGGCAATTCCCCCGGGCGAGCCTGCGATCAATCCCGTGCCGCGGCAGATGATGCGGAGCGCCATTGCGGAGGTCGCTGCGGCTGCAAATGGCAGCGGCGACGTGGAGATTGAAATTGCGATCCCCGGAGGGGACGCGCTGTCCGCGAGAACTCTGAACGCGCGGCTCGGGATCATAGGGGGGTTGTCGATCCTCGGCACCACGGGGATCGTTGTTCCTTATTCCTGTTCCTCCTGGATCGCCTCCATCCATAGCGGCATCGACGTAGCGCGTGCCCTGGGCCATACCCACATCGCCGGCGCGACCGGCGCAACGTCGGAAGCGGCGATCCGCAAGCTGCACGATCTCCCTGAGACCGCCCTGATCGATATGGGCGACTTCGTCGGGGGAATGCTCAAATACCTGCGCCGGCATCCGGTGCCGAAGGTCACCATCGCCGGGGGCATTGCCAAGATGGCGAAGCTTGCCCAAGGGCTCCTCGATCTCCATTCCAAGCGCGGTGCGGTCGATCTCACTTGGCTCGCCGGCGCAGCCGAGGCGGCAGGCGGGTCGCCCGCGCTGCGGGAACGCATCCTGGCGTCGAACACGGCGGCGGAAGCCTTTGAGTATGCCGAAGCCGAACGCGTAGCGCTGGGGGATGCGGTCGCCCGCGCCGCCCAACATACCGCGGCAAGCGTCGTCGAGGGACGCGGCATCGCTATCGAGATCGCGGTATTCGATCGCGAGGGCCGGCTCATGGGGCACGCACCCTTCGCGCCTGCTCACGCGCCGTCTCCGGCGCGAAAGCGTCGTTGATACGATGCGTCATAGAGGGCGCTATCGCGAAAATTCTCGGCTGCAAGCGCGCGCCCTACCAGCACGAGCGCGGTGCGCTCGATCGGTGCCGCCGCGACGCTTGCGCAAATATCGCCGAGGGTGCCGCGCAGGACACGCTCGTCAGGCCAGCTTGCGCGCACCACGACGGCAACCGGACAGTCGGCGCCGTAGAACGGCGTCAGCTCCGCGACGATTTTCTCGAGGGCAGAGATGGCAAGATGAATGGCGAGCGTCGCTCTTGTGGTCGCGAACGAGGCGAGCTGCTCGGCCTCCGGCATACGCGAGGCCCGACCCGGCATGCGCGTGAGCACCACGCTCTGCGCGACCTCCGGCACGGTAAGCTCGCAGCCGAGCACCGCCGCGGCAGACGCAAACGCCGGAACGCCGGGGGTGAGCGTATAAGGAATGGCGCGTTGCTTGAGCCGGCGCAGTTGCTCCGCCAGCGCGCTGTACACCGAAAGGTCGCCGGAATGCAGCCGCGCCACGTCGAGGCGCGCCGCATGCGCCGCCACCAGCTCGGCTTCGATCTGATCGAGGCTCATCGGCGCCGTGTCCACGATGCGCGCACCCTCGGGACAATGGGTCAGCAGTTGGGGCGATACGATCGATCCGGCGTAGAGGCACACCGGGCAGCGGGAGAGGAGGTCGCGCCCGCGAATGGTGATGAGGTCGGCTGCGCCCGGACCAGCCCCGATGAAATGCACGGTCATGGGCGCTCCCCCGACGGGTCGCGGGATTGAGCAAGGGCGCAGGTGACGGAGCCTACGGCGATGCGCGCAGCGAGCAGCCGTGCCGTGGGACCGGCGGCCGCCAGCGCAGCCGCTTCGGCAAGCGAGGGTACGCCCATCAGCGCCAGCACGCGCTCGGACCTGGTGTGGGCGCCGGAGGCGGCGTCTTCCAGATCGCTTTGGGATATCGGGAGGAGCGGGATTCCTAACTCCGCTGCCGCGCCGGCTATCCCCGCTTCCGTGCTCTTCGCCGCCGATGTTGCAATGGCCGCAAGGGCATTGGCTGGAACGCCACATTGGGCGAGCGCTGCACGGACGGCGGCTTGCACATCCGTGGCCTCCGTGCCCTTGCGGCACCCCACGCCTGCGACGATCACGGCTTCACCCATAGCCATTGGAGGACGGGCATGGCGTGACGCCAGCCGGTTTTGCTCCCGAGCGGCTCGGCATGCGTGACGGCAACCCGGATGAGGTCGCCGCCAAGACTTGCCCGGCGTTCCATGACCAGCGATTCGGTTTCGAGCGTCACGGCATTGACGACGAGACGTCCACCGGAACGAAGTGCAGCGACGCAACGATCCAATACGCCCGGATCGTTCGCGCCACCTCCGACAAAGATGGCATGGGGGATGGCATGTGGCGGCGCGAGGTTCTCGAGCGCAGCCGGTGCTGCGCCTTCGATCGCGACCAGCCCGGGCACTCCGAACCGTGCGGCATTGCGCTTTATGCGCGCGGCGCGCTGCGTGCTGCGCTCGACAGCAATCGCGCGCAGCGATGGATCAGCGAGCATCCATTCGATCGCGACCGAGCCCGCGCCCGCGCCAATGTCCCATAACAGCTCGCCGCGCCGCGGCGCGAGCGAGGAGAGCGTAATCGCTCGGACCTCGCGCTTGGTGATCTGCCCATCGTGCTCGAACAATGCATCACTCAACCCGGCGGCACGGGCGATGACGCGCGCGCCCGGCTCCGCCGTCACCTCAATCGCAACGAGGTTGAGATCATTGATGCAGTCGAGAGCAAACTGCTCGGCGCTCGTGGTTCGTATGCGTTCCCGCGGCCCGCCGAGCGCCTCCAGTATGGTGAGGTGGGAGCGTCCAAATCCCGCATCGCTAAGCATGCGCGCGAGCGCCGCGGGTGAGCGGCCATCGGAAGTAAGCGCAAGCACCCGTGCACCAGGTTGTAAATATGGTCGCACGAGGTCGAGCGCGCGCGCATGCAGCGAGAGCTGCGCCGAGTCGGCCAAGGCCCAGCCGAGCCTCGCCGCAGCGAGGCTGAAGGCAGACGGTGCAGGCACGGCCTGCACTTCCCGCGCATCGACGTGCTGTGCCAGCAACGCGCCGATGCCGTAGAGATAAGGATCGCCCGAGGCGAGCACGCACGCGGCGCGTCCGCGATATGCCAGCACTTCCTTTACGGCGCCTTCGAACGGGCTGGGCCATGGGCGCGCGACCCCGCGAATGAGCGGGGCCGCAAGCGCGAGGTGGCGCTTGCCGCCAAAGACGATCTCTGCCCGCTGCACCAGCTCCCGTGCCGCGGTGCTCAATCCGTCGATGCCGTCCTCGCCGATGCCGACAATGGACAGCCAACGAAATGTTGCGGCAGTGTCGCCTGCGCCCGGATTACTCAGGAGATCAGTTTCGACCATGCGGCAAGTCCTGATACTCGGCGGTACTGCGGAAGCACGGCGCCTCGCAGCCGAGCTTGCCGGTCGTGCGGAGCTCGACGTGATCCTCTCGCTTGCGGGCCGCACCGCTTCGCCCGCACCGCAGCCGGTGCCGGTCCGGGTTGGCGGTTTTGGCGGTGCGAGGGGACTTTCGGAGTACCTCGCCTGCGAGCGCATCGACGCGCTGATCGATGCGACGCATCCCTATGCCGTCATCATTTCCGCCAACGCGGCACATGCAGCGCGGCAGGCGCGCACACCCATGCTGGCGATGCGGCGACCGCCATGGTTTGCGAGTGCCCGTGATCGTTGGGTCGAGGTGCCGGATGTCGCTGCCGCAGCCCGCGCGCTCGGCAACGAGCCGCGCCGGGTTTTCCTCGCGCTGGGCCGCAAGGAGCTCGCGCCATTCGTCGGCGCGCCCCGGCATCATTATCTCGTGCGCAGCGTGGACCCCATTGACCCGCCGCTTGCCGTGCCGCATGCCACTTACTTGACCGCCCGTGGCCCTTTTCACGAGGCGGACGAACGCGCGCTCCTCGAGGTCCATCGCATCAGCGTCATTGTCGCGAAGAACAGTGGGGGCAGCGCGACGTACGGGAAGATCGCAGCGGCGCGTGCCCTTGGCCTGCCAGTGATCATGCTGCGGCGCCCGCCGTTGCCCGACGCGCCAGCGGTCTCGACCATCGAGGAAGCCTGCGCTTGGCTTGATCATACGCTGACGCTCTCGACAGCGCGCGGCGTATAGACCAGGGGCGAGCGCCCCGGGCGGGTGATGAGCCGCGTTTCCGCAGAGCCCACGATAATGAGAGTTGCCATGTCCGCCGCACTCGGGTCGGCGGCAGCAAGCGTGGTGATTGCGACCTTCTCATCTGCGCGTCCGACGGCGCGTCCGAACACGACCGGCGTTGCGGCCGCGAGCCGAAGGCGCAGCTCATCGAAGGCAGCGGCCAGCTGCCACTCCCGTGCGCGGGAGACTGGATTATAGATCGCGATCACCAAGCCGACCTCCGCCGCGGCGACGAGCCGGCGCACAATCAGTTCCCAAGGCTTGAGATTGTCGGAGAGCGAGAGCGCGCAGAAGTCGTGGCCGAGCGGGGCGCCCGCGCGTGCGGCCACCGCGAGCATCGCCGTGATCCCGGGGATGACCACGACGTCAAGCGTGCGCCACCGGTCGGGGCCCTTTTCTATTTCGGCGCACACCGCCGCCGCCATGGCAAACACGCCGGGATCGCCGCCCGAGACCAGGGCGACGCAAGCGCCTTGCGCCGCATGTCGCAGCGCAGCGGCGGCGCGCGCGGCTTCCTCGCGGTTGTCGGAAGGAACGCGGCGCTGCCCAGACCGGGAAGGAACGCGATCGAGGTATGGCCCATAGCCGTAGAGTGCATCCGCTTGCGCCAGGGCATTGTCCGCTTCCGGGGTGAGCCAGCGCGCATCTCCGGGGCCCAGGCCGACAACGGCAAGCTGCCCGCTCACACCCGTTCCTCCCAGCCCGGCACCAGGATCATTGAAAGATACGGCGCCTCATCATCGGTTTTGGCCGCAAGCTGCATCGAGGCGGCGTTCGCCGTGGTGCCGCGTTCGACGTAAATGGCGCGGTCGAGCCGACCTGCGCGATGGAGCGCCCGGCGCACCTTCGGCAGATTGCGCCCGAGCTTCATGATGACAGCGCAATTTGCGTCCTCAAGCCGACGTTCGAGCTCGTTCTCGGAGAGCGTCGCCGGCAGCACGGTGAACACATCATCTCCCTGGGCGATCGGCGTGCCGATGGCCGACCAGCAACCGGACATCCCCGTGACCCCGGCCACGACTTCTGCCGGATAGCGCGAAGCAAGCCGCACATGCAGGTGCATGTAGGAGCCATAGAACAGAGGGTCGCCCTCGCAGATCACGGCTACGCTGCGGCCAGCATCGAGATGAGCAGCTATCGCGGCGGCGCAGCTGTCGTAGAACGCCCGCATCCTGCTGCAGTAAGTCGGCGTGTCGCGCGGAATCTCCGTCGTGACCGGGTAACGGAATGTCAGCTCGGTCGTATCGGGGCCGATATGGCCCGCAATTGTTGCGCGCGCGTTGCTCGCATTGCCGGACTTGGCAAAATGCGCAATCACCTCGGCTTCTTTCAGCACGCGGATGGCCTTGAGGGTCAGCAGCTCGGGATCGCCCGGACCCACGCCTACGCCGATAAGTCTCGCGCCTTCGCTCATAGCCCCGGCCTCGCGAGTGCATTGACCGCCGCTGCCGTCATGGCGCTGCCGCCGATGCGGCCGCGCACGGTAAGATACGGCACGCGGAGCGAGTTGACGGCCAGAGCCTCTTTTGATTCCGCCGCGCCGACGAAGCCGACCGGAATGCCCACGACCGCTGCCGGTGGCGGCGCGCCGCGCTCGATGAGCTCCAACAAATGCAAGAGCGCCGTGGGCGCATTGCCGATCGCAACTACGGCGCCTTCCAGCTTGTCAGCCCACAATTCCACTGCGGCGGCGGAGCGGGTGGTGCCGAGCTTTTCCGCGAGCGCGGGCACGGCAGCATCTCGCAGCTTGCATATTACTGCGTTCTGTGCGGGCAATCGCGCCCGCGAGATGCCGTGGGCCACCATCTCGAAGTCACAGAAAATCGGCGCGCCCTGAGCGAGAGCATTTCGCGCTGATCGGACCAAAGGACCGCCAAATACGATGCGATCCGCGATTTCCACCATCCCGCAGGCGTGGATCATGCGGACGGCGATCTCTGCCTCCTCGCTGGAGAAGTGAGAGAGGTCGGCTTCAGCGCGGATGATGGCGAAGGAGCGCTCGTAAATCGCGTTTCCATCACGCAGATAGATCTGCGGCTCACGCATCCACCGCTTCCTTGCTTTGGGAGAGGATGTGCTCGATCTCGGCGAGGAGACCGTCGGGATCCACATGATAGTTTGGCATGGTGCGGGCCGAGCCGTGGTGGACGATGCCGCAGCCCCGCTGCGTCCCGACCACCGTCAGCGCGGCCGCTCCCGGATGCGCACAGCCCTTCGCGCATCCTGAGATGTGAACACTCGCTCGGCTGTCATCGTCCGCGTACGCGGACGATCCAGTAACCGCCGGATTAAGGAGCTGACGCGTCCGCGCCTCAATCGGTCGAGCAGGGGTTACCGGATGCCCCGCGTGAAGCGGGGTATGACCATCGAGACTTTGAAGATGCTGCGCCAGCTCGGTTGCGAGCGCGCGGGCGGCGATCAATCCCGAGGCGCAGGACGGCTTGCCGGGACAGGCAACAATGCGCCGCCTTGGGTCATCGGCATCCACGATGAATCCGAGCCGCGCAGCCTCATCGCGGAGCGCAGCCGCATTCTCCGGGGCCAGACCGAGCAGCAACAGAGCGCGGGGAGACGCGAGCCGTACGGCGTGTACGCCGTAGCGGCCGGCAACCGCGGCAAGCGCAGCAAGCGTGTCGGCGTGAGCATGTCCAAAGGGCAGGGCCATACCGAGCGCCATGGATTCGTCCCGCAGCCGATGGCTGCCGATCGGCTCTGCAGGTGCGCGCCTTGGCGGCACCGGCGCAGATTGCAGATGATCCGCGATGAGCGACCGCAGGTGCTCGATGCCAGCAGCGCGAACAATATCAGCTGCGCGCGCCTGCGGGCCTTGCGCTGCAATCGCGCCGAGCAGGGCGAGGACCGCATCGGTTGCCGCAGGAAGCGCGATGGCCCCGAGTGATGTCGCGGACGCGGCGTCCCCTCCCATGGACACCTGAAGGAGCGGGTTCTCCCGTGCTTTGATCGCCAGGAGCTTGATATCGGCGGGCAGAGCATCGAGATGGAGGCGGCCGCCTCCGTCGATGATGACCGAGACTTTTGCTGAAAGCGCAAGTGACGCATCCGCTACAGCTCGGCGCACCATCGCCGCGATCGGCCGTGGATCGATGATGCTCTCAGGGTCATCGGGGATGGGACTAGCGACGACGCTCAGACCATCGGAAGCGACGATGTCGAGCTGCGTCACGGCGCGCGCGAAAGCCGGCGCCGAGCACGCCGAGAGTCCGCGCACCTGTAGACTGCCACGCGCGGTGATCTCGATCGTGCCATTGCCATGGCGCCGCGCCGCCGCGCAGATTGCGCGGAGATCGGCAAGCGCCACGCTGTCGAGCGGCACCAGGCGCACCAGCAGCCCGTCGCCCGTCGGCATTGGTTCCGACAAGCCGGGGCAGCCGCCACGACGATTGAACGAGTTCACGGCGGCATCTCGACGAGAAGCGCGTCGAGCTCTGTGCTGATGTCGTTACGACGCGGGTGCCATAGCCCTTTGCGCAGCGCAGCTGCGAAGCGCTCCACCATGGCGCGCGCGGCGGCGGGATTCTCCCGTTGCAGAAACTCGCGCACCTGCGGATCGGCAAAATAGGCGGCGTGCACGAGATCGATTAGCGCGCTGGACACGGCGTTCGTGGTCTCCGCGAAGTCCATGAGCCGGTCGAGCGTCTCAGCGAGCTCCGCGGCTCCGCGGGGGCCGTGCCGCATCATGCCGGCGATGAAGGCCGGATTGACCGCGCGGCCGCGCACGATGCGAGCGAGTGCCGCGTTCAGCGACCGTGCGCGTGGGCGCCGCGGATCGGTCACATCCAGAATGATCAGATCAGGAGCTTTTTCCAGCGCGGCTGCAGCCGCGGCAAAGCCGCCGACGAAGGCGGCATCCTCGGCACCTTCGAGCAGGTCACGACCCGGGTCATCGCCGGGATGCACGAGCAGGTCGGCGCGTTCGACCCGCGCAGCAAATTCGCCGGGCGCAGCTCTGCCGCCGCCCTCGGCGCCTCCATAAGCGTGGGATGCTGCCGAGAGATAGGCGGCACCAAGCGCGTGGCGATCACTGTCGTGTCCAAGCAGATCCTCGACGCCTGCGCCATAGGCTCCAGGGGCGCTGCCGAAAATGCGCGCGAGCGGCGCCGGCTGATCGCTTGCGGATGATCGGCGCGCTGCCGCGAGCGGGTTCTCCTCGTCGGACTCCTCGCGCGCGGAGACCGTGCGCACCGCGGCGTCCAGCAGCGCAATCTGCGCGGGAAAGAGATCGCGGAACAGACCGGAGATGCGCCAGGTGACATCGATACGTGGGCGCCCCATGGTCGCAATCGGCAGCACCTCAATGCCGATAACGCGGGCGCTGGCATGATCCCAGGTGGGCCGGCACCCCATCAGGCTCAGCCCCTGCGCGATCTCCTCGCCGCCGGTGCGCAAGGTCGCGCTGCCCCAGAGGTCGATGACGAGGGCACGGGGCATCTCGCCGTGCGTCTGCCGATAAAGGCGCACCACCTCATCGGCGGCAAGACGGCCGAGGTCCATGGCGGTCGGCGTGGGCAGCATGCGCGGGTCGGCGGTGAACAGGTTGCGGCCGGTGGGAAGCACGTCGCGCCGGCCGCGCGAAGGCGCGCCGGCGGGACCGGATGCCACTCGCCGCCCGTCGAGCGCGCAGAGCAATGCGGTCCGCTCCGCTGCGGCGCTTGCCTGCCATTGCGCCGGCATCTCGCCGGAATGAGTTGCCCGCCCGAAGACATGCAGGCCGTCCTTGATGGAGAGGTCCTTGAGATCGCAAAGCCAGGCATCGATGCGTCGCAGCGCATCGCCACTGTCGGTTTTGCCCTCGATGCCGGCGTCGCGGGCAATCCCGGTGCGCTGCGCAGTCTCGATGATGAGGCCCGCAAGCCGGTCGCGCCGCTTGCGGTCGAGGCCGTCTGCCCGGGCGTATTCGTCAACGAGACGCTCGAGCTCGCCCGCATCTGCGGATGGCGTCGCGGCGACGAGGGGCGGCGGCAGATGGCCGATCGTGACCGCGGCAATGCGACGCTTGGCCTGCGCTGCCTCCCCCGGATTGCTGACGATGAACGGATAGAACGTGGGACACGCGCCAGTGAGGATCTCGGGAAAGCAGGACGACGTCAGCGCCACCGCTTTCCCAGGCAGCCATTCCAGGGTCCCATGCGCACCCATATGCACGAGAGCGTCGATATCGGCGCGGTGCCGCAGCCACAGCCCGAAGGCGAGCAGGGCATGGCGCGGGGGCAGCATCGGATCGTGATAGTCCGCGCGGCGAGTGCTCGGCCGGCCCCGGTCGGGAGGGAGTGCCACCAGAACATTGCCGAAGATGCGCGCGCGGAAGCGGAACATGCCGTCGTGCAGATCGGGATCGCCCGCGGGATCGCCCCATGCCGCGTCGATCCGCGCGGTAGCATCCTCCGGCAACGCTGCAATCAGCGTGGAATAGAGATCGAGCGGGAGCACGGCTTCGCTCGACCCCGCGTTGAGCGCATCGAGCAACGCGCGCGACGTCTCAGGCACGTCCGCAATGGAATAGCCCGCAAGCGCCAAGTCGGAGAGGAGCGCCAGCACGCTTGCGGGAACATCCAGCCCGACGGCATAGCCGTCGCGTCCCGGTGCTCCGGCGTAATGCGGCATCAGCACGGCGAGCCGCCGTTGCGGGCGTGATGTTCGTTGCAGGCGCGTGAGCGCCGCCACGCGCTCGGCGATCATGGCGATGCGGTCAGGCTCCGGCCGATTGACCAGAGCCGTGAACGCCAGCTCGCCCTGCGGGGCCAACGGCTCCTTGAATGCGACAGCACCCGCGAGCACGCGGCCATCGAGCTCGGGCAGCACGATGTGCATGGCGAGGTCGGCGGCGCCGAGGCCGCGCGGGCTGTCGCGCCAGGCCGCGCGCTTGGTGTTGGCGAAGACGACCTGGAGCACCGGCACATCAGGCCCATCGAGCGCGGTCGGCTCGTCGCTTTCGGTACCGAGCGCGAAAGCTGTAGTGGTCAGAACCACGGCAGGCGAAAGCCGCGTCAGGGCGTCGCGCACGAATTCCGCAGCCGCGGGATCCTTGAAATTGGTGACGAAAAGCGGCGCCGGCGCCAATCCCTTGGATGCGATCGCGTGGCATAGGGCGTCTATGGCCGACATATCTGCAGCGAGCAGCAGCGCGCGATAAAAGATGACGGGGATGACCGGCCGCCCAGGCTCTACGGTCGCGACCAGGCGATCAAGATCGACGGCGCCGTGACCGGGCAGGTAGCCCGCCATCCGCGGGACTGATATCGGTTCGGGAGCCTCTACGCTCGCGCCGGCGTGGCGGGCGAGGCGCCGCAACAGTGCACGGAGGTTTTCCCGCCCGCCCTCGCGAAAGAAGCGGAGCAATGTGTCGAGCTCGCTCTGCGAGAGCGTCGATGCCTCTGCGAGCCGGGGATCGTCGCGATCCTCTCCCGGCAGCAGCGCAAGCGCGATGCCGCGGGCCCGAGCGAGCGCAGAGAGGCACTCGACGCCATAGCGCCACCAGTCCACCCCGCCGAGGAGGCGCACCAGGATGACTTTGGCATGGCTTGCGACGCGATCGAGCCAGAGATCGACCGACATGGGATGGCGCAAATCGCGCAAATGCGCGAGCCGCACGCTGGGCAAGCCGTCGCGTTCCAGCGCCCAGGCTGCGGCCAAGCCGGCGAGATCGCTGTCCGCGAAGGAGAGCACCAGCACGTCGCCTGGAGGCTGGCGCAGATCGATCGGCTCGACGATCTCATCGAGAGCGGTAGAGCTGGTTGCGAGCAGATGCATCGCTCAAACGCACAGTGATCGCGCCACGGCGGCGCGATCCAATCCCTTCAATCCGATCACAACCAGTCGACCCTCGCGCGCCTCGGAAGCAAGCCAGGGCCGATCGTATTGATGCGTCACCCGCGATCCGACCGCCTGCAAAAGGAGACGCATCGGCTTGCCCGCTACCGCAACAAACCCCTTCACCCGGAAGATGTCGTGCGCCACTGACAGCTCCGAGACGCGCGCAGCCAGCTCGCTGGGGCTAGCGACCTCGGGAAGCGGCACGACGAAGCTCTCGAAATCATCGTGATCATGCTCCAGCTCGGCATCATGGCGGGTGCGGCGGTTTTCGATGTCGTCCTCGCTGTTGAGCCCAAGCCCGAGGAGGGCTACCGGATCTACTTTGCCGTCGGAAACCGGGACGATCTTGACCGCGCGCGGGAGCGCGCTTGCGACTTTTGCCATCGCGCGATCGATGCCGGCAGCATCGAGGAGATCCCGCTTATTGAGGACCACCAGGTCGGCGCACGCGACCTGATCCTCGAACACTTCCTCGACCGGGTCGTCGTGGTCGAGCGAACGATCGGCGGCGCGTTGACGTGCGAGGGCTTCGAGATCGGCGGCGACACGCCCGCTCGCAAGCGCCGCGCCGTCTACCACCGCCACCACGCCGTCCACCGTGACGCGGCTCTTGATTGCGGGCCAGTGGAAGGCCTGGACCAAGGGCTTGGGCAGTGCCAGGCCGGACGTCTCGATGACGATATGCTCGACTGTGGGCTGGCGCGACAGAATGGTATCGAGCGCTGGCACGAACTCGTCGGCGACGGTGCAACAAAGACAGCCGTTGGCGAGCTCGACAATGTTTTCTCCCGGGCAGGCGGCGTCGCCGCATCCCTTCAGGATCTCGCCGTCGATCCCCACATCGCCAAACTCGTTGACGATCACAGCGAGGCGCCGACCCTGCGCATGGGCAAGGACGTGACGGATCAGCGTCGTTTTCCCGGCGCCGAGAAAGCCAGTGACTATCGTGCAGGGCACGCGGGCAAGCGAAGTGCTCATTCAACCGTCTCCTGAACAAGCAAAGCCGGGACCTCCAGCTCTGCAAAATCGAGCGGCGGAACGCGGGCGATCAGCCCGCGCTTGAGCGGTTCGGGCCGCCCGCGCCAGGGGAGCAGGCCATCTTGGGCCTCCATGAGCAGGCGCGCGCCTGCAACGAGCGCTCCCGCACAGGCGATATCGAGCCCGCCGAACACGTAGGTCCATGAGTGACTGCAGCGGATCGCGGCGCTGGGCCCACGCGTGCAGTTTGCAAGGCAGCGCACCGGCTGCACGGCGATGCCCGTACCGTGCGCAGCTGCTGCAGCGGCTGCTGCCAGCCTTGCTCCCGGCGGCGGCTCGACTGCCGGCTCGGCGCCAGCGCGGCAGGTGATGCAAACAAAGATGGTCGCACCGTTAAGCGCTGCAGCGCTTGCAACTGTGTTTGGCTGATCGGTCACCGCTGCCGCTCCGTTTGATCGCAGTCGTGAGCCGGGTGCCGAATGACGAATCGACCGGTTCCGAGGCACCCCGCCCGGACGGCGACCGAATCAACGGCAGGTCTCCTGGCTCGCGGGTCGATGCCTGTCACCGCCTTCCCGGGATCGCGTCCCAGTGGCCCTGTGGCACAGGCTCGCCGCCTACAGTTGCGGGGGCAGCTGCGGAATTGGAACCTGGGTTCCGCACCGCATTCCCTGTTCGCTCTCGTGCGAGAGACCGTCGATCCGGGGAGTTAGCGGCGATAATCGCCGGTTTGTCAATTGCTGCGCCGGCATCGCTGCGCCGGCGGCGCAAGCGTGTCCTGCTGCGTTCGGTGGTGGGGCCGCCACTACAGCGAGAAGACGATCTACCATCAGTGCGTTATGGGGCAGCGCCTGGCAATTAGTATGTGATCTTCTTCTGAAGCTTTCGCGCCTGCTCGATCCAGCGCGTCACCAGCTTCTCGGGAGGCAGAAACCGGACCAGCTTCCGCTTCTTGTTGACCTCCCGCATGGATTGGGCAAGCCGGCGCGGGTTGCGGTATCCCAGCTCCTTCACCGTATCCACGCCGGCCTCGCGCAAGAGGCTGGCATAGTCATTACCCATGCCTTTGATGCGCAGCTTATCGGCCATGTTGGCCCAGCGCAGCAGCTTCTTCGGGTCGAGCCTGGACCTGGCAGCGAGATGCTTGCGCCCCAGCGGGGTTGCGGCAGCCTCGAGCAGCTTCTCCGTCGTCTTGATGCCGACGGACTTGAGGGCCTCGACTTCATCCTCATCGATCTCCTGGATCGTGCTGATGGAGTACGGCATCATCATCTCCTCGGTGGCGGAGCCTGTTCGCGCTACGCAGCGAACGAGAGCGACCGTCCACGGCCGGGGAGCCGGCCGCCGCGCTCAAGCAACTGCCGCTCCCCATTGATCCTGGGCAAAAAACTCACAAAACTTCGCGATGCGGTGTGCTGGTCGCGCTGCTCGCGCGCGGGCAGAGCTTGCGCAAACCCGCTGCGCACTCGGGCCGAGGCCGCCCGGTTGCCCCCTGCAACGGCAACACGACGTCCCCTAAGGTCGTCGTTCATATGCCCCCCTCGCCCACACTCGCGTATAGCCATAATACGCGTACAGCTTGCGACAGAACAGGCGTGTCCATTCAATACGTTGCGCATTGTTGCATTTGCGCACCAGGGCATTATGCGACAAAACACCTGAGGGTTACGACGGGCGGAAGGCTGCGATGGCCGAGCGCTTCTTCCGGTTGACGGCTCCGTCGAGACGGCAACAATGCAGGCGATCGAGCGCGAGGGTTAAGCGATGGCGGACCTGGACAAGGACGGCACGATTTTCGTCGGCAAGAGCACAAAACCTGAAGTCTTGACGATTGCGCTTGCCAACCGGCATGGATTGGTGACGGGCGCCACGGGCACCGGCAAGACCGTGACCTTGCAGGTGCTGGCTGAGGGTTTGTCGCGGGCCGGCATTTCTGTCTTCGCCGCAGACATCAAGGGGGATCTCTCCGGCATCTCGCAAAAAGGCGAGGCCAAGGAGGCGTTCGTCAAGCGCGCAAAGAGCCTCGGCTTTGCTTATGAGCCGGACCAATTCCCAGTGGTGTTCTGGGATTTGTTCGGGGAGCAAGGTCACCCAGTCCGTGCCACCATCTCCGAAGTGGGACCGCTGTTGCTCTCGCGCCTCATGGATCTCAATGAGGTGCAGGAAGGCGTGCTGAACATCTGCTTTCGCGTGGCGGACGAGCAGGGGCTCCTGGTGCTCGATCTCAAGGACCTTCGCGCCATGCTCGGCTACATCGCGGATCACGCCGCCGAGCTGACCTCGCGCTACGGCAATGTGTCCAAGACCACCATCGGCACCATCCAACGGCAGCTTCTCGTCCTCGAGAACCAGGGGGGCAACCAGTTCTTCGGCGAGCCCGCGCTCACGCTCAAGGACTTCATCCGCACCACTGAGGACGGGCGCGGATACATCAACATCCTGGCGGCGGATAAATTAATGGGCAGTCCGCGCCTCTATGCGACTTTCCTCCTGTGGCTCCTCTCCGAGCTGTTCGAGCAGCTGCCGGAAGTCGGCGATCAGCCCAAGCCCAAGCTCTGCTTCTTCTTTGACGAGGCTCATCTCCTGTTCACTGACGCGCCCAAGGCGCTGCTCGACAAGATCGAGCAGGTGGTCCGGCTTGTTCGCTCCAAGGGAGTGGGGGTCTATTTCGTTACGCAGAATCCGCTGGATGTGCCGGACAAGGTGCTGGCGCAACTCGGCAACCGCGTTCAGCATGCGCTGCGCGCGTTCACGCCGCGCGATCAGAAGGCGGTGCGCGCCGCCGCCGAGACGTTCCGCGCCAATCCCAAGCTCGACACCGCCAAAGTCATCATGGAGCTCGGCAAAGGCGAGGCGCTGGTGTCTTTTCTGGAAGGCAACGGCACGCCGGAGATGGTCGAGCGTTGCATGGTCCGCCCGCCCTCCGGCCGGCTCGGCCCGATCAGCGATGAGGAGCGCAAGGCGCTGATCGCCAAGAGCCCGGTCAAAGGCAAATACGACCAGGCCATCGATCGCGAGTTTGCGTATGAGGTGCTGCAGAAGCGCACCCAATCCGGCACGCCGGACCGACCAATCGGCGCTCCCTCTGCACCGACTGCTGGTGCTCCCTCGCCAGCGCCGCCCGCCCCGGAAACACCGCCGGGCTTCTGGACCCGAATCGGTAACGTGATCGCGACGGCGCTTGAGAGGATTTTCGGTACCGGGCGGCCGCGCGGCACCCGGCTTACATCCGGGCAATTGGCGGCACGGCAGATCACGCGCTCTGTTGCGGACCGGGTCGCGGCCGATATCGGCAAGTCGCTTGGCGGCAAGGCCGGCAGCTCCATCGGCCGCACCATCATACGCGGAACCATGGGCGGAATATTGCGGCGCTGACTATCACTGTGATGCGCGGGCAACGCAGTCAAGCGTGCGCAGACTGCGTAAACTTGTCTGCGCGGCCGCGCATCCACGTCTTTGCCGCGGCCAAGACGGGAATGGCCGGGACAAGCCCGGCCATGCGGCTCAACCTAGTCGGAACGAGGCATGAAGCATGACACCGTCGCAGGCGCTCCCGGCCGTACTTGCGCAGATCGATGCGGATCTGGATCAGAGCCTCGAGCGACTGTTCGCGTTGTTGCGCATTCAATCGATTTCGACCGATCCAGCCTACAAGCAACAGTGCCTGGATGCGGCACAGTATGTTGCTCAGGATCTCGCCAGCATTGGCTTTGAGACCAGCATCAGACCCACTGATGGAAATCCGGTCGTAGTGGGGAAGGCCGGCGATCCCGGGCGCAGCACGCCGCGTGTGCTGTTTTATGGCCATTACGACGTTCAGCCGGTCGATCCGCTCGATTTGTGGGAAGCGCCGCCGTTTGCACCGCGCCTCGTGACTAGGCCGGACGGCAGCAAGATGATCGTCGCGCGCGGAGCCTGTGACGACAAGGGGCAGCTCATGACATTCGTCGAGGCGTGCCGCGCCTACCGAAGAGTCACGTGGGAGCTGCCGTTACCGATCACTGCGATGATCGAGGGGGAGGAGGAGTGCGGCTCCAACCACCTCTTCGGATTCGTGAAACAACATGCCGACGAGCTCAAGCTCGATCTTGCGCTGGTTTGCGATACCAGCATGTGGGATGCGAGCACGCCCGTGGTCACGACCTCGTTGCGCGGCCTGGTCTACGAGGAAGTCAGCATCACCTGTGCCGACCGCGATCTTCATTCCGGCCTGTTCGGGGGCCCGGCACAGAACCCGCTGCGAGTGCTCGCGCGCGTGCTCGGTGCGATGCACGACGAGAATGGACGGGTGACCATTCCGGGCTTTTACGAAGGCGTCCGTGAGTTGCCGAACGAGATCAGAAAGGACCTCGCCGGACTTCACCTCACTGCGGAGGAATTCCTCGGCGGGGTGGGGCTCAAGGTTCCTGCGGGTGAGAAGGACCGCATGCTGATCGAGCAGATCGCGACCCGCCCCACGGCCGAGATCAACGGAATGATCGGCGGCTATGTCGGCGAGGGTGCAAAAACAGTCATTCCCGCACAGGCAAAGGCAAAGGTCTCATTTCGCCTGGTAGGCAGCCAGGACCCTGAAAAGGTGCGTGCCGCTTTCTATGCGTTCGTGCGCGATCGGCTCCCTCCCGACGCCAAGGTCGAGTTCAAGAGTTTCACTGGGGCGCCGGCGATCGAGCTTCCGTTCGACAATCCGGCCCTCGCAAGGACCCGTGCGGCGCTCGCAGCCGAGTGGGGCAGGAAGGCGGTAACGGTAGGCGAGGGCGGTTCCATCCCCATCGTGGGTGACTTCAAGCGGGTGCTCGGGATGGACACCATCCTCGTCGGCTTTGCGCTTGACGATGACCGCGTGCACTCCCCTAACGAGAAATACGACCTCTCATCTTTTCATAAGGGCACCCGCAGCTGGGCCCGCATCCTGGCCGCCCTGGCGGATTGATTCACTCCTCCTTGATGTTCTTCTCGCGCAGCACGCGGCCCCAGCGCGCGAGCTCGGAGACCAGCATGGCGGCGAATTCCGCGCTCGACGTGGGCGCCGGAACGGCGCCGGACTGCACGAGCTTCGCATGCACCTCGGGCGCGTTGATCGCGGCAACCACGGCATCGTGCAGCTTTGCGATCACGGGCGCTGGCGTCTTCGCCGGCGCGAGCAGGCCGTACCAATTGTCCGCAACCGTGTTGGCAAATCCCTGCTCCACCAGGGTGGAAACGTCGGGGAGGACGGCATTGCGTGCGTCGGCCGCCGCTCCCAGCGGCTTCAACGCGCCGGCTTTATAGCGGGCTGAGAGGTTATTAGCTCAGCTAATGCCTGCTTACCCGGTACAGGAACACGGGCTCACCTTCAACCGATGCCAACAATCAGCAGCTTTTATGGTATTCTTATTCAGATGTTCTGGCGCGATCATGCACCGCCGCACTTTCATGCGCTCTATGCCGAGCACGAGCCGCAGATTGACATTCGCACGCTCGAAGTGCTCGAGGGTGGTCTGCCGAAACGGGCACTTGCATTGGTACTCGAATGAGCGGCGGAGCACCGATCGGAATTGATGGAGGACTGGGATTTATGCGCGAGCATGCAGACGCCGAAGAAGATCGCCCCCCTGAGCTGACGCCGCCCGTGCGACCCACTGCGCCATGGCGCGTGACCTCGCTGGAAGTGCTGTCCGGCTTTCACTTACGCGTGCGCTTCAATGACGGGACAGTAGGCACGGTCGAGCTTGGGTCCTTTCTCAATTCGGCGTCCGCGGGGGTTTTCTCGCCGCTGCGGGATGTGAGCCTCTTTCGTCAAGCCCGAATCGAGCTGGGCGCGGTAACCTGGCCGGGCAATCTCGACCTCGCGCCGGACGCGATGCATCGCGCAATCAGGGCGAACGGCACCTGGGTCGTGCAATGATTTTGGCGACGGAAGAGTTCCAGAGCCTTCGCGTGGGTATCTTCGTCGGAACTGAGACCTTGAGGGGCAAACCTGCGCGAAGGCGCGTCGGCAGCCGTCGCGGTCCATATTCAACTTTAGGCGGTGGAGTAGCTTGTCGACAACCGTAGAATCAAGAACAAAGTTCCGCCTTTCCAATTGGGCCCGCAGGCCCTACATTGCGCGAGTTGTCAACAACAGAAAGGAGGTGATCCAGTGTCTCATTGTCAATCGCCGCGGTCGCCGGCATCCGTGAGCTGGATCCTCGCCTCTCAGGGGGTCACCGCCGCCTGAAAACGGTGTGTTCACTGGTTTAGCCGGACCACGGCTCGACAATGGAAGGGCTGCCGCAAGGCGGCCCTTCTTTTTTCGTCGGCAAAAAACAACTTGGGGGCACACCGGGGGCACAATTTCCCTGGGCAAATCGCACCACTGGCCACCGGCTAAGTCACCCGCGGCGCTGATTTGATCGGTCTGCAACGACATTCCCGCCGTGATTGACATTGGTAAAATTTTAGTGACATGTCGTTGCGGCAAAAAGGCGCGCGATTTGGACGCGTGATAGCTGCCCGTAAAACGGCGACGTACCGAAGTCTCCGTTCCCCTCTAGTGGCAGTATCTATCCCATCGGCAGGCAAAACAAATTCTGTCCGGTATCCGGCGTATATCGTTGCGCCGCGCGGGCGCTTCTGTCGAGAGGGAGTGATAATCGTGAAATCGAAATGGTGTGCGACAAACGTGAAATCGAAACTGCTTGCTCGCGCAGGCTTCAGAACGTTGTTTTGCGGTGCGCTGCTAGGCGCAATGATCACCTCTTCAACTTCGCGAGCTGACTCTATAACAATACAAGACGCAGCAGGATCGTTAGGCCTGGGTTTTGGGGGCTCGCTCCAGTCGATGCAATCCGGACTATCTCTCAACAATTCGGTAACCCCGCAGGATGTTGGGTTCCTATTAGGGTCGGGGGTCGCGTCAGGAGCACTGGTCAGTCAGCCATTTCCGAGCATGACCGCAACTGATTCGTCTTCCTCGGGTCCGTCCGCATACTCGCTTGTCACCTTGGTATATTACTTCGAAATAACCGGTACGTCCGGTGTCCAAGTGCCCATCATTGTCACTGCCTCGGCCGGGTTTAACGGTGTTGTCGGCGGCAGTGGCTCCTATGTAGACGGAAAAGCTCGCTTGACTGTCAATGGCTCTGACCTTGGCTATATATGTGTTACCGGCCTAATCACTAACTGTGGTACGCCGACCGTCACCACTTCGTTTTCGGGACCATACTCGTTATCGGTGCCCTCAGACACTGCCATTCGGGTGTCTATGGAGCTGGACGCCGCTGCTGAAAGTGTGCTTGGTAACGGAGCCTCTATGTCCGGGTTCATCGATCCGATCATCACTTTCGATCCGAGCTTTGATTCCAGTCAGTTTGGTCTCGAGTTTAGTGCCGGGATAGGCAACACGCCTGCGGTTCCCGGCCCCATCGCGGGTGCTGGACTGCCCGGCCTGCTGTTAGCCAGCGGCGGCCTTCTCGGCTGGTGGCGCAGGAAGCGGACGGCTCCGGCGCTCTCGCAGCCACCGTGTGACCAAAACATCTGATCGGGTTTCGTAGAGACCGCCGCGTGGCGGTCTTTCTGTTCGTCATACTCTCGTTCTGGGCTCGCTCGCATCAGGTCTGCTTTGCCTCAATGAGCCGACGTTATAGGCGCGCATCAGTACTTCGCGTTTGTGCCAAAGCACTAAATCGCTACGCGATAGCTGCGAGGTGCGGCTCGACCTGAGTGCTTATCCCCAGGGACGAGATCGTGGGTAGCGGGGGAAGCGCCCTGTCTTGAGGATGGAGGTGTGAACAACCTCATCAAGACAGGAGTTGCCTATGACAACCCAAGCTATCACCCCGCTGCGTCAGCGTATGATTGAAGATATGAATGCGCGCAAGCTCTGCGCGGGCACGCAGCGAGGCCACATCCGCAGCTGCAAGCGGTTCGCGGCATTTCTGAAGCGATCCCCTGATACAGCGACCCTTGAGGATATCCGCCGCTTCCAGCTGCACCTGGCCGACACAGGCGTGAGCATCTGTACCCGCAACTGCATCATGACTGGGCTGCGGTTCTTGTTCCGGGTGACGCTGCGGCGATTGGATCTGGCCGAAGAGGTCTATCACATTCGTGAGCCGGAGAAGCTTCCGCTGGTAATGAGCGTCGACGAGATGAAGCGATTGCTGGCGGTAGCCTCAAGCCTCAAGACGCGCGTTCTGCTCAGCCTCGGCTATGGCTGCGGATTGCGGGCGAGCGAGATCGTGCGGCTCAAGGTCAAGCATATCGACAAAGCACAGAGCATCATTCGCATCGAGCAGTCGAAGGGCCGCAAGGATCGCAATGTGATGCTGCCGCAGGAGATGCTCGGCTTGCTGCGGCAATGGTGGAGGGTGCGTCCCTCGCGTCACGATGCGGGAATACCGCTACAGGAACGTTGGCTGTTTCCCAGCAGAAAGTCTGCTGGCAGGCCAATCACCACCCGCCAGCTCAACCGGTTATTCCATGAAGCGGCCGACGCTGCGGGGATCAAGAAGGGCGTGACGCTGCATACGTTACGCCACAGCTTCGCCACCCATCTGCTCGAACGCCAAACCCATATCAGAACTATCCAGGCGCTGTTGGGTCACACTAAACCAGAAACCACGACGCGCTATGCCCACGTCGCCACCGGCATGATCTCCGCCGTCGAGAGCCCGCTCGACCACTTGGCGCGCGCAAAGGAGAGGCCCAGGAAAGCTGGGAAGAACCGCAAGGAAGATCAGCCGCCGGCGTAATCGCCCGCGGCAATGTTCCGTCCGAAGCTGGAGGTCGCGGATATCTTCCGCGACCATGGGGCGGCGTGGCGTTCTGCCAATGCCGGTCACGTCAGCCTCGACCAGTTGAAGGTGATGACGGCGATCGAGCGCTGCCGCACGGCGGCGCTCGGCGGGCATGTCGAGCGCTGCGAGAAGTGTTCGCACACCGTCATCGCCTATAACTCCTGCCGCAACCGGCACTGCCCGAAGTGCCAGGGCGCCGCAGCGGCACGGGAATGGCTGGCCGAGCGCGAGGCGGAGCTGTTGCCGGTGCCATATTTCCACGTGGTGTTCACGCTGCCCGCTCGGATCGCCGACATCGCCTATCAAAACAAGGCGGTGATCTACGATCTCCTGTTCAAGGCCTCGTCCGAGACCATGCTCACCATCGCCGCCGATCCCAAGCATCTCGGCGCTCGCATCGGCATCTTGTCCGTCCTGCACACCTGGGGCTCGGCACTGACCCACCACCCGCATGTGCACATGATCGTGCCCGGCGGCGGCTTCTCGCTCGATGGCAAGAGCTGGGTCTCCTGCCGGCCGCTCTTCTTGCTGCCGGTGCCCGTGCTCTCGCATTGTTCCGCGGCTTGTTCCTGGACAAGCTCCGTGCCGCTTATCGGGCGGGTGCGCTGCAGTTCTTCGGCAAGCATGCCCGACTGATCGATCCACGAGCATTCGCCGCCTATCTGGCGCCGCTGTGGAACACAAAGTGGGTGGTCTACTGCAAGCGCCCCTTCGGCGGCCCGAAGGAAGTGTTGCGCTATCTCGCCCGCTACACTCATCGCGTCGCCATCTCAAATCGCCGCTTGATCGCATGCGACCAGAAAGGCATCACCTTCAAGTGGAAGGACTACAGGCTCGAAGGTCCCGAGCGCTACAAGGTGATGACGCTCGCCACCCACGAGTTCATCCGCCGCTTTCTCATCCACGTGCTGCCCGCGGGCTTCCACCGCATCCGCTACTATGGCCTGCTCGCCAGCGGCAACCGCGCCGAGAACATCGCCCGCGCCCGCGAACTGCTCATGCCGCCAATCATTCCCGTTGATGCCATCAAAGCAATCATCCCCAATGCTACCGAGCCCGAGCCGCAAACGACAAATCTCTGCCCCTGCTGCGGCGGCCGCATGATCATCATCGAGAGGTTCGAACGAGGCGCAACGCCACACTACCGAGCGAGCTCGCCGCCGCCAGCGATCAGGATCGACACCTCATGATCCCGTCACCGCCGATCAACGACTGCTACCTGACCTGCTTTTCTTGCTGGCTTGCCGCCCGCCGCACCCCAAGCTCGCATCTATCTTCGCAATTCGCAAACAGCTGCACGCAAATCAGCTCGCTCAACATGCATCCCGGTCGCTCGGCTCGACCTCCTGATCCAAACTTTAGAGCAAACCGACCACACCACTCGTCACGGCCGGGCATGACCCGGCCCAACCGAGCGTCCAAATCCCCATAAGTGTTCGCGGCACGCCCGTCAGCTTGCGGCACTGCCGCAGCACTACCTCCCGACGCGATTTCGTGCCTTGGCGCTTTTCGGACGCCGGCCAACGGAGCGTGCGGTCAGAGCGTCGGTGCCGGCGTCCGAAAACCTGCACAGAAGCTGACGTGAGCGGTCGCAGCAAACAGCTACTCAATTACTTCGTCAGCGAGCAATTGCAGCGAGTTCGGTATCTCAATGCCAAACGATCGTAGGGCCATCTCCGGAGGATTGAACCCGAGGTTGGATCAAAACATACGATAAGCCCTCTAAATCTACATTCGCGTGCGGGCGTAGGCTCTGATTATCGCCGAACGCGTACTCGGTCATGCGATTGCGGGTGTTGAGGGCGTTCTATGACAGGCATCACTACGCCGACGATGCCTTGACCTGGCTGGCCTCGTTGGCAACTCGAAGCCCGCATGGACGAGATCGCCGACCGGGTTGCTCGCGACAGGACAAACGCTGCGCGCGAGAGGACCAGCACCCATGAAGCCCAGCGCCTTTCGTATTGAGCGTCTGCTGGCCAAGGTCGAGGCCGAAGTCGAGCGCCGATGGCTGCGGGTCATCATCGACGGAGACGACGAGGCCGAGGCGAAGACGAAGGCGCTTGCCGAGCATGTGGCCCGCCATCCTGAAGATGTCGGCCGCACAGTTGAGGGACTTCAACTGGATACTGCGGACGATCGTCAAGACCAGCCGCCTAGGTTCTGGAATGGTTCCATCCCTATGCGCGCCCGGTGCTGTGCCGCGCCTTGAAACGGGAAGGTCCGCCTTCTAAGAGTCCTGCAGATTGCTGAAAATTCCTCGACACGGATTGCAGGGACGCGTTCGGCCGGTATTCGCGGCTGAAGTTGCAGAACTGCCACCAGAAAATCAATTCACCATCGGGGCGAGTGCCGCCGGGAAGCGGTTCCGGCAGTGAGCGGCATGGAACCCAATCCTCCCGCGTGCTCGTCGCCTCGCATTGCTCGGGTCCGCGGCGACGAGGCCGGTGGTCACCTGCCTGGAATCCGTGACGACACGTCCTGGCGAGTGGCGCTCTCTCTTGCCCTCGCCGCCGGAGGATGTACCGCTCTCGCGTTCGTCGCACTCACAGCAACCGGTGTCGAGCCGGCCGTTGCGGCGAAGTTCCTGATCTATGTCGGCGCCTTCAGCCTTCTGCCCGGCATCGTCGTCACGCGCATGCTCCTGCCGAGGCTTGCCACCCCTGGCACTTTCCTCATCTATGCGCTCTCGGCCGGGCTAACGCTCGACGTCCTACTCTTCATGCCCCTGTGGGCGCTCGGTCATTCCAACCTGTTCAGAGCCTTGCCTCTGCTGGCCGCGGCCGCGCTGCTACTTCTGGCCCGCCGGCTGCGGCTTAGGCGGCTCCTCGATGGCTGGGTCGTCGGGCGCAGCGAAGTGCGCTGGATCGGTGGCGCGCTGCTGCTGTGTGCCACGCCCTTACTTACCATCGGCTATCTGCTGACCCAGGACCATCCATCCTACTACTCTTCGCATTTCGCTTTCCAGGGAGTCATCGTGCGCTCCCTGGCGCTTGGTTGGCCGCCGCCGAACCTGCTGCTGGCTGATGTTCCCCTCTCTTACAACTACGCTGCCCATTTGTGGCTGCTGGCTGCGCACGAGAGCACCGGCTTGCCGGTTGAGACGCTCGTTGCACGAACTCGGGCCGGTCTTCTTTCCCGGATGCGCCGCGGCAATGGTCTTCGCTTTCGGGCGGTTTATCTTGGGGCTCCCCTCCTGGGCGGCCGCCCTACCGGTCGTCTGCGTGTTCTGGGTGGTCGGGACACCGCCCATTGCGACCGGAGTATTCGGGACCTTCATCCCATTTGGCGCCGCCCTCATCATGTCGCCGGCGCTGGCCTTCGCCGTCTTCCTGTTCATCCAGACCCTCGTGATCGAAAGCCTAGCCCGCCGGCCCGGAGGGGAGCCGTGGACCGCGTTGGCAATCGGAGCGGCCACCTTCGTCGCAACAGGCGCCCGCGGAGTTGCGGGACCGATCCTGCTGTGCGCTCTTGGTCTGCTTTGGGCAGCCTCGATTGGCGCGGAGCCTTTGGGGGGCGCTCCTTCATTTAATGGCTGCGGGCGTGGGCTTCGCGGCAGCGCTCGTCGTTTTCTTCACAGTGGGTTCGGACTTCAGCGGGACCGGGTTCGTTAACTTTGTGGGCCAGCCCTTCACGACGCTCCTTGCCCCCGGCCAGTATCTCTTCACAGTGCCGGGGACACTGATCGGGCTGGGTGTCCCGGCGCTGGCCGCTGCAGCCGTCGCCTTTGTTATGATCGCGGCCTTCCAGGCCGGGTTCTTGACGCCGGCTTTCTTCTATCGTCTTCCGAGCATGTTCCGCGAAGGGCCCTCGAACGCGGAGTTGCTGCTGCTCGGGGCGGGCGTCGCAGGCACCGTCGCCTTCTCCCTAACGCAGGCGCCAGGGTATAGCCACGTATCCTTTCTGCAGTACGCGAACGTCTCGTTCTCGCTGCTCGGCGCACTTGGATTAGTCAGCGCGCTTCAGTCGCGGATCGGATCGGGCGTAATCGGACGCGGTGGTTGGCTGCGACATCCGCTGGTCGCCCTCACTGGCGCGCTGCTCTTGCTTCATCTAAGCGAAGTGCCAACCTCGTCTCTCCGGTGGTTAGGTGGGGGAGCTGTCGCCGGAACGGTCGCCCTCCTCCAGCCCTGGGAGGGCAGACCGCCGGGGGCAGAGCCCAGCGCCTCCTGCAAAGTGCGGGAACCGGACGTCGATTTGGTGGCCGCAGCCTGGAAAGAGGCGGCGGATGCCGTGATAGTGCAAGTGCCCGACGGCAAGGCGTTCTCAGGAGGCTGCGAGGCGTTCTGGTGGATAGTCCTGCGGCCAGTGCAGACGATCAACAACTTCGCACTGGCCTTCCTACCTGGCCGCCCGCGCGGCAACCTCAGGGATATCTTGGCTCGCCGCACCGCGCACCTTGCCGTCGCGATAAGCAAGGCTCGCGAGGGCGTTCTCGCCACGGACGACCTCGTTGCGGTGGCAGCGACCGTTCAGGGAGGCCACCCGGTGTTCGCCATTGTGCCCGAAGGCCTGCGCCATGTGGGGAGCGGTGAGGTGCGGCGCCTCGCCGGCAATGACCGGCTGGTCCTGCTGCGCCTTCGGGAGGCGGCGCGTTGAGCGGCACGATTTCCCGTGGGCTGCAGCAGTGTCGCCCTTGCCAGCGGCTATTCTCTCCACCCAACGGCCTGCCATGATCTCGCGGCGCTTATCCAAGGCATCGCCTCGCAAATAGGCGCGTGCGACCTCAGTGCCGACCTGATGGGCAAGGCACATCTCGATTAGCTCCCAACCGTACCCAGTCTTCTCAGTGGCCCAGGTTTTGAAGCTTGTTCGAAATCCGTGTGGCGTGGCTTTGATTTCCATATCGCGCAACAGCAAGCGCATGGCCGTGCGGTCCAGGCTCGTGCGGTTACGACCGGTGAAAACGAATTGATCACTTTTGCGGTATTCCCATTGGTGAGCGAGTAAGGCCATCGCCCGGTCACATAACGGGACACGGTGCGGTTTCTTGGTCTTTTTCATGCGCTCTGCTGGGATGGTCCAAATTCGATTGTCCCGATCGAATTCGGACCATTCCGCTCCAAGCGTTTCGCATGAAAATATCGACGCCAGCGATGATGGCTGACCTGAGGTCTCACCCCAGCCCGGTGGCTACCAAAGCCGCACTCGACAAGATCGATGAAGACAAAGAACAATCTTTGCAAAAAGACTTGATGGATGAAGGCTTATTCCCATCCAAGAAAGGCAAGTCATGAAAGTGAAAGCGGGAAAAAATGGATAAGTGGAATTTGACGGGAAGGTTCACCGTCAAGGAGGGACCAGAGGGCGAGTTGTCCCTGTTTTATGAAGCCGGCCCTGGTCCAGTGCTGATTTTGCAGCTCCGGCCGGAAACTACGCTGCCACAAGCTCACGAGCTTGCGGGCATGCTTTATGAATGCACGCGCGGAGTGACGTTGGATTTCAATTATTCACCGGCTGCAAAGTTAGGCTTTGGCCCGCCGGAAGACTAGAAAAGCGCCGCTGAAATTCGCTGACCACCCGAACAGCCTCGCCCGAATAGGCTGTCGTAAATAGGAGGGTAAATATGCCGAAACGCCACACCACAGTCGCCCAAGTAGTAGAAGCGGTTCGCCAAATTGCGGTCCAGCACATACCGGCGAAGGGTGATGAATACATGGGTGTCCCCCCTGATCATAGGGTGGATCCAAGAATACAAAAAATTATTTACGAGATCACGGCCTAGGTCACCGCGTCAAGGCGCTAGAAAATCGAGCGAGACAGCTCGAAATCGGCCATTCGGCGACCTAAAGTCTTGCGCTTGCAGCCAGCCCCAACCTCCTAGCGCACTATACCGCGGAGGCGTTTGTGTCGTCGCCTCGAAAGGGCGGCTAATGCGCTGCACTGTACCGGGATCGACGCGGAACCGAGCAGCGATCCTGCGAACGCCCGCTGTGCGTCCAGGCGCGTTCAGGGCCTCACGAATAGCCTCTTCCGTCTTGGCCGGTATCGGCGGCCTGCCGAAATGATCAGGGTTGGGGGCACGGTCGCCTCCCTCGCCGGGGTCGGATGCGCGACGATCAGTCCTTCCAGAATTCCTTTGAACCTGTCTGGCGCCAACGCGGTGTAGCGCACCATGCGATCGAGCTGCCCGCCGCTTAGGTTGTAGCGCGACAATTGGATGAGAACGGCTAGCGGCGATCAGGGCGTGAAGCGGCGGCCGGTAGCGGTGTTATGATCTGCTTGGGTCTTCCGGTTCGCAAGCACTTTTTTGCACGGCACGATCTCCCTCGACCGGAGGCCATCTGATCGGCAATCGGTGTCGAATGTACCTCGTTCCGAGAAAGCGAGCCCGTAGGAAGGCCACCGGTGCGTTTTTTGAAAGGGGTCGGCATGTCAGTATCCCCCTTTTTGTGCCTTCTTCAATTTCCCGCTGGTGCCGCTTTTGATTGTCGCGGAGCGTCAATCAGCCCTTGTCCTTGATTGTCGCGTGGGTCGGGGGCCGACCTCGGCCACGCTTGTGATCGAGCGCGGCGCGGCGTCGATAGCTCTTGACATTCATCTCGAGGATCGTTGAGTGGTGGACAAGGCCGGTCGATGGCTGCCAGCGTCATAGCTTGATCCGGGAACACCTTGCTCCATGCGCCGAATGGCTGGTTTGCGGTGATCAGCATCGAGCGTCGCTCGTAGCGGGTTCCGATCAGCTCGAACAGCACGCTCGTTTCGGCTTGATCCTTGCTGACATAGGCAATGTCGTCGAGGATCAGCAGTTGATACTTGTCGAGCTTGGCGAGCGTGTAACATCGCAGCTTTGCTCCTTGTCACGGGCCGGCGAGCTGCGCGATCCCACTGGGCCAACCACGCAGTCCCCCGCTCGTGTCGAGGGAAGTACAATAGCTCATTTCACCCGGTGATGCGGGGCTGATGTGGGAAGGCATGGCGGTATGAAGCCAATGCGACCGGAACCACGTAAGCCTGCATGGCTGCGTGACTAGGCGCATTTTGTTGCGCACCGCCGTCCCGGTCGATGGCGGCGGATGCAGGGGCTTGTCAATAATCGGGCTGACGGTTGGCAGCCGCCTGCTCAGGCAGGCCGGGCAATGAAAATACGATCGATTGGGATGGGCGACCCATGCGAGATGGGGAGACCGTGAGCGCGACCGGAATTTTGTTGCGCCTGCAACCACCGTCCCGATCTCCCGCAAGACCACGGCGTCCTGCTCGGCGCGCACGCTGATGTTTAATCGCCCCCTTTACTCCGCTTTTGGAGCTTCAAGAGTATGAAGCAGCTTCGACCTGATGCAATGGCTTTATGGAGCCGATGGGACGTACGATAACCCTGTATCCCAACCAACTCGATTTAACTGTTTTAAGCTCGGGATGCCGTGCCGATTTGACATAGAGGAATATAGCGGAGTGGCCATCACTTAGCTGGCCAGTTCCGACTGAAACGAACCATGGAAATCTCCGATAACGAGAGTGCAGTTGCAATGCCGCCTCATCGAGAGTCATCTCATACCCCGTGGCCATCGACGAGTGTCAATCCGCCGAACAGTGCGACAGCGGCTGGCATTGGGATCATCCATCCGTAATCCCCACTTGGGTTGCCCGCGAATAGGACGCCAACAGCCATCTTCCCATCTTCACGTACGATTAAACTCCCCGAGTCTCCGGGCAAGCAAAAGTACTGTGAATTGCGGGCGCGCACGGTCCAGACATCCTGAAACCAGACTGTACCCTTGAAATGTCTTGCGCTGTACTCAATCGGCGTGGGGGTATTGATACGAGCTTCCACCTCACCAAACGTTAAACCGGTCGTTCTTCCGATCTTCTTTACACGTTGTAGCGATATCGGATCCATGATGTGCCGAGGAGTGTCATAACCTTCACTGACGTCACCCTGCCAAGAGCTCACCGCATTATCATCTGTAACACGCGCGAGTGCCAAATCGATCCCGCCCGGAACCACAAAATGCGGATCACCACTGCGTAGTTCCTGCAACATATGATGACGACCAATTTCATGAGGCGCAATCGCGTCTGGGCGGCCATCCATGCTTGCGGGAGCGAGGATTGGCTGATTAAGCGGAACATGGTTGCAGCCGCTAAGCACATGGTTGTTCGAAAGAAGGAACAGACCGGAGCGACGGGCCATTTTGACGATGACACCCAATGTTCCCGCGGAACGCTCTGAAGTTGGCCCGCATGAACTCCCGCAGCAAACTCTTTTTTTTCGTTCAAAGATGTTGCCACGGTTGGTACTACGCGCGAATGCCTCCGGTCTAACGGTAATCGGCCCCATTCGGTGAACTTTCACCGGCACGCCGTCGATTTCGTGGGGGAGAGCCTTCATCTGCTTAACCGCGCCGCGGGTTAGGTAAACATGGACTGCTGGATCATCGGTCCCTCCCTGCTCGAAGCCGACTGATTGGACCGCTAACCCGCTGAATCCCTCAAGGCGACTTGCGTAGCTCGCTACTTCTTCGTCTTCGACAGCTGCTGCGGACACCTGGGCAGGCAACTCAACCGGCCCTGTGGATGCGCTGTAACGACCGCTCCGAAGGAATTCGTAAGCCAGCTGCATAGCGATTTCCTCAGCGTGGTTGTGTTCTGTTACTCCTCTACCATCAGGCATATCTCAGCCCACAGTCACCGAATCGACATACTTGAAGAATTCGGGGTGTATTCATCGTCCCGCGCTCACACGATAAACCGACGCTCGGCCGATTCCCAGCTGCCGGGCGATTTCTGTTGGTCCAAGTCCTGACGCCTTGAGAGCCTCGACCGTCGCAATATCGATGCTCGGCTTCCGCCCCTTATAGACGCCCGCGGCCTTGGCCTTCGCGATCCCCTCGAGCTGGCGCTCGCGGCGCAGGTTTGTCTCGAACTCGGCAAACACCCCCAGCATGTCCAGAAAGCACTTGCCCGCGGCTGTGCTGGTGTCGATCGGCTGCTCGGTCGCTCGCAGAGCGGCACCGCGGCCCTTCAGCGTCCGCACGATGTCCTGAAGATCTGCGATCGAGCGCGCAAGCCGATCGATGCGCGTGACCACCAGCACGTCGCCTTCGCGGATGAAATCCAGAATGGTGGCAAGTTCAGCGCGCCCCTTCGTCGTGGTGCCGCTCGCCTTCTCCTTGCGGATCACGTCGCACCCAGCCGCCTTGAGCGCCTGGATCTGGACCGTGAGGTCCTGATCTGTGGTGCTGACGCGGGCATATCCGATAGCAGTCATCTTGGTCCCCCTGGGAATGTCTCGTTTGACTCTAGACCTTCGCAAGGTACCGTCTCATAATTCTAAAGTCAACCCATATGAGACAATATTTCTGTCTCACGGCAGTGACTCGCGGGGGTGTACCCTATCGATACGACGAATGTCGGTGGGCGCCTCCTTTAGGGCGGCCCAGAAGAGACTCACGTTCGTGCTAAATGGCCTCACAATGCCCTAGAGACGGGCGCTGGCGCTTTGATCGTCACCGCAGGTTCTTGGCGATTGCCGCCCCTTTACTTTCATTATTTTCCATCACGCCTGTCAGCCGCCGACGCTGGATCAGGCTATGCGTGCAGCGCAGAGCTTATCGTGACGCGCGCGACGAGGCGTGACGCAGATTCACATACTTTCCGTTGGCGTATGTATCACAGCTCGCCCTGGTCATACCCTCTCTATTTTTCTTTTTCTCTCACATAAGGAGAGAAGGGTCGTCACGGTCGTCACGGCGTCGTTTTTCAAACAGCGTTAGTGGCTTGCCGCCGCTCGGAGTTCGTCACGGCCTCGTCCATCCGCGTCGCGGGTATATCAAACCGCTTCCATTCGCGTCCAAAGAACCACAATGCTGCCATATTTCGGCGCCGGTCAACCGGCGATTAAATAACACGTTGCAGCCGCGCCCAGTCGTCCCTTGAGGTATGCAAATCAAAGGGGAGAGGGGGCGGCAGCATCGAGCTGCGTGATGATAATCAGGCGTCCACCATGCGCACGCCTGCGTTCCACGTGAATACCTTGAGCGCGGAGCAGCGGCGCAGCCCGGTCAATCCGGTTCGTAAGCCCCGCAGGTGACGTTGGCCAAGATTTCAGTTTCCGCTGGGACTCCGTGGCGTGGCTATTGAGACAGTCGAACAGCTGGGTTGGCGTCCCCTCCCAAGCCTTGGTGGTTGAATTGCGAATGAACCCGGTGAGCACTATCGCCACCACGTCGGCTTCAAACGCGGTCTGCGCGCTCTCTCGTGCGTTTGTTCGATAGGCTTCTAGTACGTCACCATCATCGAACCCGAGATTAGCTTCCGCAGCGGTCGCCCACTTGAGGGCACCGACGAGGCGCGGCTGCTCAGAGAGGATCACGGCATCCAAGTTGCGCAAAGCAGCGCAGACCGCATCAAGCAGACCACCCAGGATGTACGGCCGCGCCTTCTGCCACCGATCGAGAATCTCGCGTTCGGCGAGTCTGTCGGTTGTGAATGGAGGCAGGTTAATGCTTAGCACCCGGCTGGCCAGATCCTCTCGTTCTGCCAACCGCGGAATGCCGTTCACGATGACAGGTCGCTTCGCCTTGTGAATCGCAAGCTCATCGTCGGTATAGAGCTTGACCGCAACAAAGCTGTCGCCACTGGCAAGCCTGCAAAGCGCATCAGACAGCCAGCCTGGAATATGCGAAATGTTTTCAAAGCCGACGAGCCAAGTCTGCTTTGCAAAAACAATGAGCGCCCGATCATCCTTCGGAATCGACAGCGCCTTTTCGTCGCGCGGATCAATCAGATCCATCAGCAGGCGAGTGAGCATTGTCTTTCCAGAACCGGATTCACCGTGCACCATCAGGATCGGAAAAGTCCCAGTATCCTTCAAACAGCTCAGCAGCCAGACAACCACCAAAATGAAGTGCTCCTGCGTAAGATTGCCTAGAAACTCGCGCAGTTTCATGATGCCAGATAATTGCTCTGTCATGCTCTCGGGGATCGGAATCGGAAGCATGCCGTCGCGTCGTACAAACTTGATGGGCGCGTCGGGGACGACCACCCATCCATTCCGAGAGCACTCGATTGATCGCCATTGGTCATCGCAGAGGTCCACATAGACGCGGTCACGGTGCTCTCCCACTCGAATAAAGGCAGTGTGCCGCTTGCCCTTCCCAACAGCGATGGCCTCGACGGCGTTCAGGCATTCGTCCATTGCCTGTCTGCTGGGGGAAGATTGTTTTTGCTCGACATATTGGAGCGTTAGCCAGTTACGGAATCGCAGTGACCGGACCGGCGCATGCTCATGGTGTCCGCCGCAAGGAAACGTTGCATAAGCCTTGTTGGCGTCGTCATGCCAGAGCTCGCAGACATCGGTGTACCGCATGAGCTCGTCACGTTGCGGCGGTGCGCGGCGCCGTTTTCGCTGCTTGCCGTCCCCATCAGTTTCGACCGCGTCCTGTAACGGCTTTTCGCTCACCTGGGGGACCACCGCATTCGTGATCAATCGCATGGTCTGCGCCTCGTCGAAACCGGAGACGAGGGCATCGTGTGCGTCCCAAGTCGCAGGTACGCCAGACGGCGGTCTGATGATACAGACGCGGGTTGCGCCAGCAGCGATGACTTGCCTGATAACCGCATGCGCATAGTCACGGCCCGCCTTGTCGTTATCTGGCCATACGACGACATCGCGCCGCGCCAGCGACGACCAATCGGCATGGCTTGCGGCCTTCGAGCCGCCAGCGCTAGTGACACAAACATATCCTGATGCGAGCTTTTCTGCCGCACGGCATGCTTTTTCCCCCTCAACGATCAGCACAGGTGCGGTTGGCCGGTTATGAAGCCGGTCTAAATTGAATAGTGGTCGCGGCTTGTCCCAAGTCTGCCAGCGCCAGTCTTTCAGGAATCCTCCAGGGTGCCGGCAATAGGTGAGCGGACGGAATTCTTTCCCGGTGTGCAGATCAAACCGCAGGACGAAGCCGTTGGTTTCGCCGGTAGCTGCAACATAGGTGTAGACCTCGTTCGGCTCGCCAAGTGTCGGATGGCGGGTGGGGGGTGGAGGCGCATCAGCAGGGACCGGAACGATGGGCAACCATCCCCTTTCGTTTCTGGGCTCAGCGGGATCAAGCGGCTTGAAGGGATCACTCATTCGGGTTGACCCCAAGCATCTGGGCGAGACGAAGTGCGGCTTCCGCTTGGCTCAACCGAAACAAAAAAGCGGCCAAGCTTATCAGGTCGCCCCCATGATCGTCGGTGGCAAAATCAGCCCACGCTCCACTGCGCAAATTGATCCTGAAACTCCCGATATGTTGATCATCGCGCCGTGGGTTGAGCGCGGCCCACTCGTGGCCAACACGTTTTCCATTTGGCAGCCATTGGTGCACGATGCCATAGGAGTTGGCACGAGCTGCTTCTGCAATGCGACGATATGCGATCGGACGGTGCTTCATGCGTGTCGCCGAGGGCGCCGCAGGCGATGCGCGTCGCGCCATCTAATCGAGAAGCTACGTGGATTGACGTAGGTAAACACATGCGGTGGCGGCTGTGCTGCTGCTGCACGCATCGCCTCGGTCACGATGTCCTCGATCGGGCGATAAAGATCAGGTGGAACACACACCGTAATGTTGGCGGTCTTAAAGTAGCGGGCCAGGAAAAGTTTGAAATTGAGTTCAGATGGTCGGCGGTCGCTGAAAATCAAATAGCGAATCAACTCCCACTGGACCTTGTTGACCGTAAAGACAATGTCGCCGGGCTCAAGACCCGCTCGTTCGCTCGGCGAACCCGCGAGCACGGCATGGATAACGTTGCCGCCGAAAATCGGCTCCGACACAAGAACTAGACCGAGCCGAGCGCATAGCTCAACTCCGTTCGTCAAGGGCTGAGCGATCAGTCTCATTTCCAAGAGATGCGACGGAGGGTGGTTGGACCGAAATTATTGCTGTCGAACACGAACCATGCGAACGGTACTGCGCTTGATGCAATGGGACCGTCCCAACCAGCCCGATGCATCATCGGTAGCCGATTTGAAAACGGATACAGCCTAGCGAGCTGTCCACCATCTAGAATTGGCGCGCGGCGAGCGCTCTCAAGAAAGGCTAGCCGCAAGAGCATGATGACAAGCGGACAGAGGTTGAGTGCATGCGCGACAAATTCCGCGGCCAATTTGAACGGGGGATTTGTAACAATAGCCTCGACGCCGGCCGGCGCCCGCCTCTCCAGGAGAAAGTCAATCCCAGCCGTGCTCTCTGGGCAGCCGTAGTCGCGGAGATCGGTCGCATCAACTATGTGGCCGACCTCTCGCAACACATGGACGATTGCACCTGGACCACAAGCCGGCTCCCAGATTCGCCTCGGGAGCTGCTCCACCATGAGCAACGCACGCACAGCGACTTCGGGCGTTTCATAGAGGTCGTCACCGCGCACCGCGAGGCCTTGTGTTTTATTTTGGGGGTGCGCTCCGCTACGCATGGGCTGGTGCCTGGCCCATCGCAATGTGACCTGCTTTTCTGCTTTCGCCCGGAGAACTAAGCCGCAGCTGATGCTGTTGGTTCTCGGCCGCGCGTCGGTAACGAACGCAGCCAGCGCAACAGTTCCTCCGTTTCGATGACGGTTGCTTTGCCGTCCTTTCTGGCAGTCAGTTCTTTGTCTTTGATCGCCAGAAAGATGCGTGTTCGCGTGCGGCCCGTGATTTCAGCTGCAATGTCCGGAGTAACGGCCAGGTGTGCAGGTTTAATAGCTAACGCTTCGGTGCCCATCTGTGATCCTGTTCCGTGCGCTATTGCACGAAACGGAACTTATCTCATTAGCGCAAAATCGTCGGCTCGTAATGGTTCAGAATAGCTCACATGCAGTGGTTCATAACTGTTCGGATATCGAGGAAAAAAAGTAAATTACGTTTAGGTCCCTTTCCAAAGCTCATAGGCAAGTGGGCAGGTCACGTTGTCACCGACATGCCAAAAGCATTTTAATTTCGATATGCCTACGAACACAGGGATGTTTATTCCTGTTTGGCCGCTTCGAACGTAACCGGTAAGGCGTTTATTGCCCTCCATGATGGTGAATGGCCCGTTCCGGTCATGACCAAATAGGATGGGCGGCTCCCAAGCGGATGGCGGAGCCAGCGCCGGTATATCCCTCCTTGCAGCGACCTTATCTAGCTCATTGTTACCTTGACCCTTTGGGTCATTCCACTCGTGATAAAAAACCGCTCGAATTTCGTCTATCTCTTGATCAGTTAGAAAACGCACTTCGTACCATTCTGTATCGATGGGAATTTCCGTAAAGAAGATATTCCTGACCTTGTATAAAAATCGCAAGCGCGCTCGATTTTCTTCAGGATCGTTGAGGTTTGCGTTATCTAAGAGAGGATCGATTGCGAGCTTCCAAACCGCTTCGGGCAACATGAGAAAATTCTGAAGATTGGTTAGACGTTCCGCACGCAGCCAAGCCAGTATCACTTTGTGAATCGAAACCTGCTGCCAGCTCTTGCTTGCAAAACTCATCGTGAGTTCCTTCAGCCAAGTTCAGGGGGTAAATATCCCCACGCCAACCCCATTCAGTACAGAGGCGGGCGCTGCAATTAAAGCACGTTTATGCCTCGCATTTCATGACGTTCAATATTTCCGACTTCAGAAGGATACTGCTTCCGTCGATCATTTCGAGGGGTTCAAAGAAAACAGCGCAGTCGTTCTGCCAGGGCCGCCGCGGGGACTCGAGCGGTGAAATCCCAAAGGTCGATCTTAAGACCGAGATGCTCAGCGACGATCCGCTTGCGATCGGACTTTGCGCCACTTACGTAGCGCCCGCGTGACAAGGCGGCGCACAGTTGGGGTAGAGGGAGAGTTGTCGATGCCCCGCTTACGATAGAGTGCCGCAAAATGATCTCGTAGGGCTTCCTCAGCATGCCGCTGAGAGTTCCACTCGTCCTCTTGTCCAGGCTCGGCAAAATCCCCACGACGGTCCAATTCTCGGAAAATAAATTCCTCCGCTTCCTGTGGGTCATACATCGGTGTACGTCCACGCGGGGTGACGACCGCACTCTGTTCCAACGAAGCAGGAGAACAAAGCCGGTTAGGCCAATACTGAGGCAAGCCATTGGAGGCGACTTGTAGATGATCCCATTCAAGCACGCGCCATCGTGAGAAAAATTTGTCGCTGGGGCCTTTCCGCCAACGTTCTTCGTCAACCCGACCGTAACACTCAATGTAGGGCATATCTCCAAATACGAAGTCCTCGAAATCTCTTTGGTACGGATAAGAGATCAGTATGTTGGCGAACAGGTAGGCGGGGATTGGGCAGGGAAGCCCTCCCGCTCGTGGGGTGCCTATTGCTGCCGTCTTGCCTGAGGCAATCAGCGGCACGAGCTCATCATCGATTGAACGTTTCCACACCGATTTGTCACAAACATTGATGGTCAGGTTTCCGCCCTCAGTGGCGATCCAATAGGCTGCTTCAAAAAACGGCACGTAGGGAGCGCTGTTCGGATTGATTGGAGGCCCGATCAGATTGCAGGTAAGGACCCCCTCGGGAAATTTTGCCAAGATGGCATCGCGCCAAACCTTAATACTCTTCAAGCCTTGGAGATCATCCCATCTCTCCGCAGCGGCACCCTGCCAGCTGGAAAGAACGAGACACGGACCGATTTCAGCGTCGTTATGATATTTAAGCGAACTAACTTCATCAGTTGAAATGCGTCGCTGCGGCTGATTGGCCTCGACCACGCCAATGCGCTTGAATGGCATGCCCTCTGCGTCAGCGCCATCAGCTATAGTCCGACGGAGCTGATCCCAAGCCTCATGAGTATCATCCGCAAGGGCAATGCCGGGCGGCAGTAGCTTGCCTTCACAGCGGGCAATTGCCTCGGTGTAGGCCCGATCGCGCTCTAAGATCCACGCCACCGCAGCATAATCAGGCCACCAACAGGTATCGAATGCGAGTGGCCGTTGGCTCGCACGTTCTTCGATGACTTTGAGAAACAAGGCCTCTTCAGACTCAAGGCCGGATTGCGCTGTGCTGGGGGCTTTCTTTTCGAAAGCCCTAGTGCGTTTGGCTGTCCGTGCCGGCATATCAGTGGTCCTTGCGAATTCTGGCGAACGGCACAACGGTCGGAACATTGTTGATTGTCGCATCAAGCACGCTTGCCCACCTGGTCAGCGCGTCTCGCTTTTCAGCCGCATAGTCGTGCGCGTTGTAGTGCTTTGATCCTACGTCGCTTGGAATGTGATTGAGAACACGATCGCGAATTTCCTTCGGAACGCGCAAGCCGGCAAGCCGCGTCTCGAGAGTACGCCGCAAATCGTGCGGCGTTGGGCAGTCAGCTGCCCATGTCCGCTCGGCCTCTGTCTCTTTGCCGACGCGCTTACTGAAATAATCCATGGCCTGGGTCAGAGAGTTCGATCGCATCGGTCCGGTTCGCCGGCGCGAACGCGTTGGGAACAGGAAACCTTCTTCGAGCTCGATCATATCGAGCAGTTCGAGAACCGTTGCGAGCGCAAGCCCCGATAGCGGAATCAGGTGATCCCGTTTGTTCTTCGTACGTGCACCCGGAATGGTCCAGGCCGCGCGCTTCGGACTGTCCACATGCTCAAGCTCAGCCCTACATAGCCCGGCAATCTCGCCAACGCGTGCGCCCGTCAGCAGTGCGAGCCGTAAGCCCAGCCCCGTTCGATGGGCGTTTGCCGGTTTGGTTATTCCATTCCAGAACAGTCGGATTTCAGGGTCAGACAACACCCGCCGGCCGACGTTCTCGGCGCCGCGTTTGCGCAGCCGATAGCAAGGATGTGCCTCGATCAAGCCAACGTCTAAGCAAAAGCTGAAAATGCCGCTGACGAGGCTTTGAACGCGATTGGCCAGCGTCGGCTTGCCAGCAGTCACCAATCCTTCGCACAATTCAATCACGTCCCCGCGCTTGATCGAGCCATACAGCTTGTCCTGCCACAATGGCAGTACGTGTTTTTGGAGATTGCGCTCATCAGCTTTGTAGCTTCGTTTGTGACGGCGGGAATGCTCTTCGAGGTAACGCTCGGCGAGCGCGCCGAATGATCGCTTGCCCGAACGCGCTTGGCGCTTGCTCTCGACCGGATCGCCACCGTCGGCAACGTCCTTGCGCATCGCTTCGGCGCGCTTGCGCGCCTTCGATAAGGTGACGCTCGGGTAAGGGCCGATTGTTGCCCGTGTTTGCTTACCGCTCGCACGGCGGAATCGGAATGACCAAGTCTTTGCTCCGCCCTTCGTAATCCTGAACACGAGGCCGACGCAGCGCAGATCAGCGTATTCTCTACGCCCCGAAGCCGGTGCCGAAAGGCTGCGCAAAAATCCGTCCGTCAGGACACGCCTGCCGCCGTCATCGTGACTAGTGATTTTGTCCATTGGCGCATCCAAGCGTGATTTAGTGCAAATTGCCCAGGCACACTCGGGGGCACACCGGGGGCACAAATACGCTAGACGCAACAGAACGAAACAGGCCTAAATGGCACGCGAGAATCAAATAAGCATCAATCATTTCGGAGGCAAGCCAATCCCGTTGCGTCCTGTTGAATGTGTGGAGAAGTGATCCAGTGTCTCATTGTCAATCGCCGCGGTCGCCGGCATCCGTGAGCTGGATCCTCGCCTCTCAGGGGGTCACCGCCGCCTGAAAACGGTGTGTTCACTGGTTTAGCCGGACCACGGCTCGACAATGGAAGGGCTGCCGCAAGGCGGCCCTTCTTGTCTCAGGATGCCAGAGGCCGGATGTCAGATCTCGGATGCTTTTCTGGCGCCTGATCTCTGACATCCGGCATCCGCTATCGCATCCAGCACCCGCTCGGGCGTGAACGGCTGGTCCGCAATGGTAGCGCCGAGCGGCCGCAACGCGTCGTTCACCGCAACCCAGATGACGCCCATCGCCCCGGTAAGCCCAAGCTCGCCCACCCCTTTCGCGCCCAGGCTGGTCGAGCGCTCCGGCGTCTCGATCTGCTCGATATGCATGTCCGGCATCTCCACGGCCATGGGCGCGAGGTAATCGGCCATGGATCCGTTCGATCGCGAGCTCGATGGGGGTGATCGAAGCGGTGTCGGATCGGCGATGGGACGTCATGAGCACCGTATTCTTCGCGGCTGACGCGCGGCGTGACGATCACAGCGCGATGCTACCCAACCCTTTTTTTGGACGTCAACCGGTTGCCGATCCATGTCGAGGTGTGTCAGGATAGGAAGGAAAGATAGCTATGTCGGATAGCAATCGAGGCGACTTCGTAGGGGCGACGCATTAGCGTCGCCCCTACGAAGAACAGAGCGTGTAGGGGCGGGTTCAAACCCATCCCTACATTGGCACAAGCGAAGTCAGGCATGAGGCAGGCTGATGCTGCGAACCGGGTCGGATTATCTCGAAGCTCTGCGCGACGGTCGTCGCATTTATATCGGCAGCGAGCTCGTGCGCGACGTGACGAGCCATCCCGCTTTCCGCAACACCGCGCGCTCGTTCAGCGCGATCTACGAGCGCAAGCGCTCGCCCGAGCATTGCGACATCATGAGCTTCGAGGAGAACGGGGAACGCTGCACTTCCTGGTTCCTCAAACCCAGGAGCCGGGACGACCTGCGCAAGCGGAGCGAAACCCATCGCCGCGTCGCGCAATGGAGTTACGGAATGCTCGGCCGCTCGCCTGATCACGTGGCAAGCTTCATCGTCGGGCTTACGTTGCATCCCGAGCTGTTCGAGGCCAACCGCAAAGGGTTCGGCGATCACCTTGAGGCCTATTACGACGAGCTGCGCCGGCGGGACCTGTTCGCTTGTTACGTGGTGGCTGCTCCCCAGACCTCGCGCAACCCGGAGCTCTATAACCGGCAAGGGACGCGGGCGCCGAGCTTGCAGGTCACGGGCACGTCGGACCGCGGCGTCATCCTCAACGGGGCCAAGATGCTCGGGACAGCAGCAGTTTTCTCGGACGAGATCTGGGTAGGCAACCTGCTGCCGCTTGCCCCGGATCAGAGGGAGCAGGCGGTCACCTGCGCGGTACCGACCGGCAGCGAGGGCGTCTCGATCTGGGTGCGCAAGCCGTACGAGCAATATGCCGTGAGCGAGTTCGACAACCCGTTCACGTCACGGCTGGACGAGAGCGACGCCATGATCGTCTTCGAGGATGTCGAGGTTCCCTGGCAACGCGTTTTTCTGCTCGATGACGTGGTGGTCTCGCGCGAGATGTACTTCCGCACCCCGTCGCATATCATGGGCAATCACCAGGCGGTGGTGCGCTTCCACGAGAAGCTCAAGCTCATTCTCGGCCTCGCCTACAAGGCGGCGGAGATCAACGCCGTGGTGCAGGTGCCGGCGGTACGCGAGACGTTGGCGAAGCTTGCAGTCTCGGAAGCCGGGCTGCGCGGGATGATCGCGGGCCAGATCGAGGATGCGGAAACGCTGGCCAAGGGCTTCATGCACGTGAACCGGCGGGAATTGTACGCGGCGCTGTACTGGTGCACCAACAATTATCACCAGGTCGCCGAGACCGTGCGCGAGCTGCTGGGCGCCGGGCCTTTCCAGATGCCGGCGGATTCTTCCTTCCTCACGGACCAGAAGCTGCGCGGCACGTTTGAGCACTATTGGACCTCTGCCGGCGCTACCGCCCTCGAACGGCTGAAGTTCATGAAGCTCGCCTGGGACTATCTCGGTTCCGAGCTGGCGCTGCGGCACAGCCAGTACGAGAAATTTTATGCAGGTCCCCAGTTCGTGCACACCTTCTACAATTTCAATAACTGCCCGTGGGAGGAACGCAAGCGCCCGATCGACGAGATGATGGGTCAGATGCGCGTGCCGGAGGTGCTCGGCAGCAGGGCCGCCGAATAGCCGGTGCAGCAACGTACAGAGAAACGAGCCGCTCGCCGTGCGCAGCCCGCATCCCAGTCGCGTCGTGCGAGGAAAGCGGACATCCCCGCGGAAAAGCTCGCGCCCGAGGACCAGGCGGTACGCGAGTTCATCGCGGATCTTTACGCCGCGCTCTCGATCATGCGCCTCCTGCGTGCGCAGATCGCGCGCACGCTCGCGCTGAGCTCGGCGCAGTTTTCGGTCCTGCTCGGGGTATGGCACCTGCAACGGCGCGGCGAGCCGACCGTCAAAGCCATCGCCGATCACTTGCATGTCGCAGCCGCGCATGTGACGGCGGAAATCGGCGGTCTGGTCGAGGTCGGTTTGCTGGCGAAGCGCGCCCATCCGCGCGACAAGCGGGCGGTCGAGATCGGGCTGACCAGAAGCGGCCGTGACCTGTTCCAGCGCATCATGCCGATGCTGCGCGAGATCAACGACCAACTCTTCGCCGGGATCTCTTATGGCGAGATCGTGATGGTGCGTCGCTTCCTTGCCGGCATCATCGCGCACGGCCCACGGGCGCTGCGCATCGCGGATGCCGAGCTCAAAGTCCGGGGACCGTGAGTAGCGTATCGTACGAGCGACCGCGGACGTCATAGACGCGCGCATAGGTGACGCCGTCGCGAACGATTTCGGCCAGGAGCCGGGCGTCGAATGTGCGGCAATAGAATTCTCCCAGCATCATGGCAAAGTCGGCGCCGGTCGGATCCCACGAGGTCTCGAAATCGGTCCCGAGCTCTACCTGCGGTGAACGATGGGGACCGCACACTGCGAGCTTCCAGGGGCGGCCGCTCGGCTTTCGCTCGCCGGTTTTGGCCAGCTTTGCGGCGAGTGCCTGGGAGGCCTGCTTGAACGACAGCCCCCAGTAATCAAGCATGTAATTCGCTCGCGCGCGGCGCACCCCGCCGTAAAGCGTACTGAAATAGGTGTATTCGTAGGGATGCAGCCGGACCATCTCCACCACGGGAAATGCCAGCCCTGCGGCCAACGCAGTCACCACCGCGATCGGAGCGACGCGAATGCCGCGCGTTGCGTCGCACACCCAGCAGGCGGCAAGGCCGCCCAGAATCGCCATCGGCGGCAGCACGAAAACGAAGTGCCTGATGCCGTTGTACAACGCGGGCTTGAGCGCAATGGCGACAGCAGGTGGGAGGAAAGCGGCGAGGGCGAGCAACAGAAAAGCGCCGCGACGCTGCAGTGGAATATCGCGCCGGCACAGCATGACTGCAACGGCAAGGGCACCCGCAAGCGCCAGCGCCAAGAACACCTCCGGCAGCTTGAGCGCAAACAGGCTCGGAATGTAGCTGCGCGGCATCTCGGTCACCGGCATGACGCTGCCGCCGAACAGCTCCGACCACGGCTTTTCGAAGAAGCGCGAGAAATACTCCACCGCCCGCAGTGGATTGAGAGGCTCCATCACCGACCATGGCCAGACCAGGGCCATGACCAGATAGGCCGGCACCACGGCCGGTAAGAGCGCAAGAAAGAAGCGCAGCAGCCGCGCCCCGGCCGCACCAAGGCTCTCCGCATGCGCTTGCACGACGAGAATGAATGCCAATGCGCCCAGGAGTTCCAGCGCGCCAAATGCCCCCATGATGCGGGAGCCGAACGCGAGACCGAAGGCCGCACCCACGATGGTCGCGGTCGTGAAGGAGGGCCGCGGGTACTGTTCCAGCGCCCGGACGAGGGCAAGCAGCAAAATTGCCATGGCGACCGCGAAGGGAGCGTCCTTCGGGTTGATGAACATGTGACCCCAATAAAGCGGGCAGGCGCACAGGAGTGCGAGCGCGACCAAGCCAGCGAGCGGTCCCGCAATGCGCCGTCCCGTGCGCCAGGTGACGAGCAGGCCGATGATGCCGACCGCCGCGCCGACGAGCCTGCGTGTCTCAAACAGAGGCAGGGGCAGGATCTTGGCCGCGGCCGCCGAGAGGAGATCGAAGCCGCCGCCGTAGTAGTAGAGGTTCACCCAGGAGAGAGCGCGCCGATCATGCAATCCGGACCGGTAGAAGCTGAGCAGCAAATCGCCGTACTGGGAATGGGTGTAGTCATCCCAGCTCAGGCCGTAATCCCTGAAAGTGAGCAGCGCGACGGCGCCGGCGAGAGCAAGGAGGGCAAGCGCGAGCCCGTCCCATGCCCGGCTCTGCCCGGGGGATGTAATGAGATGGGGAAAATCGCTGGCCCCCTGGGAGCACTCACGCTGAGTGTCCCCGCGATATTGCCCAGCCACTAAGTAGGGCGGGTTGGCCAGCCCAGGTCGGCTATAGCCGACTTGGGCAATCGTTGTTTGCCGATCTCGGGTAAACCCGAGATCGGTTGCCGGCTTCGGCCGGCTCGAAGGCTAACCCGCCGTGTCCGGTCGAGCTTGTCCGCGAGGTTGGAGAGCATGTCTGAAGCCATGGCAGATTATGCCTGCAGCAGAGCAGATGCATTCCGCACGTGGGTTACGCGGCACAAGTCGGCCGTTGCCGGCCGGCTTGTATCGCTAACCCACCCTATTACCAAGCCGCCCTCAGTTACTTCATCGCTGCATCGTACATCTTGGCCACATATTCCCAGTTGACCAGATGATCCATGAAGGCCTTGAGATAGTCCGGCCGGCGGTTGCGATAATCAATGTAGTAGGAATGCTCCCAGACATCGCAGCCCAGGATCGGCTTGCCGCCGTGCACCAGCGGATTCTCGCCGTTGGGGGTCTTGCTGATGGTGATCTTGCCGTCCTTCACCGCAAGCCAGCACCAGCCCGAACCGAACTGGGTAACCCCGGCCTGGATGAAGTCCTCCTTCATCTTGGCAATCGAACCCAGATCAGAAATGAGCTTCTTTTCCAGGCTTCCTGGGATCTTGTCGCCGCCGCCATTGGGCTTCATCCAGTGCCAGAAGTGAGTATGGTTGTAATGCTGGCCGGCATTGTTGAAGAGGCCCGCGTTCTTGCCGAACGAGCCCTTCACCACTTCCTCAAGCGATTTCCCTTCCCACTCCGTGCCCTTGAGCAGATTGTTGCCGTTATTGACGTAGGCGAGGTGATGCTTGTCATGATGATATTCGAGCGTTTCGCGCGACATGTACGGGGCGAGCGCATCGTGGGCATAGGGAAGATCGGGTAGGGTAAAGGACATGGGGAACTCCTCCGGGGCTTCGGGGCTTAAGTGCGGACTTGGACAGGACGCATGGAAAAGGCCAAGGGGATTGGCACCCTCTCAATTAGGGGGGCGAGGCCTTTGGGGCAATGCGGGCTGTACCATTTCGGGTCAAGTACCCGGAAAAGAACTCGCATTGGTGGCGGTCAGTTGAACGTTAAGCAAATTCCAAGTTGTCCGGCCGACTGTCACAATAGTTATTGCAGAGGGAGACGAATAGGGTCAAAATTATTTAGTAACCATAGTAGCCGCCTTGCGGAGGTCGTGGACTGTCGGCTTAGAGCCGCGGGCAGCGGGGCTGTCCCTCAGCGTGGCGTGTCGGGCAGGGCGTAGGCCAATGGCTGTGTTGTTGTTGATCCTGGGTATCGTGGTCGCCGCCTGCGGCGTTGCCGCGATCGGATTCGGTATTCCGCTCAGCGAGTTTACGCTTGGCACCACGCTGATGGACGGCGGTGCGACAGCGCTTATCGGCGGCTTCATTCTGATTGGGCTCTCCGCCGTCGTTACCGAGCTTTCGCGCTTGGCTGATGCCCTCAAAGGAGGAGCGCCGGCTCGAGTTCCCGAGCAGGACCAGATGTTCGCACCCGCGCCCCCCAGCTTCCCCGCGACCCCGCTTCCGCCGCCGATCGCGGTATCGAGCCCCCGTCCCGCAGCACCGAATATCCCTGCAGCGCCGCGCAGCCGGCCTGAGGCGGGACCGCGCGAAGCGCGCCCACTCCCCACCCAGCAGGCTTCGCCTTCATCAGTCGATGTCTCGGCGGCGGCAATCGAGCGGCTGCGTTCCGCCATTCCTCGCACCGACGCGCCACGGCCCGACTCGAATATACCGGCGCCGCAAGTAGAGGATACTCCGCTTTCCCCCAACGGACCGGCGCAGTATGCGCCCGCTGCCCGTAATAGGCCGGATGTCGCAGCACCTGAGCCGAGGGTAACGGAGGAGGATCGGCCAGCAGCCGCTGTGGACACATTGAAGTCCTCGCGGCTCGACTTTCTATTCCGGTCCAAGCCGCCAGGACCGGCGCCTGAGCTCCCCAATTTCGATGCGATGTGGCCCGCCGACGCCCGCGCGGCGAGGAACCCCCGGCCGGCAGAAACAGTGGCGCGAACCGGTGAATCGCCCGAAACCCAAGCCGGCAATGCAGCGCCCGCGCCGGAACCGGAGCCGCAAGCAGCTCAAACGCCGCCACCGGTATCGGTCCTCAAATCGGGCGTGGTCGATGGTATGGCCTACACGCTTTACTCCGACGGCTCGATCGAGGCTAAGCTTCCGCAGGGGACGGTGCGGTTCGCCTCGGTGACCGAGCTTCGTGCGCACATCGAGAGCAGCTCGTAACCCGCTCAGCGTGCCCGCGGCCGGCCAGGTCGGGCCTGAGCTATTGGGTCCAGGTGAGCTCTTCCGCAGTTGAAAGGGCGGTGCGCGCATCGGAACGGATGCGCTCGACCATGGAGCGGAATCCATTGGAACGCTGCGGCGTGAGGTGCTCGCGCAGCCCCAAGCGCTCGAACGTGGCAATCGCATCGGTTGCGAGAATCTCACGCGCATGGCGGCCCGAGAACAGCGCCAGCAGAACTGCGATCAGCCCGCGCACAATGTGCGCATCGCTATCGCCTATGAACTCCAGCAACGGTCCACCAGCGCCGTTGGGTCGCACTTTGGTGGCAAGCCAAACCTGGCTGGCGCAACCCTGAACCTTGTTGGCAGCGGTACGATCACGTTCGGAAAGCGGCGCAAGCGTCTTGCCGAGCTCGATCAGATAGCGATATCGGTCGTCCCACTCATCGAGCAGCGAGAAATTCTCTATGATCTCATCGATCATCGTGGATCTCGGTGGATAGCCCCTTCGCCCCCTACGGGGGCAGAATGGCATCTTCTCCACCTAGATATAGGGCGAAACAGCGGTGGACGAAACCTCGCCAGCCGTTACCTCCGCGAGTGCCTGCACCGCTTTTATCGATGGCGACGCGAGCGTTACGCAAGCGTCGATCAGCGCAGACTAACGGAGAACCTGCGACCGCTCGAGGCGAGCTTCCTTGCGCGGGCGCGGTCCGCGCCACGCCGGGACCAGGTCCGCGGGAACAAGCGTGTCCCGGCCGGCGCTCCGCGGCGAGGAGGTGCCGCTCGCCGTACTGCGCGGAGCTTCGACGTCACCCTCGCCAAAGTGCTCGGTGAGATAATCATACAGCATCTTGGCCCCCGCCTGAGCACGATGTCCGAGGAGGGCGGCGGCCTGTGATCCTACCGTGCAGGCTTCCGGCTGGCGTTCGCAAAACGATCGCATGTCGGTAACAGCTGCCTTGGCCGCCGATACGGCCTCGCCTGCGCTGACAGGACCGCTCGAAGTGGTCTGCGATCCAACGCTGGGGAGCAACACCAGAACGACGGTGAACCAGAAGATCATCCGGAACAAAAAGCGCATCGGCTTGCTCTCAAGGTCCTGGCGATATCGATCGCCTGGATTGGGAGCGTAGCAGGAACGCTTGAAATGTCGGTTTGAAACCCCTCCCAGTTTTTAAGCGGATTGAAGCCGAATGCGCAGCAAGTTTTCGGAGAATTGTAGCTTTCCCATCGCGCGATAGACGGTGCAACCGACCGTTCACCATGCTGCCCGCGGCGTGCCCCCAGGTCGGTCGGCAATGGATTGTAAACAGTGCCGCCGGCGGGACCGCGAACTTTAGGGTTCGCTTAAGTGCCCTCTGACACGATCCGCGCAAATACAGGGGGAGCGCGTTCCAGAGTCTCGGGCGTGCATGAATCCGTGGGTCTGCTGGCTCGAATTCGAGGTCGCGACAGCGTGCCGGAAGGCAGAGGTCAAAACGGCCGTGCCCGAGCGAGAGCGGGCGACGACCGCGAGGCGCATCTCCCATTTGTGCTCGCGCTAATGGGATGGACACCCCGGGACGCCGTTGGCTTCGCGGTCGGAATCGTCGCCGTCATCGCCATCCTCGTCAACGTTCTGTTCATGCAATCGGGCTTGCATCCGGCGCCCCTGTTCAAGCCGGCGGATGTGGAGTCCAAGCTTGCGCCGCCCGCGACGAAACCGGCAACAGCGGCGCCCGTGCAGCGAGTCGATGCGGTCCCCGCACCTGTCACGCCCAAGCTTGTCGCACCGCATGCCCCGCGCACTCCCGGCGAGATCATAACGGATATCCAACGAGAGCTCGGGCGTCGCGGCTATTACGACGGTCCAGTGGACGGTCTCTATGGCCCGCGCACCGACGGTGCCATCCGGGATTTCGAGCGTGCCGCAGGCCTCAAACCAAGCGCACAGCCGAGCGAGGCGCTGCTCCAGGCCATTACGCGATCCCCGCTGCGACCGGGAAAAGGCGTAACCGGAAGCACACCCGCCACGGCCTCGATCACGTCGCGAGCCGCCCCGCCGGCTCAACCGGCGGCCGCGTCAGCACGGGTCATCGCCGTGCAGCGCGCACTGAGTGATTTCGGCTATGGCCAGATGAAACCAAGCGGCACGCTCGACCCAGACACCGGGCGCGCCATCGCGGCATTCGAGCGCCAGCGCAACCTGCCCATCACCGGGCAGCTCTCGGAGCCTCTCATTCGCGAGCTCAGCGCAGCAACGGGGCGCACGCTGGAGTGACGTGCTATTGCTCGGTCGAGATGAAGGGCGATCGATGCGGTTGAAGTCGGCCATCTGGGTTGCGGCCTACATTCGCCGTTGCAACCTCGAAGGGGCATGCGCGGCCTTGCGGCGGCGCGGCGCCGAGGAGGCCGGCGCGATTTTCGTCAAGATCAATCGACTGGACGGCACGGCTGAGCTTTTCGGTCCGGCGCCGCAGAGCGTTTTTGACGCTGCACGCCCTGCGGATCGACTATTCACGCCATGCCTGTCCGCGCAGCCGGCCTCCGAGGCCAAAGTAGAAGAGCGTCTCGCACGTGAATTGCGCTTCGATCCTGATGTCTGGATCATTGAGGTGGAAGACCGGGCTGGCCGCCACTTCCTCGATCAGGTCGTTGCGTGAATTTGGGCCGATCGTCGAGGCTGCGCAGCGTCTTCTCAGCGAAGCCCGCGGAGCCCGTGCTCCCGCCGATGCGTGGGCCGTCGCGAGAGCTCCGACAGCGCCCTGCGCGCATTTTCAGCGGCGGTTCGCCAGCCGACCGGTTGGTGATGAGCCGTGGAAGCGCCGTGGTTGTCTGCCTCGCGCAAGACCGCGATCAGCCGTCGTGCCGCGGCAACGCTGACCTCGCGATAGAGCTCGGTCAGCTCATAGATGCGATCCACCGACTGCCCGACGCGCGGATTCATGAACAGCAGCATGCGCTGCAGCACGTCGGTGGGTAGATCCATCGCCTTGGAAGCGACCAGCATTGGTTCGCCGGAATCGTCCCACAGCATGCGACGTGCTTGCGCTAGCGATATGCCCAGGATGCGTTCGAGCTCGCGTACGAGCGCCTCGGTATTGTGGCGGAGGGCGGCAGCTTCCAGACGCCAGACGTCGGACCGGTGGACGAATGCCGAGGGCGGGATCGGCGGCACCGGCGCATAGTCGAGGCTGAGCAGGATCAAACGGCGCTCTGCAGCGCCCGCTGCGTAAAACAGCTCGGAAAGCTCGGCAGCTTCGCTGGCAAGGTCGTGAGCGGGCAAGCTCTGCGCCTCCGCCGCAGGGGTCGGGGCGGAGCGGCGCTGCTCGATGATCTCGGCGTGCCGGCCGCCGAGCTCGGCGGCGACGGCCGCGAGGTCAGACTGGTTCAAGCGAGAGGAATATCTGAGAATTGGAGCGGCAACTTCGATGCTGTCACGGGCCAGCCGCGCGATCAGCGCACGCGGCGCTGAAGGATAGGAAGCAAGCCGCTCGGCCAGTCTCCTCCGCGCAGCAGGATCGGCCGCATCCATAAGTCTCGAAGCGAGCTCGGTATAGTAGCGCTCATCTTCCGGCGTGTGCGCCGGCCGTTGCACATACAGGTCGGTGAGCACGCGCAGTAGTGTTGGCCGCATATCGATCTCGCTCCCCTGACCGAGATCGACGAGATCTTCGATACCGGCAAATGCGGACGGCGGTTCCGGCATGCTGACTGCGCCTTTGCTGCAACACTTTGAAATAGAAATAACCTACGACCACGCCGTTAGCGGACCGTTAACCCTGCCATTCTCAAATCGGGCATGAGCCGAGCTGGGGCGAGGACGTTGACGGCGGGGGACAGTGAGATGGGTACGGTCATCAGGTTTCCACCAACGGTGCGGCTTTCGCGAGGGCCAAAACCGCTGGGGACCAGGTCCGAATCGGCAACGATCATCATTCTTCCGGTCGTGCGGATTGAGAGATTTGTTGATGCTCCGACTACCGGATTAGAGCCGGCAACGGGCAGTGGCCCGCGCCGGCCGCGGCGGCGGCGAGCCGGCCGTGAGCTACTGCGGCCGGCAGCGCGCTGCGGCGAGTGAAGCGCGCGCCGACGAGGTCCAACCGGGTTCCGGAGTGAGCGCGCGAATCACGATCAAGCCCGTCGTTGTCGGCGAGGTCACGATCAAGCGATCGGCCGCGGTGATGTCCTCGTTCTCCGGCAAGTCAGCGCGTTGTGCATTGGTCATCAGATCGAGCTCAATCATACGCCGTCCGGCGGCGCGGTCGTTGATCGCGTAGTAGGGGACGTCTCCGCGCGTATAGAAAGATACAGAAGTATAGGCGGGGCTGATCGGAACGGAAAACTTCAGAGGTGCACGGGAGAGATCATAGCGGCAAACTGACGTTGCAAAAGCAGGATCCATGAACGGCATCAGCGCATTCTCGGGCGTCGGCATCGGAACTGGAGTGACGGCGTTAACCGGAGCGATTGCGGATACGCGAGCATAAGCGTCATTCGTCGCCACGCTCGGCATCAACAGGACGGTCGCTAAATGGACGATGCCGCCAAGCAGTAGAGCGCCTAAAACCCAGAGGCTCAGCCGGATCATTGGCACCCCCGCCTCGTGATCGAGGGCATTGGTGCCTCCGCTCCGGTGCGCGTTGCCATTCCGATCGGGGTATCATAGAGGCGCAACACCAGCTGATATCTGTCGATGCCGCCGGTGGGCAGCCAGTTGCCCGGTCGCACGCGCGGACCCGCAGCGATGTCGAAAGCTCCGTCCGCCTTGCGGATGATTTCCTGGCTGGTGAAGCCTTGGCGATGAATTGAGTTTGCCACGAGGTGGCCGTCGGGGTCGTAGAGCGTGAGCGTCCAGAATCGCGCCTGCGGGGTGATTCCGCTTATCAGCACATCGCAACGGCCATCGAGGCTGTCGCCCGCGTCGTCAGTCCAGGCATAGAAGGCGACACCGTCACCTGAGCCGACCGGCAGTTCGCCGGTCCGCGCAACCATGGCCCGCGCATAGGGATCGATTCCGGCGGTTCCGTTCTTTGGCCATGCGGTCCACGCCCCGATGGTGATGCCCCCGTAAGCCGTACCGCGCGTCAATGCCACCCAGGTCATGCCAAGCCCGACGGCCGCGGCGACAGCCAGTGCAAAAATGGCTCCAAACAGCAGACGCACGATGGCTCCGATGAAGTGTCGTCTAAGCGCTCGTCCTCGGGAGAATCAATTGCCCCGGATCCCTTCGACCTTCTCCGGCTCCGGCCCCCCAGCCGAAGCCTCCTGCCGCTGCGCCGCGGCACCCCCCGCGTCCGTTGTCTTGCTCGGTTCGCCGCTGGTGGTGGCAAGGACGCGCGCCGCGTCATCCATCAGTCGTTCGATCCGCAGCAGGGCATCAGTGCCGCGCTTGGTCAGAATTGAGGGGCGCCCTCCTTCGGGGGCGCCATTCTGTTTGGCTTCCGCCACAACAGGCCGGCCGTTTGGTCCGATCAACGGGATCGGCCGCAGCTCAACCCCTTGGTGGGCATAGGCCATGATCTCGTGCCAAGTCTGCGCCGGCAGCGATCCGCCGGTCATCTGGTTCATAGTCTTGTAGTCGTCATTGCCGAACCAGACTCCACAGACAAAGTTGCCAGTGTAGCCCACGAACCAGGCGTCCCGGTACGCATTGGTCGTGCCGGTTTTACCCGCAGCCCTGATGCCATCCAGAATGGCCCGCCGGGCGGTGCCTTCCTCGACCACCTTGGTCATCATGCCGACCATGTCGGTGGCGACCTGCGGCGGAATCACCTGGACCGGCTGCTTGCCGTCGCGATCCCAGCGCCAGATCAACTCGCCCGCGCCGCTGCGCACTTCCAGCACCGCATGCGGCGTCTGCGCTTTGCCCAGATTGGCAAACATGGTGTAGCCGGCGGTATGATCGAGCACGGTGACCTCGTCGGCGCCGATCGGCATCGACGGCGTGTCGGGCAGAGGAGTGCGCAGGCCAGCCTTGTGGGCGAGTTGCCTGATCTTCTCGCGCCCGACTTTGGGGTTGCCGTTTCCAACTGCTATCGAGAGCTTCACCGCTACGACATTAATCGAACGCTTCAAAGCCTCAGTCAATGTCATGGCGCCGCTGAAGCCGCCGCCGTAGTTTCTCGGACACCAGTTGCCAATGCAAACCGGCGAGTCGACGACGATGGAGGTCGGCTTGAACCCGTTCATCAGCGCCACGGAGTAGACATAAGGCTTGAAGGACGAGCCCGGCTGGCGCAACGCGTCGGTGGCGCGATTGAACTGGCTCTCGCCGTAATCGCGGCCGCCCACCATCGCGCGCACCGCTCCATCCGTCTCCATCAGCACGGAGGCACCCTGATGCGCATTGTACTCCCGGCCATATTGGCGAAGCGAATTCTCCACCGCCTCTTCGGCGTGCTTCTGCAAGTCCGAATCGAGCGCGAGCCGCACCACGAAAACCCGTTCATGCACCGACTTGGGCAAGCTCGCGACGAGCTTTTTCATCTCATCGAAGGCCCAATCGAGGTAATAGTTGGGCGAATGCTCATCACGCCGGTCCACAGGGGTGGCGGGATTGCGGCGGGCACCGAACACCTGGCCCTCGGTCATGAACCCCGCGTCAACCAGATTATCGAGCACCACATTGGCGCGCGCGCGCGCCGCAGGCAGATTCATATGCGGCGCAAATTTCGACGGCGCCTTGAACAGGCCCGCGAGCATCGCCGCCTCCGCCAGGTTCACGTCGCGCGCTGATTTATTGAAGTAATACTGCGCAGCCGCGTCGACCCCGAACGTTCCACCTCCGAGGTAGGCCCGATCGAGATAGAGCTTGAGGATCTCGTTTTTCGTAAGCCGGGTTTCGAGCCAAAGCGCAAGGAATGCCTCCTTCAACTTGCGCTCGATCGTTCGCTCGTTGGAAAGGAACAGGTTCTTGGCCAGTTGCTGCGAAATGGACGAGCCACCCTGCACCACGCCTCCCGCCTTGGCGTTGGCGGTCATCGCGCGAAACAGGCCCGGAATGTCGATGCCGAAATGGTCGTAGAACCTGCGATCCTCGGTAGCGAGCGTCGCCTTGATCAAGTGATCGGGAAGCTCGTCCAGCCGCAATGAATCATTGTGCTTGATGCCCCGCGAGCCGACTTCGTTGCCGTAACGGTCGAGGAACGTGACTGCCAGCTCGGACTTCTTGAGCCAGTCGTCGTCGGAAGTCTCCCGGAACGCCGGTAGCGCAAGCGCGAGCATGACTACGAAGCCGCCTGTGCCGAGACTCAAGCACTCCGAAAGTGGCTCAACAAAGTACCAACGCCGCCAGCCGGCGACGTGGAAGCGGTCCATGAATTCCGAATAGCGCTCGAAAAGCTCGCGTCCCCAGGTCTTCGCCTGGTACAATCCAAAGTCGATGCGTGAGTCGAGATCGAGAAAGAACCGGCGCAGCCACGCTTTCCAGCTGCCGTAGTTCTCGTCGTCTGGGAAGAGGTCGCGCATCTATCCTCGCGGCCAAAAGCAAGCGGCGGCGGGATGGAACCATCCAGCCGTTGGGCGATGTTGTAGCTCAAATGCTGGTTCCAAACTATGACGGCGTGGCCACACGGTGAACGCAAATTGGAGCCGCCGAAGCTGAGCGAGACCGCCTGATGAGTGCCGACGAGATCCCCTTTTGGCGACGGAAGTCATTGCCGGAGATGACGAATTCCGAATGGGAAAGCCTCTGCGACGGATGCGGCCGCTGCTGCCTGGTCAAGCTGGAGGATGCCGACAATTCCTCCCGAACCTATTTCACGGACGTGGGCTGCCGCCTTCTGGACGGCAACACCTGCCGATGCCGCGACTACTCCCACCGCAGTGCCAGGGTCAAGGATTGTGTTCGGCTCACCCCTCGGAACATCAACCGTATCGTCTGGCTTCCGCCAACCTGCGCCTATCGGCTTCTGGCAGACGGACGCGACCTCTATTGGTGGCACCCCCTTGTTTCCGGCGACCCCGAGACGGTGCATCAGGCCGGCATCTCGGTGCGCGGACGCGTCGGTGCCAGCGAAGATGACGTCAAGGAGCAGGAGCTTGAGGACCGCATCGTGAGCTGGCCGGTGCGCATGCCGCGTGCCGCACGACGAAAGCGCAGGGACCGGCCTAAGCGCGGATAGGTCGGTTCCTCGGATGTCCAGGTAGGCGGCTCACTTCTTTTCCAGCATCAGAGTTGCTTCCTTGCGGATGGCCGGGGTGAGCTTCTCCGCAATCAGGGCGAGGAGCCACGGCAGCGTCAGTTCGAGCCGCACGTGGTCGTCGGCGAAGTCGATGAGCCCCGACACGCTCTGGCCCAGCGTGCTGATGTTGAAGAGCAGGCGGTCCTCCGTCCAGGTCTCCTCCTGAATGTGGAGCAGGGCGGAATACTGCGTGCGCACGGTGGCGAGCCCGGATTTGATCCGGCGTTCCGCCTCCGCGCGGCCAAGCTGATGAGGAATGGAGACGACCAGCGGCTTAGACATGCGTGACTTCCTGTTGCGACGACAATTCCCGGATGTTGCTCTCGCTTGATCCGGGCCGCGGAGTTTTCCGGCGAATATGGGAGGCCTGCGGCGCGATGGAAGCGGATATTGTCTTCGCCCGGCACTGGGCTAGTCTTGATCCGTTAAGCCCCCGCCGGCAACGACGGCAGGGCAAGAATGCTTGAGCTCGGAACGGGCAGTACCATGATGAAGCGTGAGACATTCGCCATCGCCAGCATCTATGTGCCGGCGAAGCGACGCGCCATGCTCGATCCCAGGAAAGCGCAGGAGATTGCGGAGAGCATACTGGAAAACGGACAGCAGGTGCCGATCCTGGTGCGCAAGGACGGCGAGCGCTACGTCCTGGTGGAGGGCCTCCACCGTCTGGAGGCCTGTAAGCAGCTCGGCGAGCAAAACATCTTTGGCTACCTCGTGCAGGCGCGAAGACATTAGGTCCACCGTGCCGCTCATCATCCTGCATTCTGCGCTCGGTGGCGTGTAGGGCGGGTTTGAAACCCGCCCGATTGGCTGCCGCTCGGGCGGCGGCTGCATGGCAATGACCTCCAGCCAGACCTCGCCTTCACGTGCCTCGATCCGCAAGATTGGCCCTGCCCTGCTCGGGGCGTTTTCGTTTGCCTGCGCCGACATGCTCGTAAAGGCGAGCTTCCGCGCCGGCGGCGACGCGCTCACGGTGTCGACACTGCGCGGCGTCGTCGGCGTCGCGTTCCTCATGTTCTGGCTTCGCTTTGCGCAGAAATCCGCGCCTATCTCCCCGCGCGCCCGGCGCATTGCTCTCGCCCTCGGGATCCTGTTCGCAGCCAATGTATTCCTGGTGTTCAAGGCAGTGGAGGCGATCGGGGTTTCGATCGCCATCCTCACCTACTTCGTATATCCGCTGCTCACCGGTATGGCCGCTGCTGCGGTGGGGCTTGAGCCGCTGAGCTGGAAGGGGGCGCTAGCAGCGCTGATTGCGTTCCTCGGTCTCGGCGTGATGCTCGGTGCGCATCCGGCAGGGCTTGCCGTGGTCGGAGTGGTCGCTGCGCTTGCTGCGGCGGCATGCCGCGTGCTGCTTCTTCTCCTGACACGCGCGACGCTGCAGGGCGTGGATCCGCGCGCCATCACCTTCTACTCCATGATCTCCTCGACGGTGCTGTTCGCCGCGGCGTCGCTCGCTCTTCTCGACTGGCAGCCGCCGGAGACGGTTTGGGGATGGGTTGCGGTCCTCGCGCTTGGCATGGCGCTCACGGGAGGCATCCTCGGTGTATTCGCCTCGACCGGACGCATCGGCCCGTTTCGCACTGCGCTGTTCATGAATCTGGAGCCGCTGCTCGCGACGATCGGCAGCGCCGTTTTCCTGGGCGAGGTGATCACGCCAGTACAGGCGTTGGGCGGCGGCGTGATGCTCGCGGCGCTGATGGCCTTCCAACTGCGCCGCTGAAAACCAAACGCGCAATTAAACCCTACGTTAACCATGGCCGTGCAGGGTCGGGCGCGGAGAGAGCTCCCGATGAACGTCATCACGCTCGCATCGCGCAAAGGCGGCGCCGGCAAGAGCACCTTGACGGCGCACTTGGCCGCTTGCGCGCATGCCAGGGGCTACCGTTGCCTGGTGATCGACGCTGATCCCCAGGGCTCGGTTACGCTGTGGCACTCCTTGCGCCGGCACGGCGGGCCTGCCCTGCAGAGCGCAACGCGCGGCATCGAGCGCGCCGTCACTTTTGCGGCGGTGGAAGGCTACGAGTGGGTGTTCATTGATACCGCCCCCACGACCTGGGTGGTCGTGCAGGAAGCCATTCGCGCCGCCACCCTGGTTCTCATCCCGGCGCGGCCCGGGATCTTCGACCTCGATTCGGTGCGCGAGACCATCGCCGCGGCGCGCGAGCGCGGCAAGCCCTTCGCGGTGGTCCTCAATGCTGCGCCGGCCCGACGCGAGGACAGGGATGCGCCAGCGCTGGCGCACGCGCGCGCCGCGCTTGGTGCTGACGAGATTCCGGTTTGGTCCGGCCAGATCAGCCAGCGCGCGGCCTTTACGCTGACGCTTGCGGCCGGTGCCAGCGCCTGGGAGGCCGAGCCCGAATCCGCTGCTGCGGCCGAGATCGGGCATCTGTGGTCGGCTGTGGTCCGCTCAGTCGAGGCGGTCAACGCCGCCCACGCCGCCGCTCGCGGCGTCCAGGCAGCGTAGGCTGGGTTACCTGCGTAGGTGCTGCGCGACAGCCGCGATATAATCGACCGACTTCGAGCGGACGGCTTCGAACTCGTTTCCGTCCGTGGGTCGCATCACAAATTCGTGCACCCGAAATTGCGCCGGATGGTCATCGTGCCGCATCCAAAACGAGATTTGCCGCGTGGCACCATACGAGCAATTTATCGGCAGGCCGGGTGGGACAAGGATTGAAGATATGCCGCACTATATCGGCTTGATCCACAAGGACCGCGACAGCTGTTATGGTCTGTCGTTTCCCGATCTGCCGGGTGTGTTTACAGCCGGCGACAGTATCGACGAGACGATGCAACAGGCGATCGGAGTTTTGGAGTTCGCAGCCGAAGATTGGAAGAATCCCGACGGCTCAACCACCTTCCCTGCACCGCGTACCATCGACGAGCTGCGCTCAGACCCGCAATTTCAGGAAGATGCCGGCGATGCTGTAATTGTAGCCGTCCCGTTCCGCGTGAGAGCGCAGGCAGCTGAATAGCGGCTGCTTGCGAAGCCGCAGACCGCACTATACCCGCTGCACGTAGCGATCGACCACGCGCTTTTCGCCGGCGTGATCGAACCGCACGACCAGCTTGTTGCCGTCGATGGCGGTGACGTTGCCGTTGCCGAATTTCTGATGAAAGACGCGGTCTCCGATGCTGTAGTCGGAGAGCGTGCCGGTCGATCGCGCAACGAGCTCGCCTTCCAGGGTGAGCGGCATCCGCGACTTGCGCCGGCTGCTCTTCTGCGTGCCCCCTTTCTTAAGCTCCGCTGCCCAGGAGGCATACGGCGAAGCGCCATCCGCCATCTCCTCGTCCGCCGCATAGGACGCGCCATCCTCGGCGAAGCTTCCGCGGTCCTTCTTGCGCTGGGCGCGCTGCCATCCGGGGGTGGAATAGCCGGAGCTGAAATGGGTCATCTCGTCGAAACGCGAGGCACCCACATTGCCGTAGCCGGAGAAGCCGCCGCGGGATTCCGTGACCTCCACATCCGCTTCGGGAAGCTCGTCGAGAAAACGCGAGGGGATATTGGATGACCAGACCCCGTGCATGCGTCGGTTCGCGGCGAAATAGATTGTCACGCGTCGGCGTGCGCGGGTGAGCCCCACATGCGCGAGCCTGCGCTCCTCCTCCAGGCCGGCGCGCCCCTGATCGTCCAATGAGCGCTGGTGCGGGAACAGGCCTTCCTCCCAGCCGGGCAGAAAGACGGTGTCGAACTCCAACCCCTTGGCGGAATGCAACGTCATGATCGACACCGCCTCGCCGCTTTCGCGCCTCTCCGTATCCATCACCAGCGCAATGTGCTCGAGAAAGCCGGCGAGGTTCTCGAACTCCTCCATGGAGCGGACCAGCTCCTTCAGATTTTCCAGGCGGCCGGCGGCATCGGCATTGCGGTCCTTCTGCCACATGTCGGTGTAGCCGGACTCATCGAGCACGATCTGGGCGAGCTCGGTGTGGGGCAGCGCATCCCGCTGGGCGCGCCAGCGCTCGAAAGCGGCAAGGAGGTCGCGCAGCGCGCCGCGGGGCTTGGGCTTGAGCTCATCGGTCTCGATCACCGCAGCGGCGGCGGCCGTGAGCGCGACGCGTCGCTTGCGTGCCTGATCGTGCAGCAACTGCGCTGTCGCATCACCGAGGCCGCGCCTCGGCACATTGATGATGCGCTCGAAGGCGAGATCGTCGCTGGGCGAATGGATGACGCGGAGATAGGCCAGCGCGTCCCGGATCTCCTGGCGTTCGTAGAAGCGCGGACCACCGATGACCCGGTACGGCAAACCAAGTGTGACGAAACGATCCTCGAACTCGCGCATCTGGAAGGAGGCGCGCACGAGGATCGCCATCTCATCGAGCGAATGCGGCTTGCCGCTGCCGTCGTTGCGTTGCAGCTGCTCGATCTCCTCGCCTACGGCGCGCGCCTCCTCCTCCGAATCCCAGCAGGAGGTCACCTGCACCTTGTGGCCCGGCTCGTCCTCGGTGCGCAGCGTCTTTCCGAGCCGACCCTTGTTGTGCGCAATCAGATGCGATGCGGCAGCGAGGATATGAGCGGTCGAGCGGTAATTGCGTTCGAGGCGGATAATCCTGGCGCCAGGGAAGTCGTGCTCGAAGCGCAGGATGTTGTCGACCTCCGCGCCGCGCCAGCCGTAGATGGACTGATCGTCGTCCCCCACACAGCAGATGTTCTTCAGGACCCGGGCGGATACTACCGGGCCCGCCGCAACCTCGGTCTGCTCCCTCTCCTTCCCCGGACCGGGTCCGGGGATTGCGGAGAGAGGGTTGGACTGAGGGGTGCTTTCGACGGGGACAGCATTTCGCGCGGCGCCCTCGCATGGCTCCCCCCGATCAAGTCGGGGGTCGCCACCCTCTCCCCGCAAGCGGGGAGAGGGTACTGTGTTCTGGCCGAGGAGCCGCAGCCAGAGATACTGCGCGACGTTGGTATCCTGATACTCGTCCACCAGGATGTAGCGAAAGCGCGCCTGATACTGACGCAGCATGTCCGGGTGCTCGCGGAACAGCCGGATGCAGTGGAGGAGGAGGTCGCCGAAGTCGGCGGCATTGAGCACGGTGAGCCGATCCTGATAGGCGGCATAAAGCTTTTTGCCCTTGCCGCCGCCGAAGCTGGCGGACTCGCCCGCGGGCACCTGCTCGGGCAGGAGGCCGCGGTTCTTCCAATTGTCGATGACGTCGGCGAGCACGCGCGCGGGCCAGCGCTTCTCGTCGATGTTCTCGGCGGCGAGCTGCTGCTTCAGCAGCCGCAACTGATCCTCGGTATCGAGGATGGTGAAATCGGGCTTGAGCCCGACCAGCTCCGCGTGCCGGCGCAGGATCTTCGCGCCAATGGAATGGAAGGTGCCGAGCCAGGGCATGCCCTCCACTACCTGGCCGACCATGGCGCCGACGCGCGCCTTCATCTCGCGGGCGGCCTTGTTGGTGAAGGTCACAGCCAGGATATCGCCGGGCCGGGCCCGGCCGGTCGCCAGGATGTGGGCAATGCGGGTGGTGAGGACCCGCGTCTTCCCCGTTCCCGCGCCCGCCAGCACCAGCACCGGCCCTTCAAGCGTCTCTACGGCGATACGTTGCTCCGGATTGAGATCCGCGAGATAGGGCGCCCCCGTAGCCGCGCGGGCGCGCGCAGCAATGCCGCCGAGCTTGGGCAGGTAAGCGTCGCGGCCGAAGTTGGCGGGCTCGGGCATTCTCTTTCCGTGATGGGCGGCATCTGCTGCCGCGGGGACGTGTGGTCGCGAATCTCACGCTAAAGATGGCACTCCGCGCGGCTCCTGTGGAGTGCCAATTCCGTCTCTCTCCATAGGGCGAGGTCTTTCTTTGCCCCTTACGGAATGCGGGCACGGTTGCCGACCTGAGGCCGACGCAATCGTCGCCCCTACGAAGCCCCGCCCTTCGCGGGCATCACAATACGCCGCCCCGCAGCTTCCGGACGCGGCAGTTGGCCATGCGTGGCTTTCATCCGCGCCAGCGCCTTGGCAATGGCCTCGGGGAACTGCACCGTGCGCCCCGCGTCCATGTCCACGTGCAGCGACATGTTCTCGGAGGTGGCGGACACCCAGCCCTCTTCGGCGTGAAAGAGCTGCTCGAAGAAATGCATACGCTTGCTGTCGTAATCGAGCAGCTGGAAGGTGACGCGCACGGGATCCTTGGCATGCAGCTCCCGCAGATAGCGCACGTGCACTTCCGCCGTGTAGCAGGAATGCCGGTGCTCCTTGACGTAGGCGAGCCCGCAACCGAGCAGCTCGAATACCTCGTCTACGGCGCGATCGAACACCACGTTGTAGTAGGCCATATTGAGATGGCCGTTGTAATCGATCCAGCTGGGCTCGATGCGCATCACCGAGGAGACGAACGGGGCAAAGAAAAGCGGTTCAAGAATGGGCCGATCGAGCATGCCGACTATGTACGCTGCGGCTCCGCCGGCCGTCCACCAAGCTGTCAAAACCCGGGACGGCGCTCCCCGGGCGTCGCTTTGACGCACTGCAACCGCCTACCCGTGATCGGCCCGGCCCTCCTTGCGCCACCCGCCCCCTGCGCCCATTTCGGGGGCGAGGGCGCGCGACCCAGACATGATTCCCACCGTAAATTTGAGCTGGCTGCCGCCCGCATTTGCGCAAGCATCGGAACGCCTCCTCAGCACGTTCGGGGAATTTGCCGGGGGTGCGACGGTGTGGCTCGCGGTAACGGGGCTGAGCCGCTCCGGCAAAACCGTATTCATCACCAGTCTGATCCACAATCTCCTGAGCGCCCTGCACAACCCGAATCGAATGCCGCTTCTCGATGTGGTCGGCGAGCGCCGGCTGACTTCGGCCAACCTCGAGACCGCCAACGCATATCGGTTGCCGCGGTTTCCTTATTTCAGGAATATCGAGGCAATGGCCGGGCGCGCGCCGGACTGGCCGATCCGCACGATCGACATCAGCGAGATCGGCATCGATATTCGTTTCACGCCTGCCAACCCCCTGGGCAAGCTCTTGAGCGAGATCACCGGCAGCCCGGCCAAGCTGACGCTGAGGATCGTCGACTATCCGGGCGAATGGCTGCTCGATCTGCCGCTTCTGGAGCAGAGCTTCGCCGATTGGTCGCACGCGAGCATGCAGTCGCTGCGCAGCGGCAGCCGAGCAGCGATTGCCAACGATTTTCTCACGTACGTCGGTCAACATCGCGCGGACGAGCCTGCAAGCGAGGAAGTCGCCAGAGAGGTGCATGAGCTCTACTGCGCGTTCCTGTTCAAAGCGCGGGATCAGTATGGATTGAGCTATCTCCAGCCGGGCCGGTTCCTGTGCCGGGGAACGCTGCCGGATGCCCCGTATCTCTGGTTCGCCCCGCTCGATGTAGATAGCGATTTTCATCCGCTCGCGCCGCACTCGCTCGGCGCGCTCATGGCGGAGCGCTTTGAAACCTACAAACGGGAGGTGGTCAGCGCATTTTATGAAAATCACTTTCGGCATTACTCCCGGCAGATCGTGCTCGTGGACATCCTGCGCGCGCTGCTTGCCGGTCGCGAAGCCTTCGAGGATACCCGCCGCGCGCTTGCCGTCATCATCGACAACTTCCGTTACGGTCATGGCGGGATCCTGTCCAAGCTGCTGCTCGGCCCCCACATCGACAAGGCGCTGTTTGGCGCCACGAAGGCCGATCACGTCCCAGACATCCAGCGGGATCATCTCGCTGCGCTGTTGCGCAACATGACGGCGCTGCCGGCGATCGACATGAGAAGCAGCAATGCGCAGCTGGAGGTGACCGCGATCGCATCCGTCATTTCCACGGGGGAAGACTCCCAGGTAATTGATGGTCAACGCGTTCAGGTCGTCGTGGGCCGGCCAGTCGGCGCGAAGACCCAGTCCAAATTCTTTGTCGGCAACGTGCCGATCCGGCCTCCACGTGCCGATGCCTGGGGCTCGCCGTTCCTGAACGTGCCCGTGTTCGAGCCTCCGGCCATTGATCCTGCGCCGATCGATGGCATTGCGCATATCAATCTCGATGTGGCGCTCCAATTCCTGTTGGGAGACCGACTGCGATGAGCAACGTGTCCTACCGGATCGATCAGGTTGCGTTCTCTCCGCGCGTCATCGAGGTGGAGGTCCGCGAGGAGCCAGACTCGTTTGCTGCACTTCGTCCGCAAGTGATTGCGACCGACCAGGGCGGGCCGGTCGTGCCAACCGAACGTGCCCTTGCAATTGCTTCTGCACAACCAGCGCGGCGGCGGAATCGCGTCGTTACCTTTGGGATCGCCGGGATAGCCGTATTGGTCGCGGGTTGGGCAGCGGTGGATGCCTTAGCCTGGATCTCCGCCGCGTTCGACCACGGCGCCGTGCTCGGAGTGCTGGCCGCAGTTGCCGTGACAGCGGGCGTCGGCGGAGCAGGGGCCATTATCGCGCGCGAAGCGGTGAGCCTGCTCCGGCTTCGCAGCGTCGAAGCCGTCCGCCGGCGCTTTTCCGATGACAAGCTTGCGCCGGCGCAGACCCGCGACGCGGTCCGCGAGGTACTCGCGGCGCTGCCGCGTGACCGAGAGACCACGCGCGCCATCGCCGCGTTCCAGCGTCAGGTCCAGGCGCACCACGGGCCGAGGGAACAGATCGAGCTCCTCTCCCGCAACGTGCTCAAGCCGCTTGACGAGCGCGCACAGGTACACGTGCGCACCGCGGTCGTGCGCGCGTTCGGCATCACGGCGATCAGTCCCACGGCGCTGACCGATGCGGCTTTCTTCCTGGCCTGTGGTGTGCGGATGGTCCGTGCCGTTGCTGGCGTGTACGGCCATCGCCCGACCACCGCGGCGACCCTGCATCTGCTGCGACGGCTCCTGTTCGAGGCGGGAAAGCTCGGCGCGGTGGATCTGGCCAGCGCCTCGCTGGTACAGCATCTCGGGGGCGCGGTGACCGAGCGCTTCGCAACCAGCACCGCCGATGCGCTCTACGCCGCCTACCGCATGGCGCGGCTGGGGATCATCGTCATGGACCTCTGCCGCCCGCTCGCGTGGGATGCAGATGAAGTGCCGAACGTCGGTTCGCTGGTGAGCGGGGTCCTGCGCCGCCGTATCGACGCGCCGGACGCCGTCGCCCTTGGCGCGGATCGTGCGGGTGCATAGGGCGAGACGCCGCCTCGTCCTCCTGCAGCAAGCTTGTGCATCCAAGGGCGAGGCAATGCTTCGCCGTTGGAAGAATGCGGTGCAATGCATCGGTCGTTCTGATAAGCAGAAGAGAGAAACACTGTCCGTGACGGTATTCCGTGGACCTTGATGCAAACAGGTTACGCCGCGATCAGCGCGCCATCGATGCTGCGATCGCGGCGCTTGCTGCGCAATTCGGCAACCGCCTTGTTACGTCACGCGCCGTCTGCGAGCAGCACGGCAATACCACCACGTGGATCACCAACGAGCCGCCGGACGCAGTGGTATTCCCGCAGTCGACTAGCGACGTGCAGGATATCGTTCGCATTTGTGCCAGCCATCGCGTACCGGTCATTCCCTTCGGTACCGGCACTTCGCTGGAAGGCCACGTCAATGCTCCGCTGGGCGGGGTGTCGATCGATTTCCGCGACATGAACAGCGTGCTGGCGGTAAACGCGGAGGATCTGGACTGCGTGGTCGAGCCGGGCATTACCCGCAAGCGGCTTAACGAGCACCTGCGCGACCAAGGCCTGTTCTTCCCGCTCGATCCCGGTGCCGACGCCTCGCTCGGGGGAATGGCGGCGACGCGTTGCTCCGGCACCAATGCGGTGCGCTACGGCACGATGAAAGATAATGTGCTCGCGCTTAAAGCCGTGTTGGCGAACGGCGAGGTGATCACCACCGCGCGGCGTGCGAAGAAATCCTCGGCCGGATATGATCTCACCCGGCTGCTCGTAGGCTCGGAAGGCACGCTGGGCGTCATCACCGAGCTCACGCTCAAGCTCTCCGGCATTCCGGAAGCGATTTCGGCCGGCCACTGCGAGTTCCCCTCGGTAGAGGCGGCATGCAATGCCGCCATGGCCACCATTCAGTCCGGCATTCCGATCGCGCGCATGGAGCTTCTCGATGCATTGCAGGTGAAGGCGACCAATCTGTATTCCAAGCTCTCGTTGCCCGAGTCGCCGATGCTGTTCGTCGAGTTTCATGGCTCGCCCGCGGGAGTCGCAGAGCAATCCGAGCGGTTTGGACAGATCGCGCACGAGCTTGGCGGCGGCACATTCGCGTGGGCCACGAAATCCGAAGACCGCAGCCGCTTGTGGCAGGCGCGGCATGATGCCTATTGGGCGGGACGGGGCCTGCGTCCGGGGATGCAGGCGCTGGCAACCGACGTGTGCGTGCCCATCTCACGTCTTGCCGAATGCGTAACCGAGACCCAGCGCGATGTTGCAGCCCACAATCTGATGGCGCCGATCCTCGGCCATGTGGGTGACGGCAATTTCCATCTCACGTTGCTGGTGGACATGGCGGATGCGGACGAGGTGACGGCGGCGCGCGGAGTGTGTGAGCGCGTGGTCGAACGCGCCATTGCCATGGACGGCACCTGCACCGGTGAGCATGGGGTGGGGGAAGGCAAGATGAAATATCTCGCAGGCGAGCTGGGAGCGCCCGCGCTCGCGGCTATGGCCGCGATCAAGCGCGCGCTCGATCCGCAGAACATCATGAATCCGGGCAAGATCGTCGCGCTGGACTGAGCTCAGAGAGGTGTGCGCCGCGAAGCAAGCCGAAAAGACGTAACGTCGCTGAGCCCAGATTGTCTGGTAAACGACCGTGTTAACTTGCTGTCAAAGAACATAAACCTGCCGTTAACCGAGCGCATGTTTCGCTCGTTCTGCATGCGGCGCAATCGATCAGCAAAAACGATGAATTCCGTCACGAAGTCTGATAAAAGCCGGTAAATTTCGCGCAAGTAGTCGGTATTCAAGTGCTTTTTACAAAAGGGGCGCCGGACCGGGAAATCGTCCGATGCAACTGACTGTGGAGACGGCGTGCAGACGACCCTGCTGGGCTTAGCGATCACGATTATCCTGGCGCTGACAACCGCGCTGGTTGGCCCGCTTTTCGTCGACTGGACGCGCTACCGCGGCGAGTTCGAAGCCTACGCCAGCCGGCTATCGGGGCTGGAGATTCACATCACCGGTCCGATCGAGGCGCGCCTGCTCCCGACGCCGACGCTTGTCATGCAAGGCATCGAGATTGCGCGCGCGGACAACTCCGGCAGCGTGCGGGCTCGGGCGCTGCGCGTCGAATTCGAGCTGGGCGCACTGGTGCGCGGAGAGTGGCGCGTCAGCCAGGCGCGCTTGCAAGGTCCGGAAATCACGGCCGGACTCGACGAGAACGGCGCGATGAGGGGGTCGTTTCCCAAGCTCGGCTTCGATACGCAAGCAATTGCGGTCGAGCGCCTGAATGTCGAAGACGGTCGCGTCATTTTAACTCATGCCGAAAGCGGCTCGCGCCTCGTGCTCGACAAGGTCGATTTCAGAGGCGAGTTGCGTTCCCTGAGCGGTCCTCTGAAAGGCGAGGGGTCCTTCGTTGTCGCCGGACAGCATTTCCCGTACCGGGTCTCAGCAAGCCGCAACGGCCAGGACAATGCCGCCAAGGTCCGGCTCACGGTTGATCCGATCGAGCGGCCCCTCGCCGCCGAGATCGATCTCACGGTTTCCGTGGATCGCGGTATTCCGCACTTCGAGGGCCAGCTCCAGCTGTATCGTCCCGTGGGGCGCGCGCCTACGAACTCACAATCGCCCATCGTTCAACCATGGCGGCTGACCACGCGGTTAGCAGGCGATAGTACCGCAGCCGAGTTGGAGCAGATCGAATTCCAGTACGGTCCGGATGAGCGGTCTGCCAAGTTGCGGGGGCGCGCCCATGTGGAGTTGGGACGCGACCCCCGCATCAGTGCCATGCTGTCCTCACCTCAGGTAGATTTCGACGCCTTGGCAATGGTCTCCGAGGAGAGGCGCCGGCAGCCGCTTGAGGCCATGAAGCTGCTTGGGGCGGGGGTCCTCGGCAGCCTGCGCCTCCCCATCCCCGCCGTCCTGAATATTGGCATAGAGGCCGTTGGGCTCGCAGGAGCAACCCTGCAGCGGATGAACGCCGAGTTGGAAACTGAAAACGAAAGTTGGGTAATCAGAAAATTGGAGTTCCGCGCGCCGGGCCTGAGCCAGATACAACTGCGCGGAAGCCTTGGGATCATGTCTTCTGTCCCGCAGTTTGCCGGCTCGCTACAGGTCCAAACGAACGACCCCCGCGCACTGGCTGCCTGGCTCGGCGCGGGGGAAGATGAGCAAATCCCTGCTTCAGGTCCTCTGCGACTCGATGCGGAGGTAACTGCCTCTGGAGATGCGATCGACATCGAGCGGCTCCATCTCGATCTCGATCGCAGCAGCGTGACCGGCCGCTTCAGATACGCGTGGAGCGGCGAGAGGGGAGCGCGGCTGGACGCCGCGTTGACGACATCGGAGGTCGATCTCGACCGGATTTACGCGCTTGCCAAGCCCTTATTTGCCAAGCGAGAGTTTGCGTGGCCTCGGGAAGGGGCTCTCTCATTAAAAGCAGAGCGCGTATTGGTTATGGGTGTCCAGGCGAGGCACGTTGATGTGAACATCAGGATTGATTCCAGCGGATTGCAAATCGATCCTCTCCTGGTCACGGATTTTGGCGGAGCGGCATTGTCGGCAAGGGGCCGCATTGATACCGGAGCGAAAGCCACAGGCGGCGCAGTCACGCTCGATCTGGACGCTCACAATCTCGAGGGGGTGCTGACTGTCCTGGACAAATTCGCTCCGGAAGCAGCGGACCGGATACGGCATTATGGCGGCCGAGTCACCCCGGTAGTGCTGCGCGCCTCCGTCACCGTAACTCCCGGGTCTGCGAGGAATTCGCTCGCCACTGGCAAGTTCAAGGCTGACGGCCGTGCCGGAGCATTCCGTATAGCCCTGCTTGGGGATCTGATCGGAGCGAGTGACGTGCTCAATCTCGATCTCAGCGCTGCGAAGGTGGATCTCATCGGCCGTGTTGAAACGGACGACGGCACTACACTGACGGATCTGCTCAGATTGGATCGCGTTATCTCCGTCGATAAGCAGCCGGGCCGATTGGCCGTGACGGCAAAAGGTCCCCTCCAGGGCGAACTGGAGTTTGGCAGCCGGCTGAGCGTTGGCGTTCTCGATGCGACCGCCAGTGGCAGGGTACACGTTTGGCCTTTGACCAATCCGCGTGCTGAGCTCGCTGTGGCGGTGCGGGATGCGAATTTCCGCTCGCCGCGACCGCCGGTCGGCGAGGGCGCGGTCGACCTCATACCCGCGTCGTTCACGACGCGGGTAGCTTTGGCGGATCGCACAATCCATTTGACGGATCTCCAGGGAACGTTTGCCGGCGAAAGGATGAATGGGCAGCTCACGATTGGAATGCAGCAGCCGCTGGACGTGCAAGGCGAGATCGATCTCGGCGCATTAAATCTACCTGCCGCAATGGCGACCGTGCTTGGGATTCCCAACCATTCCTCGCAGCAGAGCTCCACTGCGGAACCCCTCTGGCCATCCGAGCCGTTCGCGCAAGCGCTCGGCCAGCAACGCGGTCAGGTACTCCTGAAGGCGGCGCGTCTCACTGTCTTGCCAAGCGTCGATGTGCAGCATTTTAAGGGAATGCTTCGATTGGGCGAGGGGAGAGTTGCGCTGCAAGTGATCGAAGGCGCCCTCGCCGGAGGGGCAATGAACGGCGAGTTGGTCTTGTTGCATGACGGAGAAAGTCTGATTGCGCGCACACGGGTCCGCGTAACGGATGCGAGTGCAGCAGACCTGCTTCCGGGCAACGGGGTAGTGTCCGGTCAACTCAGGTTTGACCTCACCGCTGAAGGTACTGGGATGAGCGCGTTGGCGCTGATTGGGTCGCTCCAGGGCGGCGGCACCTTCAGCATTGAGAACGCTCGCGTGGCACGGCTCGATCCAAAGGCCTTCGAAATCGTGACCCGCGCCGTCGATCAAGGCCTCCCGATCGATCCGGATCGACTGCGTGACAGAGTGGATGCGGCGCTTGCAGGCGGGGCACTGCTCATCCCACGCGCCGAAGGGGCGATTGCGATCGCTGGAGGTCAAGCTCGCGTAACCAATTCAATGGCGGGAGAAAGAGGTACTGAGCTAGCCCTTAGCGGGAGAATGAATTTCGTTGACGCCAACGTTGATGCGCGCCTGGTCCTCTCCCGTGCAGATTGGGCCGACGCCAGCGCAAAGTCGCCACCCGTAATCGAGCTGGGGCTCAAGGGGCCTCTGCGCGCGCCCAAGCGAGACATCAACGTAGGCAGCTTGGCAAACTGGCTCGCCCTGCGCGCAGTCGATCAGGCGACGAAGAAGTTGGACGTGCTGGAGAATCGGGAACAGGCCTCTGCTCCGGCGGATCACGCTGAGCAGCCGCTCGCGGACAAAAAACAACGCCCGGCCGAAGCCGCCGGATCCCCCTCAGCGCAGGAGACGTCCCGCCGCCGTGCCGCCGTGCGCAACACGCAGCGAACTAAACCATCAGCCGGTGAGCTCATGCAGCCCGCTCCTCCCCCCAGCTATGCCTGGCCGCCATCGCGCTCGCTGTTTGGTGGGGTACAATGACTCTGAGATTCCCTGGCTGCCGCTAGAAGAGGCCCTTAACTGGAGCGGATCGGCGTGGGCCTGCGCTCGCCATGACGTTTGCTCGGCCGCAACAAATCCTGATCACGATAGAAGCCCAGGACGAAAAGGCGAATGGCTGATGATAAATTGCCATGCTGCCGATCAAAATCGATGAGCGCCACGAGATCCGACAGGGTCACGTGCTTTGCATGTGCGATTTCCTTGAGAGCGTTCCAGAATTCCTTCTCCAGGCTGACGCTGGTCCGGTGACCAGCAATGACGATCGAATGTTTCACAATTACAAATTCCATTCGCTCCTCTCTGGTTCAGTGGGGCGAACGGCGATCTTGGCTGCGGCTAGTCCGCGTCCCCTTTCCCTCCCGGCATCGAGATGTTCAAGTCCGAGGTTGTGGGACAATCCGGATATACGGCTTCGGTGCCTTCCAGCCCTGCGGGTATTGCTTCTTGGCTTCCTCATCGGTGACCGACCCGGAAATGATCACATCTTCCCCCTGTTTCCAGTTCACAGGGGTGGCGACCTTGTGCTTGGCCGTGAGCTGAAGCAAATCGATTACACGCAGCACTTCATCGAAGTTGCGGCCGGTGGTCATCGGATAGACGAGGATCAGCTTGATCTTCTTGTCAGGGCCGATGACAAACACATTTCTTACCGTCTGATTGTCGGCCGGTGTGCGCTTCGCGGGATCTCCGGACGTTGCCGCAGGGAGCATCCCGTAAAGTTTGGACACATTGAAATCGGCGTCCGCAATCATCGGGTAGTTGGGAGCAAAGCCCTGCGTCTCCTTGATGTCGTTCGCCCATCGGGTGTGACTGTCAAGCGGATCGACGGAAAGCCCAATGATCTTCACCCCACGCTTGTCAAACTCGGGCTTGATCTTGGCCATATAGCCCAGCTCGGTCGTGCAGATTGGCGTGAAATCCTTGGGATGCGAGAACAGCACTACCCAGCTGTTCCCAATCCAGTCGTGAAAGCGAATTTTGCCCTCGGTCGTTTCGACGGTGAAATCCGGGGCAGTATCATTGATCGCGAGTGCCATCACTCACCTCCCTGGCCTAATGCCTGTCCTAACTCAGCCGCTAATATAACGCTTGCCCGCAAGAACGGCCAGAAGCCGGCCCCTCAAAGGGCCGCGCGCGTCGAAGAGGTGCCGATCAAGGACTGCAGGCATTCGCGTTGGTCGAATCTGCGGTTAGCCAGACCGATTTCAGCGCGCTAGCGCAACCTCCGGCAAGTCATTGCGATTTCGCCGCTTTTGAGATGTCGCAAGTCCGCCGTTTCCCCACGCTCACGGAAACGTGCTTCGCAGTCACGCATTGCCTCGAACCTTGCAGGCAGTTCAGCCGACTACCGCGGACTTGGAGTGCCGGTCACTCACTTGGCTGTCGGGGAGCCCCACAGCTTGGCAGTGGAGGGGAGAGCACGCATGGCGCACCTATTTGCACCTTCTGATCGCTTGCGCGCATTGATGATGGCGATAAAGCATTCGGCTATCGTGGTGGCGCGTGTGCGCAATTCTCGCCCGAGCGGTCAGCTTGGTGCCTCCGACTGGGCTACAATCCGCAACTCTCCGGACGTCGATAGGTTTATCCTTGAATGGATAGCCAGTCACGTCGATGAGGCCAGGGTTGGCGGCGACTTTTCAGCCCGTTGTTTTGACCGTTCCTGTTCTCGCCGATCCTGCGCAGCTGCGGTAACCGGTTGACATTTTTGCTCTGAGACCGCAAAGGCTCGGGTTTCCGACAGGTTCTTTCGCGGCATGTTTAAACGTATCTTGATCGCCAATCGGGGCGAGATCGCTTGCCGTATCATCAAAACTGCGCGCCGCTTGGGC
>CAWJDY010000028.1:0-55149 GCA_963841705.1 uncultured Alphaproteobacteria bacterium
CTGCCTTCCGCCTGATCACGGCGGGGTAGGTGCCGGGGTCACTGGGATAGGCGATGAAGGTGTCCATGACACCGCTCGCCATGGAAATCTCAATCAGGCGCTCTTTCACGATTATGGTTCGGCGCTGGCGTGTTGCTGCGCTCAGGGGATGAGCTGCGTGAGGAGACCATAGGTGTCAGGCCGCCGGTCGCGGTAGAATTGCCAGGCTCGTCGACGCTCTGTTACCTGATCGAGGTCGCATTCTGCCACCAGGATCTCTTCGTCCGACCCTGCTTGCGCAAGAATATCGCCGACCGGATCGATGATCACGCTTCTCCCGTAATACGTGTAGTCGCCCTCCTGGCCGACGCGGTTGAGCCCGGCTACGAACAGCTCGTTAAAGATCGCGTGCCCCATCAGCTCCTTCTCCCACACCTTCACCGACAGGCTCGCTTTGGGGGTGGCACTCGGGATCAGCAGGATCTCGGCACCGTTCAGCGCTGAGCAGCGCGCTCCTTCCGGGTAATGCCGGTCGTGGCAGATAATTATCCCAATCTTTCCGAATTGCGTATCGAACGCGGGATAGCCGAGGTTGCCGGGCTTGAAATAAAGCTTCTCGAAGAAAATCGTGTTAAGTGGAATGTGATTCTTGCGATACACCCCGAGCAGCTTACCGTCAGCATCAATCATTGCCGCGGAATTATAGTAGACGCTGCGCCCCACGCGCTCGAAAATCGGAGCGCAGATGACCACACCGAGCTCCTTGGCCAGTGCCTGCATCATGTCCGTGATCGGACCCGGAATGGTTTCCGAGGCCTCCATGTGTTGAAGATTAAGATCCGTAATAAAGAACAGCTCGTGGAAAACCTCCGGGAGCAGCAGTATCTGCGCATCGTGCTTCTTAGCGGCATCTCGGATGAACTGCTCTGCCTTCGTCAAGTTTTGCGCGCGGCTTCCTGAACAGTCCATTTGCAGAAGAGCGAGCTTGACTTTCATCCGTAGATCTCCTCACAGACGTTAGGGCGCGGGCGAAGCCTCGATAATGCTGAGTGCCGCAACCAGATCGGCGAAAAGCTCGTTGCTCAAGCTAACATGCTCGATGAGCAGCCGACGTGCCTCTTCGCTGTTGCCCGCTATAATTGCCTCGATTATGGCCTCATGCTCTTCCGAGGCCCGGCGAAGCGCGTCCCGTTGCTTGAGCTGATAGGCGCGGTAAGGCGCAAGCCGATCGTATAACGCCCCTGCTTGTCGTCTGAGATATTGGTTGTGCGAGCCTGCATAGATCAGCTCGTGAAACGATTTGTTCAACGCGTGATAGCCTTCGCGATCACCCGTTTTGAGATAAGGCCGAAAGCGCTTATGAACAGCGACAAGGGAAGCGTGCTCAGCGGGTGTCATCCGTCGCGCTGCCAAGTGCGCGCAGAAGCCTTCCAGCTCCGCCATGACCTCGAACATCTCGAGCATGCTCGCAGCTGTGATCTTTGCAACGACCGGGCTTTGGTGCGGGAGCCACTCAATGAGATTTGCAGCGGTCAGCTGCCGCAGCGCTTCCCGCACCGGCGTGCGCGAGACGTTGAATGCCTGCGCAAGGCTCTTCTCGTCCAGCTCCTGGCCCGGCCTGAGCTCACCCGAAATGATCCGGTCCGCAATCTCGCGTCGTACCCGATCGGACCGGATCACCGGAACATCAATGGCCTTCGATGTGGGGACAGCATCACCTTTTGTCCTCCTCATGATCTCAACCGACCGGTCGCGATTCAGGGCTGCAGGGATGGTTGGTATGGGCATTTCGCTCTCGCGGGCCAGAGTTGTATACGGTGCAACAGGTATTGTATATTGCTTCTGGCTAAACCTCGAAGCAAAATGCATCGTGAGCTGGACTCCTCCAGGTTGCTGCCAAGAAGTCGGAGCAACGGTCACGGGCAAGCAGCGGTGGCGCGACCAACTCCACCGGGCAGGCGAATTCTACGGCATACTTACCGCGCTGGTGCCGTAAGACTGGCCTATGATGAAAGCAGCGTGGTCGAGCTGGAGACGACATGCGTAAACTGGCCCTAACGGTGCTTTTGCTCAGCGGGATTGCAACCGCCACCGCGGCGCAAGCGGCGGATAAGGTTCGGTTCGCCTACACGGTCCAAGTCCATCAGGCCAACATGATGGTCCTGCAGGACTATGCCAAAAAGTACGATATAGAGATCGAGCCTGTGCCGATGCGGCGATACGCCGATCAGCAGCTAGCGCTGATGACCAACCAGGTCGATGTTGCCGTTATGGGATATATCAATGTCGGTCTGATGGAAGAAAAGAACTTCCGTGACTACCGCGCAATTGAGGGCGTATTCACAGGCGGCCAGAGCTTAACTCTGGCCAAGGGCGTCCCCGCAAAGCAATGGAAGGATTTGGAAGGCCTGAAGCTGGGAACAGCCCCAAACAGCTATTCCGAGCTTTTGTTCAAGGCCAGCGCCACTCTGGGCGGCGCCGATATGGCCAAGATTCAGACCGTCAGTTTTGCTGCGGGGGGGCCGCCTCTCTTGTCGGCACTCAAGCAGCATCAAATAGACGGATTCGTCTCCTGGGAGCCGAGCAACGCTGACGCTGCGATTGCAGGGGACGGGTACTACAGCTCGCTCGATATCGGGGCTAATCCGACCCACCACGTCAACGGCTTGATCGCCGTTAACGCTGCCTTTCTGCAATCCCACAGAGCGGCAGTATTAGGCCTCGTCAGGGCTGCCATCGATGCTACGAACGCGCTCAATGCGGACCCGACCAAGTATGCCGAGGTCGCAATGAAGGGCACCGGCTCGTCGCCGGCCGTGATCAAGGAAGCAATCCCGCGGGGTAAGCTCGACTATAACCTCTATGCAAATGAGGCCAAGGCGCTGCTCAAGATGGTGTATGACGCCAAGCTCACTCAAATCGACACTTCCGGGGCGGTCGAGAAGCAATTTGACTACTCCGTGCTGACCGAAGCCACGGGAAAGCCGAAAGCCGAGCTTGGCGGCCAGTAATCTCACGAGTTCAGAGTGACCGCCGTTCCGGTCACAGCCGCGGCGGAAGGGTTAAATACCGCCCGTGTCCTTACGATCGCTCAGTTTGTGCTGCGCCGGATTACAGGCCCTCTCATCGTTCTTGTTGTCTGGTATCTGGCGTCGACGCGCGGCTGGGTTGATCCGCGGTTTGTCCCTTCCCCGCTCACCGTCATTCGGGCGCTCCAGGAATGGATGTTCGGGCCGATCGGTGCGAATCCCTATTCCGGCACGTGGTTCGCGCACGCGGGCAACAGTGCCTATCGGGTCCTGATCGGGTTTTTGATTGCCGCGGCAACCGGGGTCACGCTCGGATGCCTGATCGGGTGGTTTCGCCTTGTCTCGGATCTCGTCGATCCGGTGATTCAGATCCTGCGACCTATCCCGATCACGGCATGGGTTCCCTTTGCCGTGATCTTTTTCGGCATTCGGGACGGCTCCGCCTTCTTTCTGATCGCGCTGGGCGCCTTCTTCCCGGTTGTAGTGAACACCGCTGTGGGCGTAGCGGCTACCCCCAAACTCCTGGTGCGTGCCGCCCGAATGCTGGGAATCCGCCCCCACATGCTGTTGCCGAGGGTGATCCTCCCTGCTGCCATGCCGTTCATCTTCACCGGACTGCGTCTCGGGATAGGGTTGGCGTGGGTGCTGGTCATTGTTGCGGAAATGATGGCGGTCAAATCCGGCCTCGGCTTTGCCATGTGGGATGCCTATTATTTCTTGCGTCTGGACATCATCATTGCCGCGATGCTCAGCGTGGGTGCGCTCGGCTTTCTGAGCGACCTGATCATCCGGCTCATCGGGCGGCGTTTCCTGCGCTGGAGCCGTGGACTGTGAACCGGCCTGTACCGAAGCAACCAGGCCCGCCGCGGGCCGGACGCATCGTCATCCGCGGGCTCCGCAAGCAGTTTCGCGACATCGCACGCCAGGAAGAGGTCGTTGCACTCGACGGCATCGATCTCGACATCTCCGATGATGAGTTTCTTACGGTACTCGGCCCGAGCGGTTGCGGAAAAACGACGCTGCTCAACATCCTCGCGAGCTTCGAGGCTGCGAGCGGAGGCGAGGTGCGCGTCGACGGCGAGCAGGTCCGCAAACCCGGGCCCGATCGGGGCGTCGTCTTCCAGGAATATGCGCTGTTTCCCTGGCTCACTGTCCAGCAGAACATCGAATTTGGCTTGCGCGAGCGCGGAATGCGAAAGACGGAACGGCGCGAGCGCGTGCGCCGGCAGATCGCCTCGGTCGGCCTCTCGGGGTTTGAGCAGAGATATCCGCAAGAACTATCAGGAGGCATGCGCCAGCGGGTTGCGCTCGCGCGCGTGCTCGTCAACGACCCGAAGATTTTGCTGATGGACGAGCCGTTTGCCGCGCTCGATGCACAGACACGCTCGATGATGCAGCAGGAATTGCTGGGAGTGTGGAGCGCTGAGCGGCGTACTGCGATTTTCATCACTCACAATATCGAAGAGGCGGTGCTACTGGGCGACCGGCTTGTCGTGATGACGGCACGCCCCGGGCGCATCAAACAGATCATCGCTATCGACCTCCCCCGGCCGCGCGATGTGACATCGGCCGAGTTCAACGAAACTCGGCGGCGGGTGACGGCTCTGCTCGAAGACGAGGTGCAGGCCGCTTTTGCGGCTACCCGCATGGCAACTGGTGCCGTGCAATGACGAGACATCAGTACGTGGTGTGCACATCAGTTGCGCAGTGCAAACCCGAATCCTGGTGGAGGTTCCAGGGCTACGGGAGGAGATCCAGCTAAATGAATGACGAACTGATCATTGAGCGGCATGGGCCCGTGGCATGGCTGACGGTCAACCGGCCCGAGGTGCGCAATGCGCTCAGCCTGGAAATCACGCAGCGCATCGCCCGGACGCTCCGCCAGCTGTCGCGAGATCGCACCGTGCGGGTTTTCGTGCTCACGGGCGCCGGTGATCGCGTGTTCGTCTCGGGTGCCGACGTTCGCGAGTTCAGGGAGCAGTTGGCCACCCCGGAAAGCGCCTTGGGATACGATGCTGCTGCCGAAGAGCTGCAATCGGCGCTGCGCGAAACTCCGCAGCCGGTCATCGCTATGATTGGGGGGCATGCAGTCGGCAGCGGGACCATCGTTGCGGTCTCCTGCGATTTCCGGATCGCCGTGCGTACGGCGAAATTCGGGATACCGGTCGCAAAATTCGGCTTCATCGCTCCCGTGCCGGATACGTTGCGATTGGTGCAGCTCGTTGGCCCGGCGAAGGCGAAGTGGCTGCTGATGACCGGTCAGCTGATTGAGGCGCCAGAGGCGCAAGCGATGGGGCTTGTCGACGAGGTCGTAGATGCAGCGGACCTCAAAACCAGGGTCGAAGCGTTGGCGTCGACCCTGGCGGCCAATGCCCCCCTGAGCATAAAGGCAACCAAACAGATCATCGAAACGCTGACGGCGCCGAGCGCGACCGTGGCATCCGGCGCGCCCTGGTATGCGGAAGTCTTCCGTAGTCATGACTTCAAGGCGGGCCTGGACGCGTTCTTCAACAAGAGCAAACCGGAGTTCACCGGTGAATGAGGTAGCGGAGGTGAGCGGGGACGCCGCCAAGGGTCACACAGCGTGTTGCAATCGCGTTGGACCGCTGCACGGCATCAGGGTGGTCGACCTCACCCACATGCTCGCGGGCCCCTATTGCACGTGGGTGCTCGGTGCCCTTGGCGCTGAGGTGACAAAGGTAGAAATGCCAAAATCAGGTGACTTCACCCGTCGCATTGCCCCATTCGCGAACGGCGAGAGCATCTATTTTGGAAGCGTAAATCGCAACAAGCGCAGCATCACCCTCAATCTGAAGCAACCTTCGGGCCGGGCGGCACTGCTGCGGATTATCGAGCGCGCGGATATTTTCGTCGAGAACAACCGTCCCGGGGTCATGCGGCGCCTGGGGCTTGATTATGATTCGCTGTCCCGGATCAACCCTCGATTGATCTACGCATCCATATCCGGTTTCGGTCAGACCGGCCCTTACAGCGAGCGGCCCGCGTTTGATGCGGTCATTCAGGCCATGTCGGGGATGATGAGCATCACCGGCAACGAAAATGGCCCGCCGGCTCGGGTCGGCGTTTCGATTGGGGACATGGGGGCGAGTCTGTTCGGCACGATCGGCATTCTGGCCGCTTTGGCGGATCGAGCGGTCACAGGCCGGGGCGCAGAGATCGACGTCGCCATGTTGGATGCGCAAATCACGCTTCTCGAGAATGCGGTCGCGCGCTACCTCAACACGGGAGAGCGCCCAACACGCCTGGGTTCCCGGCATCCGCTGATAGCGCCTTTCCAGGCATTCCCGACCCGGGATGAGCCGATCGTGGTGTGCGTCGACACCGAGGCACAATGGAAACGTTTTTGCGAAGCCATCGACCGCAGTGACCTGATCACAAATCCCTTGTTTCTGGACGGCAGTGCACGCGCGCGGCATCATTCTTATCTCGAGCCGGAGCTGATTTCTGCCCTGTCGAAATGCAGTCGAGCGGAGTGGCTTTCGATCTTCGAATTGGCGGAAATTCCGGCGGGACCGATTAACGACATTCCAGCCGCAGTGACCGACGCGCAGATCCTGGCGCGCGGCATGATCCGTCATTCGGGAGATCGCGCTTTCGCCAACCAGCCCATCCATTTCTCGACCTATCCGGAAACACCCGACGGGCCAGCTCCGGCCCTGGGAGAGCATACAGCAGCGGTGCTCGCAGAGTCCGGATATTCAAATGAAGAGATCCTGGCGATGCAGGCGGAAGGGGCGATCTGACGCCCGGTATGCTGGCCACGGTGAACCCAGAACAGGAGACGCAAAAGCCGATGCCGTACCTAACGACAAATGACGGAGTGAAGCTCTACTACGAGGACAGCGGCGCCGGCCGAGCAATTCTGTTCATCCACGAATTTTCCGGCGATTATCGCGCCTGGGAGCTGCAGGTACGATATTTTGCCCGTCGCTACCGATGCATTACTTACAATGCACGGGGGTATCCTCCGTCCGAGGTGCCGGATTCAGTTGAGAAGTACTCGCAGCGGCGCGCCGTGGATGATGCGGTCGGCGTATTGGACCATCTAAAGGTCGACAAGGCGCACGTCGTGGGGCTTTCGATGGGAGGTTTCGCTGCGCTTCATTTCGGCATTCATTATCCTCATCGCGCGGTCTCGGTCGTGGTCGGCGCTGCTGGAATGGGCGCCGAGCCCGATAAGCAGGCTCAGTTCCGGCAAGAGGTGGAAGTCGTAGCAAAGCGCTGGGAGACCGAAGGGGCAGAGAAGTTCGCGCCTATCTACGGTTCGGGGCCCGGCCGCGAGCAACTCGAGCTCAAGGATCCGCGCGGGTTCAATGAGTTCATTGCGCAGCTCTCGGAACACTCTCCCAAGGGCGCAGCGCTGACCTTGCGCGGCGTGCAGGCGCGCCGTCCTTCGCCCTTCGAGCTGGTCGCAGAGCTGGCGAGGATGGCGGTACCCGTATTGATTATCCACGGCGATGAGGATCGCTCATGTCTTGGCACGGGCGCCTTTCTCAAGCGCACAATTCCTTCCGCCGGGCTAATGGTGTTCCCGAAGACGGGGCACACGATCAATCTCGAAGAACCCGCCCTGTTCAATTTCGCCCTGCAGGACTTCTTTACGCAGGTCGAAAACGGCCGCTGGCTCATGCGCGACAAGCGGACCGAATCCGCCGCAGTGTTGCTGGATGCAAAGGCTAGTCCGTAGTTTGGTCAAGGCGCGCGCGAGGGGATTTGGACAATTCGTCCAATCTTACCGCGCGTGCGGTACCCACGCAGTCCGCCGATGCTGGGCGGCGCGCAAAGGCGCGCCTTTGCTAACCAACCCGAAATCGTCAAAACAGCTCAGGGATGTCGTTGAGGCCTCGCGCGGCGACGGTCGCGTCGGGCAACTCGCGGCAAAAAGCGTCTACCCATTCGGTAGGGACCGTGGTGCTGACCTTGACGAAGCGGTGTCCAAAGCGGGGCGTGTGATACGAGCCCTGGCGGATCATGATGCCGCGTTGGGCAAAAACAGCGGCCAAAGCCTCGGGACTCAACCCGAGTGCGGCACACTCGATAATAACGAAATTTCCTTGGGAGGGATAAATCGGAATGGAGAGGCCCGGGATGTCGTCAACCGTCGCCTTGATTGCCGCCTGGTTCCGCCGCTGAATGCGTTGAACGTCGGCCATCCACTCCTTCTTGACTTCAAGGCCTGCCTGCGCGGCGCGCTGCGCAATCACGCTGCTGCCCAGCGTTGCGGTCGAATAGGCGGCAACACGTTCGATGATCGACTTGCTCGCCACGACGGCACCAATCCGGAGACCTGCCAGGCCGAGCCACTTTGAGAAGCTGTAGGTCGTAATCGCGCCTTCGGGATAAAACCGAGCAGCCAAGACATGAGCGTCGGCGAAATCCCGATAGGTGCAATCATGCAGGATGAAGGCGCCAGCGGCGCGAGCAATGTCGCAGAAGGCGCCGATCTCCTGGCGCGTGTAGCAGATGCCAAGCGGGTTGTTTGGATCAACGAGATAAATAAGCCGCGTGTTCTGATCGACCGCCCGGACCAGCTGCTCCGGAGCGAGCCGATAGCAAAGATCAGCGCCATATATTGCAATCTCGCGCACTTCTGCGCCGGCCTGGCGGGCGAACTGCATGGGCCATTTCCAGCCAGGATCGGTCGTGACAAAGCTCGTGCCTGGCTCGCAGCAGGCCCGACATACGGTCGCGAGAGCGGCGACGGCGCCGTCAGTGATGAGCGCGGCCGTGGTCTCATGCGGCAGCCCCAGGTCCTCGATGATACCATCCAACAGGGCAGTGAACCCGCCAGGGGGCGCGTAGGCGTGAAACTCCTCTGCCGCAATCGATTGAGAAAGGGCCTCGCGCACGCGAGGATGCAGGGGCAGGTGATTGGTATTCTGCCCTAGCCAGAACAGGTCTTTGGTGGCGAAGAGACGGTCGAAATGAGCGTTGCGCTGCGCGAACGTGCTCATTGCTGCTTTGGACGCGGTTTTATCACCGAGCCATATCCCGCAATCCCTCCGTCCACCGTGATCACGGTCCCGGTGATATAACCAGCGCAGGGCGAGGCGAGAAAGACGATCACGTCGGCAACCTCCTGGTCGGTGCCCATCCGCCCCCCCGGATAGTCGGTCATGTATTCCTGCCAGCGCGCCTCATCGCCAAGGTTGTCGCAAGCGCGCCGCTTCATGATGCGCACCATGCGGTCCGTAGCGATCGGGCCCGGATTGACGCCGACAACCCGTATACCGTAGTCGAGGCTCACTCCCCCCACCGCCTTGGTAAACGACATCAGCGCCGCATTGCCGGTGCTGCCCGCGACGTAGTTGTAATCCCAGTTTTCGCCCGAATTACCGATGTTGTTGATGATGACGCCGGATCCACGCTTCTTCATTCGTACGTACATTTCGCGCGTCAAATTGATGTAGCCGAAGAGCTTGAGATCGAAGCCGTGCCGCCAATCCGCATCGGTAAGGGCCTCGACCGTGCCAGCCGGGATGTCGCCCGCATTATTGACGAGAATATCGATCTCGCCCACCGCATTGGCGAGAGCAAGGATACTCCCGGTGGTCGACAGATCCCCCGGATGAAGGTCCACTCTTACCTTGTGCTTTGCGAGGATCTCGTTCCTCAGCTCCTCCAGAGCATCGCCCGAACGCGCGGCGAGATGTACCGAACAGCCTTCTGCCGCGAAAGTCAGCGCCGTTGCCCGGCCAATTCCTTTGGAAGCGCCCGTGACCAGCGCGGTCTTTCCCTGCAACTGTAGGTCCAACCTCCCCCTCCTGCTCTGCCATGAACGTATGTAACGACGGTGGATTGTATACAACTGCGGCCTTACGTAATACAAGCATTCCAGCCGAGCCCTCTGGAGGATGCAGCTGTGGTGGCGACCACCCCCGCAAAGATCGGCAAGGTTGCGCGCCATGTCGACGGGGAACGACTGTGGCATCATCTCATGGCTCTTGCCAAATTCGGTGCGTTCGAGGGGGGCGGCGTCGACCGGCAAGCCCTCTCCGATGCCGAGGTTGCCGCGCGTGAATGCCTCGTGAGCTGGGCTCGAGGCATCGGGCTCGAGGCGTCCACCGATTCCGTCGCCAACCTCTTTCTCAGCTATACCGGAGCCGAGCCCCATCTTCCCCCGGTACTCGTTGGCTCGCATATCGATACGCAGCCCACCGGCGGCAAATTCGATGGCGCGCTGGGGGTGCTGGCCGCCCTTGAGAGCGTCGAGGCGATCGTCGCGAGCGGGCTGCGCCCGCGCCGAACCATCGAGGTCGTTGCGTGGATGAATGAGGAGGGTTCGCGTTTCGCGCCAGGGATGATGGGTTCCGCTGTCTTTTCCGGCGCGCGCCAAGTCGAGGACATCCTGGGCATACGCGACAAAGCCGGGATCACGGTCGAGGCTGAGCTGCGCAAGGTGCTTGCGGCGCAACCGCACCTGCCGCAGCACCCACTGCGGGCGAAACCCGCAGCGTTCCTGGAGGCCCACATCGAGCAAGGTCCGATCCTGGACCGCGAAAAAAAGACGATCGGAGTCGTCACGGGGATGCAGGGCAAGCGTACGTTTCGCGTTCAGGTCGATGGCGAGGAGAACCATGCCGGCACTTCCCCGCGCAGCACCCGGCGCGACGCGCTGGTTTCTGCGATCGACATCGTGCGCGCATTGCAGGACGCGGTATGGGACCGTGAGGACATTACCCGGTTCACCGTCGGCATGTTCACGGTGAGCCCCAATGCACCTTCTGTGGTCCCGGCACGCGTCGTTTTCTCCATTGACCTGAGGCACCCCGAGCCAGAAAAGCTGCGAGAGCTCGGGGATACGGTTCCGTCCATCTGCCGGGATTCTGCGGGGCGATGCCAGGCGACGGTCACCGAGCTCCTGCACGAGGTCCCCCTCGAATTCCCAATTTCCATGCGACGGATGATCAGTTCGGTGGCGTCCGAGCTGAAAATTCCCTGGATGGATATTGCATCCGGCGCCGGTCACGATTCGCGGTACCTGCATTACGTCTGCCGCACCGGCATGATCTTCATTCCCTGCAAGGACGGCATAAGTCACAGCCCGGCTGAGAGTGTGCTCGAGCAGGATGTCACCGCCTGCGCGCGCGTGCTCTCAGAGGCGGTATTTGTCCTCGCCAACGCGGATTGAGTCGAGGTGGGGCCGGGGGCACTCGTGCAAGGAGACGGAAATTGCCTGACGACAGTGTCACGGACGCCACCTCCGGTCTGCCGATCGGTCCGCTCGTTGACGCCGCGCCAGCCAGACGGCCGGAGCGCGTTATGCTGAAGGGGCGGACGGTAACCATTGCACCTCTCGATCCGGCCAAGCATGAGGAGAGCCTGTTTGAGGGTATGCACGGTCCGGACAAGCACAAGCTGTGGCTTTATCTGGGTGAAGGGCCGTTTCCCGACCGCGCCGCGTTTCGCGCCTACCTCGAAAAACGCGCAAAATCGGATGATCCGCTGTCGTTTGCGATTGTGCAAAACGCGTCGGGCAAGGCTCTCGGACACGCCGCCTATATGCGCATTGCATCGGAGCATCGCGTAATCGAAGTGGGCAACATCTTTTATACACCCATGATGGCCCGCTCGACGGGCGCTACCGAGGCCATGTATTTGATGGCCAAATACGTGTTCGAAGATCTCGGGTACCTGCGCTACGAATGGAAATGCAACGCTCTCAACGAGCCTTCCCGACGGGCAGCGCTGCGGCTGGGGTTTTCCTTCGAAGGCGTGTTTCGGCGGCACATGATCCAGAAGGGGCGCAGTCGCGATACCTCGTGGTACGCGATGACCGATAAGGAGTGGCCCCTGCGCAACGCGCGCCTCGAGCGCTGGCTCTCGCCCGAGAACTTCGACGAGTTTGGCCGGCAGCGCGTGGCGCTATCCGCACTTCCCGCTTGATGTTGCGCAAGGAAGACGCTCGCCTTCTGCGCGGTCGCGCCCGCTTTGTGGACGATGTCCGCCTGGACCGGATGGTTCATGGCGCATTCGTGCGCAGCCCGTTGCCGCACGCCGAAGTGGTTGGCATCGATGCGTCACGCGCAAGGACGGCGGGCGCGGTCGCCGTTCTGACCGCACGGGATCTGCCTTTCAACGATCAGCCTTGGGTAGTCCGATATTGGCACCCGAGCATCCGCAACGGACTGCCGAAGTTTCTTGCGTCAGATCGCGTTCGGTTCGTCGGCGAGCCGGTCGCCTTCGTCATTGCAAGTGATCGCTACTGCGCGGAGGATCTCGCCCGGCTTGTCGAGGTAGAGTATCGGCCATTGGCTCCGATCGCGAGCATCGATGATGCGACCGGTCCTGCATCGCCGCTCCTGCACCCCGAATGGAATGGAAACGTCGCAGCAAGCTTTGAGCATCGGCATGGCGATGCTGCGCGCGCCCTTGCGGCTTCGGAACGCCGCGCCCGTCGACAGTTTACTTTTCCACGCCAAGCGCCTGTTCCTCTCGAGACGCGCGGCGTCGTTGCGGATTTCGATGCTGGGCGTAACGCTCTGATCATACGGGTGTCAACTCAGCCGCACTATAATATACGGCAAAATCTCTCAACTCTTCTCGGACTCTCGGAAGAGAACGTGCGCGTGATCGCCGAGGACGTCGGCGGCGGTTTCGGTTCAAAATCGCGACCCTATCCGGAGGAGATGATCGTCGCCCATGCGAGCCGCACCCTCAATCGACCGGTTAAATGGATTGAGGATCGAACGGAGAATCTACAGGCGACCACCCACTCGCGCGCTATGACTATCGTACTGGAGATCGGCTGCAACGACCAGGGCGATCTCACTGCTCTAACAGCCGAGATCGCGGTCGACATCGGTGCTTATGTTTTTACCAGCGGCATCGCCACCGCCGAGGTTGCCGCTGCGCACATCGCCGGCGGGTATCGAGTTCCCAACATCGCGATTGCGGTTCGCTGCATAGGAACCAACAAGACTCCGATTGGCACCTACCGCGGGGCTGGGCAGCCGGAGGCCGCGTTCGCATTGGAGTGCCTCCTTGACGTACTCGCGAAGCAGATCGGAATGAGCGCCGCGGACCTGCGCGCGCACAATCTGGTGCGTCCGCTGGATATGCCTTACCGCACCGGCACTTCGCTATTCGGCAATGAGCTCGTTTACGAGAATAGCGATTTTACAAATACTTTCACGAGTGCGCTGCGGAAGAGCGGCTATAACGAGGAGGTCGAGGTAGCCTCCAACGGCGATCGCATTGCGTACGGCATCGGCTGTGGGGTGGAGACTGGAGGGCTGGTCAATTTCGAATCTGCCCGCGTGCGCCTGGATCCCGATGGTACTGTGGCGATCACATCCGGGATGTCCTCGCAAGGTCAGGGCCAGCTCACTACCTGCGCGCAGGTGTGCGCCCAGGCGCTCGGGGTGGCTTTAGAGAACGTGTCGGTTCGCCTCGGCGACACCGATCTGATCCCGTTCGGTCGCGGCGCATTTGCCGCGCGTGGCGCAGTCATGGGCGCCAATGCCGTGCTCGGGGCGGCGCAACGCCTGCGCGCGAAGATCATCGAGCATGCAGCCACTCTCCTCCAATGCCCCGCCGCCGCACTTGATATACAAGATGGCGAGATTACGCAACGCGGTGACCGGTCCACGGATCTGAGCGTCGGCAAGATCGCGCGCGCCGTGGCTCCTGGTGGTGCGTTGTTCGCGGGAGAAGCCGCGCTTGAAGCATCTTTCGTTTACGAGGCGAAGCACCCTCTCACCAGCGGCTTCTCCGTGCACATCGCGAAAATACGGCTCGATCCGGAGACGGGATTCTTTCGGATCTTAGACTATCTGGTCACGCACGATGCCGGGCGGGCGCTCAATCGGATGATTGTCGATGGGCAGGTGGTTGGCGGGGTCGCCGACGGTACCGGCGGTGCACTCTTCTCGGAAATGATATACGGTCCCAATGGCCAGCCACTGACCGGCTCGCTTGCAGATTACTTGCTCGCAACTGCGCCTGAGACTCCCGTCGTCAGGGTGCTGCACGTGGATTCTCCTTCGAGCACGAACCCGCTGGGCGTTCGTCCCGTAGGGGAGGGAGGCATCATTCCCGTTGCAGCCACCCTCACCAACGCCGTTGCGCGCGCCATCGACCCTGTTCGCGCCGGCCACGAAACGCTTCTATTCTCGTTGCCTTTGCGGCCCGACCGAATCCTAACCGCCTGCCAGCGCGCGGGACTTTCTATTGTAGCCGCCGTGTAGGTGCCGCAAAAGGCGCACGCACCTGGTCTCGTCCGGTCGCGCGCCGTGCGCACACGTGTCGCCGTGTGAACACATCGCGTAGAAACGCGCCGATGTTTTTCGGAGCGCAACCTCAAGTGAAATAGGCCTGCCGGATTTCCTCGTTGCTCGTGGCATCGCGTGTCGAACCGCGCCACACGACCCGGCCTGCGGCGAGTACGATACAGGTTTCTGCGAGCGCAGCCGCGATTTCCAGATTTTGCTCGACCAGCAACATGGCAACTCCGCTATCCCGTATGCGCCGGAGCGCATTCACGAAGGCGCGAACGATTCCCACTGCCAAGCCTGCGGACGGCTCATCTAGCAAAATGACCTTCGGATTGCTGACCAGCGCGCGTCCGATCGCCAGCATCTGCTGCTCGCCCCCCGAGAGCGAGCCGGCAACCTGATCGCGTCGTTCCGCTAAGCGCGGAAAGAGATCGTAGATCGCGTCGAAGGGGATCGCCGGACGGCCGCTTGCTGCGTGGCTTCCCGCGAGCAAGGTCTCATGTACCGAAAAATTCGGAAACAGCTCACGCAGCTGAGGAACCAGCGCCAGCCCGCGGCGGACAATTCTGCTGGCTGGCAGACGCGTGATGTCAGTGCCGTCGAAGATCACCTTTCCAGCGGCTTTACGCAACAAGCCACCGATGGCTTCAACACTCGCAGTCTTTCCGGCTCCATTTGGCCCCAAAAGAGCAATGCACCCACGTGCAGGCAAGCAAAGTTCCAAACCATCGACGCGGATCATCGCCCCGCTCGCAACCCGCAACCCTGATACTTCCAGCATCAGGCGGCCGCCTCCTGCTCGCCGAAATAGGCGTGCCGTACACGGGGATCGGCAATGATGGTCGCGGCATCGTCTTCGGCAAGGATGCGTCCTTGGCTCATGACCGAGATCCGCCGGCACAGCGAGGATAAAAAACCGATGTTGTGCTCGATCACCACCATGGCGATGCCGAGCTCGGCGTTGATGGCGAGCAAGAGCTCCCGCAGCCTTCGCGATTCCTCGACCGACACGCCCGAGACCGGCTCATCGAGGAGCATGAGCCGCGGCCGGGACACGATAGCGCGCGCAATTTCCAGCCGGCGCTGGTCTCCCAGCGGCAGCGCTCCGGCGACATCCTCCATGCGAGTGCCGAGACCCACGGCCGCGAGTGCGGCTTGTGCGGCGCGACGCTCGCTCCGGCTGTCTGCATTCGCGTACGCCTGGCCAACACTGCGACCGATGCACTGAGCGACCGAGTTGCGCCCCAGGCCGATGATGACGTTGTCGAGGCAGGACAGTCGTTCAAATACAGCCGCATGCTGAAATGTTCTGGTCATGCCAAGCCCGGTTCGAGCCTCGAGCGGGATGTTGTCGAGCGGGGCGCCCAGCATGCTGACGGTCCCGGTATCAGCCGCAACGAACCCCGACACAATGTTGAACAGTGTCGTCTTCCCGGCGCCGTTCGGCCCCATCAGGCCGTGCAGAGCGCCGGGTGAGACCGTGAGCGACACATCGTCGACGGCCCGCAGCGCTCCGTACGATTTTGACAATCGTTCGACAGTAAGAATCGGCTTACTGCCACCCGCTCCTGACGCAGCCGGTCCGAGGGCCTCGGTTGCGGCGAAGAGCTCGGTTACGGGGGCGAGCTCAATCCCCGGCCCCGTAAACGAACCTCCTGGTTTTGCCCCAGGGTGACGCCCTTTTCCCCTCCAAAAGGCCGAAGCGAGCCCATCCGGGAAGAACGTCAGGGTCGCGACAACCAATACGCAGAAGACGAGCTCGATGTAGTCGGCGACAGGGCGCAGCAGCTCGGGAATGACCCGCAGGATGCCTCCTCCCACGAGCCCGCCCCAGATCGATCCCATGCCGCCAATGATCGGGTAGGCCAGCGTGAAGATTGAGGTGAAAATTCCATAGCTATCCGGATCGATGATGCGAAAGCGCGGCGCAGAGACTGCGCCCGCGAACGCGATCAGAGCCGAGCTGAAGATGAATGCTGCAATCAGGTGCTGGTTAACGTTGATGCCGAACGCCCGCGCAGCGTTCTCGTTGAAGGCAAGCGCACGCAAGTTCTTGCCGAACGCTCCTGCAAGCAGAACCGTAATGGGGATAACGGCCAGCGCATATAGCGCCGCACTGAGCAGGAGGAAATCTGCATCGTTGGCAAATGAGATGCCCAGAATGACTGGCGGCGGCACATGCATGCCTTCCGCCCCTCCTGTCAGCGACTTGCTTTCGCGCAACACGATGATCACGACCGCCTGGAACACGAGCGTGATCATCGCGAGATTGTGGCTGCGAAACCGCACCCCGGGGACGGCGAGTAACCAGCCTGCGCATGCACCGAGCGCGGTCGCAACCACAACCGCCGCCAGAAACGGCATGCTTCCATGTACGATCGGAATGGTGGCTCCATATGCGCCAACGGCCAGCATGGCACCAGTTGCAATGGTGATGCACCGGGCATAGCCGACGAGCATGGCGAGCGCGCCGCCGATGACGGCCGCAGTAATCGAAATGGCGAAAACGTATTGCCAGTAAGTATCGAATAGGAGCCCGATTATCGCAATTCCGAGAAGGACCGTGCTCGGCGCAAGGGCCGCCATTATGGCGCGGAAACGGCCGCTAGACATCCCGGATTTTTGCCTCGGGAAACAGACCCTCCGGTCGCCATAACAGCACGAGGAATAGCAACAGGAAGCTCACTGCGTTCTTCATGGCGCTCGATACGTAGGCCGCTGCAAGAGTCTCGGCAACTCCGAGAATAAGCCCGCCAAACAGCGCGCCGCGTAGGGAGTCGATACCACCGATCACCGCGGCAACAAAACCCGCGGTAATCATCGAGATTGCAAGCTCCGGCGAGATTCCCTTGCTGGGCGCGGCAAAGATACCGGCCAACCCCGCTAGCGCGCCGCCGAGGAACCAGGCCATGGCATTCATGCCGTCGTTCGAATAGCCGCAGAGCGCGGCTCCGCGCGCGTTAGCAGCGATAGCGCGAAGCCCCCGCCCGATCGGTGCGTAGCCGAAAACGACAATGGCGATCAGGGCACTGACGATGGCCCCGACAAATACCCAGACCTGCTCCTTGGTGATGATCACGTCGCCGAGGAAAATCGGCGGCCCGGGCATTGGATTGCGCACCCCGAGCATTTCGGTGTTCTGGACCAGCCTGTAGACCTCGGAGAGTCCAATGCCGATGAAGATGGTCGAGGTGATCAGGGCGAACATGTCCGCCTGACGTATCGGGCGGAGCATGCCAAACTCGACTGCCGCCGCAAGGAGGCCGGTCGCAATCGGAACCAGGACATAGGCGGGCCAGTACCCGGCATGGAGGCCTTCGACGATGCCGTACGTAGCGTAAGCGCCCGCGAGGACGAATGCGCCCTGGGCAAAGTTCACGATGCGCGTGGCCTTGTAGATGACCACGATTCCCAGCGCTGCGAGGGAGTAGATGGCCCCGAACTTCAGGCCACCCACGACTATCATGACGAATTCGCCAATCACCTCAGTTGGCCGCGTCAGGAAGCCAAGCCGACCACCTTCCAGCTGCCATTGATAATGCGCGCGCTCGCGACCTTCTTGTTCCCCTGGTGATCCGTAGGAGTAACGGTTTCAGGGAAGATCACATCATAGCCACCCATGTCGGAAGGTTTGGCATCGTGCAGCGTCTCCCAGTTTTCGATCAGCCGCTGCCAACTCAAGTCCCGACCTGTCTTCTTGAGCACCTGGGCGAGAGTGAAGGTCGAGCCATAGCCGATGAGGTCGTAGATGTTGGGCCGGCCCTGCGGCAGCGTCCCCAACTTCTCCACTAGCTGGCGGCGATAGCCCGCAATCGGCGGGTCGTCCTGGGTCGGGAAGTAGGGAGCATTGAAATAGCCCCACACATTCTTGGTGTTTTCGGCTCCGATGATGGGGATGATCGCATTGTTCACCGCCGAGCCGTCGAGCACATAGTGCACATCGGTGAGGCCTTTCTCTGGCGCTTGCTTGATGGCGAAACCGGCTTCCGTGAAGCTGCCGAGTATCAACACGAGCTGGACGCGGCGGCGGGCGAACGAGACGAGCTGAGCGGTGAAGTCGCTTGCTGCGGCGTCGAACTGCTCGATGACAACTTCAAGACCGCCACGCTTCTCAAGCCGCGGCCTGATTTCGGCAAGGTGCGACTGCGGGAACGTGTAAGTGCCCGCGAGGACGCCGATCTTGGTCGCATTCGCAACCGCCTGGAAGCCGATGTCGATCATGGCCTGACCGGTCACGCTCGCCGGCGGGATGGTGCCGTGAAAGACATTGCGCGCGAACGGCTCGCGGATAATTGGCGTCGCGCCCACGGTGTTGTAGGTCGGTATTTGGGCGCTGCGGACATAATCCGCCGCAGCCGCCGCCCCCGTACTGCCGCTCGCGATTATAAGGACAAACACCTTGTCGTTCTCGACAAGCTTCTTCGCGGCGGCCACCAACTCGGCGGGCGTCGAGGCATGCTCGAAAAGGAGCCGCAACTTGCGGCCATTGATCCCGCCCGCATCGTTCAGTTTTCCCACGGCCATTTGCATGTTGTCGCGGCCAGGCGCGCCGATGAAAGCGAAGGGACCGGTGAGCTGCCCCAGCGCTCCAATCAGGACCTCGCTGTCGGTCACTCCTGCCGCCGCCTGCGCCAGTGACGGTCCAGAGCGCAACCCGGAAATCGCAGTAGCGGCCAAAGCTACCGCCCCCTGCATAACGGTGCGCCGGCGGATAAGGTGTTTCTCGACCATGAGTCCCTCGTGTGCTGCAACTCGGACCGTCTAGCCGCACGCCTGGCCAGGAGCCCTGCTGGAGACGATCGTCCACGAAAGCATTATACCTTTCGGGCTTACTGGTATACAACAATTGCTGCGCGGGGCTCCCCCGTGCTTGGAGCAGATATTGACCGGCATAGCACTGCTTTTGAAACGAGGTCGGGTGCTGCGGTCCGGCGCCAGTGCGCCGGAGCCGCTCGACATCGGAGTCGACACCCATGGTCACCTTGTCGCAGTGGACCGCGCGATTCCGGTCGAGCGCGCGGAGAGAGTGCTTGATCTCGCAAACAGGCTAGTCGTTGCGGGGCTGGTGGACGCGCATCAGCACCTCGACAAATCGCGCACGCGGCGCCTCGTCAATAATCCGACAGCTACGCTCGAAGGCGCCTCGGCGGCGTATCGCAGCTTCGCAGCTGCAGCGACCCGCGAAGACATCATGACGCGGGCCGAACGCACCCTCGACATCTGTGTGGCCCACGGAACGGTGGCTATCCGCAATCATACAAATATCGAATCCGAAACCGGTCTTCGCGGGATCGAAGCCATGGTCGAGCTTCGCGAACGCTGCCGCGACCGTATGACCTTGCAGGTCGTGGCGCACTTGACGGGGGACGCTCCGCGCAAACTGGATAGCGCCCGCCAATGGCTCGCAGCCGCAATCGTTGCAGGTGCCGATGCGATCGGAGGCGTCCCGCAATATGCCGAGGAGCCGCTTCGTTTTCTGGACCTCCTGTTCGAGTTTGCCGAGCAGAGCGGGTTGCCTCTGGATATGCATATCGACGAGCATCTCGATAGCAGCCGGCTTCTGTTCGAGCCGCTGATCGAGCGCACGCGCGCACACGGGATGCACGGGCGGGTCACTGCCGGTCATTGCTGTGCATTGAGCGCGGTCGAGCCGGACGCGGCCAAGCGGATCATAGCCGGGCTCGCCGAAGCGGGCATTGCCGTCATCACGCTCCCTGCCGCCAATCTTTTTCTGCAGGGCCGCGATGCGCATCAGTTGCCGCCGCGCGGCGTCACGCGCGTACGCGAGCTCCTTGCCGCGGGAGTTCGTGTTGCAGCAGCCTCCGACAACATTCAGGATCCGTTCGTACCGATCGGCTCGGGCGACCTTCTGGAAATCGCGCGCTGGACACTGACTGCCGGACACCTTGGATTGACCGATCTTCGCACCGCGTTCGAGCTCGTTTCGACGGCGCCTGCTGCGGCGCTCGGCCTTGGCAAGGAATGGGGAGTTCACGTCGGGGCGCGCGCGGATTTGCTTGTCACGGAGTGCGACGACGTGGACGACCTCGTCGCGACTGGCGCGATGAATCGCGCAGTCTTCGTCCGCGGCCGCCTGGTCGCGGGAGCGCTGTAAATTCCAAGGAGAGCGCCATGAATGTGATGGTGCAGGAGAAACTTGCGTCCTCGCTGGCAGCAAAGACGGCCATCGATCTCACTCAGGAGATGGTGCGCACCGACAGTACGAACGGGAAGGAAGATGCACTCGCGCGGCAGCTTGAGGCCAGGATAGCCGCGCTCGGCGTCGGCAAGGTGTGGTGCGAAAAGACCTACGAGGGACGCCTCAATACGTTGTGGGAAGTGGACAGTGGAAAGCCGGGGCCTCACCTTCTTTTCACGGGACATCTCGATACCAAGCCGGTGTGCGAGGGATGGCAGCGTGACCCATTCGACGGGGCGATCGAGAATGGCCGACTGTACGGCCACGGCGTCATGGACATGAAGGCAGGGCTGGGCTCGCTCATCGGCGGCATCATGATGCTCATCGAGGGCGGGACGGACTTCCGCGGCAAGGTCACGTTTGCCGCGGTCGCGGATCATATGGGACAGCAGACGGGCAGTATCGACCTCTTCCGGCGCCACCAATTCGACCACTGCGTTCTGGCCGAGCTAACCGATATGCAGATCTATATCGCCCATCGCGGCCGTTTTTATTTCGATATCTCGACAATCGGCCGCTCTGCGCACACCTGCCACAAGTACCTGGCGATAAATGCGATCGAGAAAATGCTCCCCGTGATCGAGGAGATATCCAAGCTCAAATACTTTCCGGACATTTCACAGGACATGAAGGAGCTCGTGGGGCCTGAGCTGTTTACGGCCGTCGGCCGCATCTATGGCGGACTGTTTCCGGGAGGGCCTTCGATGATTCCGGACCGCTGTACCATTCGCGTGGACACGCGGCCACAGCCAGGCGTTTCGATCGAGGAGGTGCGAGCAATCATCCAAACGGCGATCGATCGGGCCAGGGCGCGCGAGCCTGAACTCGTCGTTGAAATGGTCGACGCGGATGTCAAGGATTCCTTCATGGTGGATCCGGCCACCCCCATCGTGGTCGCGCTCAAGGCCGCATGGGAGGCGGCCATGGGGAAGCCGGCACGATTTCACGGTGGCTCCTGGCTCGGAGATACGGCAAGCTTCGGGCGGTTGTGCGAGACGGTGATATTCGGGCCCGGTGGCGAGCCGGTCTACCAACCGAACGAATCCCTTGCGCTTGCTGATATCGAGGCCGCAACGCGGATCTACGCAATGACTGCAGCTACAATTCTGCGAGCCGCCTAGCCCCGCTCGCCGAACGTGGATGGCGTGTTCCCCGGCGCACCCTTCGCCAACTCAATTCCGGTGATTGCCGAAATGCTCGTGTACGCGCTCTCGCTGCGCCGCGTCCGGGACACAGCCGCTCCGGATATTCGGGTAACATGCTGATCAGCACTTCCGATGGGATCAGGCTTGAAGTTCGCTCGGCCGGCAGCGGGGCACCGCTTGTCTTCGCGCACGAATTTTCCAGCGACGCGCGCAGCTGGGACCCACAGGCGGGTTTCTTTTCCCGTTATTACCGTTGCACGGTCTACTGCGCGCGTGGCTATCCGCCCTCCGACGTGCCGCCAAGCGTGGACGCCTACGATCAAATCCGCGCGGCCGACGACCTGGCGGATGTGGTGCGCGCCGCATGCGACGGCCCGGCGCACGTGATTGGGCTGTCCATGGGCGGCTTTGCGGCCCTGCATCTCGGCTTGCGGCATCCGCAACTTGTTCGCTCTCTCGTTGTTGCCGGGGTTGGTTACGGGTCAAAGCCAGAGCAGCAGGCCGAGCATAGCGTATCCTCGCTGCGCGAGGCCGATCATGCCGAAAGCGTCGGCATGGCTGACTTCGCCCGAACTCTCGCAGCCAGCAATTATGCGCAATGTCTGCGTGCCAAGGACGAGACCGGATGGTTGCGGTTTGCGCAGCGTCTGAGCGAGCATTCGGTGACCGGGATGGCGATGACCTTGCGGGGCGTGCTCGCCACGCGGCCATCGCTGTGGCATCTCGCAGATGCATTGCGCGGTCTTGATCGTCCGATCTTGCTCGTCGTCGGCGATGAGGACGCGCCTTGTCTCGAGCCCAACCTCTTTCTCAAAAGCATCCTTCCCGATGCTGCCCTGTGCGTCATGCCGCGTACCGGCCATCTGCTAAATCTGGAGGAACCGTTGCTGTTCAACGCGATCATATTGAGCTTTCTTGCGGCCGTTGAGCGTGGCCGCTGGAGCGAGTGGAAGGGCGGCTCGCCCGCTCAAGGGTTGAGGATCGGAACGGAGGACCAGGAATGAGCGCCACGGGAAGACTTGTGGGCAAAGTTGCCGTCGTCACGGGAGGCAGCCGTGGCCTGGGCCGCGGCATTGCCGAAGGATTCGGCGCGGAGGGCGCCAAGGTCGTCGTGAACTATCTGCAGGACGAGAAGGCAGCCTTCGCCGTCGCCGAGACGATCATGAAGAACAACAACGGCAGCGACGCCATCACGGTGCGTGCCAACGTGGGCGAGGTCGACGACGTCCGCGCGATGATGGATACGGCGGTGAAGGAGTTCGGCACGATCGACATTCTTGTCAACAATGCAGGCATGCTCAATTCTGTCAGGCTTGCCGACATGTCGGTGGAGACGTGGGACAGCATGATCAAGGTTCATCTGCGCGGGATGTTCCTGTGCACGCGTTTTGCCATACCGCACATGCTCAAGCAGAAGCGCGGCAAGATCATCAATATGAGCGGTACGTTCGGGGTGAGCGGCGGTGCCGAGTTCACCCATATGTCCGCGGCCAAGGCCGGGATGATCGGTTTTACCCGCGCGCTCGCGCGAGAAGTGGGGCATGACGGCATCAATGTGAACTGCATTGCGCCGGCAATCATCCGCACCGACCTGTACAATTTCATGCCGGACGATGTACGCGATTCGATTGTCGGGGCCTATCCGCTCGGGCGCGTGGGCGAGGTTCGCGATGTCGTCGCCACGGCTCTGTTCCTCGCCGCGCAGGATGGCGACTATTTCACCGGCCAGACACTCTGCCCGGCGGGCGGAGATGTCATGGTCTGAGGCAATCATGGACACGGTGCAAGGGCAGCAGATATGGATGGGAGAGATCAATGATTGTTGAAGAGCGATGTTACACGGTCAAGCCTGGAACTGTTGCGCTCTACTACCAGGATTACGACCCGCGGGGTTTACGCATCCAAACGCGAATTCTCGGCAATCTTATCGGTTATTTTCATACGGAGATCGGTGAGCTCAATCAGATCGTCCATCTCTGGGGTTACGAATCGCTTGCCGAGCGCGACCGACGGCGCGCTCTGCTCGCAGCCGACCCGGAATGGCAGGACTATCTCAAGCAATCACCCGACATCATCGTGAAGATGGAAACCCGCATACTTGTTCCCGCGCCGTTCTCGCCGATAAAGTAGCGGAAAATCCGTCACCAGCCCGCCACAGAAAAAATCGTCGTGTCAAAAACCGAGGGAAGCATGGACAGCGTAGACATACTGATAGAGCACGGCACTTTGCTCACCCTCAACCGGGATCGACAGATCATCACCGATGGCGCCGTCGCCATACGCAAGGATCGCATTGTGGCTGTCGGCAAGACGGCAGACCTGCGGCAACGGTTCAAGGCCAGCAAAACGCTTGATGCATCGATGCAACTCGTAATGCCGGGCCTGGTCGACGGCCATGCGCATCTCGGCGAGATCGCCCGCGGCTTGATCCCAGATACGCTGCGCACCAGCGATTGGCTGAAGTTCTGGTGCTACCCCTACATGGCAGCGATTACCGAAGAGGATGAATACTGGTATGCCAAATGCCTGATGGCGGAAATGATCCGGTCCGGCACGACGTGCTTCGTCGAGCCCGGCTGCATGTGGCTCGACACCACCATAAAGGCGATTGAGGAAACCGGAATGCGCGCCACCGCTGGCAGCTGGGTGTGGGACCATGCCGGCCCGGATGGTCACAAATGCCCTGACTACTTCAAGAAGATGACGCTGCAGCAGGGGCTCGATCTCATCGAGAGAAACATCAAGGCGTACGACGGGCTCGCGGATGGGCGCATCAAGTGCTTTGCGACCATCGAAGGCGTAGGGACCTGCTCCGACGAGCTGATGCTGGGCGCTAAGGCGCTCGCCGACAAGTACGGTACGTTCACGCTGATGCACAAGGCGAGCTCGCGCGAGGAAGTGGCGAGCGAGATCAGGGTGACCGGTCACCGGCCGGTCGAGCACATGTATCGCATCGGCGCGCTTGGGCCGAACGTCTTTCTCAACCACATGACCGCGGTCGAAGGGTTCGAGGTCGACATGCTGGCGGAGACCGATACCAAGGTTTGCCAAAACCCGCCCGCAGCGTTGAAGCTCGCCAAGGGCACCACGCAGATGAGCCACTTTCTCGAGATGCGGAAGAAGGGCGTCACGGTCTGCCTCGGCTGCGACGGAGTCAATTCCGCCGACCACAAGGACATGTTCCGCTCCATGTATCTCGCGGCGACGCTGCCCAAGGACGCCAAGATCGATCCCGAAGTCATTACCGCCGAGGAGGTAGTCGAGATGGCAACCCTTGCCGGCTACCGCGCGATCGCCTGGCACGACGAGCTTGGGTCGCTCGAGCCGGGCAAGAAAGCGGATCTCATTCTAATCAACACCGATCGGCCGGAATGGGTGCCAACCTACAACTACGTCTACAGTCTCGTGTATACCGCGAGCGGAGACAGCGTCGAAACAGTGATGGTCGACGGCAATATCCTGATGGAGAACCGGCGGCTCACGACCATTGATCTTGCCGAGGTGCACGCGCGTTGCCGGGAACTCGCCCCAAAGCTGGCCGCCCGCGCGAACGTCAAGCCGAAGTCCCGCTGGCCGGTGATGTGAAAAGCATCTCGCGTCTATCGTGCTTCTTGATTATCGGGGCCGAAATGCGTGCGCGATTGACCGGCGTACGAGGCCCATTGTAGCTTACCGAACGGAACATGCCGCGCATTATCTCTAAGCTGCGGCAAATCACCGGACAAGCTCGAGGAGTCTCGGTCTTAGCCCCGCGTGTCGCAGGAAACTGCGCACCCCCATGCATGAGCAACACCATGACTAGTAGCACTATTCGGTTGTCGATTTTAGCGTGTGCAACCTTAACCGCTTTTCTGCTCGGCATGGCCACTGCATCGGCCGAGACCACCTTGGAAAAAATCAGGCGAACAGGCGTGATGACCTCTGCCAATACTTTCAGCTATCCTCCATTCGGATTTATCGAGGATGGTAAGCAGGTTGGCTTTGATGTCGATCTCGGGAATGAGATCGCCAGGCGTATGGCGTAAAACTGACGTTCGAGGCGATTGATTTTCTGGGAATTATTGCCGCTCTCACGTCAGGCCGGGTAGACCTGCTCATCACCGGAATGGTCTACACGCCGGACCGCGCACAACAGATCGATTTTTCGGAGCCATACTTTGATGGCGGACTGCGTCCTCAGCCAGCCAGTCCGGGTCTCCGCCGGCCAAGAGGTTCTCGTCGCGCTGTGCCGCAACTGTTCGCCGAAGCTCCGCCACTTCCTCAAGCAGCTTCAGCACCAGATCTTTGAGGTCAGCGTGCGAAAGGTGGTCAAGATCGGCAGGCGGGCGAGAAATTCAGAGTAGTCATCGAACCGGAAGCTTCGCGTCAGCCCGTCCTGGATCGACCCGGGATGGGCTTCTTCCGGCTACCTACGGCACGCGTTTCCATCAGGCGGTTACGTCAAAAGCTCCTGTTACCGCAGTGCAAAAGCAATGGCACTCTCCAAATCCTTCAGGGCGTTTTCAATCCGGGGCTCCAACTCGGGGTCGGTAGCTTGCTCATCCATTTTGAAAGCGTGGGCGTTGAAAATTTCCAGATCCTTCAGTGCATTTTCGATCGTGCGTTGCAGCGTAATCTCGGTGGCCTGTTGAGTGGGCGTCGACTGTTCGTCGGTCCGGCACGTTGAGGTAGCACAACCAGCATGTGCAGCTGTACCAAAGCTGGTAACGGTCGCGAGAGCAGCCAAGGTCGAAAGTTTCATGGGTTCACTCCCAGCAAGGATTGCAATCATTGGACACCGGGCCTGGGAGATGGTTCAAGGGGATAGGCGAGCACATTGGCAGCGATCACCGAGTATGCTCAACAGGCTGCTCCCGCTAAGGTGATCGGCTTCGGCTTGCCGCCTGCACTGGTCGGCCGTATTAACGAGGTGATTGAGTGAGTCTTTTTTGCTGCACTGCATTAGTCCGGTAATGGCACTAAGTGGCAAAAGCCAAGGCGGTGAGTTTACGTCAGCTTTTGGGTAGCGGAAGTGCATGGACGGACGGCCTCGGCTGCCTTCGACGCGAATGACCCCAAGCCGACATATGTCGGAGTGAAATCCCGCAGTGCAGCGCCTCCTGCTGACGGAGCCTTCCGCGCGGAATATGCTGCTGCGTGCGCTTTGCCGACAACTCTTGTCGCCACACGGGGGCAATCGCGCGTTGAGCGACTTGGGTCTCACCGGTGTTGCAGCCGTATCAGGAGCGTTGATGTTTTCAAAAGTCCGTGCGACAGGTTCGCTGGACGTATATTCCGTGTGTTGATGCTCCTAGCCTGGTCCTGAGCAGACCTGCTGATGTTAGAGGGTGCATGAAACTGGTCTTCGACGACCCGGATTTGGACGGGCAGCTGCAGCGCACCGTTGCCAAGGACAGCGTCGGCATGGCCAACGCCGGCGAGTGTCTAGCCATCGCTGCCAACATCTCCCCCGGTGACACGAGCACGTGGTATCCGGCATTCGCAGGCGCCGCCGAAAGGTTGCGCACCACAGCCAATCGGGCCGCCGGCCGTGGCCATCGGGTCAGCGCCCGCGAGTGCTATCTGCGTGCATGCGAATATTATCGCAATGCTTTCTTTTACGAGCGTGCCGATCTCGACAATCCGAAGCTGCTCGCCGCCTACACCAGCCATCGGGCGTGCTTCCGCGCTGCCCTGCCGCTATTGGAGTTTCCGATCGAGGTCGTGGAGGTCCGCTTTGCCGAAGCCACATTGACCGGATACTTCGCGCGCCCAGATGGCTCCGGCCGCCCGCGTCCCACCGTGATAATGCCGGGCGGCTACGATGGAACCGCTGAGGAAGGTTATCCGACCATCGTCGCGGGAGTGCAGCGGGGCTACAATGTGTTCTGTTTCGACGGACCGGGACAGGGGGCAGTGCTCTACGAGCAGCGCATCGTCATGCGCCCCGACTGGGAGATCGTGCTGCCGTCGGTCGTTAACCAGATCGCGGGCCGGGCCGATGCGGACGCCGATCGCCTCATCCTCTTCGGCCGTAGCTTTGGTGGCTACCTGGCGCCGCGCGCGGCTGGCCACGAGCATCGCTTTGCAGCGCTGGTCGTCGATCCCGGGCAGTATGACCTCGGCGCAGGCCTCGACAAGCGGTTGCCCGACCAATTGGTCCGGCAACTGGAAGACGATTCTGCCCCGGCAGACGAGCCCTTCGAGGAGTTGCTCCGCGACGAGCGGTATCGGCGCTTATTCTTGCCGCGCATGGCCACGCACGGAGCGAAAACGGTGCGGCAGTATCTAAATATGATGCAGGCTTATACGAATGCGGGACACGCGGAGGAAATCACCTGCCCGACTTTGGTATGCGACAACGAGACCGATCCCATCTCCACCATGCAGGGCCGACTGCTCTACGACCGGCTGACTTGTCCCAAAACGTTTGTCCAGTTTACTGCAGCGGAAGGCGCCGAAGGGCATTGCGAGGGGATGGGACAAACCATCTTCTTCGCACGCATGTTCGACTGGGTCGATGAAACGCTGGGCACCGAGTAGCGAACAGCCATGGGCTCTCGCGCTCGCGTCGATCGAGAAACCACACCACGGCGAGCGGCACCGTGGCGAGCACGCTCGAAAGCGCGAGGGCACGATAGAACACGCTCGCGACTGTCCGGGCGCATGCTGGCGAGCACACTGAGATGGATGAGCGTCGCGAAAGCCAGCATCACAAACAGCGCCGTGCAGATCCACATGCACACTCCTCTCTGCCGCGGCCGGGAGCCCATAAAGAGGGGGTCGTAGTCCGCGTGCGATGCCAAGGTGACGCTTCCTCTTAGGGCAATTCTATTAGAGTGGACCGATGCTGCACCGCCGCGCAGGCAGCTCCCTGTGGTGCGGATTTGGCCTAGATGCAGGCCATAGAAGCCGTCACGCGCGTCCAGAGGGGGGAGGGGGTAACGAAAAAGGAGACCAGGATCGATGCCGGCGGACATCGTTCACGAAGACAATCCGGCGCTGACGCGCGTCGCTCGCAAGACCAGACCGGCGGCCGCAATCGCCGCGCTCGGGATCGTCTATGGCGATCTCGGAACCAGCCCGCTGTACGCGCTGCAAGCGGTCGTCGGGGCGACCGGCGGACATTTTTCCCCGGAGGCGGCGCTAGGCAGTCTCTCGCTGATTTTCTGGGCGCTGATCATCACCATTTCCGTCAAATATTGCCTGTTTGTCATGCGCGCCGACAATCACGGCGAAGGCGGCATCCTGGCGCTGATGTCGATGACCGGTGCGAACTGGTCCAAAGGCCGGCGCACCCTCATCGTCATGGGACTGCTCGGGGCGGCCCTGCTCTACGGCGACGGCATCATCACGCCAGCGATCTCGGTATTGAGCGCCCTCGAAGGGCTCAACGTCGTAACTGATGTGTTCAAGCCGCATTGCGTCTCGATGGCGGTCGCAATCCTGTTCGGCCTGTTCGCCATCCAGAGCCGCGGCACCGCCCAGATCGGCAAGGCGTCCGGGCCGGTGATGCTGCTGTGGTTCGCGGTCATTGCCGCGCTCGGCGTTGCCGGCATTTCCCGCTATCCCGCGGTGATTGCCGCCGTCGATCCGCGCTACGGGATCGCGCTGCTCACGGGAAACGGTTGGAGCGGGATCGCCGTGCTGGGCGGGGTCTTTCTGGCAATGACCGGCGGCGAAGCGATGTATGCCGACATGGGCCACATCGGCCGCAATCCGATCCGCATCTCCTGGTACGCGATCGTGCTGCCGGCGCTACTGCTCAATTACGCCGGGCAGGTCGCTCTCTTCCTCGGCGATCGGGCGATGGACGGCAATCCGTTCTTCCGGCTGGCTCCGTCGTGGACGATCTATCCGCTCGTGGCACTTGCCACCGTTGCCACGATCATCGCCAGCCAGGCGATCATCACGGGATCGTTTTCGCTGACCCGTCAGGCGATGCAGCTCGGCTGGTTCCCGGGTGTGCGGATCCGCCAGACCTCCTCGGAGGAATACGGGCAGATCTACGTGCCGTTCGTAAACTGGACAATGATGGTACTGACCGTCGCGCTCACCGTCAGCTTCGGCAGTTCGGATCGACTGGCAGGTGCCTATGGCGCCGCAGTTTCAACCACCATGCTGCTGACGACGGCGCTGCTTTACAATGTCATGCGCGAGCGTTGGCGCTGGCCGGCAGGACTGGCATTGACCACGAGCGGGCTGTTTCTCGCTGTCGATTTTGCGTTCTTCGCGGCCAATCTGCTCAAGATCCGCGCGGGCGGTTGGATACCGCTTACCTTCGGCACGCTGGTGTTCATCATCATGGTCTCATGGCACTTCGGCTTCGAGGCCATGCGCCACCGCCACACGGCGCTGACGGAGGGGCCGGATGAGTTCTTCCGCCGCCTCAAGCAGAGCCGTATCCCGCGCGTGCCCGGCACGGCGATTTTTCTGACGCGGCTGGCCACGACGACACCGTTCCTGATCGTCGAGCACGTTGCGCAGATGAGAGCGCTGCATGAGACCGCGATCGCGCTAACGGTGAAATTCGAGGATATCCCGCGCGTCGCACCTCGCGACCGAATCGAACTGGTGAAGGTCGCCGAGGGATTTTGGCACATCACCGTGCATTTCGGCTTCGTCCAGGTGCCTGACATTCCCGCCGCTTTGCGGCAGGCGAAAGATCGCGGGTGTCCGATCGACCTCAAAGACGCGGTCTATTTCGGCGCCCGAGACACCGTGGTTTGCTCCAAACGGCGCAGCTGGCTGGTGCGCGCCAGCCTGCGCCTGTTCACGCTGATGTTCCGCAATTCGGTGCGGGCAGTGGACTTGTTCAATCTTCCTCCGAAGAATTTTGTGGAAGTCGGGCGGCAGATCGAGATTTAGGAGGCAGATAAAACGGGCTAGTCGGTAGTATCAGCCAAAGGCGCCTGGTAAGTTGGGGAATTCGATTTCAAAAGGTCGTCGGGTGAAGCACTACGTTGTCATCGACGGCTACGATCCGCGCATCCATGCCCTTTATTTCTGCCCGCAGCTCTATAAGTTCGACGCCGATAACAGGCTGGTGCCCCTGGAGGGCGAGGAGATAGGCAAGCTGGTCGTGCAGGCGGTACAGGGCGGTGTGCGCGAAAAGCAGCCGTGGTACGAGCCCTCGGAGAAGCTGTCGGCCGAGCCGATCATCAACGCCAGCATGCCCGACGAGTTCGATACCGTTGTCGTTGAGGGGCCGAAAAAGTAGGCATCGGCGGCGGAGTAAAGCTCGATCTGCCGAAGGGGCGGGGCAGGTCGGTCCAATAAGTTAGCCTGTCGCGCGCTGGCGTGGAGAGCTTCTTTGGACCGACTTCCGACATAATTGGCTTTTTGGCTGTGACTTGGGGAGACGCTTCTCAACGTCATCTGGGATGTATGTGAGCATTTCGGCAGGGACTGGGGAACCCATGAAGCGGCAGAAGTGCGCCGGTTGCCAAGCCCGGCATCGGATGAACCTTAGAGAGCCTGAGGGCTATCGGAAAGGTATTCGCCGCTGTGCTCTGGTTTGGCTGCTTGCTTCGACCCTGGCCGTGGTCGGCACACCCGATGCGTCTGCACGCCACAAGCACGTCTCGCAGCATTGCAAGAAGGCCGTCGAGGTGGAGCAGCACAAGCACCGAATTGATTCGGCGGTTGAGCGTACAACGCCATTACCGCCTAATCTTGCCGCTGCGAAGCAGGCGATTGAGCTAGTGCGGCGGCACAAGTCGAACGACGCAACCACGCTCGCCGCATCAACCGGCGATCCCGTGGTAGCGAAGCTAGTCGAATGGGCACTGCTGCGCCAATTCGCGAGCGAAGCTGGGTTCAACCGCTACGTTAGCTTCATCCGCGCCAATCCCGGTTGGCCGAGGATACCGCTCCTACGCCGGCTCGCGGAGGTGAGGTTGTGGCAGGAGCGCCGCGACAGCGCAACCGTACGTCGCTTCGTCGGTGAAGCACCGACCAGTCCGATTGGCCGGCTTGCGCTCGCGCGCATCGAAATGGGAGAGGGGAACCGCTCTCATGCCGAGAGCGAGGTTCGCGCTGTGTGGCAGTCGGCGCAGTTGTCGGCCGAACTGGAAACCGCAGTGCTCACCGGGTTTCCCGACGTGCTGACCCGCGCCGACCATCTGGCGCGCATGGATCGACGGATCGGCGCCAAGGATTTTAGCGCTGCGACGCGCGCTGCAAAACGGGTCGGCCCCGATCAAGTTGCGATCGTCAAGGCGTGCATCGCCGCCGAGGGAAAATCCCACAATGGGGGCGCACTGCTCAACGTAGTGCGCGCCGACGCGCGTGACGATTTGGGCTACGGACTGTGCCGTCTGCACTGGCTGCTGCGCAACGACACGCCCGGCTCAAATGTTCGCGGCCGCATCGTGACGCCGAAAGAGGACATTGCGGCTGCGGTTAAGCTGACGCTCTCGGCCTCCCAAGAGGATTTGCGGCGCCAAGACACTGACGAATGGTGGCGGGAGCGCCGCGTGTTGGCCCGCAAGCTTCTCGACCTGGGCGACGCAGCAACCGCCTATCAGGTGGTGCGCAACGCCGCCTCTCCGACGAATCCCTATTATCGCGCCGAGTTCCATTTCCTGGCCGGCTGGATCGCACTGCGCTTTCTCGACGCTCCGACCACCGCTCTTGAGCATTTCGCCCACGTCGCCGATGACATGAGCGATCCGATTACACTGGCACGTGCCGCTTATTGGCGCGGCCGCGCCGCCGAGGCCGCCGGCCAGGCTGAGGAAATGCACGCGCAATACGAGGCCGCTGCCCGTTACCCGACTGCTTATTACGGCCAGTTGGCACGCGCCCGGCTCGGTCTGCACGATGTCGTGTCATTGCGTTCGCCACCGGAACCAACGGACCCCAATGCGAATGAACTGCTGCACGCGGCGGATATTCTCTATCAGATCGGCGAGGGTGACCTCGTCCTATCGTTCGTGACCGACCTCGCCGGAGAGAGTAGCGATGAAGCCGTGATCGCTGGGCTCGGCAACCTTACTGCACACTACAACGATGCGCAGGCGATGCTGCTAATCGGCAAGACGGCTTTAGCGAGAGGATTGCCGATGGACCTGTACGCTTTTCCCGACCTGGGCGTACCGAATTATAGCCCGATCGGCTCCCAAGTCGATCGCTGCATGGTCTATGCCATCGTGCGCACAGAAAGCAGCTTCGACCAGCGTGATATGTCGTCGGCTAAGGCAGTCGGACTGATGCAGGTCACGCCGGCGGCGGGGCGTGACACTGCCAAGCGGTTCGGGGTGAGCTACGATTGGAAGCGTCTCGTTTCTGACCCGGTCTACAATACGCAGATGGGCGCTGCTGAGGTCGCCGCACTGCTCAAGGACTATCGCGGCTCCTTCATTTTGACCTTTGCGGGTTATAATGCGGGCCGCGGGCGAGTTGAGCAATGGATGGCACAGCACGGTGATCCGCGCGATCCCAAGATCGACGCCGTCGATTGGGTTGAGCGCATTCCTTTCGCGGAGACACGCAACTACGTTCAGCGCGTTATGGAGAACCTGGAGGTCTACCGCGGGCGCTTTGGCGAGAACACCGCGGCGTTTGAACCCAACTTGCATCGCGCCGCGACCATCGAGTGGCGACCAAAGCAACCCACCGTTGAGAAGCGCCCCGTGCCGATCGAGGTGGAACTGTCGAATCGCAACTGACCAACGGCCGGCCTCACACTTTCGTGTATCAAATGCTGGTCGCAAGATGAGTCGGGGCTATCCCAGTGCGTTACAGAGTTATTGCCTGATCCCCATCAGGATTTGCAACTACGTGCTATTTGTGCCAACCGAGAACTATCTACAGAACTGAGAACCGATTCACAGCCTTCGGGTAATTTCATTGCCACGGTATCGCGATGCAGCGGCAAACGGTCTGTCTTGTGTGCTCGCTCTACGGTTTGCATCGAGAGAGCCGTTCCTGAAAAGGCTGACCAAGTGGTAGAGGCTAATTCGGTGGTGACAATCAAGACCATCGCGAGAACTACGATGCAGCCTCTACCAAGATATGGAAAGCTCCGATTTATCGAGCTAACCAGATCACTCCGTACATGCATGGGACCCCCCTCCCAAATCACGGCGCGAAATTAGCGCTAATGCCCACGCAGGAAAATTCAGATAATCAACCTAAGGAAAGTCCCTTAGGTTCACAGCCCGCCTCATGGGGCGGCTTTCCGTGGTTCAGCAGGATCGGAGCCGCAGTGCCCTTATTAGGCGATGATTGTTTCCGCCGTATTTCAATCAGGTTTCGTGACCTGCTTTTCGGACGCCCGCTCATGTAAAGAACCTGGCGTGCCCAATGTTGCCGACAATAAGACTGCGGATCTGATTTCGGCGAGCGTCGAGGCCGCGGAGACGTTGTGGGTCATGGCTGCGAAATACAGGCTGAACGCCATAGGCAGTTTGCCGTTTGATACCTTCGGCCTGAGCATTTTCAAAACGGCCGAGCGGGGAGGATGGGTTGGCCTTGCGTTCGCCGGAGTGACCGGCTCTTTTCCGTTTCATTGAATGGGCGGCCTGTGTTCTGTGAAAGTCAGAGGGCATCGAGCGTGCCAGTTGGAGTGCGGAAAGCCGTGCTAATGCCGGTTCCCCGTATCATCCACGTTGGCACCGAAGAGCCGCTTGCCCCATCCTTCGCGTAGTTGTCATTGCGACAAGGGGGCGTTCGTGTGCCTTCGGCGCCACACTCGTTAATTAACTTCGAGCGTTGCTTTCCGGGCCACTCTTTGTTTCGTGATGATCCCGTGACGAAATGCGCCTGAAACATGCGCGTGCAATCCTGAACTATCATCTACCTCCGTTCATTCCTTCGGCCCGGATTATCGTCCGGGCCTTTTCTTTTGGTTGCAGCTAAGCGCCGCCCCCTACGCGATCAGAATAAAACCGGCACGCCGTAAGTATGGGATCTCTACGCCGTCGCACCCGACGAAGAGTAGGCCCTTGTCGATCGCGCCAGGCTCGAGGAGCTGAGGGCCGGCAAGCGCCGCTAAGGGTGAACCGCCCGCCGGCAGCACGAAAGGGTACAGTCCCTCTGTTGCGCAAAAGAGGCTGGTATTGAGAGCGAACAATGTCCGCTTTTTTAGGGTGAACCGGCCATCGCTGTTGCACGGCGGTAATGCGTGCAAATGACCCATCGTGCGAGCGGCAACTTCCACGTCGCTTAGCATCGACTCGGCACGCGTGGGGTCGGCCGAGTTGAGGAGCACGGCGATACGAGCGGCTCCTGGCACCAGATCGTGAAGGAGCCCCAGCCGCTTGGGCACAACCAGGGCGTCATCGACCTCACGAAACGCGCTCTAATTCAAGAGTTCCTCCAAAGCATATTTGCGGCAATGTTCGAGGTATGCTCGTTCATGATCGGCGAGAAGCTCGACGATACTGGTCCAAAGCCCAAGTCGGAGCATCCAAGGAGCTTGAACGGTTGCGCTGAAGCTCCTTCTGCCACTGCGTGCGCGTTTCAGCGTCCATTTGCCGGCTGTGTGCCTTGCCCACGACGCCGGCCAAATACAGCGCCACCTTCATCGCTTCCTCACGGGTCAGCTGCTCGATCTCGACCTTGAGATCCTGTGGGAGAAGCTCGCGGACGAATACTGACTTGCCCATGAGTTTCACCGCACGCATACGCTTGCCGAGAAACGGCGAAAGGTAGCGTGCTCCTTCGACGACCCGTTCCGCTTGGTCCACCGGCATCTTGACGCTCTCGGCGCGGGGGGCTGCCGCTTGGGCTGCTTCCTTGATGTCCATAAGACAGTACTGGGCGTCTTTGGACTTCTTCTTGCCGATCTGGAGAAGCACGGCATATCGAAGTCGACCAAGCGAGCTGCACCCTTTGATCCAATATGCTGCGTCCAGGAGCTTTACACGCGCGTCGCCATCTCTCGACCGCAGCATGGTGGCAAGGCTGATCACCTCCTCGGTCTCGAAGAGCTGTTCTATTTCGCGCTTTTCGGCTTTCGAAATGGGCCAAAATCGCCTTCCCAACGGTATGTTTGGTCGCGCGCCCTCGATCCGTTCCTCCGCGAGGGTCCTCCATGACGCTGCGATGGCCCGTTTGGACACCAGCCGGATTGCTTCCGGCTTTTGCATGTCGATGTCTTCGTGGAAGTCGGGTTCAAACGACTTCTCATATCCGTCCATCATCTGTTCGAGCATCTTGGCCGTAGTCACGCCGGGCAAGTCCGAGCCGCGCGCGGCAGACGCCAGCGAGAGTCCCAACCGAATGAGATCATGAGCGGGATTACCGATGACCGCTTGATCAAGATCACGGATCTGGACCTCAATCTGACCAGATGCATTTGCCAGCGGTCCCAGGTTTCCGACGTGACAGTCGCCACAGATCCAAACGGGCGGACCGCTGGGGAGCTTGCCGTTCTTCTGACCTTCAAGCCATTCATAGAACTTGACGGTATTGCCGCGGACATAGCGGTGCGACGACCGCGACATTTTGAGATTTCGAAGCTTCGTAAGGCTTGCGGCACGCGCATCGGGCCGCGCGAAAGTCTCTGGTTTTGCCACTTTCGACCCTCCTCCCTACACCGATCGTGACTATGGGATACAACCCGCGGACAGATATGACAACGGACTCGAATGGCGATTCTATTCAATCGCCTCGTCCGCCAGAGCGAGCAGTTGCGCCGGCACTTCAAGGCCGAGCGCCTTGGCGGTGGTGAGATTGATAACGAGGTGCGATGCGTTTGCCGGCAATTTTTCAATGGCCGGAGACGGCGGAAGCCGGCGCCCTCCTGGCCTACGGTCCGCGCTATCTTTGAAACGTACCGCGAGCGGGCGCGAATGGTGGTCAAAATTTTCCGAGGCGCCAAGCCTGCCGATATTCCTGTTCAGCAGCCGCGACGCTGGCTTCTATCCGATTATCGCAACACACGACGAACAGTTGCAGACCTATGCCATTGCGCGTGCTCAGGAAGGCGGTTGGCGCGCGGGCGCTTACGAATTTGAAAATGCTGCTCGGTGTGCGTGCCGAGGTCGCCAAGAACCTCGCCCGCCGAGGCGAGCGCATTCGCCTTTATTTGCCGTTCGGACACGATTGGTGGCCCTATGCCATGCGGCGCATTGGCGAAAATCCGTACAATGCTTGGCTGTTGCGCGCGGATCTTGATAGGCCCGATCTATAGCGATATGGAACCCATGAATTTTTACATTAAAATCGAGGACGGCTATACTGTCGGAATCTCGAGCGGAGGCTTTCATGACGACGCAGATGGACACGGTTGCATACGACAGCGGGGAGGCGATTCCTTACGTCGATAGCCGAATTTACACCGATGAGGACATTTTCGAGGAAGAGCTCGAGAAGATCTGGAAGAAAGTCTGGCTCGCGACCGTTCACGAATCAGAGCTTCCCGCTCCGCTCGATTTCCGCACCATCACCGTCGCTCGCGAGCCCATCGTTATCGTGCGCGGTTCGGACAACAAGATCCGCGCATTCCTCAACGTGTGCCCGCACCGCGGCAATCTGATCATACGCCAGCCCTCGGGCAGTCTGACCGTTGCGGAGCCCTCCGGCAACGCCAATCGCATGACCTGCATGTTTCACGCGTGGCAATTCGACTGTTTCGGACGTTGCGTCGACATTCCTCGCGCCAAGGCCGGGTATCAGGATCGGTTACGGAAGGAAGACGTCGCGCTCACCGAGTTCCCGTGCGAGGTCGCGCATGGGGGGTTTGTCTGGCTTTCGTTGAATTCGAGCGCGGGCCTGCTTTCCGAATATATTGGTCACGCCTTCGATATCATGAAAGAGGAGCTCGACACCGAGCCGCTGACGGTTTTCCATTATCATAAGGCGATCATATCGAGTAATTACAAACTGTGGCACGATACCAACAGCGAATTCTACCACGACTACATGCATTATTTTAATCGTGCCACCAGCATGCTGCAGAAGGGATATTTCGAACGACAGTACACGGCCTTCCCCAACGGACACTGCACCGTCGGATCGATGGAGGTGAAATACGATGCCTATCAGGGAGCCGTCGACCGCGTTCTGTCTTTTCCCGGCATGCCGCGCAACGGCTGGAAGATGGTCGATTTGTTCCCGGGAGCGACATATAACATCCGTGGCTCGTCGTTGCGCGTCGACACGATGACCCCGATCGGGCCGGACCGGGTCATGATCGAATTCCGCGGTCTGGGCCTCAAACGCGATACTGAGGACGAGCAGGCGCAGCGCGTTCGTGACCACAACTCCATCTGGGGGCCGTTCGGGCGGAACTTGCACGAAGATCTTTTGGGAATTACCGGCCAGGGAGTCAGCATGCGACCGGGCTCGACGCCCCGGCGCATCTTACACGGCCGGCGCGAGAACAATTCCATCCATGACGAAATCGGCATGCGACACTTCTATACCGAGTGGTCGCGGCGGATGGGCCGATCGCCGTCCCACCCCTGGCACAATGCCCAGGTGGCCGCCGAATAACTGCGCCATTGCAAGGCCGCGGCGGGAATTGCGAGGTCGATGATGAACATCGTCGCAAAGACCGAATTTAAGTCGGCGGAGCGATCGATAGAGGACTTGATCTATCGGGCGTGCCTGCTGCTGGACGACCAGAAGTTCATGGAATGGCTCGGCCTCTGCGCGCCCGACTTCACCTATCGCATCACCACATACAGCCCCGAGATCCGCAAGTCGATGACTTGGTACGAGCAGGATGTGCCGGGGCTCAGAGGCATGATCGAGATGCTCCCCAAGCACAACACCGATCACGGCCGGCTCACCAGGCATGTCACGGTCTACACAGTGGACGTCGACCCCTCGCAAGGGCAGGCGAAGGCGACATCATCGTTTGCGTGCTATCGGACTATGCTCGATGGAATCAACTCGCACATCGACGCGGGCGAGACGCAGCTGTTCCTGATAGGCAGATATCATGATCGCTTCCGCATGGACGGAGAGGGTCCGAGCTTTGTCGAGAGAAATGTGGTGCTCGACACCCGGCGGCTCGACAAGGGATCGCATTATCCGATCTGAAGCCCGCTAAATTTAGCGGCACAAGATAGAATGCAAGGGAGCTATGAATTGGCCTGGCAGAGACTGTGCTCTGCAGAGCAGGTGCCGAACGGGCAGTTGATCGGGATGCAGATCGGCGGGGTGAAAGTTCTGGTCACCAGGATAGACGGTGATTTCGTCGCGTTCCCGCCGCTGTGTCCCCACATGGCCGAACCGCTGGAGGTCTCGGGCATCTGCGCCGACGGTGTGCTCACCTGCACCAAGCACATCTGGCAATGGGACCTGAAGACTGGCCAGACGAGGGGGGAGGCCGAGAAGCCGCTGCTGCATTACCCGACCAAGCTGGACGGCAACGAGCTTTGGATCGATTTCGAGCAAGAGCTCACGTACGAGTACGACGATTAATGCCGACAGCACTGCGGCACCACGAGGTCAATCCCTCCACTTAGCGGGAGGGATTAGGTCGCCCCATTGAGCAGGGCGCTCTGCTCCAGAAAGCTCTGCGTGATCATCCTGGCGAGGCGCTGCATCACGAGAAATCCGGCGCGCGGATCCTGGTCGAGGATCTGCAACAGCGCTTCGCCGTCGATGTTGAGCAGCCGGCATTCTTCCAGCGCGACGACCGTGGCGATGCGGCGCGGCTGATTGCCCAAAAGCGCCGCCCAGCCAAGAATATCGCCGGCGGATATGATCGTTCCCTGCGCCGCCGGCCGGCCGTCCCCTCCCAGAATGAACCGCAGCCGGCCGGCAGCGACCACATAGGCGCTGCGCGCCGGATCACCGACCGAATACAACGTGTCGCCCTCATCCACCGCCTGCGGTTTTGCAACCGCTGCGATTTTTTCGATCGTAGGGTTGACTGCGCCGCGCAGAATTTCTGTGGAGCGAAGAATCGCAAAATTATCCGACTCGATGGTAGCCGAGGACATGATTTTCTCCCCAACTCGCTCGCGCGCTCAACTGAACTTGTCGTAGCGGATGTCTCGCACCGGAAGCCGGCCCTGCGTGATCAGCATGCGAATGGAGACATCGACCAGGATCGGCGGCCCCGCCACATAGGCAACACGCCCGGCGAACCGCCCGCCCAGCGCGCGAGCCGCAATTTCGTGCGGGAACCCGGACTCGAACGTCAGGGACGGATAGCGTCTGCGCAGTTCCGTCGACGGCACGTCATGGGAGGTCGCCACCGTGATCCGCAATGTCTTGGGAAAGGTGTCGGCAAAGCGCCGAAGTTGATCGAGATGGAACACGTCGGCATTGGTGCGGACTCCGAAGAAAACGTCGGCTTCGAAATGGTCGAAATGCCGGGAGGAGCATCCAACTTCCAGGATCGACATGATGGAAGCGATGCCCGAGCCGCCGGCGATGCAGAGGATCGTTCGCTGCTCCTGTGGCACGAAGATCGCTTTCCCCAGCGGACCAAACCACTCGATGGAGTCGCCCGGTTTGGCGCACGAGCACAGCCAGTCGGACAATGCGCCGCCAGCTTTGCGCTTGACGATGAATGTCGCATGCGGAGACGAGCCGGGATGATTTACCATCGAGTAGCCGCGATAGCCGGCGATGTGCGAGACCCTCAGCACCGTGAACTGGCCCGCGTCGAACTCCAGTTGGCGATCGAGCTCGAGCACGACCTCCACGGTGTCCAAGGTCAGCCGCTCGATTCGGGCGAGAACGCCGCGACCAAAGGACGGCCGAACCCGCGCGGTCGACGCCAGATTGACGTTGCCCGGGATCTCGAAGCTGCAGTTGCCGAGCGCGCGTGTCTGGCAGAGCAAGACCTCGTCGCGATCCGTCCGCAGGTAGGCATTGCCGGGCGCCTGCGCCCAGTCGCCGACGATTACGCCGGCAATGCGCCTTGCCTTGCATGTGCCGCAGGTGCCGGTTGCGCATTCATAGGGAACGGCCACTCCCGCTCGTAGCGCCGCATAGAGGAGCGGCTCGCGCGGCTCGGCGCCGAACGCGCAGCTGGAAACCTTCGATCGCGCCTCGATCAGGGCGGTCGGTTTCGGCGCTGGCCGAGACGAGGAAACTGACACGTCTTGCATCATACCATCATGCGGGAATTCGCGGCGGCCATTCGCGCAGGAGGTTGCGGGTTCGGACCGCCACAAGCGTCTGCTCGAAACGGTGCAACATCTCACCCCGGCTTCTGGATGCGTCGTGCATAGGCCTCGATGAAATCGGCGGCGGCCTTGCTTCCGCGCGCGAAGGATTTCATCGCTTCCTCGTGCAACAGCGACAGCGCTTCCATCTTGATGACATTGGCGTTGTCGTTCTCGATCAGATCTGCGAGGCGCCGCGGTCTCGGCAGATCTACCTCGATCACCGCCCGCACCTGGGCCGGCACGTTGGTCATGACCAGGATTCGGTCGGCCAGAAAAATTGCCTCGTCGATGTCGGTGGTGACGAAGAATGTGGTGCGCCGCGTCTCTTCGTAGAGCTTGGCGTAGTATTCCTGCATCAGCGTTTTCGTCATGGCGTCGAGACCGCGAAACGGTTCGTCCAGAATCATGACTTTTGGCTCGTTGATCATTGCGCGGGCGAGCTCGGCGCGCCGCTGCATTCCCCCCGAGAGCTGGGTCGGATATTTGCGGCGAAAGGCGGCAAGCCCGACCTTATCGAGGAGGAATTCCGCCCGGCTGCGGGCTTCGCCTCCAGCCGCGGCACGGGCGCGCGGGCCGAACATGATATTGCCGTATGTCGTCATCCAGGGAAACAGTGCCGACTCCTGGAAAAGGACGAGACGATCCACCCCAGGCGCCACAACTGACTTGCCGCCAATCGTAATGGTCCCAGCGGTGGGCCGTTCGAATCCCGCGAGCAAGCGGATGAGCGTGCTCTTGCCGCACCCGGAGGGACCAATCATCACCGTGAGCTTGCTGCGATCGATGGAGAACGAGCAGCCGTGGACGACGGTCTTGGCAAATTTCCTCGAGCCATAGGACTTGCTGACGTTGTCCACTACGATTTCGGCTGCCGGATCGGCCGCAACGTCATGCGCAAAATCCGAATCCGCCTGCGGCGCCGCCACGACGGTCATTCGGGTGCTCCAACTCGTGTCATTGCTCGCGCAGCCATGGCGTCACCAGCTCGCCGAGCTTGCGCAACAGCGCGCTGGATATGTACCCGGCGATCCCGATGCTGATCATACCGACAACGATCTGCGTGTACGATCCGCCGACGTACGAATTCCAGATGAAGAAGCCTAAACCCCCGCCCTTGGCCCCGCCCATGGAGCCTGCGCTGCCGCCTCCGGAAATCATTTCGGCGGCAACGACGACGGCCCAGGCGATCCCAATGCCAACCGTGGCGCCGACGATGATCGAAGGCAGCGTTCCCGGAAGTATGATGCGGCGAAAAATGTCCCAGCTCGACGATCCCATCGACCGCGCAGCCTGATAGTAGCGCATATCGATTGCTTGCGCCCCGCCGATCACATTGATGACGACGGCATAAAACGCGCCGAGGAAAGTGACGAACGCGATCGAGAGCTCCTGCGTCGGCCAGAAGATGATCGACGCCGGCACCCATGCGAGCGGCGGGATCGGGCGGAGCACTTCAAACACGGGGAACACGGTGCCGTAGAACGTCCGGCTCACCGCCATCCCGAGCCCGAGCGGAATGCCGAGCAGCATCGCCGCAATGAAGCCCGTAAACACTCTTTGCGTGCTCAAGTACCAACTGAACCAGTAACTCGGGTCACGCATGAGCTCGTTGAAGGTCACCGCCACGGCGGTGGGCGTCGGAATTCGGGAAAGCCCGGCGCGGGATGCCATCTCCCAAAGCATGATGAAAGCCACGATGGCGAGGGCCCCGCGCCAGAATTTGATGCTGGAGACGGCCTGTAGTGCCCACCACGCGTAACCGTCCGGCTCCATCATTTCAACGCTCCCGCTCGCCGGCTGCGAAAGCCTTCAGGGCTTCTTCGTGCACCGCCTCCAAGGTCTCGTCCAGATACTCGCGAAAGCGCTTCGCCGTGAGCACGCTGTAGTCTCGAGGATGGGGGATATCGATGGTGAGAACCTTCTTTGGGCGGCACGGGCGAGTGGTCATGATTACCACACGATGCCCTAGAAAAATCGCTTCCTCAAGATCGTGGGTAATGAAGAAGATGGTGACCTGGTTCTTGTCGAAAGTCTCGATCAACGCCTCGTGCATCACGGACTTGGTGAGCGAATCGAGCGCGCGATAAGGCTCATCGAGCAGCAGCACCTTCGGATCGTTCATCAAGGCGCGCGCGATCTCCACCCGCCGTCGCATCCCCGAGGAGATTTCGCCGGGGTAATTGCTCTCGAGATTGCGCAACCCGGCTTCCGCCAGCATCGTACGGGCTTTGTCAAGCGCCTGCTTGCGGGTCAGGCGGCCCTGCACGATTGGGCCAAACGCCACATTTTCGATGATGGTCTTCCAGGGAAACAGCGCTCCGTTCTGAAATACGACGATGCGGTCGGGACCGGGATCCGCTCTTGGTCTTGCCATCCCGCACAGCAGTTCGCCGTCGAGGTAGATCGTTCCCGAGGTAATGCTGTGAAACCCGGCGATTGCGTTCAGAAGCGTAGTCTTGCCGCAACCAGAAGGGCCGACCACGACGGTAATCTTTCCGGCCGGCACGTCGAACGTGCATTTGTCGACGGCACGAATGCCGGCCGCTTCAGAACCGTAGACTTTGACCACATCCTCGATACGGATCTCGCCTTTGCGGGAGGTTTCCGTCATCAACGATGCTGGTCCGACCGGCGCTGTGATCGAGCGATCATATCCCGGCGTGGGCTGCGAGCTCAATTTTCGCCTCCGATGGCGAGCTCGCGCGCTCTCCATTGCATCATGTAATTGCCGATGATCCGCACGCCGGCACTGGTCACATAGCCCACCACGCCCAGCGTGATCATCGCAATGAACATCGTGGGATATTGCACCATGGTGTAGGAAGTGTTGATGAGATATCCGAGACCGTATTGGCCGGACACCATTTCGGCCGCCACCAGCGAGAACCACGCAACCCCCACCGAGATCTGCAGGCCGGTGAAGATGAACGGCATGGCACCGGGCACGACGACGTGCCAGAACACCTGCCGTCGTTTTGCGCCAAGACAATAGGCTGCGCGCACGAAGGATACATCGATCAATTCGGCGCCGAGCATGGTGTTGAGCGTCGTCGCATAGAACGATGCCAGGAAAGTAAGAAAAATGATCGGGGTCTCGGAGCCTTCGAACATGATGATCGCCAGCGGCACCCAGGCAAGGGGCGGAATCGGCCGCAGCAGCTCGAAAACCGGGAAGACGTAATCCTTGAACAGCTGCGACCATCCAAGGAAAAGTCCCAGCGGCACTCCCGTCGCGGTGGCCAGGAGGAAGGCGATGGAAACCCGACGCAGGCTCACCCAGATGTGCTGATAATATTCCGCTGAATAAATGGAAAGGCCATAGGTCGGATCCGGGCTCAACCATTCGGTGATGACCGCGGTTGGCCCCGGCATTTGCACAAAACGAGGAAGCTTCCAGACCTCCACCGTCAGGTGCCAGAAGGCGAAAAAAAGCGCGAAGCCGAGCAGCATCAGGTAAGGACGGGGGCTGCGCAGCCACTGCGAGAGGCGATAGGCGGCAACTTCGAAGCGTCTCGCGCTGTCGGTAACGTCCGCGGTCGAGGTGGCAGCATCGCCGACGCCGACATTCACCCCGGCGCCGGCGTAGGTCGGTCCCAGGTCTGTCATGAGCCCGTGTAGGCGGAGTCGGGCAGTGCCTTCACTTCGCCTACCGGCGCTTTCAGGTTGCGCTTCCTGAGGATCTCCTCGGTTAACGCCGGCATCACCGCCTCGGGGCGGATGTCGGCCTTGATGCTCTTGATCTCGAACAGGAACCTCCCGGCCTTGGCGATGAGATCCTTCGCCTCCGGCATGAAGGTATAGGGCAGCACAATCCGGTTCGTTGTCCCGCCCTCCGACTTCGGATAGCTGCCGTAAGCCGAATACCACAACGCCTTCTGCGTGAACCCGGTCGTTTGCTCGAGGGCCATTGCGCTCACCGCCATTGCGTTCTTTTCGTCGGCAAAAAACAGCTGCGCATCGAGCTCTGCCTCCAGCCAGCCGTTGACGATGTCCGAACGCTGCTCGATCAGCGCCTTCGGCATCACCATGAATCCGGCGTCGTTCTCATTGACCGAGGCGCCGCTTGCCACCCTGCGAGCAAGCTTTTCGAGCACGAGGCGGGATGCGGTCGGCTCCCACAGCACTGCCGCATCGAGCTTCTTGGCGCGAAATCCGCTGGTGATGACCTCGATGCTCTGGTTCAGATACTCGGATGGAGCAATCTTGAAGCGCTTGAACACTGCCTCGGCGAAACGGTCCGTGCAACTTCCCTTCGGCACCGCGACGCTCTTGCCGTCGAGCCACTTGATCGCCTCGTCCGGTGATTGGAATTGCGGAGCGTCGTTGCGCACGAGAAAAATGTTGCATTGGTCATAACCCAGTCCGAGCACCGACACGATACGAATGTCTCGAACATCGGCATGACTCGTCGATACGATGCCCGGCATATCGCCGACGTAACCGATATCAACCTTTCCGGCCAGCATCCCGTTTACGATGATGGCGCCCTGCAGGCCGACCTGAAAATCGATCTTCGATCCCTGCGGAAGATATTTCTCGTAGAACTTCTTGTTCCGCATGATAAGGCCGGACCACAACTCCGTGTAGTAAGGCTGATAGCCCACCACCAATTCGACCGGACTGCCCGGCTTGCCGTAATCCTTCACTTCCTCGGACAATGCCGGCTGTGCGCAAGCGAGCAGACAGACGAGACCGGCCAGCATGCCAAAGGCCTGCGCGCGACGCCCGTCAGATGCGCGCTCTGTGTCGTCTGAACGATGAAGGCTGGGCGCCGCGAGGCGATGCGACCCACCCTCGAATTTGCGCGCCGCTCGTGTCTGCGCGGCCCTTTGGACAACAGCCATTTCATCCTCCCGATTGATGAACTTGCTAGCGAGGGGTCCGCTAACTCGCACGGCCCTCTTTTTTTTGAAGCCTATGGACGGTCGTTCTGACTGTCAATCGATGGCGATCAATGACGCAATTTCCGCCGGCTATCAGCGAACGCAGGGGGCTCCACGCGCACATCGAGGCTGAGGCTATGCTCTGCCTGTCGCCTGACCGTGCACTTGCCGCGACGTAGGGAGGCGGCGGACCTTGACCGATGGATCCGGAGGCCGGAGAAGCTCGTGCATTGCCATGGATTTCAACGCGCTAAGCATGGCCCTCGCCATTGGCAACATCGGGTTGCCTTCGACCCAGATCAGCCCGACCTGTCGAATGACCTCGGGCTCGATCAGTTTGACAAGGCGTGTTCTTGGAAACGCGCCGATGACGATCTCGAAATGGTCAGGCACGATCGTCACGGTTTCGCCGAGCATCGTGTGAAATGCGAGATTGACAATAAAATCCAATTCGACCTCCGGCGCTGGCGTCTTGCCGACCGACGCAAATGCGGCGTCAATGATCTGCCGCTCATGCATGTGCGGCGAGAGCAGACAAAGCGGCAGGTCGACGGCGGCAGACCAAGTGGTCGTTGCGACGGGAAACCGCGGATTATCCGGGACCAGCAGGCTCAAATGCTCATTGTACATGGGAAAACTGGTCAATGGTGAGGGCTGCTTCTGATCGATGTAGGTAATGCCGACATCCAATTCGAAATTGATGAGCTTGACCCGCATTTCCTCAAGTCCGAGAAAACTGACCTCGACCTTGACGCCGGGGTGAAGGTCAAGGAAATGCCGGTTGATATGGGGCAACGCGGGCGAGCTCGTGGGCATCGCTCCCAGTCGAAGCCGACCCGACAACGTCTCTTTCAGAACTGAAAGCTCTTGCAGCATCGCGTCGCGGTCCGCCAGAATCCGCTTAGACCACTCGACGATGCGACTTCCCTCGGCGGTGAAGCCTTGAAAACGCTGGTGGCGCAACACGATCGGCGTGCCGAATTCCGTCTCAAGCTGCTTGATGGCGTTGGAGAGGCTCGGCTGGGATACGTCGCAATGCCGTGCCGCCCGGCTGAAGTGCTCTTCCTGGGCAAGCGCAACCAGATATTCAAGTTGGCGCAGGAACATTTGCTTCCTCGGCGCGCGGACGGCAATGCACAACAACTATCAATTTAGACGAAACCGGTCGTTACCGCTATCAACAATGTGACATCTGCTGCCCCCACCGGCCATTCTACCAATGGTTGTAATCATGGCCTGAGCACCCTGGAATATGGCGATGTCGAACATCGAATTCGATTTTCGCACGCTTCCGCGTGACTACGGCGACGTTCGCGCTGAAGCGCGCAGCTGCCGGTCCGCGACCGCCCTGTTCGACTTCAGCTTCATGCGTCGCATTGGCATCCATGGCCCTCGCTCGAACACGCTCGTCCAGACTTTAACACCGCGGCGGATCGACGACTTGATGCCCGGACGCATCCGCTACGCATTGTGCGTGGGTGTGGATGGGGGGGTGCTGGGTGACATCACGATCTGGCGCGTGGATGAGGAAACATTCGAGGTCTTCGCCGTCAGCGGCGATGCGTTCGCACACTTGCAAGCCGCCGCCGGCTCGATGACATCGGTATGCGACCTGAGCGGGGAGACGGCAATCTTCGCGGTGCAAGGGCCATCGAGCCTGCGCGCCCTGGCCGGCGTGGCCTCGACCGCGCAACTTCGCACTCTGCCTTATTTCGGGCACGTGCAGGAGAGCATTGCCGGCGTGGCGTGCCGCGTTGGCCGCCTCGGTTATACGGGCGAGCGCGGCTTCGAGATCATTCTTCCGCGCGACGCACGCGACGCCATATGGGCGATGCTGGCACGACATGCGCGGCCCGCGGGCTTTGCTGCCGCCGACATTTTGCGAATCGAAGCGGGCTTCCCCCTGTTCGCCAACGAGTTCCTCTTTTCGGTGTCGGCAGCCGAGCTCGGGCTCGCGCGGTTCGCAGCCGAGCCGGATGCGCCAGGCGGTCCGGCGTGGGCGCAGCGCGCGCATCCGGTCCGCCTCGCGTCGTTCCAGGCACAATGTGATTGCGAGCCGATCCTCTGGCGCCCGGCGCGTGACGCTGCCTTCCCGCCGGCGCCAGGCAGCCTGCTGGCGACGTCCGCGTGCCGATCCATCATCACGGGCGCGGTCCTCGGACTGGGCTACGCTTGCGATGCGCATGGTGCGGCGCACCTTTTCGACCCGACTGGCCAATTCCGCGACATTCAGGAGGTTTCTCTCCCGTTCTATGATAAGTACAAGTGCCGGCCTCGTGGTGGATGGCGGGATGATCTTTCGTCCGATGATCTTTCGCCCAATGTCGCGGGCGCGCATCATTCATTCGACTGATGATGTCATTGCCGTGCTCTCTTTGACCCGATGATTGGCCGCCCGTAGGCTGGCGCCGCCGCTGCATTAGTCCGATCGTAGCGTCGGCAGCTTTGTTCACATTCCCAAGGGGTTCCCATGTCCTCAGCAACGACCCTGCAAGCATCCGCACCCCCGCGCAAGAAGGTCACCATCCCTGCGCTGATGAAAAAGATGAGGGAAGGCGAAGCAATTGTGCAGATGGCGGTCTATGATTACCGCAGCGCGGTGGTTGCCGACCGTTTGGGAATCGACATTCTTTGTGTGTCGGACACCGGCGGCATGATTCTTTTCGGCCACCGCAGCACGGTTACCGTGAGCTTCGAAGAAGTCATGTTCATGGCGCAGGCGGTCGACCGCGGCTCGCGTCATGGCTTGCGCATGGTCGACATGCCTTACTGGAGCTTTCACATCTCGCCCGAGCAAGCGGTCGAGAATGCTGGCAAGTTTGTTGCGCATGCGAATGCCGAAGTCATGAAATGCGAGGGCAATCGTCATCACGTGCGCAACATCGAGGCTATCATCAAGGCTGGCATTCCGGTGCAGGGTCATATCGGAATCACGCCCATGCGCATGGCGCAACTCGGCGGCTTCACCGCGCAGGGCAAGACGGCGGCGCGGGCGCTCGAGCTCGTGCAGGACGCGCGCGAGATGGTCGATGCCGGCTGCTTCTCCGTCATGTGCGAGGTTACGACCGAGGAGGTGTGCCAATTTCTCACCGAAACGCTTCCGGTGCCGGTGATCAGCCTGGGGGCAGGAAACAAGGCCCACGGCGTGCACATCATAAGCTCGGATCTTTTTCATCTTTACGAGGAGCACACGCCTCGCCATTCCAAGATCTACACGGATCTCATTCCCATCATCGAAGACGTCTATACCCGCTACATGACCGACGTTCGCACGCGCGCCTATCCGGCGCCCGAGCACACCGCGTACATGACGGCAAAGGAGCTCGAGCAATTCGCCAACAAGGTCGGGTGGACCAAGCCGCCGATCGACGCGGCGGAGCAGCGCGAGAAGGGCAAGCAAAAACGCGCGCAATCGGCTGCGTAAATCAGGAGCAGCGCAACGGAGACGAAAGCAAGGCTTCAAATTTTCGTTCGCCCCGCAACTCAAAAACACAGGGGCGAACGCGGGAGGATACCGCCATGGTTGATCGGCAAGCCTTTGCCGGCGATGATGATGATGCGACAAAAGACCACATCGCAGCGATGATCGAGGCCGAGCGCCTCGCCCTCGCGCGCAGGCGCGAGCTCGAGGATTGCGCCTGCAAGTCTGGAATGTTTCCCCATCCGGGCAGGCGTCGCGCCTTGTTCGCCGCCGGCTCGGCGCTGGCGGCGGGAATGAGCTCGGCCCTGCTGCCGGCGCGCGCGGCGGAGCGCAAAGCGCCGCCGGGCGCCGTATGGCGCGAAGTTCCGGACGATCCCACGAAGGTACCGGGAACGCTGATCGGTGAAGACGGCGGCTACGGTTCGCGCTCGCAATTCGAAACCGAGACACGGTCGCGCTTTCCAACCCCGACAACCATCTCGTCGTGGACGATGACGCCGCTCGACAGGAGCGAAGGCATCATCACGCCTTCGGGACTGCACTTTGAGAGGCATCACGGCGGCATCCCGACCATTGATCCGGCGCGGCATTTCCTCACCGTGCACGGGATGGTGCAACGGCCCAGAAAATTCTCAATGGCTGACATCAAGCGCTTTCCGTCGGTCTCGCGACTGCATTTCATCGAGTGCTCCGGCAATGGCCTGACCGAATGGCGAAAGCCGACGCTCAAGACCGTTCAGGGCACCCACGGGCTGCTCAGCACATCGGAGTGGACCGGCGTGCAATTTTCCACCATTGCCCGCGAAGTCGGATTGCAGGACGGCGCAGCCTGGGCGCTCGCGGAAGGCGCGGACGCCGCGGTGATGACGCGCAGTATTCCATTGGAAAAGCTGCTCACGGATGCGATCATTGCCTATGCGCAGAACGGGGAGGGGTTACGGCCCGAGCAAGGGTATCCGCTGCGCCTGATTTTGCCGGGTTGGGAGGGCAACACCCACATCAAGTGGCTGCGGCGGCTGGAATTGAGCGACAAGCCGTTCATGACGCGCGAGGAAACTTCCAAATACACCGACTTGTTGGGCAACGGAAAAGCGCGTCAATTCACCTTCACCATGGAAGCCAAATCGGTGATCACGTTTCCATCCGGTGAGATGAAGCTGCCCGGTCCGGGTTTCTACGAGGTCACCGGGCTCGCTTGGAGTGGCCGCGGCCGGATCGCGCGGGTCGAAGTCTCGTCCGACGGCGGCAAGAACTGGCAGATCGCCGCACTCGCGGATCCCGTGCTCCCCATTTGCACGGCGCGATTCCGGTTTCCCTGGTACTGGAATGGACAGCCGTCGGTCTTGCAGAGCAGAGCGACCGATGAGACCGGCTATGTTCAGCCAACCCTCAAGCAACTCGTCGAAATCCGCGGTCTCGCCGGACCATTCGGTTCCGTCTACCATCTCAACGCCATCCAGAGCTGGGCAGTCGCGGGCGACGGGAGCGTGAGCAATGTCCACGCTTAAGATGATATTCGCCCTGGCAGCAGTGCTGGCGCTCACCCAAACGGTCTGCGCTCAGCAAGGATATCCCGCACGTCTCGACATCGGAACGGCCCCCTCTTCGCAGGAGCTTGCGCAGTTTTTCGCAATCCCGCCGGATGGGCGCGGGTTGTCGCCTGGGAAGGGCACCTATGCGGCCGGCCAGAAGGTCTATGCGGATTCCTGCGCGGTGTGTCACGGCGACAAGCTCCAGGGCATACCCACCGCGGGCATCGGCGGCGACAAGCTGATCGGCGGCCGCGGCACGCTCTCAAGCGAGGCGCCGATCAAGACCGTCGAGAGCTACTGGCCGTATGCCACGACGCTGTTCGACTACGTCAAACGCGCGATGCCGTTCACCGCGCCTGGATCGCTCAGCGATGAGCAGGTGTACAGCGTGGTCGCATACATTCTTGGAGAAGCGAACATCCTGCCGAAGAATGCTGCGCTCGACGCAAGCAGCCTCCCCAAGATCGTGATGCCCAATCGCGATGGCTTCGTGCCAGACCCACGGCCGGAGATCGAGCTCTACCGCTGAGAGGAAATTGGCTGCGCCCGGCGCGGCGGTCCCGCCTGCCTTGGATTGCAGGTCCTTGGATTGTAGGTCTGGATTGGCAGGCTCGTGTACATGCAAACTCTGATGGAATATCTTGGTGCAATCGGTGCCGACGCGCTCGAGGTCGAGCTTTGCTTGTCTAATCGCACGGGGAGCGTTCCGAATGCCAACCGACCAAGCCATGTGCGGCTGCGCCGCGTTCAGCGAGCCGCCGCTCCAGGCAAAGCCGTGCGATTGTATTGGCCCTCCAGCCAGTGATACTCTACCATCACATTTTGGCTTTCGACGTAGCCGGTTTCGTTGAGGCCTTTACGGAACTCGGAGACTTTTGTCCGGTGTGGGTCAAAAACCAGCGGTAATCAGTGCTCTTGCATCAGGTCTTGGTTTTTGCGGCAAAGAACAACTGGGCAATTTGCAAGCGCAGGCGCGAGATCTGTTCCTTGATCTGACAGTCGAGAGATCTCCGCCTTGGCGGTCTGGCACGCGACCGCAACGGCGTAGAAGCCAGTCTGCAGCAGGTCTATGCAATCTTTCCCAGGCTCGCGGAACGATCCGGCCAATCCGCTCGCACGCTTTCAGGCGGCGAGCAGCAGATGGTGGCAGTGGGGCGCGGCTTGATAGCCGATCCTAAGGTCCTGCTCCTCGACGAACCCTCGTTTCATCGACCGGAGCGGTCGGGGGCGACTCATGCCGTCGCAAGGCCGTGATAGCTGAATAAGCGATCTCCTTAGTGGGGTATTTCTCTGGGCACAGCTCACCGTTCCAGATCACGCCGAACTTGCCCTCGCCGATGGGCACGACCTGGGCGGTGCTGCGATGATCGATCAATCGTAAGTCCATGTCCTGTGCGGCTCCCTGCTCGAGTGCGTGTGCGGTCGCTGGCTATCGCATCGGCAGGAGCGGCACTCGATCCCATCCTGGTTCGGCATTGCTGTGGGCCGTCAGCGAGGTATTAACGAAGGGCGCAAATGAAAATAGCTATCTATTGCATTCGGTATTGAGAGGAATTCACGAATGAACCGTGCTCAATCTGCCGCCGATCATTTGCCTTTCGATTAATCGCTTTGATAGCCATGACTTCAGCTCCAAGCAGGTTTCGTAGCCGCCCGTTCACGGCCTAGAAGCGGATCCACCCACATGAACGTGCGACGCCATCCGATCATTGGATCGCGCCATTGGATCGTTGGATAAGAAAAGCATTGGCGAGCGTCCCGCAAGTATCTGGTCGGACATCCGGCTTGAAGCACGCCCGTACGTCCCGTCGGACTGTCGGCAGGGTTTGGGTTCGATCATTAGCCGCACGCCGTGCCGGCAGCTTGCCTGCGGCGCATAGCCAGAGGGCTTTGGCGCTACAAATATGATTGCGGGGTTGCGGGAACAAAGTGCCGTCGTGAAATACCTTGTCTGCTGCCGTCGAATAATGTCGTGCGGCATCCGTAAGCGCAACTCTTCGGTCCCGGCTCGGTTGTCCGATGCGGCGCAAGTCATATCTCTAAATGTACCCGGCCGTTCCGGCTCGATAGGGCCTCGTATTGTCGGCAGCCACGATCGGGCGCCCAGAGAGGATTGCAGTCCATGAAAGGCTCCGACCTGCTCGTCGCCGCCCTTGAGAGTGAGGGTGTCGAGCAGATCTTTGGCGTTCCAGGCGAAGAAAACCTCGACGTCGTCGAATCGCTGCGCCGCTCCCGAATCAAGCTGATCGTGACCCGGCACGAGCAAGCCGCAGCCTTCATGGCGGCGACCCACGGGCGGCTGACCGGCAAGCCGGGCGTCTGCCTCGCGACCCTGGGTCCAGGCGCGTTGAACCTGACCACCGGCGCCGCCTTTGCGCTGCTCGGCGCCATGCCGATGGTTATGATCACCGGCCAAAAAGGGATCTTGAGCCACAAGCAGGCGCTGTTCCAAGTCGTTGACATCGTCTCGACCATGGCGCCGCTGACCAAGATGGCACGGCAGATGGTCAGCGCGGCGACCATCCCCTCGATCGTGCGCGAAGCGTTTCGGCTCGCGCAGCAGGAGCGGTTGGGCCCCGTACATCTGGAGCTTCCTGAGGACATCGCTCACGAAATGGCGCCCGACGTCCCGCTCGTGATGCCGCATCCAATCGAAATGCCGGTTGCCCAGGACGCCGCACTGGACCGGGCCGCCGACCTGATATTGCGGGCCGAGCGGCCGCTGGTGATGTTGGGGGCGGCGGCAAGCCGTCCGAAGCTCGCGGATGCGTTGTCGCAATTCGTGCGTCGCCTGCGCATCCCGTTCTTCAACACCCAGATGGGCAAGGGCGCGGTCGCCGGGGGATCCAATCTTTATATGGGGACCGCCGCGCTTTCAGAGCGCGACTACGTGCACCAGGCCATCGACCGCGCCGATCTGATCATCGCGATCGGCCACGACACGGTCGAGAAGCCGCCCTTCATCATGGGCCCGAAAGGACCGAAGGTACTGCATGTCAGCTACCTGCCCGCCACCGTCGAGGAGGTGTACTTCCCACATGCCGAGGTGGTCGGCGATGTCGGGCCAAGCCTCATGCTCTTGGCCGACCGGCTGGAAGGCAAGTTGAAGAACGCCGGGGCGTTATTGCCGCTGCGCGGCGGCATTCTAGCCCGCCTCACCGAGCGGGCCGACGAGAGCCGCTTTCCGCTCACCCCGCAGCGTATCGTGCACGACGTGCGGCATGTGATGCCGGCCGACGGCATCGTTTGTCTCGACAACGGCATGTACAAGATCTGGTTCGCCCGCAATTATCGCACGCAGGTGGCGAACACTCTCCTGCTCGACAACGCGTTGGCCACGATGGGCGCGGGCCTGCCGGCGGGCATTATGGCCGCGCTGCTCCATCCGCGAAGACGGGTGCTCGCGGTCTGCGGCGACGGCGGCTTCATGATGAATGCGCAGGAGCTGGAAACAGCAGTGCGCTTGCGGCTCGATCTTGTGGTGCTGGTGCTGCAGGACGACGCCTACGGCATGATCCGCTGGAAGCAGGCGACCGACGGCTTTGCCGATTTCGGCATGACGTTCGGAAACCCGGATTTCGTCGCGTTCGCGCGCGCTCATCACGCGGGCGGTGCCCGGGTCGAGACCGCCGAGGGGCTGGTGCCGGCGCTCGAGCGGGCCTTTCAAGAGGGCGGCGTGCAACTGGTCGCGGTCCCCATAGACTACAGCGAGAACACGCGGGTCCTCGTCGATGAATTGAGGAAGCATGCCTGATCGATCGGATCGAGCGGCACGCCGATAGCGGTAACGCCATCCCCACCCGCTTTGCGGACTCGATCGCGGCACACCAGGCGTCAGGAACCGTGCGGATCGAGCACGCGAAAAGTCTCTGGTCCCAAAATGTTCCGGAAACCCAAGGAGTTCGCCCGACATTTTCAAATAGCATTTTTGAAGCGACATTTGCGAGTTCGAGTCCTACATGCCCAGCCACGCAGTTGGTCTCTGCGAGCCCCTATTTAGGTCCCAGCGCGCCGCGAGGCGTCCGAATGGCAATAGCGATGCAAGTTTCAGCTCCGCCGCCCCGGCGAAGGGAGCGAAGTTCCACGACCTGGCGAAAATCGCCAGCCCTTCGATGTCCTACAATCTGGTCATCGGTCAGATTTAGAAAACCATGAGTTTCGATAGTTTCTATTTATAACCCTGGCTTTGTCCCATAGGTTTGTAGGCGAAACAGGGACGGGCGATTTGCCCAGGAGAGCGCCGATGATCGAACACAGACCATTCAACGGACTCGGAGGAGAAGATCACGGCTGGCTGAAGGCCAAGCACCATTTCTCCTTCGCAGACTATGTCGATTCCGCGCGAAATGGCTTGGGGCTCGCTGCGCGTCTGGAACAACTACAGATCGCACCTAACGCGGGCTTTCCGCCACCCGCACAGGGCATCATGATGACCGTCGATGCTTCAAGGCACCCCCCGCAATCGAGACACACGCAAGCGCCCAAGCATCAAGTCTGCGATCACTGTGGTGGGCGTTTCGGCCTGGTGACCCATCGTTGGTGGGGCAACAAGTTCTGCAAGAAGGTGTGCAAGGACGCATACGTCCATGAAATTGTGCTCGACCGAGATACCATCTGTCGCTGGTTCGGTTTTACGCGTGCCCCGCATAGGGCACACGCC
>CAWJDY010000029.1:0-40779 GCA_963841705.1 uncultured Alphaproteobacteria bacterium
GCCCTGCCACCGCGATGTTGTTGAGCCTCTGATATCTGACATCAGGATGCCTGTCCTCTGACGTGCGCCATCTGTCGTCTGCCTTCCGCGAAACGCGTCAGGGCGACCATGATCGCCAGCGTAACGAGATAGGCGATCAACTGAAGCGCGGTCGGCCGATCCATATATCCGACAAGCGTATGGAGCAGGCGGCCCACGATGCTGTCCTGCGGCAGCCATGCGGAGCTGTCCCAGAGGCGCTCGCCGAGGACGTTGATCAGCCCCGCCGCATCAAGGAATTGCGCGGCCTGCGCCGCCATGCCGGCCGCCAAGAGCGCAATCAGCACGGTGGTAACCGTGAAGATGTGGCGCGAGGGGATGGCAAGCAGCCCGAAGTAGGTGAGCGCGGTGAATGCCGCGCCCGCCGCTAGGCCCAGCGCTCCGCCGGCCAGCAGCGAGGATGCCGACGCTCCGGCGGCAACAATCCCGTAGAGAAAGAGGACGACTTCGGAGCCCTCGCGCAGGGTGGCAAGCCCCACCACGACGGCAAGGGCTGCCAATGGCCGCTGCCCGCTGCTGACCTCCTTGCCCACCGCAGCCATGGAGCGGGCCATCTCCTGGCCGTGGGAAGCCATCCAGGCATTGTGCCACATCAACATGAGCACGGCGATGCCCAGCACGCTGGCATTGAACATCTCCTGCCCCGAGCCCTCGAAGGCATCCGCAATCGTCTGCGCGAAGATCGCAAGCAGCGCGGCGCCCAAAACCCCCGCGATCACCCCGCCGGCTACCCATCGCCCCCGCCCCGGCACGCCGCGCGTCACCGCGAGCACGATGCCGACGATCAAGCCCGCTTCGATCACCTCCCGGAACACGATGACGAGCGCACCCAGCATGTCGCTATTCCGCGATCACGACGCCCTTGGCGGTATCGGCGTGGAACTCGCCGATGAATTCATAGCGCCCCGCCGGGAGGGGTCCGATCCGAACCAGGCCCTTGGACTTTCCCGCAATCACCTTCTCCACCTTGAGCGCGGCGCTGTCGAACTCCTCCGGGGTCGCGTCCTCATTGGTAACGGACACGGAGACACGCTTGCCTGCGGGCACGCGTATTTCTTCCGGCTCGAATTTGTGGTTCCGGATCACCAAATTGAGCTCCTGTGCAACCGTACCACCCGCCGGGGCAAGAAATGCGGCCAGCACCAGTGCGCAAGCGAAGGCCCGCAGCGGGATCGTAATCATCGTTCTTATCAATGAGTGCGCGAGAAGCCACGCAATAGCATTGTTGCATGAATTGAATGATTCTAATGTCCGGCCCCCGCATTGCGAAATGTCAAAATATGGGGCCCACGGTGAGCGCTTTGGCTTCGATACCCAGCACTGGCATCGGCGGCATCCCCATCATCGGGCTTGGCACCTGGGATCTGCGCGGGCGCACCTGCGCGAGTATGGTCGATCAAGCGTTGCGGCTGGGATACCGCCACATCGATACGGCTGAAATGTACGACAACGAGCGGGAGGTCGGCGAGGGCCTGCGCGCCTGCGGCGTTCCTCGCGCCGAAGTCTTCATTACCACCAAGGTCTGGCCATCGCATTTCGCCGCACGAGAGCTCGAACGGGCGGCAAAGGAGAGCCTGTCGCGGTTAAAACTTTCCGAGGTCGACCTTCTGCTGCTGCATTGGCCCAACCCGCAAATTCCGCTGCGCGAAACGCTGGGCGCGCTGTGCAAGGTCAAGCGCATGGGGCTTGCGCGCAAGATCGGGGTCTCGAATTTCACCGTGGCCTTGCTCGACGAAGCGGTGGCCATCGCCGAGGAGCTCGTCTGCAATCAGATCGAGATGCATCCTTTTCTCGACCAGTCGAAGGTTGTGGCGGCATGCCGGCGTCACCGCATGGACGTGGTAGCCTACAGCCCGATTGCGCGCGGCGGCGCGGCAGGGAACACGCTGCTTGCGCGCATTGGGAAGGCGGATGGCAAGACGGCGGCGCAGGTGAGCCTGCGCTTCCTGGTCCAGCAGGGGATTGCCGTCATTCCCCGCACCAGCCACAGTGCCCACCTGGCGGAGAATTTCGCGATCTTCGACTTCGATCTCTCGCAGCAGGAGATGGCGCAGATCGCCTCACTCGCCGACCGCGACGGGCGCGTTGTCGATTACGCCTATTCGGGATCGCCCAAGTGGGACTAGGCCGGCCGTAGTCGCGCGGCGCGGGTCTCGAATGTTGACCGCACGATGAATTCCACCGATTCGAACGCGGCGCTTGTGCTCTTTTCCGGAGGACAAGACTCGACAGTCTGTCTTGTCTGGGCGCTCGATCGCTTTAGGCGCGTGGAAACGGTCGGCTTCGATTACGGCCAGCGGCATCGGGTCGAGCTAGAGGTGCGCCGGCGCGTGCGCGATCACATCGGCGCGATGCGCGCGACATTGGCAGCTCGTTTGGGCGAGGATCATACAGTAGACATCTCCGCGCTCGCGACGCTCTCGGAAAGCGCGCTCACCCGCGAGGTTGCGATCGGGATGGGCGAGAGCGGGCTTCCCACCACGTTCGTGCCCGGGCGCAATCTCGTATTCTTCACGCTTGCGGGCGCGCTCGCCTACCGGCGTGGGGTCAAGCATATCGTCGCGGGCATGTGCGAAACCGACTACTCGGGCTATCCGGACTGCCGCGACGATTCGATCAAGGCCATGCAACTTGCGCTTAATCTCGGCATGGAGCGCCGGTTCGTGATCCATACGCCGCTGATGTGGATCGACAAGGCCGCAACATTTGCCCTCGCCCATGACCTCGGCGGGCAGGAACTGATGGCTCTCCTGGTCGAGGAAACCCATAGCTGCTATCTGGGCGATCGCTCGGTCCGCCACGAATGGGGCTACGGCTGCGGGGAATGCCCGGCATGCAAGCTGCGCGCCGATGGGTTTGCGAGATGGAAGGCTGCACGGCAGAAGGTCGCGGAAGGCAAGGCCAACGTCTGCGCGAGGGAGTAGTGTTTCTGCTCCTGTTCGCGCTGACGATCCCCGCTGCAAACTGGCTCATCGGTCACGCCGGTACGCACTGCGTTCCGGATGGACCTTGTCTGCTGCCTGTCGCGCCGGGCCTCATGGCCCCGTCGGGCGTCACCATGATCGGGCTTGCACTCGTGCTGCGCGACCTCGTACAGCGCAGGCTTGGCATCCACATTGCGGCAGCCGCGATTATTACGGGCGCGTTGATATCGGCGCTGCTTGCGCCCCCATCGCTCGTTGTCGCCTCTGCGGCCGCTTTTCTGCTCTCCGAGATGGCCGACCTCGGGATCTACACGCCGCTTGCGCAGCGCAGGCTCGTCCTCGCCGTGCTCGCTTCGAGCACGGCCGGTCTTGTGGTCGACTCGATCGTTTTCCTGTGGCTGGCATTCGGCTCGCTGGAGTTTCTGCCCGGACAGATTGTCGGCAAGGCCTGGATGGTGCTGCTCTCGATCCCCTTCGTGACCTGGCTGCGGCGACGCGATCATCGCCTCGGCCTCGCGCCGGCTTGAGCATCGCGCCCGCAAATGAGGTTGTCATGAGTGCGGCCGACTATGAGCTCCTACGCGGCATCACGACTGCAACCATCAGCACAATGCTGCTCAAGAAAGGCATCCGGCGCTGCTGGATGAACGGGCCGAAGCCGTTGGCGCCTCATGGCACGCGGCTTGTCGGCCCCGCCTTCACCCTGCGCTTCGTGCCTGCGCGCGAGGATCTCGCGACCCCGGAAAGCTGGGCGAAGCCCGTCTCTACCCGCGGTGCGATCGAGGAGATGCCCGAGGGCTGCATCGCGGTCGCCGACGCGATGGGCATCGTCTCCGCCGGCATCTTCGGCGATATTCTCACCATGCGCATGGTCAAGCGCAAAGTCGCGGCGCTGGTGACCGACGGCGCGGTGCGCGATAAAGCCGGCGTTCTCGCCTCGCAATTGCCGGTCTGGTGTGCAGGGGTGGCAGCACCGGCCTCGGTCAACGGGCTCACTTTCGTCGGCTGGCAGGAGCCGATCGGCTGCGGAGGATGTGCGGTTTTCCCGGGCGACGTCATCGTATGCGACGAGGACGGCGCCGTGGTGATCCCGCAAAACCTCCTCGGCTTTGTTGCCGAGGAGGGGAGCGAGCATGAGCGCATGGAAACGTGGATCGTGCGCGAGGTCGAGCGCGGCGAGAAGCTTCCAGGCCTCTACCCCATGAACGAGGCTACGAAGAAGCGCTACGAGGATTCGAAGCGCAAGCGCTGAGCCAGACCGCAAGTACGGAGATGTTTTTCACGCTCTCGAAGGTTCTCGGGTTTTTTGCAAATCCCTCGAACCTGGTTGTTGCATGCGGAATTGCGGGTCTCGTGCTCCTCGCAACGCGCTGGGAACGCGCGGGTCGATGGGTCGTTGGTGCGAGCTTTGTCGCCCTGGCCCTGCTCGGCCTTTCCCCCATCGGCAACGCTCTGATCATCCCGCTGGAGCAGCGCTTTCCGCCCTGGAACGAATTGCGCGGACCACCCGACGGCATACTTGTGCTCGGGGGCGCGATCTCGCCCGACGTATCGGTCGCCCGCAATGAGGTGGCGCTCAACGAATCAGCCGAACGGCTTACGGTTGCTGCAGAGCTCGCCCGGCGTTACCCCAATGCACGCGTGCTGTTTTCGGGCGGAACCGGCGCGCTCATGCGTGATGAAGGCAGCGAGGCACCGTTCGCTCAGCGCGAGCTCGAGGGTCTAGGGATTGCGCACGACCGCATCCTGCTGGAGGACCGGTCCCGCAACACCATCGAGAATGCGCTCTACTCCAAGCGGATCGCGCAGCCAAAGCCGGGTGAGCGCTGGCTGCTCGTCACCTCCGCCTACCATTTGCCGCGGGCCATGGGCGTCTTCCGAAAGGTCGGCTTCGCAGTTGAGCCCTACCCTGTCGATTGGCGCACGCGCGGAATGGACGATGCGCTCCGGCCATTTCCAACCGTAGGCGACGGATTGCGGCGCGCGGACACCGCGATGCGCGAGTGGGTCGGGCTTGCGGTCTATTGGATAACCGGACGCAGCTCGGAACTCTTTCCTGGGCCAATGCCGTCGGGCGCATAGCAACCGTAGCCCGGATGCGCCAAACGACATCCGGGCAACAACGCTGCCCACGTTTCGCTACACTCATGCGGGTACGGCCGGGGAGCGTTAGGACTCTGTTAACCCCGTAGGCACCCCGAGCTGATTCGAGAGCTCACCTCTCTGAGACCAGCGCATTTTTCAGAGCTGGCGCGCCGGTGCGCGCGCAGGCAGGGGGAAAGGCTTGTCCGATGTCGCTTGAGACTGCCGTTCAGACTTCCAGCGAGACATGGCCAGCCATACCGACGGCAGCGTCGCATGAAAGCGCCCGACCCGATAACGATCAGCTGATGCGCCGGCTTGCCACCGCGGCCACCGCGTTCGCCGCCGCGGCTGCGGTTCTGCTGGTGGGCATGAGCGCCGTGCTGCTCGGGATGAGTTGAAGCGGAAGCTCTCAGTCGCTCCAGGCTTTCATGAGAGGGCCGTCGGCGCCGTACACCGGATCCTCGGCTGGTAGCGGTACTTTCGGAATGCTCTTGAGGGCGCGTTCGTGCTCTTGCCGTGAACCGCGGCATTCGTCGTATTTGCCCCCGCGCGGATAGGCGCCGACGACCAGCAGGTCCTTGCTGGCATTGAGGCTTTGATGCCCGGTTCCGGCCGGGAGAATGGCGACATCCCCAGCTTGCAACTCGACCACCTTCCCGCTGTTGCCGCCGAAGCGCACGCGCGCGTGCCCGCGCGCAATGCCGAGCACTTCATGGGTGCCGGAGTGATAGTGGACGTAATCGTAGATGCCGTTGCGCCAGGAATCGCCCCACCCGTTACGCGCAAACAGCTTTTCGAACACCGCTGCGGGATCGCCTCGCTCCGGCAGGGCGACAGCACCGAGATAATGGACGAACGGCAGGTTTGGGTTGTTCGGGATGACGCCGTCATCCCGGAACATGGTCGTGTGCGGCGTGCGCGGCGCAATGCTCGCGTCGATCGACGTTTGGGAGGGCCGTGCGGTTCCGGTCATGGTCTCGAACGTCTTCTTGAGCGTCTCCAACAGATACATCGCCTTGCCCTCGGTATTCTCCGAGGGCAACCCTCGCAACAAGCCGAAGTTCCAATCCCTACACCGCCGCGATCGCCTCGATCTCAAGCAGGAAATTCGGGTTGGCGAGCCCGCGCAGAATACACAGCGTGCTGCCGGGCGGATTGCCGGCGAAATACGTCGCCAGGATCTTGCGTGCCTTGGGCACGTCATGGGGATTGCAGATGTAGATGGTGACCTTGGTGACGTCGGCGATCTTTGCACCGCCTGCTGCGAGCGCCCTCGTGAGATTTTCCATTACCATCTTGGCCTGGGCCTCGAAATCGTCCGGAGGGAGCACATTGCCGGCGGCATCCACCGCGACCTGCCCAGCGCAGAACACCAGCTTCTGTGCGCCTTCGGCGGTCACAACGTGCGAGTAATTCGCAACCGGCTTAGAAAGCCCGTCAGGATTGATGCGCGTGATCTTGGCCATGGGATCTCAGACCTTGGCCTTCTCGTCTTCAACCACGCGCCGCACCGCCGGCCGCTCCAGCATGCGGTCTTTGAACGAGGAATAGCTCTTGAGCTCCTGCATCGGGAGCTCCCGGCGCACGCCCCAGGCGTAGAAGACGAAGCCATAGGGATCGAGCACGCTGTACTTCTCCGCGAACCACTGGCGTCCCGCCAGCATTCCATCGATCTGCTTGAGGTAGCCGTGGAAGGCCTTGCGGCCCGTTTCCTGCAGCGTGGGATAGGCGGAAGGATCGCTCGCGTAGCGTTCGGGTCGGCCGATATGGGCATGCGCGGGATGCACGCTCGCCGCAAAGAAGCCGATGAGGGAAAGAGCTTTCGCTTCGGCCATGGCATCGCTGGGCCAGAGCCCGAACCGCTTGCCGAGATAAGGCAGGATGGCGGTGTTCTCCGAGAGATACTCGCCACCGTCAAGGCGCAGTGCCGGCACGCGTCCCTGCGGATTGATCTTGAGATACGCCTCGCTGCGCTGCTCCCCGCCTGCGAGATCGACTTTTTTCGGCTCGTATTTCTCACCGCTCTCTTCGAGGACGATATGCGCGGCCATCGAGCACGCGCCCGGCGCAAAATAGAGTGTCAGCATGCAATCCCTCCCTGCGAGTAGCCGGCGGATCGAGGAAACCTCCCGGCGCCAGCGTTCCTAACCGTTCCGGTTCTGCAACGCGCGCAATCCGCGCTGCTCGTCACCCCAATGGGGTGACACGTTGGTAAGGCTGCCGGCGGCACAATGCCAGAGCTTTCAGAGCTGCATCGCGGCATCGCTTGCCAGAAGCGAGCGGGGGGCAAAAAACGCAACGCGTTTTCTGGGTGCCACGCATCGCACTTCTGCGCGGCGGATTCGACCGGCGAAGGCTGGGTAAAATGAGGCGGCCCCCAACGCGGCGAGTTGGTCCGATGGACCGCAACGGGAGCCGCCAGCCCGTTCAGCAACGGGGATGACTTCAGGCGCATAATACTGTGGAAACCTTACCGAGGGATTGATTGAAACTCGACATTTCGCGCCGAGTCCGGCCCGCTGGGCTCGAACGCCGGGCCCCAGCATCAGGCCGTAATGAGAAGCGAAAAGGGCTGGCCGGGAAGCCGCAGCTCAAGCTGCGAGGGTTCGGCTTCGCGCTCTTCGACCGCCTCTACGCGCGCACCGGCCGGACCTTTGCGGCAGGCCTTGATCATGCCCGCGACCACATCGGGTTCTCCCGCGAACAGTGCTTCCACGCTGCCGTCGCTGCGGTTGCGCACCCAACCTTCCAGGTCGAGGTTGCGCTCGAGCATGTCGAGAACCCGCTGCACCACGAAGTAACGGAAGCCTACGCCCTGCACGTGCCCCCGAATGGTCACGTGCCGAACGACCTTCATGCGGCCTCCCCGGGTTCGGGCGCTAACACGCCGTGCCAGCGCGGGGGCGCCCAGCGCCCAATCCCCCGCAGGTAATCTTGCGGCAGGCTCCACTCCCGTGCGGCGTCGAGAACGATCCCCATGTAGCCGGAACGCGGGGTGCCAGTGCCGACCCCGCGGGCGATATAAACGAGGGCGGCAACTGGGCGCCCGCCATCCTGGGCCCGAACCGTCGCGGCCACCGCGAGCGGGTTGCGGAGGTATTGCCGGCGCACCGGCATGGTGCGCATACGATACAGGCCGCCCTGGACGTTCTCATACGCGTTGAGCGCAGCGAGGTCGCGGGAGCTCAAGCGCCAAAGAACGCCGTGCACCTGGCTTCCGCGCTGCTGCACGATCGAGGCGTAACCGTCCGAGCCGATCACGAACCGCCAGCCCGCAAGCACTGCCGTGCCGAGCGCAAGCGCTTGCGGGCAGCGCAGCGCCATATGCCAGCGGCTCATATTCGACCCGTAGGCGAAGTGGAGCTTCATCAACTCAATTGCGTCTGATGCTGTCGAGCCGGCCGACGCGACCGATCAGCGAATTGGCGCCGATGGAGATCACGAACAAGATGATGAGCAGCGCGTACATTTGCGGCATGTTGAAAACGCTGTAGGCCTGAATCACCAAAAAGCCGATCCCGCGGTTGGACAACTTGGTTTCAGCGAGCAAGGTACCGATCAGCGCCACGCCGAGCCCCAGCCGCACGCCATTGATAACGGGATGCCGCATTGCCGGCAGATATATCTTGGTCACCATCTGCCAGGTACTGGCGCGGAAGCTCCTGCCCACGCGAATAAGAACCTTGTCGATCTCGCGCATGCCTCCGGCCACATTGAGTACTACCGGAAAGAAGCAAGAGATCGCGCCCATGGCGATCTTAGATCCGGGGCCGACGCCGAACCACATGATCATGATTGGAAAAAAGATGATCTTCGGACATGGGCCGAGATAATAGAGATATGCCTCATAGGCACGGGACAGGAATTTACTTCCACCCAGGGCGATTCCGACGGCAAGGCCGCTCAACCCCCCGATCAGCATCGCGATGCCGATCTCGTAAGCCGTTGTGCCGAGATGCAAATAGAACGCCGGATCCCGCAAGGTCGCAATCAGCGCCCTGCCGATGGCGAGCAGCGAAGGCACGACGTCGCGGTAGAGAAGGCCGGACGCGGCGAGCGCCTCCCAGCCCACCAGGACCACAACGATGATCAGGATGCGAAGCGTCGTCACCGGCCCAAGAAGTGCGCCGAATGGCTTCGACGCCGGAACGATCAATCGGCCGGTCTGAGCCATCGTTCGAGCCTTTCCATGATGATGAAGACGCAGATGCTGACCAGGATCACGAAGCAGATAGCGGCGTAGGTCCCCGAAAGATCATAGCGCTCGGCAAGCTCGTTTATCAGCTGTCCGAGACCGCCGAAATTGATGAGGAACTCCACTCCGACGATATTGATCAAGGAAAAGATCAATCCCAGCCGCAAGCCGACGAAAATCGTCGGCAACGCTGCGGGGAACAGAATTTTCCAGAACTGCTGTGCGCCGGTAAGGCTGAAGCTCCTACCCACATTGATCAGCACGCGGCGCGTGCCGGCGAGGCCTTCGAGGGTCTTGAGGACTATGGGCGCAAGTCCGGCGGTGAATCCCATCATCACGATGGTCAGTGCACTGCGACCAAAGATGACAAGATAGAGCGGGTACATCAGCACCAGCGGAGCGGCGGCGATCGCAGCCACCCAGGTTTCGGTGGCGAGCCGCAGCAACCGGTACCGATGCAGCAGGACGCCCCCGGCCACTCCGAAGACGGTGACCAGGATGCTTGCGGAGAACGCCTCGCCGGCTGTGAGCAGAAAGCGCTGCAGCACATGCTCCTCGACAACCACCCGCGGGAAAGCTGCGATGATGTCCGAGGGCATCGGGACGATGAAGCGGTTGATCAGGCCGATACGGATGAGAAGCTCGATCAACGCGATGAGCACGACGATCGAAAGGAGCCCGAGCGCGGCGGGCGCGTACCTCGTCCTGGCCAGCGCAACGGCGGTCATCGCGGGTCAGCCCCGCGGAGCTTCTCGTTTTCCTGCTCCAGCAAGCCTCGGCTTGCCTCCTCGCGCAGATCATTCCAGATCTGCGCGACGTAGCGCCCGAATGCCTCGCTGGAAACGATCTCCGAGCTGCGCGGGCGTGGCAACGCGATATCGACGATGCGCTTCACCCTTCCGGGACGATAGGTCATCACCACAACTCGGTCGGAGAGTTGCACGGCTTCGGTGATGTTGTGGGTTATGAGCAGCGTCGTCTGCTTGAGCTCCTGCTGGATCTGCAGCACCTTGTCTCCCAATAGGAGACGTGTCTGCTCGTCCAGGGCCGCGAACGGCTCGTCCATTAAGAGGATCTTGGGTTGCGCGGCGAGCGTGCGCGCCATGGACACGCGCTGACGCATGCCGCCCGAAAGCTCCGCCGGATAGCGTCGCTCGAACCCGTCGAGCCCAACCAGCTTGACGAAGTGCCTGGCACGCGCATAGCGCTCGGACTTTGCGATTCCCGCGATTTCAAGCGGGAAAGCCACATTGTCCAGCACATTGCGCCAAGGGAAGGTGGACTCCTCCTGAAAGATCATGCCGATCGAAGGATGCGGGCCGTGCACCCGCTCGCCAGCGACGTGAACCGAACCCTCGTACCCGTCCAGCAAGCCGCCGATCACGTTGAACAGGGTCGACTTGCCGCACCCCGATGGGCCGATCACTCCGAGAAACTCGCCCGGCGCCACTCCAAGCGAAACATGGTCTACCGCCGTGAGCACCCCATCAGGAGTCTCGAACCGCTTGACGATGTCGTCCACAGCCAGAATGGCACCGGCGGTCGCCAGCCTCCGATCAGGGGCGTCAAATTGTTGCAACGGCCCGGTTGCGGCGGCCATGGCGTCGTCTCGTCCCTTGCGATCCTCCTTTTGATCGGTCGGATCGCTGGTTTCTTCTATAGCATAAAGGTCAGTTCTGTTCCGGCCGAAACGGGCGCGAGGCGCGCCGGCACCAGTTCTCCCAGGCTCGATTGATGCCGTAGGAGCTGGTGCGCCCGGTCACCTTGTCGACTTCCCCGGCGGTGAGGAACTTGATCTCGCCCATGTCCAGCGCCTGCTTCTGCAGCCGCGCATTCACCTCCAGGTAGACCGAAACGTAGACCGCATGACGAATGGTTCTGCCGGCAACCGTGGCGCCATGACCGCGCATGAGCGCGGTGGTGCGCGCGCCCATCAGCTTTGCAAGGTCGCGGCCCATTTCCATGTTATCAACCAGCAATGCCGTATCGCCGAAATGATCGTGGGAATCCCACACCGGGACTTCGCGACCGATTGACGCGCCCATGTGGAAGATCGGCCTGATCGGCATTCCAGTCACGCCGAACGGGATGACACTTTCGCTGTGGTGATGCACGACCGACATGACGTCAGGACGCGCCTCATAGAGCGCGCCGTGGATAAAGCGCTCCAGATACGGCGCACGACCACTCGGATCGACCGGCGCGCCGTCCAGCGTGAACTCCATGATGTCGTCAGCCTCGATGCAGTCCGGCGCGCGAGAGCGCGAGAGCAGATAGCGCTTCGGATTGGCGGGGTGACGCACGCTGACATGGCCGAAGGAGTCGACCACGTTCTCGCGAGCGAGAATGCGATTGGCTGTGACCAGTTCCTCGATCAATTCATCCAGCTGAGGCATGGATCTCCCCTCGGGTAAAATGCAGCTGGGGTATTGAACTTTCCGAGCAGACAGCTAATGCAGAAAGGTCTCGCCCCATCAAGTCAGGTCATGGCAGAAAACTTCGTTCCCGTCTGCGCTGCTGCCGATATTCCCCAAGGCACGGTCAAGTCCTTCGAGCTTGGTGACGAGCTCATCGCCCTCTACAACATTGACGGTACCTTCTACGCGACCGAAGGGAGCTGTACCCATGCCTTTGCCAATCTCGCGGATGGCATGCTGGAAGGCGACGTGATCGAGTGCAGCCTGCATTTCGGGGCGTTCCACGTTCCCAGCGGCAAGGCGGTGCAGGCGCCCTGCTTTACCGACCTGAAGACCTACCGCACCGAGGTCAAGAACGGGCAAGTGTTTGTCGATTTGAACAATCCTGCGCCCGTTGCGTAGCGTTACGCCGTGGCCGACGCGTCTGTCTCGCGCGGTGGACCCATCAGAACAGGCTGGAACAGCACCGCCGCCGCCATGGTTGTCACCAGCGCGAGCGCCATGAGCTTGCCCATGCTCGATGTGCCGGGATGACTCGAGAGCCACAGGCTCCCGAACGCCGTGGCCGTGGTCAGAGCACTGAACAGGACAGCACGGGTGAGGCTCGATTGCAGCAGATCGGTTTGGCCCGCGCGCCAGGCCATGATGTAGTAGATCTTGAATGCTACGCCGACCCCGAGCAGCAGCGGCAAGGCGATGATGTTGGCGAAGTTGAGCTTCATGCCGAGCAGGACCATGAGCTCCATGGTCACCACTCCGGCCATCAACAGCGGAATAAGCGTGAGCAGGACATCGACGAAGCGGCGCAGCACGATCCAGAGCAGAACCGCAATGGAGGCGAGCGACCAGAACCCCGCTTCGAAGAATGCCCGAACGACTGTGTAGCCGGATTCGAGGATCGAGACCGGACCGCCGATTGCATTCGGCTCCACCGCGAGCACTGCGCGTGCAAATGTGCGCAGCGTCTCGTTGTCATTGGGATCCCCCTTGGGAACGATCTCGACCTTGAAACGGCCGTCCTGAGTTACCCATTCTCGCGCAACGTCGGACGGGAGAGTTTCGAGGGTGACGGGCTGCGCCTGAAGATAATTGCGCAGTTCATCCAGAACGCTATTGAGCGGGGAGATCATAACGCGCTGCGCACGCTCCCGCAGGGTCGCATCGCCTTGTGCCAGCTTGGTGAGATCTCTGGCCGATCGTTTTGCCGCAGCGGCGCCGTTGCCGGTCTGCGAGCCTGCCGCCGCGTTCAAGCCATCTGCTACGGCCTTGAGCGCCGCGACCTCGTCGGCATCCGTCGCCGGCTTCTTGTTGGGATCAGGCCGCAGAACCGGATCCAACACGCTCGCCAACTGATGGATGGCGGCGAGCTTGGGCTGCTGGTCATCGGGAATGAAGCTCTCGACCGTCCTGACGCTGGCGACCTCGGGCAAGGCCGTCAAATTCCTCGCGTCGGCTTCGGCCGCCTCCTGGTTCGGCGCCAGCACGAAGATCGAGCTGGCGCCGATAGCGGGATCGTTGCGCAGATCGAGGAATGTCGCCACTGATTCGGCCTTCGGGCTACGCAGGTTGAGCGGGTTGAAGTCGAATTGAACCCAGTACAGCAGGGGCAAGCCGGCCGTAACTGCGAGCACCGTGCCGACGATGATCGGGATCCTGCGCCGCTCCATGAACCGGTCGATCGGCGCAAGCGCCTTGAATCCCATCTCCGCCGGCTCCCCGGAAGGTCGCAGCAGCATCAACAAGGCAGGGATGAGCGTAATGCTGGTGAGAAAAGCAACGATCATCCCCAGCCCGGCGAGCAGACCCAGCTCCGAGAGCCCTTTGTAGTCGGTGGGTAGAAAGGAAAGAAACCCCGCTGCCGTCGCCGCGGCGGCTAAGGTCAGCGGCGCGCCCACGTGCTTTGCGGTGTTGACGAGCGCCTGGCGCAAATCATCCACGTCGTGGCGCTCGGCACGGTAGCGTACGCTGAACTGAATCCCGAAATCGACACCGAGCCCGACGAACAGAACCGCAAAGGCGACCGAGATAAGATTGAGCGCACCCACCAGGGCCAAACCGATTGCGGCGGTAATGGAGAGACCGACCAGGAGACTGGCGAAAACCGCAAAGATGAGCCGCGGGGACCGGAGCGCAAGCCACAGTATGGTCAACACGACGATTATCGTGGCAGTGGTATTGACGAAAGCGCCTTCCTGCAGAGTGGCGTATTCCTCGTCGGAAATGGGAACCGGTCCGGTAAGCCGCAGCCTCGCGCCATAGCGCGACGCAAGCTCCAAATCGGAAGCTGCCTGTCGGATTGCATCCGTAGCTGCCTTGCCCGGCAGGAGAGCCGCGTAATCGAGGGTGGGCCGTATCAGAATGAACCGGCGGCGCTCGCTGGGCGTCGGCGGGGCGCCGTTGAGCATGGCATGCCAGGAGAAAGTAGCGGGCCGGCCAGCAATGACGTCATCCAACGTGTCCGACACCATGTTGAGAGTTACGGACAGATCGTCGAGCGTGAATCGCTTGGTGCGAACCCCGAGCAAGCCGTAGTTCAGGGCCGTACTCAGGCCGCGGAGATTGGGCTCCTGCACCAAGGATTGAAGAATAGGCTTCGCTGCGGCGAGCTTCCTGGTCGTTTCCAGCACTTCATTGGTGGGCAGAAACAGGAGACCATTCTTCTCGAAGAACGGCCCTCCCCCCGCCTCGCTGACGTAAGGCAGGAGGTCTTTGTGCTCGGCAAGCCGCGCCACCACAGCAGCGGTAGCTTGCGAAGCCAATTCCGGCGTCGGTGCATCAATCACCGCCAGAATCGTCTCTTCCTTCGGCGGGAAATAGCTCTCGAACACCGCCTCGCGCTTGCGCCACGGCAAGTCGTGAGAGATCAGGTGGTTGACGTCGGCATCGAGGTTGAAGTGGTCGGCCGCATAGAGTCCCGCAACTACGGCCAAAACGACAGCTATCCCAATGACTTGCACGGCATAGCGGATGCAGAGCGCAACGCTGGAGATGATCGCCTTCTGCAACATCCCGGTCCTGCGGATTGCAAGAAATTGGGTTTTGTCGGGGTGGCCCGACCGGCAGCCGCATTATAGGCAACTGACCCCATTGACAACGATGGAGCCAAAAAATTTGCGGCGATACGTCCCCGCAGGTGGAAGCAACTCAAGCGAGGAAAACAGTCACCCTGCTATCAAGCCCGGCGGGAAACCAATGGCAAAGGATTGCGTTCGTTTCCAAGCTATCATCTTAATACAGAGTCCGTCTTGCATCCTCGACACGACGCAAGATACAGGCGATATATCGCTGGACAGCCACGATAGCCTGAAGCGTCTTGGCAAGACGCGACCCTGTTAAGACCGGAAACCGGATACAATGCACATATCCCTTCGCAAGGAAATGCGGGTCGGCGCCTATATTCTCAGGCAGAAGCTGCTGGGGCGTAAGCGCTATCCCCTAGTGCTGATGCTGGAGCCGCTGTTTCGCTGCAACCTGACGTGCTTCGGTTGCGGCAAGATCGACTACCCGGACCCGATTCTCAATCGTCGCCTCTCCGTGAAGGAATGCCTGGACGCGGTCGACGAGTGCGGCGCCCCAATGGTCGCAATTCCAGGCGGCGAGCCTCTCATCCATCGGGAAATTGGCGAAATCGTCAAAGGGATCGTAGCCAAGAAGAAGTTCGTCTCGCTCTGCACGAATGCGCTCCTTCTCGAGAAGAAGCTGCACCTCTTTGAGCCATCGCCCTATCTGTTCTTTTCCGTCCACCTCGACGGACTGCGCGAGCATCACGACAAGTCGGTTTGCCAGGCAGGTGTGTTCGACCGCGCCATATCTGCGATCAAGGCGGCCAAGACCAAAGGTTTTACCGTCAATGTCAACGCAACGATCTTCGACGGTCATCACGCCGAGGACATCGCCGCCTTTCTCGATTACGCCGAGCAGCTCGGGGTCGGGGTATCGATCTCGCCCGGTTATGCGTATGAGCGCGCACCCGATCAGGAGCACTTCCTGAGCCGCCGAAAGACCAAAGAGCTGTTCCGAAGGGTCTTCAGCCTGGGCAAGGGCAAGAACTGGAGGTTCATGCATTCGAGTCTCTATCTGGATTTCCTGGCTGGCAACCAGACCTATCACTGCACGCCTTGGGGCATGCCGACGCGCAACATTTTCGGCTGGCAGAAACCCTGTTATCTGCTGGGCGAGGGCTACGCGAAGAGCTTTCGTGAGTTGATGGAGACCACGGATTGGGACTCTTACGGGACCGGCAGGTACGAGAAATGCGCAAACTGCATGGCGCATTGCGGCTACGAGCCGACTGCCGCGGAGGCGACGATTTCAAGTCCATGGGAGGCCATCAAGGTCGCGTTGCGCGGTCCGCGCACGCAGGGCCCCATGGCGCCGGAAATTCCGCTGGCTCAACAGCGCCCCGCCGAATTCACCTTCTCCCGCCACGTGGAGCAGGAGCTCGCGAGCATCCATGAGAATGACAAGCGAGGTCGGCGTTCGCTGCAGGCGGCGGAGTAGTCCCTGATCCACGCCGACGCGATGGAACCAGTGGTCCCGCTGGACTGAGCTTGTTGGCATAACGCGGAGACCACGAATTCTCCAAGCAAGACGATGACGAGGAGAAATCGGCTTATAAGTCGCATCGTCGCTTCTCCTTCGTTGTTCAGCATCACCGAATATGAGCCCGAACTGCGGACATCAAGCGAGCGAACGGTGCCCACGACAGCCGCTTGATCCGGTAAGATCCGGTGCATAACGTTTCTCCCTTGCGGCCTGAGCCCCACAGCGCCGACCCGATCTGAGCACGCCATGGCCCTTCGCATCGGATACCTGCTGCCCACACGCGAGCACATCATGGCGGGCCAACCGCGAGCAGCCCCCCTCATCGAACTGGCCGAGCGCGCGCAAGGATTGGGATTCAATTCCATCTGGGCAGGGGATTCGCTCCTGGCCCGACCGCGGCATGAGCCGTTGGCGCTGCTCGCGGCGGTGGCCGCGCGCATCCGCAGCGTCGAGATCGGTACCGCGGTATTGTTGCCGGCCCTGCGCAACCCGGTCCTGCTGGCCCATCAGGTGGCCACGCTCGATCAGATCGCGGAAGGGCGTCTGATACTCGGGGTGGGCATTGCTGCGGACGTGCCGAACATTCGCGCGGAGTTCTCCGCTGCCGGGGTGCCCTTCGAGAAACGGGTGGGACGCTTGCTGGAAGGTCTACGGCTCGCACGCGCGCTCTGGAGCGGCCAGCCCATCAATTGGGAGGGCCGCTGGAAAGTCGAGCATGGTGTTCTTGGTCCGACCCCATACCGAGCGGGCGGACCTCCGATCTGGATTGGCGGGTCCCTGCCTGCGAGCCTGGAACGTGCGGGTCGTTACTTCGACGGCTGGCTGCCGATCGCGCCGGATGCGCAAACGTGGGGAAAACAATGGAAACAGGTCCGGGAGATCGCCCGTGCTGCGGGGCGCGACGCCAATGCCCTCACCGGTGCCATGTATTTGACCCTGGCCCTGGATGACAACGCCGGGCGCGCGGACGAACAACTCAACACCTATCTGGAGCGGTATTACGCGCAGCCCGCAGATCAGATGCGCGGACGACAAGCGTGCTATACCGGCCCGAGTGAAGGACTGGCACAATTGGTCCGCAGCTATGTGAAAGCCGGTACGACCCATCTGGTGCTGCGCTTCGCCGGAGACCACGAACGGCATCTCGAAACGGTGGCGGCGCTGCGCAGTACAATCAGTTGAATGGCCACGGTTTCCCGCTTGACCGAGCGCATCGCCCGGCGTGGAATTGGGGCTGGAGCTCTTGCCGTGAACCCGACCCATCGAGAATTGGCCAGTATGGCTCTTCTCTGGCCTGCCCTGGCCGCCGAGTCTGCGACTGAGTTCGCCTCGGCGCTGGCCCGCGAATTCGTGGGCCTCGCGGTTGGACCTGATACGGAGAAAATGGCGGAAGAGCCGGAGTGGACCACACACAATGGAGTGGCCCTGGAGCTCGCCGCGGTGCGGCTGCGTGACTTCTCGACCGGCTCCGAGGGCGCGACAACTCTCATTTGCACGCCGTTTGCACTGCACGGCGCTACTATCGTCGACTTGGCCACTCGTCACAGCCTGGTCAAGGCGCTGCAACAGGCCGAGATCCACCGCCTGTTCGTGACGGATTGGCGATCAGCCACAATGGAAATGCGTTTCTGCACAATCGACGACTACCTCGCTGCTCTCAACATCCTGATCGATGAACTGGGCGGCGCGGTTGATCTCGTTGGACTGTGTCAGGGTGGGTGGATGTCGCTGACCTATGCCGCTCGTTTTCCCGGCAAAGTACGCAAGTTGGTGCTGGCCGGAGCTCCGATCGATATCGCGGCAGGACGATCGAAACTGTCCGTTCTCGCGAACAATACTCCGGACTCGATCTTTAACGAGCTGGTAGAGCTCGGTTCAGGTCGAGTTCTTGGCCATCACGCCCTTCAGTTCTGGGCGCCCCACGCCCTCGACCGCGACGAGATCGGTCGGATATTGCAGCCGCAGGCGGCGTCCCCGGTGGCATTTGAGCGTCTGGAGTCCCGGTTTCGCAACTGGTACTCGTGGACCGTAGACTTGCCCGGCAGCTATTATCTGCAAGTGGTGCAGCAGCTGTTCAAGGAAAACCAGCTGGCTTCCGGCACCTTCATCGCACTAGGCCGCCGCATAGACTTGTCGAACGTGCACTGCCCCTTGTTTCTGCTGGCCGCTCGCGACGACGACGTTGTTGCCCCCGAGCAGATATTTGCAACCCAGAAATTGGTCCATGCAGATTGCGGCATCACCCGAGCCGTTGCGCCTTGCGGGCATTTGGGACTGTTCATGGGACGAAAGGTGCTTTCTACCGTTTGGACCGACATTGCACATTGGCTGGCGCAGCCGGCCTAGCCGAGCACAATGGGCGATCAGATCGATCTCAATGGCCGCGTCGCTGTCGTCACTGGCGGCGCGCAGGGGATCGGGCGCACCATCGCCGAGCGGTTGCTCGCATCCGGGGCGGCGGTCGCCGCGTGGGACCGTGACCTGGAGCTGGCACGCCGATGCTGTGAGGAGCTATCGGTTCGCGGAAGGATCGTTCCAGTAGGATGTGAAATCCGCAGCCTCTCTGCAGTGGAGCGAGCGCGGGACGCTACGCTTGAGGCCTTCGGGCGTGTCGATTTGCTCGTCAACAACGCCGGCATCGCCGGTCCCAACATGCCGACGTGGGACTATCCGACCAGCGCGTGGAACGAAGTCATCGAAACGAACCTGAACGGCACTTTTCACTGCTGCCGGGTTGTCGTTCCTTCCATGATCGAGCAGGATTACGGCAGAATCGTCAATATCGCTTCCATTGCCGGCAAGGAGGGAAATCCAAACGCCGGCGCATACTCGGCTTCGAAAGCCGGCGTCATCGCGCTCACGAAGACCCTGGGCAAGGAGCTCGCAGGCTACAACATAACTGTGAACTGCATTACCCCTGCCGCCGCGCGCACCGGCCTGTTCTCGCAAATGACGCAGCAGCACATCGACTTCATGCTCTCAAAGATTCCAAAGGGTCGCTTTGTTCACCTCGAGGAGATCGCGGCCATGGTCGCCTTTTGCTGCTCGGAAGAATGTTCGTTCACGACAGGCGCGGTGTTCGATATCTCAGGTGGTCGCGCCACCTACTGAACAGCAGCGCCATGCCCGAAACCGTTTGCCAAGCTCTTACCGTACAAGGGTCAACACTTCCTTCGATCGCATCTATGCAAGAAAAAAATTGCGTTGTAAAACTGGCATTGGCTGGAGTGTCAGCTCCGCGAACATGGAGAGAGAGAAATGGCGAAGAAGGCGAAGAAGCGGGCAGTGCGGCGTCCGTGGACGAAAGAAGATGAGCGCGAGCTTAGAAGCCATTCGAAAAGCAAATCTCCCATAAGAGCTGTCGTAAAAAGCATGAAGCGCACCGCAGGGGCGCTACGGCAAAAAGCATTCAGTCTCGGCCTCTCTCTCGGCCATCGCAGATCCGCGAAGAAACGCCGCGCCTGAGCTTTTGACTCCGGGGCTTCTAATCATCTTCGGCCAACCGGCGTTCGGTAGCGGCTGACGAGCTCCATATTCCGAGCGGCCGCAGAATCGCAGATCCTCTGCGATGCGGCCGCACTCCGGCAAAGCTGCCGATAGTGCAAACCTTGAGGTGAGAGCCGTCCTGCATGCTTTCTGCATTCAAGGGCCGCCGGGAAGACCAGCGGCTCGTTACCGGTCGCGGTCGTTATACCGACGACTGGGACCTACCGGGACAGCTTTACGCTGCGTTCAAGCGCTCCGATCGGGCGCACGCTCTCATTCGCTCGCTGGACATGAACGCCGCGCAACGGATGCCGGGCGTGGTCGCAATTATTACCGGCCGGGATACTGCTGACGTCGGCTTCCGCACGCTGGCGCCGATTGCTCCTCTGGTAGGCCGCGACGGCAAGAGACTCCTGGTCCCGGAACGGCCACTGCTGCCGCAGGACCTGGTTCGGTTCCTCGGCGAGGAGGTGGCGATGGTGGTCGCGCAATCTCGCGAAGCTGCCAAGGATGCGGCCGACCTCATCGAGGTGGAATACGAGGAGCTGCCGGCCATCATCGGAATTGAGAAGGCGCTTGCGGCCGAGGCATGCGTCCACTCGGGCATTCCAAGCAACATCTGCTTCGATTTCGAGTATGGGGATGCAGCGCGGACCGCCGAGCTGATCGGCAGTGCCGAGCACGTCGTTCGCAAGACAATGGAAAGTCCTCGCGTTGCACCCACCCCGATGGAGCTCCGGGCTGCTCTCGCCTGGTTCGATGCGCAGCGCGACACCTATGAGATACGCTGCGCGCATCAGGGCGCGTTCGCAATGCGTGACGCGCTTGCGGCGATGATGAATGTGCCGCCCGAAAAGGTTCGCGTGAACATGGTCGATGTCGGCGGCGCATTCGGCGCCCGCACTGCGCCGTTCTCCGAGTATCCGCTCATGCTGCACATGGCCAAAAAACTTGGCCGGCCGATCAAATGGCTTTCCACCCGCTCGGAAGATTTTCTCACCGATAACCATGGTCGAGCAATCCGGCTGGAGGGGGAGCTGGCGTTCAGCTCCCGCGGTCGCTTCGTCGCGCTCCGCACCGATTGGCTGTGCGACTGCGGCGCGTACCTGTCGCAGGCCGGAGCATTCACCAATTGCTTCAACGGATTGACGATCGGCGCGGGAGCCTATCAGGTCGAGGCGCTTTACGGTCATCACCGGCTGCTGCTTACCAATACCTCGCCGACGAATGCGTACCGCGGAGCGGGGCGGCCGGAGGCGGTCTACGTGGTCGAACGGCTTGTGGACGCAGCCGCCGACGTTCTTGGTCTCGATCCGCTCGAAATACGCCGGAAAAACGTTATCCGGCCGGATCAGATGCCCTACCGAACCCTCACCGGAAGCGTATTCGACAGCGGCGATTTTGCCGGGCTTCTTGCCAAGGTCGAAGCGGCCTCGGAGTGGCCCAAATTTGCGCGGCGCCGAAAGGAGGCATCTCGACGGGGCGCATTGCGCGGGATCGGGTGCGCCCTCTTTTTGGAGCCGTCCGGCGGCGGCTTGGTGCCAAAGGATCAGGTCGCGATCCGTTTTGCTGCGAACAATGAGATTGCGCTCTACAGCGTGGCCGGCCCGAGCGGACAGGGTCATGAGACGGTGTTTGCCGAGCTCATTGCGCAGATGCTGGGGCTTGATCCAAACCAGATCGTGCTGCGCGCCGGCGATCCCGACGGGCCCGCCCTGATCGGCAGCCCGGCCATCGGCTCGCGCACCATTCTCTCACATGGCAGCGCCTACAAGGTTGCGGCCGAGCAAGTCATCGAAAAGGGCAGATCTGTGGCCGCCGAAGCGCTCGAAGTGTCCGGTGAGGACGTGGAATACGCGCAGGGGCGATATCGCATCAAAGGCACGGATCGGGCGGTCACATTCGCCGAAATCATGCAGCAGTGTGCATCGCAAACCCCGCATCCGCTCGATACAGTTGCTGAAACACCGATCGCGCGCGCTTTCCCCAGTGGCGCGCATGTCGCCGAGATCGAGATCGATCGCGCGACGGGGTGGGTGTCGGTCGTCGCCTACACGGCCGTCGACGACATCGGGAACGTCATCAATCATACCCTTGCTGATGGCCAGCTTCATGGCGGGGTCATGCAGGGCGCCGGTCATGTTTTTGGCGAGAACTGCCTTTATGATACCGGAAACGGCCAGCTCCTTGCCGGCAGTTTCATGGACTATACGATGCCGCGCGCGGATCTCTTGCCCAATATCCGCACGCTGGATCATCCGGTGCCGAGCCCCGGCAACGTCTTGGGCGCCAAGGGTGCGGGAGAGGCGGGAACGACCGGCGCGGGCGCAGCGTGCATGAACGCGGTGCTCAATGCACTGAGAGCCACCGGAGTTGCGCATTTCGACATGCCCGCGACACCGGCTCGCATCTGGTCGGCGCTGCAGGCAGGCAGGATCTAGTCGGCGCCCAACCCGTCGGAAGCGACGGCTGCACGGCTCAGAGCTGCACGCCGATCTTGCGATCAAGCGAGAACGGCCCGCCACCGCGCAACGCGATGGCGAAGGAAACGAGCCCCCACAAGAGGGCGTATTCATAGCCGCGGTTGAGCCAGGAAAATCCGGTGTGCCAGTAGGCGCAAAAGATCACAAACATCTCGATCGCTACCGCAGCTGCGAAAAAGCGCGTGAACAGGCCCAAGACAATACCGAGCCCGCCCAATCCTTCGACCAGAAAAGTCATCCAGTAAAATAATGCCCCGGGCTCAAAACCCATATTGGCGAAGACCGGCGCCATCCGTGTCGGACCGAGTTGAATTTTTCCCCAGGCATGCACGATGAGGTTCCAACCAACGGCTATCCGGACAACCAACCATGACAGCGGAATGGCCCGTCTGTAGAAGGGCTCCAACGCGGGCAGCAGCAGCCGCGGCTCGTTTGTCAGATCTTGCATGCGGGCCCTCTCCCCACTGAAATCTCAGTTGGTGCGTGCGCGGCGCGTACCTCTGCTGTTGGACTTGACGGCGTCGCCCGCGCGCAAAGGCTGCGAGCAATGCCTACCATCGCGCAGATCGAGCTGTGCATGGGAGCGCATCTCCGGCACCGCGCTCCGCCGGATGCGCTTGCGATGCCCAATCGAACGGGAGCCGTTCACGACCAGCGAAGCAATCGAGGGCTGCGTCTTGGCGGTAATGCGCGCGAGGATCGCTGCGTGCGCATCTGAAGCAGCCCATGCCGCCCTTGCCGCATGCCCCAGCGAGCGAACGGGGTCATAATAGTAACAAGTCTCGCCCGAGACCGCGGGAGAGATGAATGCGGAAACACCATATTCGCCGTCGTGGAATTCGGCGCTATGCACATCGCGCTTTCCGGACGGGGTATCCACGATGAACAGCGGGGTATTGAAGCCGGCTGTCGTGCCGCGCACGTGTTTCTCGAGGCGCTGCGCGGCGCTCAGCGGCAAGCGAAAATGCTCCGTCGCCTTCACCATGTCGCACAGATAGACGTAATAGGGATGAATGTTGATCCGCCCCAGCCGCTTGATGAGCGCACAGAGGGTGCCTGCGTCGTCGTTCACGCCGCGCAAGAGAACGGTCTGGTTACGCACAAACAAGCCATGCTCGTGCAGGCGACGCATGGCGCGTTCCACGATTGGAGTAACCTCGTTGGGATGATTGAAATGCGTATGCAGGCAGACGTCCTTGAACATGGAACGGCCCCGTGCAACCAGCTCCAGGACCGCGTCCGTCCAATCGTTATCGCTGAGGAACTTCATCGGCTGGACCGAGAGCGCCTTGGTCGCAAGGCGAATACGACGAACATGCTCGATTTCGAGCAGAGCGTTGCCGAGGGAGCGCACATGCGCCGGCTTGAGACGCGCCAGATCGCCGCCGGACACGACGACATCCTCGATCTGTGAATTGGAACGAATGTAATCGAGCGCCGGCAGCCAGTTCTGCGCGCTCGTTACGTGGTCCTTCTGGATGAGCTGCGTATCCTGACCGACGGCATAGCTGCGGGTGCAGTACTGGCAGTAGACTGGACACACGGAGGTCACGAGAAAAAGCACCTTGTCGGGATATCGATGCACGATGCTGGTCACGGGCGAGTGTTGGCGCTCGGCCAGCGAATCGATCTGAAGACACGGATGATCGTTTTCCTGCTCGCAGCGCATCGGCAAGAACTGCCGTCGAATTGGGTCATTCTCCGCATCCGACCAGTCAATTCGGCAGATCATGTAGGGATTGAGACGGATCGACATTCCGGTTCTGCTCAAACCGGCTGCGATCTCATCCATGACGTAGGATGAAACGACGGCGTCGAGGACCGTCTTGAGTTGCGAGATCCGAGTGATCGCGTTGCGATCCTGCCACGCGTTATCCTCGAACTCGCTGGGGGCAACATCCTGCCAGGGCTTGAACCTCGCCCACTCCAAACGCATCGCCGTATCTTTCTCCATTACGCGACCAAGCGCAGATGGGCCCCCTCACGCATCGACAGATGATCCGAACCGGCGAAACTCACTGCGATACGCACGTAGTACTCTGCTAGATTGATCAGTTTAACATTCCTGAACCTGCGAAGTGATGCGAATAAGCAACATTGGGAAAAAATAATGTTCGTCTCATGAATGTGTGTTCAGCTGGGGGTGAGCAGCCGTGCAGCATAGGCTAGACATTGCCTTGTCGACCCGGGCGGCCTAGGGACGCCCGAGGTACGCAGGACAATTACAACAGTGGCAATGCTAGACCTACACGGCGCCAGGGAATGTGAGAGCGGGCAGGCTGTCGGCGCTTCCTTCCAGGAAGGTGTGTCCGACTGCTTGCATGAGCTGTTCGAGCAGCAAGTGGACGCGTGCGGCGCTGCGGTTGCGCTCGTCTGCGGGGACGAATCACTGTCCTATTTCGAGGTCGAGCGCTGCGCTAATCAGCTTGCCCATCGGCTGCGACAAATGGGAGCGGGTCCGAGCTCGCTGGTAGGGATTGCTCTCGGACGTTCGAAGCTTCCGATTATCGCCGTCCTGGGATGTCTCAAGGCGGGTGCCGCTTATGTCCCGATCGATCCGAGCCATCCAAACGACCGGATCCGGTATATCATTGCAGAAGTAGACATCGCAGTGCTCGTCACGGAAGACGAGCAGGTCCCGCGACTCTCGCAATTGTTTGCCGGTCCTATCATCGCCCTTGACAGCGTGACGCAATCGGCCGCCGCGCCATCTTCGCGACTCTCTCGCCGAGAAACCGGGGTATCGCCGAGCGATCTTTGCTACGTGATCTATACTTCGGGCACTACCGGCCGGCCAAAGGGCGTCATGGCGGAGCATCGCAATGCCGTTCATTTCGTGAATGCATTCAACCGTGTGTGCAGAACAGTTCCGGAGGATCGCATTTATCAGGGCTTCTCGCTTGGCTTCGACGGCTCGGTAGAGGAAATGTGGATGGCCTTCTCCAACGGAGCAACTCTCGTCGTTCCGACCAGGGACGCGCCCCGATTTGGCAATGAGTTGGCGCGTTATCTTGTGCGCCACCGCGTGACCTATTTTTCGACTGTCCCGACCATGCTGACGACGATGACCGAGGCGGTGCCTGCGCTTCGTCAGCTCGTGGTCAGTGGCGAAGTGTGCCAGCCGCAGCTGGTCGAGCGCTGGGCCGTGCCCGGACGTCGCATGCTGAACGTCTATGGTCCCACCGAGACGACCGTCAACACCACGGCTGCGGTATGTAGACCCGGTCACCCCATCACCGTAGGCCGGCCGTTGGAGGGGTATGAAATATTCGTGCTGGATGGAGAGCTGCGTCCGCTGCCACGCGGCGCTGTCGGGGAGCTCTACATCGGCGGACCGGGTGTAGCCCGCGGCTATCTCAAACAGCCCAGTCTGACTGCATCAAGCTTTATCGTCTCGCCGCACAGCGGCCAGCGCCTTTATCGCACGGGCGACCTCGGCCGTCTCAATGAGGTCGGTGAGGTCGAATATTGCGGGCGCCTCGACAGCCAGGTCAAAATTCGCGGTCACCGGGTCGAGCTCGCCGAGATCGAATCGGTGTTGATCGAGCAACCGCACGTGATCGGCAGCGTGGCACGCCTGCATGAAGCCGACGGCGCCCAGAGCCTTGCCGCGTACGTGGTGGTGGATCCGCCCACCGCGTCCCTAGATCGTGCTGCCATCCTTGCCGCGCTGCGCGCCCGACTTCCCGCCTACATGGTCCCCGCATTCCTCGAGGTAGTTCCCGAACTGCCATTGCTTGTGAGCGGCAAAGCCGATCGCAAGCGCCTTCCCGCACCGGTATCACCATTGATCGACATGAGCGGCGCGGCGACGGCGCCCACCACTGCGCTCGAGAAAGCAATTGCCGCGGTGTGGGCCAGCATCTTTCGCCTAGCGAAGGTTGGAGTCGATCAGAATTTCTTTCTCGATCTCGGGGGTCATTCGCTGCTCGCCGCACAGATGACAGCACTGCTGCGCAGCAGTACCAAACTCGATGTCGCGGTACGCGATGTCTATTCGTTCCCGACCGTGCGCGAGCTCTCGCAGCACGTCGCAGCGAGCACCGCAACGGCGGCGGCTTCGAACAACACAGCTTTGCCGGCCGCTGATGAGATGAGCGTACCTGGCCTCTCGGCAATCCTGCTGCAGGGCGTGTGCATCTTTGGCCTGGGAGGACTCGCAATCCTCCCGTTGCTTGTTGTGGCGCCGCTTGCGGATGACGTGTTGCATGGCCACAGGTCTCTGGTTGCAAGCGCCTTCATTGCTACCTCCCTGGTGCTGGCGCTCTGGCCCGCCATGCTCGCGGTGAGCATCGCTGCCAAATGGCTGATCATCGGGCGTTATCGCCAGGGCAGGTATCCCCTCTGGGGAGGCTATTATCTGCGCTGGTGGCTGGTTGCTCGGCTGCAAGCCCTTTCCGGTGCCGGCTTCCTCGCCGGCACGCCCCTGATGAGCGTCTACTACCGGCTGATGGGGGCAAGGGTCGGACGCGATTGTGTGCTGGATACGGCGTTCTGCTCCAGCTTCGATCTGGTGAGCATAGGAGACGGGACCAGCGTCGGCGCGGAAACCCAGCTTCCGGGATACCGCGTCGAGAACGGAGCTCTCCTTCTCGGCCGGGTCGAGATCGGCAGCCGCTGCTTCATTGGGGTGCACTCCGCGCTCGGGCTCAATGTGCGCATGGGCGACGAGGCGAGGCTCGATGATCAGTCGCTGCTGCCCGATGGCGCGAGCATGGCGCCTGGGGAGCAACGCCACGGCTCGCCGGCGCAATCCGCGGAAGTTGACGTGCCGGAAGGCAGGCCGCGGCGCAACAGCAAGTGGCAGTTGGTCCTCTTTTCAATGTCAGCCATGGTACTGGGGTACGCCTGTATTCTCTTCCTCGCCGCACCCGCCCTCGTCCCGCTCTGGCTTTGGCTCTTCGCGTATCAACACGGCGCTCTCACGGTCGCACTGCTCATCAGTATCGTTTCGGTGCCTCTCTGGATCGTGTTCTATTGCCTCTGGATTGCATTACTGAAGGCCATTGTGCTGCCGCGCGCGAGGCCGGGCGTATACGACCTTTATTCAATCTATTATCTGCGGCACTGGATTGTGTATTCCCTGATGCAGGCCGTACGCGGTCTGCTGCTGCCGGTTTTTACCACCATATACCTGCCTCCTTTCATGCGCCTGCTCGGCGCGCAGATCGGCGCACATTCTGAAATGTCGACCGTCTGGTGCCTTACGCCCGATCTGCTTGCGGCGGGCGAGGGCAGCTTCTTTGCCGATGGCTGCTTTCTCGGCGGTCGCCGTTGCTACGGTGGACGCTTTGAGCTTCGTCCCAATCGGGTGGGCGGCAAGAGCTTCGTAGGGAACAGCGCCATCCTGCCGCCCGGTGCCGGGCTTGGCGACAATTGTCTTCTCGGAGTGCTGTCCTCTCCGCCGGCGAGAACGCAGGTAACCCCGGATGGGACCGACTGGCTCGGGTCACCGGCATTTGCGCTGCCCAATCGCCAGAGGGTTGCGGGCTTCGACGAGTCAAGGACGTTCAAACCCACACCCGGGCTCTACGCACAGCGCGCGCTCATTGACGCCTGTCGAATCCTCATTCCCATTACCAGCTTGGTTATCCTTGCCGGGCTCGGCGGATCGGCGCTGCTGTTAAGCTACGAGGCTTATGGGCCAGGGATCATGCTAGGGATCGCGCCGCTTCTCAGCATCAGCTTGGCCGCGCTCGCGGTTGCGGTCGTAGTGGCGCTCAAATGGATGGTCATTGGGAAGTTCAAGCCCGTAATCGTGCCGCTATGGTGCCCGTATGTGTGGCTCAACGAAATGGTCAACGGCGCCTATGAAACCATGATGGCGCCCGTAATCAGCCTGTGTTTCGGAACGCCATTTGCCGCCTGGCTGTTACGGCTGCTTGGATGCCGCCTTGGCCGCCACAGCTTTATCGCCACCAGCCTGTTCTCCGAATTCGACCTCGTGCGGATCGGCGATTGCGTGGCACTCAATAGTGGTGCCGTGATCCAGAACCACCTTTTTGAGGATCGCATCATGAAGTCTTCCAATCTGCACATCGATCATGGCTGCTCGGTCGGCAACATGTCCGTCGTGCTGTATGACACCCACATGCAGCATGGCGCCATCCTGGGTCCGCTTTCCCTTCTCATGAAAGGAGAGATTGTGCCGCCGGGCGCCCGCTGGCATGGCATTCCCACCGTAAAGACGCCCGCCGGCACCAATTTCAGCTGAGCGAGGCCTTCCATTTTGCACGCCGCCAACAACATTTCTCCTTATTTTCCAATACACTAAACCTTAATTATCGAGGATCACTCTGGGTCTCCTGGAGTGCGCCAGCGAGCCTGGTGGGGATCAGCCGCGCTGGCGTGTCGATGCGGAACGGCCGCCGATTGCGACCGGATGTTGGGGGCTATTTGCAGACATGATCGCAAGTGGAGCGATTGTGCTGGGCCGCGGTCAGCCGCTTGCCGCGAGATTGCAGCTGCGGGCCCCGGTATGCTTTCGGCGGCCTGAACCGCCGCACCGTCGTGAGTTGCCGCCGCGCCAGACACAACCGAGCCGGTTCGCGTTTCGACGAGAGCTGAGCTCAATTCTGCCGGCTGCAACCTTTGCCCTGAAGCTCGTTGCCAGCGGTCTGGCGGGAGCGGCCCTTACATTGCTGCTCTGGAACGATGACCTGAAAACGCCTGTCCCCTATCCGCTCGATCCTGACCAAGTCGCCGCTCCCTATTTCCCGGGCCAAGGGGAAAGCGTCATTTACAGCCGAAATCGCGCCGCCCGCCGCGTCTTCGAGTGGGATGCAGCCGAAGCCGACCGGGAGGTTCCATCCAACTTCCCGCTTCGGGTTCGGACCGTCAAATTCACGCTGCCCGAATATCTCACAAGCTCTTCCTCCGCTTCCAATCCGTTGGCGGGAAAGCGTCTGCGATATCTTATTGGGACTGAAGGATCGGCCCTCGGACGCGACGAGGAAGTGATCGAAGTATCCTACAACACGACACAGCCAGCCAAGCACGGTATCAGCATCGCATATTGCAATCTGTTCGACGAGAAGAATACTGGGCGTTACGGTCCTTATCTGCACACATCCGATACGGCGCAGCAGTACAACGAAGGCCAGATAGATCCGCGCGGGCCGGGTTGGGAAAAAAACCTTCGCGAGCAGTTCGAGCGCCGCAAGCGGCAGGGGTTTGAATACATCGAGCTCGATAATCCTGACGCCTATTCAATCAAGGATGTGATCGGCGCAATCGACCTGGCGGCCAGCTACGGCCTGAAGGTCATCGCCAAGAACCCGGCGTTGATGGCGGCCGGTTCTGCAGCAGCAGCAGCCTATGTGGCGCACCCCAATGTGTATGGGATCATCATTGAGAAAGGTGCGGGCAATCCGAGCGCCATGGACGCGCTGCGGCGGAGGGCTGGCAAGCCCAACCTGCCGGTCTGGTTCGTCGCGTTCGGCTCCGGGCGCTCTTGGGCGGGCAGCGTCGCGGATGCGGCAAAACACTACCGCAACATGGGCGTGACCTATTCGAGCGCCGGCGAATACGGCAACGCCATCGACATCCTCCCGCCCGCCTGAGCCGGGCTCGTCTTAGGCACGCTCGATAAATCGCCCGGAACAAGTGCAATCTCGGCAATGAGTTTTTTCACAATAGCGCGACCGAACGAGCTGAAGTTCTCCGCAACCATGACAAACGCGCCTGGTCCACCCACGACGTTATCCTGATAGTATTTTTGCAGTCCGCCAGGAGGATTGGTGTGCTCTGCGTTCCAAGGCACTGGACGATCGCTCAGGATGACGATCCCATTGATGACCACGCCCTTCGCCAGCACCTCGTCGCGGGCAATTTTGACGTCCCGGCCTGCATTGTTCGTGCCGTCGCCCGAGACATCGATCGTCCGACGGGCGGCTCCATAAGGAGCATTCTCGATCTGCGCGGCGGCGAACTCAAGTCCTCCGCTAATCGAGGTGCGGTCCGCAAACGACCGCGGCAATTCCACGAGCTGGTCGCCGAACTTGCGCGCGGCGTCAACGCCATCGATCAAAGTCCAATCGATCACCACTCTCTGCGCACCGAATCCGGACCACTCGACAAAGCACAGCCCGATGCGCTGGTGCGGCCCGGACCTTACCGCCTCGATAACGTGCGGGTCGGAGATCGCCGAGGCGTAACCCTCGCGCTGCAACAGAAATTTCGGATGATCCACGCTGCGCGAGACATCAGCAGCAAGGACCAGGAGGAGATCCACCTGCTCTGCCGCCTCTGCCGCTGCGAGCGCGACGCAAACCGCTATGGCTATCAACGGGACTCGAATGAGTGAGATCATGCCCACTTCCTGGCGTATCGAACCAAGATGCTCGGCGAGCTCGCCGGGCGGGTCACATCATAGCTCATTTACAACGGGCAAAAGAGCCGCAGCGCCAGCCCAAACGTAAAATCCCGCCTTTATGCTTCCGTCGGGCTCTTCTTAACCGGAAAAGCTATCTCGACCAGGGTTCCCTGTTGCGGCGTGCTGCCCACATGGAATTGTGCCCCGTTCGCTTCTGCCATCGCCTTGGTCAACGGTAATCCGAGGCCGGTTCCCCTGCCCGGAGTCGTTGCGAGCTGGCGGAACGGTTCGAGGGCAATTCTGATCTCTTCCTCAGTCATCCCCACCCCGGTATCTCGGACCCGCAAAATCACCTCCTCGCCTTTGTGAGCCGTGGAGATGATTACCTGTCCCCCCGGACCGGTAAATTTGAGCGAATTGGAAAGCAGGTTAAGCAGGATCTGGCGCACGGAACGCGCGTCGGCAATAACTGGCGGCAGCGCGTCCGCCAAAGCCGTGCGGATTATGATGCGCTCGCGCGTTGCCTGCGGCTGCATCAGCACGGTGCACTGCTGCACGATCTCGTTCAGTGCGAGGCCGGTGAACGTGAGCGACAGCTTGCCAGCCTCGATTTTCGACAGATCAAGAATGTCGTCGATCAGCGACAGGAGGTGACCGCCGGAAGCGTGGATATCTTTAATGTACTCGCAATAACGCTCGTTCCCGATCGCGCCGAACTGTTCCGTCATCATCACTTCGGAGAAACCGATGATGGAATTGAGTGGCGTGCGAATCTCGTGGCTCATCCTCGCGAGGAACTCCGATTTCGCCGAAGATGCGTTTTCGGCAAGCCGCTTGCTCTCCGCGAGCTCCTGCTCGCGAGCTTTCCAGCGATCTTGCGCGCCGACGGCGATGAGCGCGTGGGCGTGCTCGCCATCCCAAGAGACGTTGATCAACTCGCCTTGAAGGACAACCCTGCCGGCATGGTCCAGCTGCAGCGTAACAAAATGATTGGCCCCTGCCTCTGCGGCGCCGATCGGCTCGATAAAGATGTGGTCCAATCCTCCTGCCTCGATGAGAGCATCGAGGTTCGGATGGCCCGACCACTGCAAAAACGTAGAATTGGCGTAGAGCAGTTGGCTGAGACGGTAGATCAGGATGCCAACCGGAACCCGGTCGAGCAACGGCCGCAGATCGGGGACCCCATCGGCAGGCCGAGCTTGCGCGGGTGTTGGAAGAAGGTCCGGTTCCAGGCGGCCGGCATGGCGTGGGCGGCGTTCAATGCCGAGCGCAGCCAGCCCTTGCGTGAGCTTGCGTGAAAGTTCGCGAAAGGCCATGTGCTCAACCGGGCTCAGCGCGGGCATTGCGGCCTCGCTGGTAATCGAGGGAAATCGAACGACATTCCTGTCAGCCGCATCTACGCCAGGCGAAGGGGTTACCTCCACCTCAGTTCGTGGAGGTGGCTCACAGGCGCTTGCGTTGTCGGGTCGAGCGGTTGTTTGACGGGTGAGTCGAGCAATATCGCGGCACACCCCAAAGCCGCGATAGCCTCGGAAGATTCGATCGCGATCGAATACTGGCAGCCCTGACAGCTCGATTGTGATCCGGTCGCTGCCGTTGTCGATCGGCCACGAAATGCCAACACCGCTCCAGGTGTCCTGGGTTGTGATGACGCGCGTGACTTCCCCTGTAGGATCGAGCGCGAGTTCAGTTGCAATCTCGAGCCAGGGGCGCCCCGTCACTGTCGCTCTGCTGCCTCCCACCGCCGCGATGAATTCGTCCGAATCGATGGTAAAATGCCCGTCTTCATCCAAATGCCACACAAATCGTAAGGGATGATGGCGCTGATTCGGACGGCGCGCGTTGGGGGGATCCGATTGTTGTGCCCAGGTCGATCCGAGCGGGGCGTCGTCGGCTGCCCTCAATGGTCTCTCGGGTACAGCAAGCGCATCGTCTGCCGAACCGACCTGCGGTAACTCTGCGAGATCTTCCGGTTCATGAGGAGCAAAGTTTACCACCAGCACGATCGAGGCGCCGGCCCCGACGCGAAGGATTGAAATCCGGCGTTCGCCAACATTGCCAACCGCATGACCGCCCTTGAGCGCGGCCGCCGCCAGTGTTTGTGCACCAAGCGCGGCGAGGGACGCGGCACCGTTGAGATGATCGTGCGCGACTTGAGTGGCACAAAGCAGATGCCCCGCCGCAGAGTACGCTGCCACCGGCTCATCGCATCCGGCAAGCAGCCGATGGGCGCGTTCGCTCAAGCTCAGCTCAGGAGCCGTGGGCTCGCGTGCGACCACAAGAATCCCGTCGCTTCCGTCACGCAGCCTAATCTGCGAGCAGAGGCAAAGAAGGCCCCGGTCAAGGTCTTCACCCAATCCGCGCAGGCGCTCGAGCCGCGGGGGCGCTCGTTCATCCAAGGTCGGAGCGAGCTTGATGATCTCCGCTGCAATTGGATCAGCAGCGTCAAATTGTCGGGCACATATGGCGGCCGAGCTTGAGGCTCCCAGGATGGCCGCCCCGGTCGGATTGGCCCAGAAAATTCGCCGCGCGTCCTTGCTCCACAGCCAGGCTGGATGCGTGCTGGTCGCGAGCGGCGCAAGCCGCGCGTCCCTCAAATTGGAGAGCTCAAACGCCGGGCCATCCATCGCGCGGTCGCAACCTCTCACCGCCTTGCGGGCGCGAGCGCCGGCCTGCAAGTTGCAAGCTCATCTTTAATTGCGGCGGGTGCCCTCGTCCACGCCCCGGGCACACTCGCCCCCTGAAACCGGCGATAAAGTAAATCGGGGAACGCCGATCACCGCGCGTGTACGACATCGCTGCCCCGGGATCAGGTCACGCCGCAAGCGCGCGCATGATGGAATAGAGGGCAGCCTGACCTTCGAAACCTATGCCAGTGCGCTCGAGAGCGACAGGTATCCGTTCTCGACTTTTGCATCATCGGCAAATCCGCCAAACGGGCCGAACACCCCGGGGTAGGACTCCGCCCCGCCGAGTCCAAAGCCGCCGGCGATGGCAACAGACATTTGGTTTCCACCGTGGGGAAACAAGGCCCGACGGGGCCATCCGCTGCGCTCCAGCACATCCATGGTGCGCGCATATTGGACAATTCCGTAGGCGTGTGGCGGATCGACTTGAACGACATCGTTGCGATCAGGACGCAAGCCGCCATAGCGCAACAGGTTTTTGACGTCCTGCATGGAAAATAGATTTTCCCCGGTCGCGAGAGGAGGCTCATAGGCGGCCGCAATCTCCGCAAGCAGGGCAAAGTCGAGCGGGTCACACGGTTCCTCGAACCAGCGCAAATTGTACGGCGCAAGCGCCTTGGCATAGGCCAGAGCCTCTTCACGTTCAAATTTGCTGTTGGCATCGACTGCAAGCTGTCCGTGCGCAGGCAGAATGCAACGGACCACCTCGATTCGGCGCAGATCCTCGGAGAGCTTGAGGCCGCCCACCTTGATTTTCACCATCGTATAACCCGCATCGAGGTGGCGGCGAACCTCATCCTGCAGGTCGGACAGAGTCTGGCCGGGGAAGTACCATCCCCTGATAAGCATTGTAATCATTGGGATTTCTGTGGAAATAGCGATCTAGCCCCGTCCTCTACCCGTGTCTCAAAACGGCCTAGGAAGCCCGCTTACGTTATTCCGGCCGCCGGGCGGGATACCCCCGCCCCGGGCCCGGAGCGCCATGGCGGCTCCCTGCACCGGAAGCAACTGAGAGCGACGGCTCCAAGCCACGGGAGTTTCACCCGTCTCAGTCTCCACTCCTCCTCGGTTTCCGCGGCTCCCAACGGCGTTGAACCTACGTTGAACGCTGCTTTGCCGCCCACTCGGCCACCCGCTTCGCCTTGAGGCCCGCCATCGCTCGCGCTTGATCGCCATCGCCTCGCGCATCGGTGCACCGGCCTCCCACTCGGCCCGTATGATGGTCTTCGAGAACAGCATCACCCGAACTCGCGCCGCGAGACGTGCGCACCTCCACGATCTCGTACTGCTACGGCGATAGCAGCCGTTGCCACTCGGCGAAGGCGGGCGTGAACTCATACTCGTAGGTAAGGTCGTTCCGCTCGGCGTAGGCGGCAAGCGCCTTTTGGTTTGCGAACTCTCCTCGCTGCATCGACCGTCCCGCTATGCTCCCGAGCCGGGTCGGCGCTGTTACCGCATTAGCAGCGGTTTGCCAAACAGCCAGCGATCGTCCCGTGCGTCATCCGCCAGAGCAAGCCCGGCGACGTCGAGCTTCACAAGGGCATGTGCGCGCTGAAGGTGACGTGCAATCCTGTCTCCGTGGACAACGATCAGGAGGCGAGTGTTCCAGCCCGGCGGCACGTCGCTGACCGTCCGAACCATCTGGCCAATCGCCTTGTACAGTTTTTGCTCCGGCTGGCCGGTTGACGCTCCCTCCACCTCCGCAATGACGCACCGCTTTTCCTGGGGGTAGTAGGCGACGACATCTACTTTCTGCGCTGGCCGGCGTTCGCGTCGCCAGCCCTCGAATGCAGCGAGAAGCGTGTCACCCGTTGGCTTTGTCGCATTCTCGATACCCGGCACCGCTGGAGTGGCGATTGGCTCGCCTTGGTCGCGTTCGGCTCAAACCTCTGCGTCCATGAGACCGTGCAGAGTCCGTGCAGTCATCAGGTTTCCACGGGGAGATCGGCGGAAGCTGGCGGTTCTGGCGTGGCGCTTGTTCTTGTTCAGGCTGCATCGGAATGGGTCATGCACGGGGGGAGTTGCTCGTTACGGAGGCGGTGACAAATGCGAAAGATCAAGCCCCGGATAGGAAACGCTCGCGATTGCATCGGCCAACGCACCCGCGGTGAAACGTAGCAGCATGTCTTTGACGCCATACCCAGCGGTCGTGGTGCTTCGCTGCCATCCGTGGCCGAAGAGGGCTGTTCGCATCTCCGGGTCCACGCCGGCCCCGCGCATGGCATCAAGGAAGTTGTGTCGGAGGGAATGGAAGACGTTTGCATCGCTGATCCCTAAGGATCGGCGGTATCGCCCGAACCATTTGGTCCAAGCCGCAAGCCCACCCGGTAAATCAGGTGCGACCGATGGAAAGAGCCACGCTTTCTCCCCATCTCCTTTTCGCGCTGCGACGTACGCAAGGAAGCCAAGTTCGCGGAGAACCGGATGGACAGGAACCGCCCGTTGAGAGTTTCGGGTCTTTAGAGTCCTATCGGCTTCGCGGTCCTCAACGAATGACAGCATCTTGTGACCGCTTATGTCTTGCACATCCGACACTCTGAGCCCTGCAAGCTCGGCTCGTCTGCCGCCCGTGAAAAGCGCCAGCACTGGAAGCCAGAATGAGACCTCACCGCGAGCCGCTTTCGCCTGCACTCGGTCTCTGAATACTGGTGAGCCGAACAGCTTCTGAAGGTCCGCAATGTCGAACGGCCCACGCGCAGGTTCGTCCTCGTCAAGCCTCATGCGTGCGAATGGGTCAGTCCATGGCACATCATCTTCGCATCGTAGTCGCCGTGGTCTGCCTCCTGTCGGGGCTGTTGTCGTCCTATGCCGCCTTGGCCCAGACCCAGACGACGCCTTCCAAGGAGCGACAGCCTCCAATCACCTCTGCGACGCCGGGGCAAGGGCCATCCGAGGAAAGTTGGGATTGGGTTAGGGAGCACATACCGTTAAACGAAGGATGCTACACCTCCTCCTACCCTAACGAAGCGTGGCAAAAGACGCCGTGCGTTAGGGCGCCGAAACGCCCGTATCTGCCGGTCGGCGGTCCCCGGCCCGCACAAGTGGGTAATAGCAATAGCCCCTCGGCAACAGCATCGACGCCGATATACTCGGCAATTGGATCTTTCGACAGCGTCACCGGCGTAACGAGCGAGAATGGACAAGTGAACAACACGGGACCGTCGGTCCCCGATGCCTTCTCGCTACAGCTCAACACCCAAACATTTCATCAGACCCCGCTCTGTAGTGGCCGCCCGATAGGATGCGCAGGTTGGCAGCAGTTCGTATATATCAACGACTGCGGCGGCGGCGGCTGCGTTTTTATACAGTACTGGCTGCTCAACTACGGACAACCATGTCCAGACACAAGTTGGATTCCCAATTCCGGGAGCTGTTACAAAAACAGCAACGCCGCACCCGTCGGGCGCCAAGTGATCCAAAATCTAAGCACAATGAGCCTGAACGGCAACGCGACCCCGGGCAGCAATGACACCGTCATTTTCTACAGTGGCGCTTTCTACATGGTCATAGCCCCGGACAGCCTGCTCAATCTGGGGCAATATTGGCAGTTAGCCGAGTTCAACGTGTTCGGTGATGGGGGTGGGGGCCAGGCCAACTTTAACGCCGGATCGACGATAATTGTCAGGTTGGGTGTAAGCTCTGGAAGCGCGACTGCCCCCACCTGTGGTTCAAATGGCTTCACGGGAGAGACGAACAATCTGTTCTTTGTAGCGGCTGGTACTCCTCCCTCATCAGGTAGGCTGCCAGCAATCGTTTTCACGGAGAGCAGCACTCCTAGCGCGACGTTGCCGTGTGATGCCGTCAGCCCCGTCGTCGCCACCGCCTTCAACTTCAACCACGTGGTCTATTCGTATTGCATTGGAGAATCCATAAACGTACCAGGCTCAACCTGTAACTACATTCAGAAACCGTTTGGCTGCTATTATAACAGCCAAGATTTTAGGCTTGGAGAAGGTGTTTGCTACAATTCGAATTACGCTTTTTTCAAAACCATAAGAACGGGGACCCCAGCGGGCGGTAATCAATGCGGATATAGTTACGGCCTAATGTTCTGCACAAACTCGGACGATCCTGATAGGCTTTGCTCTGCAATCGATAACACTTATGGCTGCGTGGCAGGTCCAGTAAATTATCCTCGTTCAATAAAATAAGAAAGGGGTTCCCAGCACCCGGACCTCGCCAGGGTGTTATCGGGTGCTAAGCGGACATTGGCCCAGGGTCGGATAGTGACGCTCTTTAAGGATCCAAGAGATAATTCTGTGCGCTCATCCACGCTCTTAGCTCCAAGCTCCGGGTGTCTTGGGCCGCGTCATGGCGCGATTGCGCGCGCATTAGGTCCCGTTGCGAACCTTTGCGTTTCCAAGGGCGCGCTCTTCATCGCAAAATCAAACCAGACGCGGGGCCTTGCCGGTTTTCTTGAAAGTCGGTGGGCGGGGGTATTTTTTCCCAAATCAAAAACGGAAAAGGGGACCCGCAGGCGACGCTGCGTGCCGCGCGACGGTTTGCGGATCGACTGCGGCGTAGGTCTGTGCAGCGGCGTGGGGCTACGCTGAGCGTGCGAGCACGTTCCTGATGGACTTGGCGTGCTCGTGGGATCGCTACGCGGCGCGGGTGGCCGCCCGGTGTTCAGGGCATCTGCAATCTGCCAGGGAAGCGCCGCTTTCTCTTACATGCCCCACGTCGCCAGAGCAGCTTCAGCGGCTGCCGGATCGTCCTTGATCCTGTAGACCGTCTGTCGAGTAAGCCCTACGGTCCTTGCGATCTCGCCGACACCTTCGGACTTGCCGAGCATCGCCTGCGCGCTCTCGAACTGCTTGCGACTGTAGCTCGGCTTACGACCCCTGTAGGCGGTAGCTTCACCATTAGATTTTGCATGTGCAATCCCGGCGCGCTGCGCTTCTTTACTGGCTTCTGCTTGTGCTTGCGCAGTCGCAGCCATGAACGCGATCAGCGCATCGCGCACTGCGCATTGCATTGCGTCCTTGGTAGCGCCGTCGAACGTAATGCCGTTGATCACAGTGCGGACCACCACCCCGCGCTGCATGAACTCGCGGATGGTTTCACAGATGTCCTGATAGTTCCGCCCAAGACGATCAATCCATCGAACGACCAGCGTGTCGCCAGACCGCAGCAGGTCAAAGAGCCGCCTCCCCTGGACCCGCTCAGACAACTTGGTGCTCACCCCGGACACCCCATCGTCCCAGATGACCTTGTCGAGCTTGAAGCCAGCCTTTTCCGCCTGAGTGCGCTGGTGCTCGATTGTCTGCTCAGTGGTGCTGACGCGAGCGTATAAGATCGTGGCCATGTGCTCCCCTCCCCCTTGGGTCCGTTAGGATACCGTCCGTTGATACTACGTCCGTTGGACTCCTGTCAACCCTAACGGACTCAAGGCGCAAGTGAGTCCGTATGGTACGCTTGGGTGTACCCTAGCGGTCATTAGCGGCCGTGGTCGCGCTTGTCGGGGGGGTGTGTAATGGTACTGGATGGTGTCTGTTCCGGTCGTGGGAGGCTCGCTCATCATGAAGGCGGTACATGCGGTGGCCGCACCGGACGGGTTGCTGATTGCCCTAGTGGTTGGCATCGGAGGATTGTTGATTGGCATAGGGTGCCTAGCGGCGGTCGTGTTGACAAACTTTGGGTCGCGGACCCTCGTGGGTGCCTTCACCGCGACGCTTGGGGCTGCGCTGGCTCTCCTAATCGCCATCTACTTTGATTTGCGCGGAAAGACCGAAACTGCAGTGATGGCAGCTGAGTACACGGTCGATCTGTCAAAGCCGCAAATCCGTCAGTGGGCGTATCCAGAGAGCGGCGCAGGCTGGCGACTTGTCAACGAGGTCGGAGCGAGCGATGCTCTTGCGAAGAGCAATCCACATGCGTTCAATGGCGACCTCGACAAGCTAACAATAGACATGACAATCCGCTCTATGTTGGTCTATTTCTTTGCCGAGCAATTTGATTGGCAGCTAAAGCAGACAAGGGTTCAAGGCACAACAACTGGCACGCAGATACTGACAGAACCGCTTTCCAAACCAGATGAATACGCCACTTTCACAAGTACCCAGATTGCGGAAAAGCTATCTAAGGCTAGGAACTTGTTCGATCAAGTTGGGAACTTCACAAGGCAACAAATATGCCTCCCGCCCGGTTCGAGCGTGGACATAGGCCCCAACGAAGTGTCCGTGAGGAACGCTCTCGTCCATCTGTCCTTTGTGGTTGAGCCAACCGGCAGCGTGTTCTACGGCAAGCCCCGCACCAGCGGCCTTGAAGCACCATCACTACCAGATGGAAGGCAGCAGTACGAAACGCGGGCCAACAATGTGCGAGCATCCGTCACGTACAATTGGCTCAGAGCACACCACCCAGACCTAGACATCTACAAGGCCTGGGCCGACCGCCTTGTCAGCGGCGCGCAGAAGTGGTTTCAAGTGCAGACGTGAGCGGTGACCCGTGATTGACGGAACAGGATTAGCAGACCGCGAATACTTATCAGATGATCCTCAAGCAGCACATCCTGGATGAAATCAAATGAACTGCGACCGCTAACGGTGGCGTTGCCTTGGGAGTGGCCTCGAGCCCTCCCCTGCTTCCCTAGTGTAATATACACAAGCGAAACCTGCTACGCTCGCCCTTGCTGATGGTGATGGAGAGGGCTCTATGAACCTGCTGGGCGTTGATGTGGGATTTGCCAGCAAAAAGAAGACCACAGGTCTTGCTTGTCGGATCGACGGCACCATCAAAGTTGCGAAGACGGGAACTCAGTGGGAGGAGAGAGAGAGACACGTCGCGGCTGTACCGTACCTTCTTGCGGCTTTTGACGCGCCCATTTTGCCTTCTCATGAGGGCTGCCCATACCGCGATTGTGAGCGGCTGTTCTACGGCGGTCCCTTCTGGAACCGTTGTCGTCCGGGTCTCAGCCATCGAGAGAACAAGCGTGGTGGTCTGGCTTTCCGAGAAGCTGGGGCCGACGCAGCATCACAGTTCGCGGCGCAGGCATCTGGTTCGCGGCTCGCAACTGAGATAGCAGTCAGGACCGGGACGGGCATCATCGAAGCATTTCCGAATGCTTTCCTTGGGGTGCTTCTGCCTGATGAAACGTATAAGCAATCCGACCGGCGGAAGAATGAACGCAAGTCGGATTGGATGTTCAGGAAGGCGGCTGAGCAGGGAACGCTGACGGCGTTATTGAGCAAGCTTGGTTGGACCGACCGCGACACCGCCAGAATGTTCGCTGAACAAGCAGGCCCGTGTGGGGATCATGACATTCGGGCCGCGCTGGTCTGCCTGATGACAGCAGGATTTGCCGCCTCAGCAGACGCGACGGTGGTCGGAAGTCCAGCGCACGGTTGGTTTTGGCTTCCTCCATTGGGGTGCTGGCAGAAATGGGCGTGCAGCGCCCTGAAGAGCCAAACGCAAAGGCTCGCTGTCAAGGGAAGAGCAGTCATACAGTGGCCTGGTCCGATCTTCCGCTGAGCGATAGTCAATGAGACGTTCGGTTTGTCCGACGGGCTCGATCTGGCGAACCTTGTAGGTGGTATCCGCCAGTGGTATCACTCACCACGGCAGGCAGCTCAGTTGTTCAGGTTTCATCGGGGTTTTCGTGGTGC
>CAWJDY010000030.1:0-82677 GCA_963841705.1 uncultured Alphaproteobacteria bacterium
CAAGCCCGGCGACGTCGAGCTTCACAAGGGCATGTGCGCGCTGAAGGTGACGTGCAATCCTGTCTCCGTGGACAACGATCAGGAGGCGAGTGTTCCAGCCCGGCGGCACGTCGCTGACCGTCCGAACCATCTGGCCAATCGCCTTGTACAGTTTTTGCTCCGGCTGGCCGGTTGACGCTCCCTCCACCTCCGCAATGACGCACCGCTTTTCCTGGGGGTAGTAGGCGACGACATCTACTTTCTGCGCTGGCCGGCGTTCGCGTCGCCAGCCCTCGAATGCAGCGAGAAGCGTGTCACCCGTTGGCTTTGTCGCATTCTCGATACCCGGCACCGCTGGAGTGGCGATTGGCTCGCCTTGGTCGCGTTCGGCTCAAACCTCTGCGTCCATGAGACCGTGCAGAGTCCCGTGTAGTTATCAGGTTTCCACGGGGAGATCGGCGGAAGCTGGCGGTTCTGGCGTGGCGCTTGTTCTTGTTCAGGCTGCATCGGAATGGGTCATGCACGGGGGGAGTTGTCGTTACGGAGGCGGTGACAAATGCGAAAGATCAAGCCCCGGATAGGAAACGCTCGCGATTGCATCGGCCAACGCACCCGCGGTGAAACGTAGCAGCATGTCTTTTGACGCCATACCCAGCGGTCGTGGTGCTTCGCTGCCATCCGTGGCCGAAGAGGGCTGTTCGCATCTCCGGGTCCACGCCGGCCCCGCGCATCCCATCAAGGAGTTTGTGTCGGAGGGAATGGAAGACGTTTGCATCGCTGATCCCTGAGGATCGGCGGTATCGCCCGAACCATTTGGTCCAAGCCGCAAGCCCACCCGGTAAATCAGGTGCGACCGATGGAAAGAGCCACGCTTTCTCCCCATCTCCTTTTTGCGCTGCGACGTACGCAAGGAAGCCGAGTTTGCGGAGAACCGGATGGACAGGAACCGCCCGTTGAGAGTTTCTGTTTTTCAGAATCCTATTGGCTTCGCGGTCCTCAACGAATGACAGCATCTTGTGACCGCTTATGTCTTGCACATCCGACACTCTGAGCCCTGCAACCCGGGCTTGTCTGCCGCCCGTGAAAAGCGCCAGCACTGGAAGCCAGAATGAGACCTCACCGCGAGCCGCTTTTGCCAGCACTCGGTCTTGAAAATCGGCGAGCCGAGCAGCTTCTCAATCCGAATGTCGAACGGCCTACGCGCAGGTTCGTCCTCGTCAAGCCTCATGCGTGCGAATGGGAGTCCATGGCACATCATCTTCGCATCGTAGTCGTGGTCTGCCGCCTGTCGGCGCTGTTGTCGCCCATGCCCCCTTGGCCCATAACCAGACGATGCCTTCCAATAAGTGACAGCCTCCAATCACCTCTGCGACGCCGGGGCAAGGCCATCCGAGGAAAGTTGGGATTGGGTTAGGGAGCATATACCGTTAAACGAAGGATGCTACACCTCCTCCTACCCTAACGAAGCGTGGCAAAAGACGCCGTGCGTTAGGGCGCCAAAATGCCGTATCTGCTGGTCGGCGGTCCCCGGCCCGCACAAGTGGGTAATAGCAATAGCCCCTCGGCAACAGCATCGGCGCCGATATACTCGGCAATTGGATCTTTCGACAGCGTCACCGGCGTAACGAGCGAAAATTGAGAAGTGAACAACACGGGACCGTCGGTCCCCGATGCCTTCTCGCTACAGCTGAACACCCAAACATTTCATCAGACCCCGCTCGGTAGTGGCCGCCCGATAGATGCGCAGGTTGGCAGCAGTTCGTATATATCAACGACTGCGGCGGCGGCGACTGCGTTTTCATACAGTACTGGCTGCTCAACTACGGACAACCATGTCCAGACACAGGTTGGATTCCCAATTCCGGGAGCCGTTACAAAAACAGCAACGCCGCACCCGTCGGGCGCCAAGTGATCCAAAATCTAAGCACAATGAGCCTGAACGGAACGCGACCCCGGGCAGCAATGACACCGTCATTTTCTACAGTGGCGCTTTCTACATGGTCATAGCCCCGGACAGCCTGCTGAATCTGGGGCAATATTGGCAGTTAGCCGAGTTCAACGTGTTCGGTGATGGGGGTGGGGGCCAGGCCAACTTTAATGCTGGATCGACGATAATTGTCAGGTTGGGTGTAAGCTCTGGAAGCGCGACTGCCCCCACCTGTGGTTCAAATGGCTTCACGGGGAGACGAACAATTTGTTCTTTGTAGCGGCTGGTACTCCTCCCACATCAGGTAGGCTGCCAGCAATCGTTTTCACGGAGAGCAGCACTCTGAGCGCGACGTTGCCGTGTGATGCCGTCAGCCCCGTCGTCGCCACCGCCTTCAACTTCAACCACGTGGTCTATTCGTATTGCATTGGAGAATCGATAAACGTACCAGGCTCAACTTGTAACTACATTCAGAAACCGTTTGGCTGCTATTATAACAGCCAAGATTTTAGGCTTGGAGAAGGTGTTTGCTACGATTCGAATTACGCTTTTTTCAAAACCATAAGAACGGGGACCCCAGCGGGCGGTAATCAATGCGGATATAGTTACGGCCTAATGTTCTGCACAAACTCGGACGATCCTGATAGGCTTTGCTCTGCAATCGATAACACTTATGGCTGCGTGGCAGGTCCAGTAAATTATCCTCGTTCAATAAAATAAGAAAGGGGTTCCCAGCACCCGGACCTCGCCAGGGTGTTATCGGGTGCTAAGCGGACATTGGCCCAGGGTCGGATAGTGACGCTCTTTAAGGATCCAAGAGATAATTCTGTGCGCTCATCCACGCTCTTAGCTCCAAGCTCCGGGTGTCTTGGGCCGCGTCATGGCGCGATTGCGCGCGCATTAGGTCCCGTTGCTAACCTTTGCGTTTCCAAGGGCGCGCTCTTCATCGCAAAATCAAACCAGACGCGGGGCCTTGCCGGTTTTCTTGAAAGTCGGTGGGCGGGGGTATTTTTTCCCAAATCAAAAACGGAAAAGGGGACCCGCAGGCGACGCTGCGTGCCGCGCGACGGTTTGCGGATCGACTGCGGCGTAGGTCTGTGCAGCGGCGTGGGGCTACGCTGAGCGTGCGAGCACGTTCCTGATGGACTTGGCGTGCTCGTGGGATCGCTACGCGGCGCGGGTGGCCGCCCGGTGTTCAGGGCATCTGCAATCTGCCAGGGAAGCGCCGCTTTCTCTTACATGCCCCACGTCGCCAGAGCAGCTTCAGCGGCTGCCGGATCGTCCTTGATCTGTAGACCGTCTGTCGAGTAAGCCCTACGGTCCTTGCGATCTCGCCGACACCTTCGGACTTGCCGAGCATCGCCTGCGCGCTCTCGAACTGCTTGCGACTGTAGCTCGGCTTATGACCCCTGTAGGCGGTAGCTTCACCATTAGATTTTGCATGTGCAATCCCGGCGCGCTGCGCTTCTTTACTGGCTTCTGCTTGTGCTTGCGCAGTCGCAGCCATGAACGCGATCAGCGCATCGCGCACTGCGCATTGCATTGCGTCCTTGGTAGCGCCGTCGAACGTAATGCCGTTGATCACAGTGCGGACCACCACCCCGCGCTGCATGAACTCGCGGATGGTTTCACAGATGTCCTGATAGTTCCGCCCAAGACGATCAATCCATCGAACGACCAGCGTGTCGCCAGACCGCAGCAGGTCAAAGAGCCGCCTCCCCGGACCCGCTCAGAGAACTTGGCGCTCACCCCGGACACCCCATCGTCCCAGATGACCTTGTCGAGCTTGAAGCCAGCCTTTTCCGCCTGAGTGCGCTGGTGCTCGATTGTCTGCTCAGTGGTGCTGACGCGAGCGTATAAGATCGTGGCCATGTGCTCCCCTCCCCCTTGGGTCCGTTAGGATACCGTCCGTTGATACTACGTCCGTTGGACTCCTGTCAACCCTAACGGACTCAAGGCGCAAGTGAGTTCGTATGGTACGCTTGGGTGTACCCTAGCGGTCATTAGCGGCCGTGGTCGCGCTTGTCGGGGGGGTGTGTAATGGTACTGGATGGTGTCTGTTCCGGTCGTGGGGGGCTCGCTCATCATGAAGGCGGTACATGCGGTGGCCGCACCGGACGGGTTGCTGATTGCCCTAGTGGTTGGCATCGGAGGATTGTTGATTGGCATAGGGTGCCTAGCGGCGGTCGTGTTGACAAACTTTGGGTCGCGGACCCTCGTGGGTGCCTTCACCGCGACGCTTGGGGCTGCGCTGGCTCTCCAATCGCCATCTACTTTGATTTGCGCGGAAAGACCGAAACTGCAGTGATGGCAGCTGAGTACACGGTCGATCTGTCAAAGCCGCAAATCCGTCAGTGGGCGTATCCAGAGAGCGGCGCAGGCTGGCGACTTGTCAACGAGGTCGGAGCGAGCGATGCTCTTGCGAAGAGCAATCCACATGCGTTCAATGGCGACCTCGACAAGCTAACAATAGACATGACAATCCGCTCTATGTTGGTCTATTTCTTTGCCGAGCAATTTGATTGGCAGCTAAAGCAGACAAGGGTTCAAGGCACAACAACTGGCACGCAGATACTGACAGAACCGCTTTCCAAACCAGATGAATACGCCACTTTCACAAGTACCCAGATTGCGGAAAAGCTATCTAAGGCTAGGAACTTGTTCGATCAAGTTGGGAACTTCACAAGGCAACAAATATGCCTCCCGCCCGGTTCGAGCGTGGACATAGGCCCAACGAAGTGTCCGTGAGGAACGCTCTCGTCCATCTGTCCTTTGTGGTTGAGCCAACCGGCAGCGTGTTCTACGGCAAGCCCCGCACCAGCGGCCTTGAAGCACCATCACTACCAGATGGAAGGCAGCAGTACGAAACGCGGGCCAACAATGTGCGAGCATCCGTCACGTACAATTGGCTCAGAGCACACCACCCAGACCTAGACATCTACAAGGCCTGGGCCGACCGCCTTGTCAGCGGCGCGCAGAAGTGGTTTCAAGTGCAGACGTGAGCGGTGACCCGTGATTGACGGAACAGGATTAGCAGACCGCGAATACTTATCAGATGATCCTCAAGCAGCACATCCTGGATGAAATCAAATGAACTGCGACCGCTAACGGTGGCGTTGCCTTGGGAGTGGCCTCGAGCCCTCCCCTGCTTCCCTAGTGTAATATACACAAGCGAAACCTGCTACGCTCGCCCTTGCTGATGGTGATGGAGAGGGCTCTATGAACCTGCTGGGCGTTGATGTGGGATTTGCCAGCAAAAAGAAGACCACAGGTCTTGCTTGTCGGATCGACGGCACCATCAAAGTTGCGAAGACGGGAACTCAGTGGGAGGAGAGAGAGAGACACGTCGCGGCTGTACCGTACCTTCTTAGGCTTTTGACGCGCCCATTTTGCCTTCTCATGAGGGCTGCCCATACCGCGATTGTGAGCGGCTGTTCTACGGCGGTCCCTTCTGGAACCGTTGTCGTCCGGGTCTCAGCCATCGAGAGAACAAGCGTGGTGGTCTGGCTTTCCGAGAAGCTGGGGCCGACGCAGCATCACAGTTCGCGGCGCAGGCATCTGGTTCGCGGCTCGCAACTGAGATAGCAGTCAGGACCGGGACGGGCATCATCGAAGCATTTCCGAAGCTTTCCTTGGGGTGCTTCTGCCCGATGAAACGTATAAGCAATCCGACCGGCGGAAGAATGAACGCAAGTCGGATTGGATGTTCAGGAAGGCGGCTGAGCAGGGAACGCTGACGGCGTTATTGAGCAAGCTTGGTTGGACCGACCGCGACACCGCCAGAATGTTCGCTGAACAAGCAGGCCCGTGTGGGGATCATGACATTCGGGCCGCGCTGGTCTGCCTGATGACAGCAGGATTTGCCGCCTCAGCAGACGCGACGGTGGTCGGAAGTCCAGTGCACGGTTGGTTTTGGCTTCCTCCATTGGGGTGCTGGCAGAAATGGGCGTGCAGCGCCCTGAAGAGCCAAACGCAAAGGCTCGCTGTCAAGGGAAGAGCAGTCATACAGTGGCCTGGTCCGATCTTCCGCTGAGCGATAGTCAATGAGACGTTCGGTTTGTCCGACGGGCTCGATCTGGCGAACCTTGCAGGTGGTAGCCCTAAGTGGTAGCCCTCCGCACGGCAGGCACCGCAGTTGTTCAGGTTTTATCGAGCTTTTCGAGCTGCTCCCGTCCCTCCCGTAGGGGACGCCAGGGACAGCGCAGTCCGATCAGGCAGCGAAATCGAGCCCTGCGTCACTTGCGCTTCTTTGCGCCCTTCTGCGGGCCAAACATCGCCCGACAACGGGGGCTTAGGGCTCCGAGATTTCGCAGCATGCAGGATTTGATCGCATCCTCATCGGGAATGTAGTTGCTGCACAACCATCGGCCTTCATCCGCGCACGCGGCCCGCTGCTCCCGCGTTCCCTGCGCGGCGACGAGCGAAGGCGCAAGCACGGCCATAAGCGCAAGGCCCGCCGGCATGGCGAGGCGAAGCACGAGCTGTCGAGGCGAGTAGTGGTACTGCGTCACAAGTTGCCCCTCGACGTCATTCCGGGGCGCAGGAAAATCGGCCGCGCCGATTTGCCTGCGAGCCCCGGAATTTATAACCCCAAGCAGTGATGTGTGCCACCGCGCGTAACCACTTTCATCACTGCACGGCCTGTGGTTATGGATTCCGGGCTCCGCTCGCCCTCGGACGGCGCGAAGCGCCGAACCGAGCGCTCGCGGCCCCGGAATGACGGGCTAGAGTAGTTTGCGATGCAGTACGGTTAGAGAGGAGAGTCTGGAGCGGTCGCTGAGGCGGCCTTGGCAGGGCATAACACCCTCCGGCTCCTCGTGCGTACCGCAGAGGTAACGTGCTGCCGCGTTCTTGGCTCAGGGAAGAAGGCACGGCTTGGCGACGGCACCACCAGGAAACGGCTACACGAGCTGGGCGATTAGGCTGCTCCCGCCCGCGACCTTAAACTCACTGCTCTATCGCGTCCCGCTGCCTGCTGGGCTTCCTTCGCCGGTCGTGCGGAGCGCTGACATCACAGTGTCCACATTCGTGACAGTCTTGTGCACCCCGTACACGAGCAGAACCAGCATTATCACCAAGAGCACGATGATGCTGACGAGTGCGCTGCCGCTCCATGCACTACCGGGCGCAGGTGCCGTCCAGCTCGGACGCGCCTTGGCAGCGCGAACGCCGTAATGCCCTTTGGTCATAGGCGCGCTCCCTGTCATTCCTTCTTCTACGTACCTATGGTCGCGGTTTGGGCCTTCCAGTGGCGGTGGCGCACAGAAGCGGCTCCGTCCACAGCTTTCACGACCACCCGCGCCATGCATTTTTTCGACGACGAGCCGACCGAAGTTCCCGCACTCCGCTACCGCTGTTCGGCCTTGGTTTGGACACCAGCGCTAACCATTCTCTCTGAGAACGGGCGGTGTTGGTCGGAGTGCGACCGATGCGTTGTACAGCGTGTGGCGCGGAGTTGATCCTGACCGTAGCGGCGCGAGGTCTGGGCGTCAGTTGTGCCCAGCCTCCCTCACCGCCAACAAACGATCGCTCCCACTGGACGCCACTGTCCTCTGGTCGAAAGTCTCATAAGACGCATCTTCTTCAATGAGCGTTCGTCGAATGTACGCGACCCGCTCGGTGGGGTCATAGCCTCTGACCGCCGCTACTGGTGCCTTGTATGCTGCCAGCCCGAGATTGGCGATCTGGCGGGGCTGAAACATCTTGTAGAAGCCGAACGCGAAGAGGCCGTACACCAGCATACAGAAAGCAAGGTACAATGTAATGGACGCTCCGGTGCTCCTTGGGTAGCTCGTGCGCATGATCCCTGCTCCGTCCAAGCCTCTGCTTCGCATCGAGAGCTGCCACCAGGCACCTCGGCTTTCCGAGCAAGGACCTCATCTTGGCGACGCTCGTGGGATTTGCTTGCGCAGGATTGCGGGGAAGATGCTGATCTTGCGCTAAGCTGATGTGATCGCGGCTCCAACGCTCGTTCTCGCCGCACCGCTCGCAAGGGAATAGAGATGCGACATCTGCACGCGCTTGGTGATGAAGGTCGCGAGCTGCTGGAAGGCTGTGGAGGCTCAATCTTGATGACGAGCCGACCGAGGTTCCCACACTCCGCTACCGCTGTTTGGCCTTTGTTTGGACATCAGCACTAACCATTCTCTCTGAGAACGATGGGTGTTGGTCGGAGTGCGACCGATGGGTTGTACCGCGTGTGGCGCGGAGTTGGTCCTGACGAGCGTGGTGCCGGATGAGACAGCTCGTTTCCGTGGCTGTGAACACCACACCTTCATTTGCTCCGCATGCCACGCCACGGAGCGGCGCGTAGTCTTCACCAGACATGGGCGCGAGGACGATGGCGTGGGCGAGCCTGTTGAAACGGCTCCCCGCGCTTTGCGTCCGATGCCAGAACACGAGGAGCACGTCGCCCCACCAGGGCTCCTTGGGCGCGTGGTAGCGAGGCTACGCGGGCACTGAGCGACCGCAAGCAGGCATGCCGTCTGGGGCTGCTGTCGTTCGTTTCTACCCGTTAAGACGATTGAACCGGCTTGGTGGCCAGTTCCTACGCCCTTGCGAGGATATTGCTCACCTCATCGGCTGCCAGCGCCCCCCACGCGCTGTAGCGACGCCGCGAGCGTTCAGGGCCTTGGCGATGGTGCACAGCGACTTGGCGCCAGCCCGCTGGACCATGAGCCCTGAAATGAAATGCACGTCCCGGCTGTCGTTCGACGGCTGGAACAACGACGAACGACGAACGCCATGACGACGCCACGTTCGCCACGGGAAGCCCTAATTATTTTGCGACTGCCTTGGGGGCGCGTTCGGGTAGTATATGCCGCTCCTTTTCCAGCGCGGCTTCCATCAAGATGTGGGATAATTCAATCATTGCTCTTTTGGATGTCCGGCTCAATCGCCTGTTTGGACTACCGTCATCTCTGGTGACGAGAGTCCGCCTGCCTGACTGCAAGAGGCTGGCCGATTAGATCTGCTTTACCCGGTGTATGCACGAGCGAAGCACCGCGTCCAGAAGGCCCGGACATAATACCAAGAACTGCCGTTATGGAAGCGCGTAAACGGCGTTCAAGGCGAAGCCACCATAGCCTTCCATTACCGGGTCCACATCAGATGCGGTTGAAAAGTTGTTTGCAGGTCGGACTGAGTTGACCGTTTTGACTTGAGGCAGGAAATCACCGCACTCTGATTGGGTATTGCGGCAAAACACAGCCTGAACGCATCCTGCTCTAGCAATTGACCCCAGTTCTTAAACTAATTGACTTTGTTGTATTTTTGTTCTACGAGTACTTGCCAAGCTGATCAGTTGGGCTGTTACACATAGGTTTTTGTAGATTGGAAACCGAGATGGCCAAGAAAAACTCAAAACGACGTGAATGGACAAAGACGGACGTTCGCGAATTAAAGACACTTGCTCGGGGAAAGACGCCAGCGGGAAAAATCGCCAAGGCGCTCAAGAGGACCGTGGGGGCCACTCGCCAGAAGGCGTTTAGCCTGGGAGTATCCCTAAATTCTCGTTCCTGACTGCAAGAGGCCGGCCGATTAGGTCAGCTTTACCCCAATCACCCGACTTTGGCGGTGCCGCATCGGCATTTCGCGTTTGTGCCGTAACCGGACTCATGCAGTGCAACAAAACGGCGTCTCATTCGATAACCTCGTCGGCAATGGCGAGCACGCTCGGCGGAATTGTAAGGCCGAGTGCCTTGGCCGTCCTGAGATTGATCACAAGCTCGAACTTGGTTGGCTGCATAACCGGGAGGTCGGAAGGCTTTGCTCCTGCGATGATCCTGCCGGCATACACGCCAATTTGGCGATATGCGTCGGGCAGGTGCGTACCGTAACTGATGAGGCCACCAGCCGCAGCAAACTCGCGACGATCATGAATAGCAGGAATTTTGTGGTATGCCGCTAGCACGACGATTTGATGAGAACGGCTGACAAAGAATGGATCGGTACTGACGATGAGCGCACCGCCCCGTTGGGCGAGCATAATGAAAGCATTGTCAATATCGCGTTCGCTGCTGGCGTTTAGAATACTGATCTGCTGTCCGCTCTCTCGCGCCGCAGCTTGTATGTCGCTCAAGTGAAATTCTGCCTCCGGAGCCTGCGGATTCATGAGATAGGATATTGGCGCGCCGGCTGGAGACAGCTGCCTCACAAACTCCAGCCGCTTGGCCACCAGAGCGCTGGTCAACAAGCTCATCCCGGTTGCATTGCCGCCCGGCTGATTGAAGCTCGTCACCAAGCCCAACTTGACTGGATCATCCTGGCTTAAAAAGACGTGCGGAATTGTCGAGTTCGCGGCCTTGGCCGCAAGCGTCGAGCTGCCACCAGTCGTGACGATAACCGCCGCACGCAGCCGCACCAGTTCAGCCGCCAAATCGGGTAGGCGCTCGAAGCGGCCTTCCGCCCAGCGCAATTCGATGGCGACGTTTTGGCCTTCGATATAGTTGGTCTCTTTGAGGCCTTGGCGGAATGCACCCAGGAGATCGGCGAATGCGGCAAATGACGAGCTGCTTAAAATGCCGACTATCGGCATCGCCGACTGCTGCGCGCGTGCTGCGAGCGGCCAAGCGAGTGCCGCGCCGCCGAGCAGCGTGATGAACTCACGCCGTTTTAGTCGATCGAATTGCATACGCTGTCGCTTAGCCAGGGGGCAGCATAACGGATTTGTGGGGATCAAGTCAGGGGTTCGCTGCGCCGCGCGAACCGCATGGTTCTCTCCCGACACGCAATGGCGACCGGAGGTGTCTTTTTCAGCTGTGCGCGACGGCGTTGGCGCGCTGCGCCCTCGCCTCAGCCAAAGGAGATGTTTTCGCCGGGAACTTCGTAGAGCGTGATCAGTCTGAAGGAGAATTAGCGCGCTTGCACCGAAGGCGCCGGAGCCGCCGCCACTGGGGCCGGCTTGCGTGGCGGTGCAGCGGGGGAGCGTGCCGGAGCCGCTGAGAGCTTCTGAACGATTTCCTGCTCGTCCGCCTGCAATTTTGTAATGTCGCTGGCCATCTGCCTCTGACCGGCCACGAGCTGCGCTCCGAGCTGCTCCACGCTTTGGCGCATTGAGGCGAGTCCTAGCGCAAGCTGTTGCACATCGGGGGACGCATGACCGGAGGTGGCCGACGACGCGTCGGGTGTGGTCCGCGCAACCGGTTGTGGTGCCAACCAGGCAAGCTGCGCTGACGAGTTTGCAATCGTTGCTCTGGCTACATCACCGTACGACTGCCAAGCCAAAGTGGTCCCCACACCGAGAGCAAATATGATGAGAAACCGGGTGAGGGCACGTGTCGCTCGCCTGCCGAGCGACGGCCGCATAATGGCCGCATCGAGAGATGACCGCTTGATCGCGTCGACCCTCGACCCGGCGGCTCTCGGGTGTGTAGGGAACTCAGATTGTGTCGGCCTAAACGTAGGATCCATCGAAGCACCTCCCTGTCTTCTGCGTCCGGTTTCGCACTGCTCGTCCTCGCACCCAAACTCCGCATCAAGCGCATCCAAGGTCGGCAGGAGCGAGGGCGATTCGAATTGTTTTATCTGCACTGTTGCTACTCCCTACTGGAATCCGAAGCTGCTGGGCCAATGGTGGAGGGCTGAATTGACGGGATCGCGGCGTACTGAAAAGAGAACGATGAAGAATGTCGACTTCTCCTTAGACCGTGATATTTAGGACACAGTGAGTGGTAACTTGGTCTGTGTCGCGCGCCGACCGGAAGGAACACGCTGTGTTTTTAATTCGCTTTCAATTCCGCCCTTTGCGATGAGCCATCAGGAGCACCCTATTCGCGGTGCCGGACCATAATCGGAGACGGGCTCCGCCATGCCGCCGAGTCTGTCCAACGCGAGTGGCACGGGCGCCAAGCGCGTCCACAGTACGAAGCCATCCTCGGTGGGCTCACCCGAGGCTACGCCCAGAGTGAATGGATATCCGTCAGCAGCACCCGCGAAATGGTGGCCGACTACGAAGGAGGTCGCAAGAGCCGCCGATCTGACTATAGCTGGCGACGGTTCATGGCGATTCACCCCATCTCTCTGATTGGTCAGGCATCGAGGAATACCAGAGAACCATTTCAAAATTATGCGGCGTGGTTGCGACAGATCGATTACGCCGCGACCGAGCTGGTGCTTTGCTGAAGCATCCAGTGCAATCATCACGTCCGGTTTCCGACCTCGTCGTGACGCGGGCAAACGGAAAGCTTAAGATTGGTCAAGCCTTCTGCCCTAAATGTAATGTTCAGACGTCTTGTGAGAGATTTGCGCGCGTTTTAACCTCATTGTGCTTACAGGAGCCGCGTGGCGGTTTCTCGCACCCTAGGAGCACCCAGCGCCCCACGGGGCCAGAGGTCAGGGTCCAAAGACCCAAAAGCGAGCCGGTCTTGTAACGCAAACGCAACGAATGCCGAGCACGGCAAAGTCGAAGCCGCTGAGCGCCTTCAGCGGCTTCGCTTTTGCACTCTATTGGCGCCAGCGCTTGCGTCGAAAGGGCTGCCGGCCGCCTCCAACAGCCGCGCCACTTGCACAGCGGACCATTCCCCCCGCGCCGCTGAAATCCCGCGCTCCTCCAATCCCGCTGTCCCGCTGCGCTGAGCGAGCCGGCGATCGGTTTCCCGCTTGAGCGCTTTCCCTGGGCAGAAGCGATGATCGCCTATGCCCGCGCGCTGGGCGACGCGCGGACCGGAAACATCGCCGGCGCCGAGGCGGAGATCAGCCGGCTACAATCGCTCGAAGACAAGCTGAAGGGCAACGACATCTATTGGGCCAATCAGGTCGAGGTCCAGCGTTTGGCGGCCGCCGGTATCCCCGCCCATGTCCGAGGCGACGACAAAAAGGCCGTCGCGTTGGTGCGGGCCGCGGCCGATCTGGACGCCACGATGGACAAGCACCCGGCCACCCCGTCGTCGGTGCTGCCGGCGCGCGAGCTATTGGCCGATCTGTTGCTCGAACTCAACCAGCCGGCGGCGGCCCTGGTCGAGTACCGGGCGATGTTGAGCACCGATCCCAATCGCTTCCGCAGCCTTCTCGGCGAGGCCCGCGCCGCGAAACAGACGGGTGATTCCGCGACCGCTCACGACGCCTACCGGAAGCTTGTGGCGCTAAGCAAACCCGTCGGTCCGGCCCGCCCCGAACTGGCCGAGGCCAGGTCCTATCTAACGAACTGACAGTCTCCCGTGTGGCCGTAAGACACCCGACCCTGGTGGGATGGCGAACCGGCCGAGCCAGGTGTTTAGATGGGGCGCGTCATTCAACAGAGCCGACTGGCGCGCCGCGTGATTGGCGCGTTCTACAGCGGTAACGCTGATACACGTCCGTTGTGGGTCAAAACGCGAATTGCCTTCCAGCGGCCTGATGTCGGCTTCCGCCGGCTGCGGACATGCCGTCGCATTAGGCTATGTGCGAGAATTGCACAAACTGCGGACCTTCATGCACGTCGATCACGAACCGGTCGCGCCTCTGCCCAGCGGTGGGAAGCCCCCCTCTAGCACAAGTTCGCCATATTCCTTAATATCGCCCCGCTGGGACGATCTCCCCCAAAAAACGGAGAGGTATCACGGAGAGTGGAATGAGACTGTTGACGCTCGTCTTAAGCGCGGTATTGCTCGCTGTGGCCGCGGCACCTTCGGCGAACGCGTGGGTGCGCCCCGAATGGGTCGTGGTGCGCTGGGCTAATGCCGATTGCAAAATCTGGCACAACGATACTAATGCCCCTGTAGGTTACGGCTGGCGTCCTGTCGCCTTTGCCGGCACCTGGGGCGGGGCTTATTGGAAGATGGTGCGGCTCTATCAAAGGCGCGTCTGCGTATAGCTCGCGCCCACGTCAGCGTCGGATTCGCCCGGCCTTTCGCCGGGCGAGTTTTTTTAAACCAAGGTCGCGCAGGCAAGTCGGCGGTTCATTCGAGTGCGGACGTAACTGCGAGCTTCGAGCACTTTCGTTTAGTGCCAGCAGCGGACACATGCACCGCAGCAAGCGGCACAGCTACTCGATCACCACGTCGGCAAGGGCGAGCAGCGTCGGCGGCACAATGAGGCTGAGCGTCCTGGCCGTCTGCAGGTTGATGACAAGCTCGAACTTGATCGCCCGCAGAATCGGCAGGTCGGCGGGCGTTTCGCCCTTTAGGATGCGACCAACATAGCTGCCGACCTGCTGATACATGTCCGTTTGACTCGTTCCGTAGCTCATTAGCCCGCCGCCTTCGGCAAACTCGCGCGAGAAATAGATTGCGGGAACCCTGTGGTACGTCGCCAGCGTGACAAGTTGGACGCGGCGGTTGGCAAACAGCGGATCGGGACTCACCAAAATTGCGTCGACCTGCTTCTGCACAAAGCTCGCAAACACCGCGTCGATATCGCGATTAGTGCCGGCATCGAAGACCTCGATTTTACGACCAATGGCCAAAGCCGCCGTCCGCAGGTCTTTGATAACGGATTCAGTCATCGCATTGTTGGGATTGGCGAGGACGCCAAAGCGTGCGGTCCCTGGCAGCAGCTCCTGCAACAGCCCGAGCTGCTTTGCCCCAAGTTCTCCAAATCAGACTTCAGGCGCATCCAGTTTCTCGAAAAGACGGAAGCTTCGGGGGCTCGATTCGGCTTGCGTACGGCCTTGAGTCGTGATAGAACAAAGAGGGAACAATGCTGCACCGGAGCCGGCATGATCAGCGAAGCCAGACGCGAAGCCAGCCGGCGGAACGGCCGCCGCAGCCGCGGCCCGAGGACGCCCGAAGGCAAGGCGCGCTCGTCGCGCAACGCGGTCCGGCACGGGCTGAACCGCCCCGCAGGGCTTGATCCCGTATTCGTCGACCGGATTGCCGCCTTGGCGCGCGCCATTGCAGGGCCGGATGCCGGTGCTGCCACAGAGCGTTTCGCTTTGGCCTGCCGGATCGCCTGTGCTCAGGTCGATGTGTGGCGGTCGCGGCGCGCGCGCGCCGATTGCTTCGCCGTGAAGCCGCTGGATGTAGCTGCCCTCGATCGGGCGGTCGCGACCGACCGTTACGAAGGGCGCGCCCTCGCGCGCCGCAAACGCGCCATCCGGGCGTTTGATGCCGAATGTGCAGGCGCATCGGCGGGAGACGAACGGGCTTCTGCTTCGCCCCTAGAGCAATGGGATTTGGTTCTGCGGCGGAGCGGCCTTGGTCCCATCAGCAGTGCAAGGAGCAATGCTCCGGACGTATATCCACGGGATCGTGATCCTTATCGTCAACCCGACCCTTACGCCGAGGTAAACAACGAGTTCCGGCGCATCGCGCGCTTGTTTGGCCACACGCGACGGATCGAGATTGAATATGGGCTAAGGAAACCGGCGCGTTGCGGTCGCGGCACCGCGATCCGGCCGAACGAACCCGAGGCGGCGCAGCCCGTTCTGCACGATCTCGGCCAAACGAACCCAAGCCAGTCCCGCCATGCCGGCATCGCGCCGAACGAACCCAAGGCGGTCCACCACGAGCATCACTTTGGCCAAACGAACCCGAGCCCGCACAAGCCCGCGCAACCTGTTGCGGCGGAACGAACCCAAGCCGGAGCACCCCGCAGCGACGGGTTCGAGAGCCGCCCCTGCATGCGCGTGACTGCAATCGTCACCAAACGAACCCGAGCAGCAGCGGCGCACCGTGAATTTGCTCGCGTCACGTGCGTACGGCGTGTTGGCCAGCACAGACGGCCGGCGCGCGTTATGGTTTGTACGGCAGCTCGTCAGGAATGCGTTCTTTGGAGAACCCGCCTCCCCGCTACGGCCTCACCCCGAGGACGCTTTGCGACCCTTACGGTTTCTCAGATCGCAAAGAGAGCGACCGAGCGCTCTCGCACCACTCTGATGCGACCGCACAAACTACTCTAGCCCGTCATTCCGGGGCCACGAGCGCTCGGATCGGCGCTTCGCGCCGTCCGAGTGCGAGCGGAGCCCGGAATCCATAACCACAGGCCGTGCAATGATGAAAGTGGTTACGCTGCGGTGGCACACCTTACTGCTTGGGGTTATGGATTCCGGGCTCGCAGGCAAATCGGCACGGCCGATTTTCCTGCGCCCCGGAATGACGTCGAGGGGCAACTTGTGACGCAGTAGCGCTAAGCGGTACAACGCGCGCTCGCTTCTTTCCACGACACCATGCGCGTCACGGCAACGCCTTGCGTGCATACACAGAGGTTGTGAACGCGGCGTCATCATTCTTTCCCCTGGGATGCTCGGCGCGACTGATTTCCTCCCACGCCTCTTCATCGATGCATGGGAAAATCGTGTCGCCTTCCGGCTCCAGCTGCACCCGCGTGATCAGCAGCCGGTCCGCAATGGCCAAGGTGTGGCGGAAAATGTCAGCCCCGCCGATCACCGCAATCTCGTCGGTACCGCGCCGCAGCGCATCGCCGCGCGCGACGGTGAGCGCGATCTCGATGCTCGGTGCGACCAGCACCCCAGCGGCCGAGAAAGAAGGATCGCGGCTCACGACAATGTTCGTTCTGCCGGGAAGCGGCTTGCCTATGGAGAGATACGTCTTGCGTCCCATGACGAGCGGCTTGCCGAGCGTGGCGCTGCGGAAATGAGCAAGGTCTGACGGCAGGCGCCAAGGCAGTCGGCCGCCTTGGCCAATAACGCCGTTCGCAGCGACGGCTGCGATAAGCACTATGGCAGGCTTGTTCATGCTGACGGGCAGCAGCGCCGTCGCCCCTCTGTTTCCGAGGAAGCGGTGACGGTACGTGCGGGTTCAAACAGGATCAAGGTGTCCACGGACAGGGCAGATCAGGGGCAGGGTTCGACTATGTGCAATAATCCGACCCAAGAAAACCAGCGACCTCGAGCAGGTCCGTCCCTGGCAAATCATCGGGGTACGTTATCCTGAGGCAGGCTCCGCCATCGACATCAGCAGCCGCTCGACTTCCGGCCGCTTGGGCGAGCCGACGATGCCGCCGAAGCGGATGCACTTGAGCGCGGCGGCAGCGCTGGCAAAGCGCATCGCGTCAAACTCTGGCCGGCCCTCCGCCAGCGCGAGGGCAAACGCGGCATGAAAGACATCGCCCGCCGCGAGCGTATCAGCGGCCTCCACCTTGAAGGCAGGCTGATGGCGCACCGCGGCGTCGCCGGTAGCGTTATTGCGCCAATAAGCGCCGTTGTCGCCGTCGGTCACGGCAACGAAACCGGGACACTGCTTGTCCGCCGCTGCGAGAGCTCGAGGGGGATCGTCGATCCCAGTGGCCGCACGCAAAGCCTCGGCTGAGAAGATCGGATGCGAGACGAGGGCAACCAGCGGGTCGCTCAGCTCCACCGGCTTGTCGACATCGAGCACGACCGGCAACGCGCGTGCCCGCGTCCTCTCGCAAACCGGAGTGACGAACGCGGGAAAGTGATTGTCAGCAAGCACCACATCGGCGCGGTGCAGCAGACGTTCGAGATCGCCTGGCCGCGCCGCTTCGAGCCCGAAAGACCGCCGCGTTGTGAGCAGCCGCTCGCCCGCGGCATCAACAAAGATGCCGGAGATCGACGTCTCGGCCCCGGGAACGCGCGCGATGCCGCTTAGGTCAACGCCCTCGCGGGCAAGGCCCTCGAGGATGCGCGCGCTGTGCTCGTCGTCGCCAAGCGGACCGGCAAATCGCGCTTCTCCGCCGAGCCGCGCCACCGCGATTGCGGCGTTGGCGGCACAGCCGCCGCCGGTCATCGTAAACTCGACCATGGGAGATTTGCTGCTCGCAGTCGGGAAGCGCTCGACGCGAAAGACAAAATCGAGCACCGCAATGCCGACGCACAGCACGCTTGGACGTGCCCCGTCCGTCTCAGCCGATCTATCGCGCACGGTCACGGATGGGCTCATCCAGAGCCTACTGCGGCTGAAGCCCGGCCGCCCGGATCACCTTCGCCCACTTCTCCGCTTCCGCTCTGATGCGCTGCGCGAATTCTTCCGGCGAGCTGCCGATCGGCTCGAACCCGAGCGCGGCCAGCTGTTCGTGTATCTCCGGCATCGCGATCACGCGAACGGTCTCGCGCTGCAATCGTTCGATGACCTCCCGCGGCGTTCCACCGGGGGCGAGCAGACCGAGGATGATCTCCAATTCCTGGTTTGGCGCTCCGGCCTCGGCGAGCGTAGGAACATCCGGCAACGCCGGCGAGCGCCGTGCGCCAGTGACAGCGAGCGGTCGCATGGTGCCTTCCTTGATGTGGCCGCCGGCGGTCGATATTGATGTATACAGACTGCTGACCGAAGGTCTCCGACAGTTTGGGCGCAAGCAAGCGGGCAACCACATCGACCGGACCGCCGGGTGCAAACGGCGCGACCAGTCTGACCGGCCGCTCCGGATAGGTGCTCTGCGCGTTGGCGCCGCCTGCGACCAAACAGCCGGCAAAGAGCGTGACGATCCGGAGCAGCGAGCCGGCCACGCAAGCTGACCGAGCTCAATCCGCGCGGATCTTCGCGTCGCGGAGGACTTTCCCCCATTTTTCCATTTCGGTTTTCAGACGCTGCCCGAACTCTTGCGGCGTATTCGCCACCGGGACAAAGCCGAGGGTCTCGAGCCGCTCCTTCACCTCCGGCAAGGCAACCATTTGCACGATGTCCCTGCGCCACCGCTCGATGATCTCATTGGGCGTGCCGGCGGGTGCGACAATGCCCGTGAGCGTATCACTCTCAAGATCGGGCACCCCGGCTTCGACATTGGTGGGAACGTCAGGCAAGGAGGGGGAGCGACGGCTGCTGAGGACGGCGATCCCGCGCAACTTGCCTTCCTTGATATTGCTCATCGCCGGAGGCAGCGCCGTGAACGCTATCGGCGTGTGGCCGCCGATTGTGGAGTTGATCGCCAAGCCCGCCCCGTTGAATGGAACGGTCACGAGATCGAGCCCGTATTTCTGCTTGAGCAGCTCGCCCGCAAGGTGCGGCGTCGAGCCGGTGGCCGGCTGCGCAAAGCTGTAGGTTCCAGGGTGCGTTTTGACCAGCTCAATCAGCTGCTTGAGTGTTGTGGCGGGAAAGCCTGGGTGGGCGGAGATGACGTTGGGAGACGCGGCAACGAGGGTGATGGGGGAAAAATCCTTCAGCGGATCATAGGGCACCTTTGCATACAGGCTCGGATTGACGATGAAGCCCGTGCTCACGACCAGGATGGTGTAGCCGTCGGGCTTTGATCTTGCGGCATTGGCGATTCCGGTGTTGCCCCCGGCTCCCGGAAGGTTCTCGACATACACCTGCTGGCCCCAGGTATCGGACAATTTCTGGGCGACGATGCGTGCAATCACGTCGGTCGGGCCCGCCGCCGCAAACGGCACAATCATCCGCACCGTATGCGCCGGATAAGTCTCGGCCGATAACGGCCGGGAGAGGCCCGGCCAGAATGCGATCACTGCAGCGGTTAAGCGGAGCACGCGCAGAGCTGCCCTCATGCCATCCTCCATTGATCCAGTCATGCTACCATCGTTTCCGGACAGCAAAAGGGGCGCTCCATGACGGTAAAGAAAATCACACGCCAGGACCTGCGCGATGCGGCCGCGAAGTACAAGAACTGGGGTAAGTGGGGTCCCAACGACGAGATCGGGACCCTAAACTACACCCGCGCCGAGGATATCATCGCCGCCGCGAGACTCGTGCGCAAGGGCAAGGTGATCTCGCTGGCGCTCAATTTCGATCACACCGGCCCGCAGGGCGCCAAGAGCAATTATCCCGCCATGGGCCGTACCAATCCCATTCACACCATGATTCGCACCGGTACTGACGCCTATTCCGGGGTACTCGACAAACGCGGCATTCGCGCCGCCGACGACATGGTAACCATGCCGCTCCAATGCGGAACCCAATGGGACGGTCTGGGCCATGTGTTCTACGAGGATTCGATGTGGAACGGGTACGACTGCCGGGAAGTGACCTCGGCCGGTGCGCAGAAATGCGGTATCGAGAAGACGAAGAGCAAGATGGTAGGTCGCGGGGTGCTCCTCGACGTGGCGCGCGTGCTGGGGAAGGAGGCACTGGATGACGGCTACGGCATCACCTGCGCCGATCTCGACCGCACGGCGCAGGCGCAGGGAGTGAAGGTCGAGCGCGGGGATTACGTGATCGTGCGCACGGGTCAGATGGAGCGCTGCCTCAAGGCCGGAAGCTGGGATGGTTATCCCGGGGGCGATGCCCCGGGTTTTGCCTTCGAGACGCTCGAGTGGATCGCGCGCACGCAGCTTGCCGCGCTGGCCAGCGACACCTGGGGGTGCGAGGTGCGACCCAACAATACCGAGGACGGCATCAACCAGCCCTGGCATTGGATCACCATTCCGATCATGGGAATGACCATGGGCGAAATCTTCTATCTCAAGGATCTCGCCGAGGACTGCGCGGCCGACAAAGTGTACGAATTCATGTTTGTCTCGCCGGCCATACCGATCACCGGTGCGGTGGGGTCTCCAACCAACCCGCTGGCCATAAAATGATGCCTGCCGAGAGCAGCGGCAAGGATCGCTCCAATAGTGATGACGGAGACCCGAAATGACCTTCGCCGTCAATCCGCTGATTGCTGTCGGTGTGCTCGCATCTACTGCGGTTACTGACGCAGCCTACGTATTCTTCAACGCTGCGGTGAGCGGTCGGCGACGTATCAGCGCTGCGAATTGGAGCGCCATCTGGTATCTTCTCTCGGCCTTCGCCGTGATCAGCTACACCGAAAACGCCATTTACGTCGCATTTGCTGCGCTGGGCTCATGGCTCGGCGCGTTTTTCTCCGTAACCTTCCTGCATCGCACCAGCCCGCCCCGTCACGATCCACCGTGACGCAGGGTTTGGTGCAGCAGGCCAAAACGCGCGTTCAGCAAGGGGTTCACATGCTGGGGCACAACAGGAGAATGAGCGGAGCGGAATGCCTCGCTGATATGCTCAAGGGATATGGCGTCACTCACGTGTTCCACGTCCCGGCCGTGCTGCGCAAGACGTTCGCGGTCATGGAGAACCGGACCGATATCAAGCGCTTGCACGTGCACGGCGAAAAAGCGGCTGCGTACATGGCGGACGGCTATGCGCGCGCGTCCGGCAGACCCGGCATCTGCATGGCGCAGGTCATTGGCGCGCTCAACCTCGCCGCCGGGTTGCGCGATGCCTGGCTCGCACACTCGCCCGTGATTGCCATGACCGGCGGGCGCGATCCGAAGACCAAGTTCCGCAAGGTCTATCAGGAAGTCGATGATGTGCCGACATTCGAGCCGGTGACCAAATTCAACGCAACGGTCGACGACGTGGCGCGCTTTCCCGACATGGTCCGGCAGGCCTTCCGGGTAGCGACGTCGGGCACGCCCGGTCCCGTGCATCTCCAGTTTCGCGGCAACGAGGGCCAGATCGATGCCGAGGAAGCCGAGCTCGAGCCGTTGTGCGAGCCGCAATTCGCCCGGGTTCCTGCGTTTCGTCCGCGTCCGGATGATGCCAGCGTCGCGGCGGCGCTCGACCATCTGCAGAAGGCCTTGCGGCCGGTGATCATCGCCGGCGGCGGAGTGCGGGCATCAGGCGCTGCCGCCGAGTTGGTAACGCTCGCCGAGGTCCTGCAAATTCCAGTCGCAACCTCGCTCAATGGAAAGGATGCAATTCCGGGAAATCATCCGCTCTCGGTCGGGGTGGTCGGGACCTACTCACGTGAGAGCGCAAACCGTGCGGTCAACGGTGCCGACCTTGTCTGCTTTGTCGGTACCGAGGCCGGCGGCATGACCACCCATTTCTGGGCGGTGCCGAAAGTCGGCACGCCCGCCATCCAGATAGACATCGATCCGCAGGCGCTCGGCCGAAACTATCCGTTGCTCGTTGGAGTGAACGGCGATGCCGAAGTCACGCTGGCCCAGATGCTGCGTGGCGCCGATCGCGCCAGTGCTGACAGGCGCAAATCCTGGATCGAGCAGGTGCAGCAAATATGCCGCGACTGGGCAGCGAAGAATCAGCCGATGCTCACGTCGGATGCCGTGCCGATCAGGCCCGAGCGCATTTGCGCCGAGCTCAGCCGGCACATGCCGGAGGATGCCATCGTCGTTGTGGATACGGGTCACGCCGGGATGTGGATGGGCGGGATGTATGATCTCACCAGCCCACGCCAAAGCTATCTGCGCAGCGCCGGACATCTCGGGTGGGCGTTTCCGGCAGGGCTCGGCGCCAAATGTGCGTGCCCGGAGCGGCCGGTGATCACGTTCACCGGCGATGCCGGGCTCTGGTACCACATCGCCGAAATCGAGACCGCTGCGCGATGGGGCATCAATGCGATCACCCTCGTCAACAACAATGCGAGCGGCAACCAATCCAAGCGCGGCTTCGACCGGGTCTATGGCGGCAAACAAACCGAGCAAGCGCGCGAGCTGTGGACCTTCAGCAAGGTCAATTTCGCGCGGATTGCCGAGGATATGGGCGCGCTCGGCATGCGAGTGGAGAAACCAGGAGATCTCGGCCCCGCGCTGCACCAGGCGCTCGCGGCAAAGCGGCCGGTGATTCTCGACGTGGTCACCGATATCGATGCGCTCGCACCGCTTGCGGTGACGTGATGCTAATCCCCAGGGGTCAGGGGCCTGCGCACGCCCCATTCCCGCAACACCGAAGCAAGCTCGTCCGCAACAAAGAAACGGGCGCTTTCCTGATCGTACGCTTCCCGCAGCAGATCGTCGTAATCCGTGAAGGTGTGACGCGCGTAGGCGACAAGCGCGAGCCAAGCGGCCGTCTCCGGCGCGGCGACCCGCAATCCGGGGCTGTCAATAGCGTGGTCCAGCACCGCCTCGAATTCATGTGACGGGAGCTTGGGGGCGAGGACGCGCAAGGCACGGCTGATCTCGGCGCGCGTGCTCATCTGCCCGGAGGATTCATTCCGGTTTGACGCCTGCCAGCTCCCCGATTTCGCGCAGGATTTCGGCAGTATGCTCCCCGAGCCGCGGGGCCGGACGCTCGGCGGCCATCGGCCTGTCGCCGAGCATGATGGGCGTGCGCACGCCGGGAATTTCACCGGACTTGGCGGCGGAGCAGGGCAGACTGAGCTCCATCCCGCGCGCAATCACCTGCGGATCGGCGAAGACCTGATCAAGGGCGTTGATCGGTCCAGCGGGCACCTGCACAGCTTCAAGCTTTGCGAGGAGGTCGGCTCGCTGCCAGCGCATGGTGAGGTTGGAGAGATCCGCTACCAGCTTTTCGCGATTCTTGAGGCGATCGGAATTGACCAGGTACTCCGGCTCTTCCGCCAGCTTCGGCTCGCCGAGGATGGTGCACAGCTTGCCAAACTGGCTGTCATTGCCCGTGGCAATGATGATGTGACCGTCCGCGACCGGGAACACCTGGTACGGCACGATGTTGGGATGGGCATTGCCGATGCGCTTGGGCACTTTGCCGGACACCAGGTAGTTGAGCGCTTGGTTGGCGAGGACGCCGACCTGGCTGTCAAGGAGGGCGGTGTCAACGAGGCATCCCTTTCCGGTGCGGTCCCGCTCAATGAGCGCAGCGAGAATCCCGATCACCGAATAGACCCCGGTAAAGATATCGGCGACCGGGACACCCGTACGCTGCGGCTCCCCCTCCGGGGTCCCGGTCAGATCCATAATCCCGCCCATGCCCTGCGCCATGAGATCGTACCCCGCGCGCGCCGCATAGGGACCCTTCTGACCAAAACCGGTCACCGAGCAATAGATCAGCCGCGGCATGTCCTTGCTCAGGCTCGCGTAATCCAACCCGAATTTTGCAAGCCCGCCTACTTTGAAATTCTCGATCAGCACATCGGATCGCCCGGCGAGCTTCCTGACAATCCGCCGCCCCTGCTCGCTCTCGAAGTCGAGCTCAATCGAGCGCTTGCCGCGATTGGTGGCGTGGAAATACGCCGATCCGAGATGGCCCCCATCGGCTGCTTCGACGAATGGGGGGCCCCAGCCACGGGTATCGTCACCGGGTCCCTTGCGTTCCACTTTGATGACATCGACCCCGAGGTCGGCAAGGATCTGACCCGCCCAGGGCCCGGCCAGGATCCGGGCGAGCTCCAGGACGCGCAATCCCGCCAAAGGCCCCGGCATTCAACTTTCCTTTCTCCGCAACAGCCCGGAACGGTTAAGGGCTGAGCTTTGTTTGGCTTTTTGGGCTGATCTTGTCCATATGCCGACCATCCGTACCCGGCGACTGTGCGCGGGCGGGCATGAGGCACACCTTTGTAAACTCGTCATAGCGCTCCTATTTAATGGTCCACGCAAGCAGAGACGATTCGGGCGACAGTGACCTCCACCTTTTTCGGCGACATGCTGCAGTCGATTGCGGAGCGCGGGCGATCCTTGCTTGACCGCTCTCACCGCCGCGGCGTCTCCGAGCAACATTCGGCCAACCTCATCCAGCTCTGCGACGAACTGCTGTCGCGCCGCGGGGAAGCATCCGGAGTAGCGCTCGCGCGGGAGATCCTGGCGCGCTACAGCGAATTGAAGACCGGCCCGCGGATCGCGTTTTTTGAAGCGCTGGCCAACCAATTCGGTCCCGATGCCAGGCAGCTCAGTGCTGCCGCCACCGCTTGGCTGAGCTCGCCCACCGAAGCGGCGGCGGCCAAGCTGCATCGCGCCTCCGAGCCGCGGCGGCTCGAGCTCATTCGGCGCCTTAACCTGGCACCGAACGGGACCGCAGCTTTGGTGCGCATGCGCGAGCAGCTCATCGATGCGTTGGACCATCGCGACGACCTGGAGCTCATCGACACCGATTTCCTCCACCTGTTCTCGTCCTGGTTCAACCGCGGCTTCCTCGTGCTGCGGAGGATCGACTGGTCGACGCCGGCGCGGATCCTGGAGAAGATCATCCGCTACGAAGCGGTCCACGAGATCCGCGACTGGAACGATTTGCGCATGCGGATCGATTCCCCGGACCGGCGCTGCTATGCCTTCTTTCATCCTGCATTGACCGATGAGCCCCTGATCTTTGTCGAGGTTGCGCTCACCCGCGGCATTCCCGCCGCTATCGAGCCGATCCTGTCCACCAACGGTCAGCGGCTCGATCTCGATCGCGCCAACACAGCCGTCTTTTATTCCATCTCGAACTGCCAACGCGGATTGACCGGAGTGTCCTTCGGACACTTCCTGATCAAACAGGTGGTAGAGGAAGTGCAGCGCGAAATGCCGCGCCTTTCGACCTTCGTCACGCTCTCCCCTGCTCCAGGGTTTGCCGAATGGCTCAACCGCGAGCGTGCGATCGAGTCGTCCGTTGCGATCAGCGAGGAGGATCGCGAAACACTGGCCGCTCTCGACCGACCCGATTGGTGGCAGCAATCCGAGACGGCCGAGGCCGTTTCGGAACCGCTGCTGCGCGCCGCAGCCTGGTATTATCTAGGCGCGCGTAATGCGCGCGGGCTTCCCCGGGATTCGGTCGCGCGCTTTCACCTCGGGAATGGCGCTCGGCTCGAGCGGCTCAACTTCGTCGGCGACACCTCGGCGCGCGGATTGCAGCAATCATACGGGCTGATGGTGAACTATCTTTACGACCTCGACGACATCGAGAAAAACCACGAGGCTTACGCCCAGCACCAGACCGTCATCGCCGCGAATGCCATATCGCGCCTCGTTCGCACCCCTGTCCGTGAAGTCGCGCTCGTGCACGATTAAGCAGCCGAGAGGACGCGATCGCTTCTGCGTCAATCCTGACGCGGGGTTCACTCATGATAATCCGTAGGCCGGCACGACCGCTCCGCGGGTGACGCGGTTTTGCGGTGAGGCAAGAAAGAGGATGGTAGCCGCCACGTCATCGACCTTGGCCCAACCCGCATGGTCCGCATCCGGCATGGCCTTCCGATTCGCCGGCGTATCCATCGTGGACGGCGCCACCGCATTGACCAGAATGCCCAATCGAGCGACCTCCTCGGCGAGCGCAACGGTCAACGCAGCGACTGCGGTTTTGCTCGCGGTGTAGGCAGCGGTCCCGGCACCGGAGCGCCATTCCAGGGCTGGACGGCTCGCGACGTTGACGATGCGACCCCCTGCCCCGCGCTCGGTCATGCTCCTGACGGCGGCTGCGCAGCACAGAAAAGCGGTGACGAAATTCATGCTCAACTGCTTCATCAGATCCGATTTGCTGGTCTGCGCCACGGGCGACATCGCGAAGCCTCCTGCGATATGAATGGAGGCCCACAGCTCCGGGATCCCGGCATAAAGCTTCGCGACCGCGCTCTCATCGGAAAGCTCAACCCGCTCCACCAGCTTCACCTTCGCGTGCGCGCGCAAGGGAAAGCGCTCGACTTCATCGTTATCGATGTAGGGCACGTGGCAGAAAGCACCCGCCTCCACCAGCGCACGGACCACCGCGGAGCCGAGCGCGCCAGTTCCCCCGGTGACGACAACATGACGATCGCGGTATTCCATCGGGGCACTCCATGTTTCCGGGCCTATCATCGCTGATCGACTGGCCGTGGCAAGATCGCGGCAGGTGTATAGGTTGCTAGGATAACCAAATGGCGGTAGCCGATTTCGATCTCGCCGTGATCGGCGGGGGCATCAACGGAACGGCCATCGCCCGCGATGCGGCCGGCCGCGGCCTCACCGTCCTTCTCGTCGAACAGAACGATCTTGCGTCCGGTACTTCGTCTGCGTCGACGAAACTCATTCATGGCGGACTGCGCTACCTCGAGCACGGGTGGTTTCGCCTGGTGCGCGAAGCCCTCGCCGAGCGCGAGGTGATGTTGCGCATGGCGCCGCATGTCGTCCGCCCGATGCGGTTCGTGCTGCCAGTCGAGCCTGGAATGCGACCAGTCTGGATGCTGCGCCTGGGCCTGCTCATCTACGACCATCTCGGCGGAAGGCTAATTCTGCCGGCCACTCGCAGCATCGATAGCGAGCTGCACGATGGCGCGCTTGGTGCCCCGCTCAAACGAAGCCCTCCGCGCGGGTTTGAATTCTCCGATTGCCGGGTAGATGACACAAGGCTTGTTGTTCTCAATGCACTTGACGCAGCGGAGCGCGGCGCAGCGGTTCGCACCCGCACCCGCTGCATCGCCGCGGAGCGGGGCAGTCTCTGGCGTCTTGTGCTCGAAGTGCGGGGACGCCGCGACATTGCGACGGCTCGCGTTCTGGTCAACGCCACCGGCCCTTGGCTTCAGCTTTTCGCAACCACGGTCCTGCGTGAGGCGCTGCCGATGCCGGTGCGGCTTGACAAGGGCAGTCACATCGTGGTGCGGCGGCTGTTCGAGCATGACCGCGGCTACATCTTCCCGACCCGTGATGCTCGCATCGTATTCGCGTTGCCCTACGAGCAGGAGTTTACGCTGATTGGAACCACCGATCGCGGCTTCGCCGGTGACCCCGCGGGAGTGCGAGCAAGCTCTGACGAGGTCGCCTATCTCTGCGACGTGGCCAATCAGCACTTCCGTGCGACGATCGGGCCATCCGACGTGGTATGGTCGTTCGCTGGCGTCCGCTCGCTTTACGACGATGGCTCGTCGCGATCCCAGGACGTCAGCCGCGATTATTTGCTGGCGTTGGACGAGCGCGCCGGCGCAGCGCCAGTTCTGACCGTGTATGGCGGCAAGATCACGACCGCCCGGCGGCTCGCGGAGCAAGCCCTCGATCGGCTTTCCAATCTCTTGAAATGCCGGCCGGCGTGGACACGGAACTCGCATCTGCCAGGGGGCGAATTCCCGCACGACGGATTCGAACGTTTGGTGGCAAAGACCCTCGTCTCGATGCCATTTCTGAATGAGCAGGAGGTGCGCCAACTCGTGCACGCCTATGGCACGCGGGTCGAGCGTGTGCTCGGTCCCGCTCGATCTCGTGAAGACCTAGGGCCTTGCCTTGGGCCCGGCCTTCTGGCGGCGGAAGTGCGTTATCTGATGGAGCGAGAATGGGCGCAGACCGAGGACGATGTGCTATGGAGGCGGAGCAAGCTCGGATTGCATTTTGCGCCTGGCGACCGTGAACGCCTTGGGCGCTTCATGATCTCGACAATCGGCACGGTGGGCTGACTGCTCAAAGGGTCCCGAAAGTGTATCGGCTCCTATCTCTCGAGCGGCGCGCTCAGGGCCCGTCTGCTGTCTGCACTGGGCGGGGCACAGTCGAATCCGAAACGTGATCGACAGCCGGCCTTCGACGTGCGCAAGATGGCAAGCTGAGCCTCGCCCGTCTTAACGCTTCGCTGCACCCGAGTTGTCAGAGGTCGAGCTTGCCGGAGTTCATTCTCGCCATCGACCAAGGCACGACCTCGACGCGTTCTATTCTATTCAATTCCGATCTCGTCCCGGTCGCGGCGGCCCAGCAGGAATTTCCGCAACTCTATCCGGCTCCCGGTCAGGTCGAGCACGATCCCGAGACGATCTGGGCAACCACCCTAGCCACCATGCGCGCGGCATTGGAACAGGCCGGAAGGAGCGCGAAGGAGATTGCAGCGCTCGGCATCACCAATCAGCGCGAGACCACGCTCATTTGGGATCGCCTTACCGGCCGACCTATCCACAATGCGATTGTCTGGCAGGACCGCCGTACGGCCGAAAGCTGCGCAGCACTTCGCGGCGAAGGGTGCGAGCCCTTCATTTCGGCGCGCACCGGCCTGCTGCTCGATCCTTATTTCTCCGCGACCAAGATCGCCTGGATTCTGGATCACGTGGAAGACGCGCGAGAAGCTGCGAGAGCGGGCCGGCTGGCCTTCGGCACAGTGGATACGTTTCTCCTTTGGCGCCTGACGGGCGGCAAGGTTCATGCCACCGATGCAACAAACGCGGCACGCACCCTGCTGTTCGATATCCGGCAGGGTAAATGGGACGCGGAGCTCTGCGACCTGCTCGCGGTTCCTCCCCCGCTTCTCCCGGAGGTGCGCGACTCTGCTGGTGCGTTTGGCACCACGAACGTGCTCGGCGCGCCCATCCGCATCCGCAGCATGGCTGGCGACCAGCAGGCGGCAACTGTCGGACAGGGCTGCCTCGCACCAGGGATGATGAAATCGACCTATGGTACTGGTTGCTTCCTCCTCCTCAATACGGGCGAGGAGCCGGTAGCCTCGAAGAAACGGCTGCTCACGACGATCGCGTACCAGCTCAGCGGCAAACGCACGTACGCGCTGGAAGGCGCCATTTTTGTCGCCGGTGCTGCCGTGCAGTGGCTGCGGGATGCGCTTAGATTGATCTCAGCCGCGCCCGATGTGAATGCGCTCGCCGCCAGCTCGTCCCCCGCGGAAGAACTGTACCTGGTCCCCGCATTTGTCGGACTTGGCGCCCCATGGTGGGACGCTAATGCGCGCGGCGCCCTCTTCGGGCTTACGCGCAACTCGGGTGCGGCCGAGCTTGCGCGCGCCGCGCTCGAAGCTGTTGGTTATCAGACCCGCGATCTGTTGGAAGCCATGCGCGCGGACTGGAGTGCGAACGCCAGCAGAACCGTGTTGCGGGTCGACGGCGGAATGGCCGCAAGCGAGATCACGATGCAGTTCCTGGCCGATATCACCGGCCTTCCGGTCGAGCGGCCTGCGGTGATGGAAACGACCGCGCTCGGTGCTGCCTATCTCGCAGGTTATGCCGCCGGTCTGTGTCCCGACCCGGCGGCCTTCGCGGGCACCTGGCGATGCGAGCGTCGATTTGACCCGCAGATGGACGCGGCCACACGGGAACGCAAGTGGCGCGGCTGGCGCGATGCCGTCGCCCGCACGTTGAGTGACGGGGGCAGACCGGTCTAGCGTGACGGCATGAGCATCCGATCTGCCGATCACGGGAGCTGGCTCGCCGCTCAGGCCGAGTCTGCGCCGCCGGTGCGGCCCGCAGCTCCCCTGGTGCAATTCGAGGAGGTGACCAAGGCATTTTCCAGCGGCATTGCGGTCAACCGGCTGTCGCTCGACATATTTGAGGGCGAGTTCTTTGCTTTGCTCGGGCCCTCAGGCTGCGGAAAGACGACACTCCTGCGCATGTTGGCGGGGCTGGAAAATCCCGACGGCGGCCGCATTGTGCTCGACGGCAAGGATCTCGCCGGAGTGCCGCCGCACCGCCGGCCGACCAACATGATGTTTCAGAGCTATGCGCTGTTTCCGCATCTCAATGTCGAAAACAATGTTGCGTTCGGACTGAAGCAGGATGGCCTTTCCAGGACGGAAATTGCCTCGCGGGTTGCGCGGATGCTGTCGCTGGTGCGGCTTGAAGGATACGACAAACGCAGGCCGCATCAGCTCTCCGGCGGAGAGCGCCAGCGGGTTGCGCTTGCACGCTCGCTGGTGAAGCGACCCCGCGTGCTGCTGCTCGACGAGCCGCTTGCCGCATTGGACAAGAAGCTGCGCAACGAGACACAATTCGAGCTCGTGTATCTGCAGAAGCAGCTCGGCCTCACTTTCATCATCGTCACCCATGATCAACAGGAGGCGATGACCATGGCCGATCGGATCGGCGTCATGCGAGAGGGCCGGTTGATGCAGGTGGGCCCTCCCGCAGAGATTTACGAGTGTCCAACTTCACGCTGGATTGCCGACTTCGTTGGGGACGTGAACCTCATCGAAGGCCAGGTTCTTGCAGCTGACACCGGCGGGTTGTTGATAGCAGCCGGGACAGCGGGACAGCTGCGTGCCGCACCACCCTTGGACTGCAAGTCGGGGGATACCGTCTGGATCGCGCTGCGGCCTGAAAGAGTGCAGCTCTCGTGCGAGCAACCGGCCGCAAGCGAGGCGAATTGCATGAGCGGAACAGTGCACAACGTCGCATATCTTGGAGAGTACTCGACGTGCCATGTGAAACTCGACGGCGGTTTCATGATGAAGGCCAAGCTGCCCAACATGACGCGCACGGCAGAGCAGAGGATCCGGTCTGCTGACCGCATCTGGCTGAGCTGGTCAGCCGACGCGGCGGTGGTGCTGAGGCGATGAAGGGTGTTCTGCCCGGCGCACGTATCGGCGGCGCCCGCGTCGTTATGCTGATACCTTACCTCTGGCTGGCTTTCTTTTTTCTCATCCCGTTCTTGATAGTTTTGAAAATCAGCCTGTCCCAGACTGCGATCGCCCAACCGCCCTATACCCCGCTGCTGGATTTGGGCGGAGGCTGGCAGGCGCTCAAGACCTTTGCTACCGCTCTCTCCCTGGACAATTATTCCCTTATTGCATCCGACAGTCTTTATCTCGCGTCATACCTGCGAAGCATCCAGATCGCAGCAGTGTCGACCTTGCTGCTGCTGCTCCTCGGATTTCCGCTGGCCTATGGCATGGCGCGCGCTCCGCGAGGCTGGCAGCCAACGCTTTTCATGCTGGTCGCGCTGCCATTCTGGACGTCTTTTCTGATCCGCATCTATGCCTGGATCAATATTCTCCAGCGCGACGGGCTGCTCAATCAGTTCCTCCTCACCCTGCACATCGTTGATGAGCCACCCGCATGGCTCGCCAGCGACACAGCCGTTTATATCGGGATGGTGTATTCGTACCTGCCGTTCATGGTGTTGCCGCTCTATGCGGCCCTGGAGAAGATGGATGAGAGCCTGATCGAGGCTGCCGCCGATCTCGGCTGTCCACGCTGGAAGGCTTTTTGGCTGGTGACGCTGCCACTCTCGTTGCCGGGTGTAATCGCGGGAGTATTGCTGTGCTTCATCCCCATTGTCGGGGAATTCGTCATTCCCGATCTGCTTGGCAGCTCGCAAAGCATGATGATCGGGCAGACCCTGTGGACGGAATTCTTTTTGAACAAGGACTGGCCGGTCGCCTCAAGCATTGCGATCGTGCTGCTCGCACTGCTGCTCGCCCCGATTTTGTTCTATCAGCACGTGCAGAAGCACAATCTTGCGGAGAGAGCCTGAATGCACAGGCCAACCTGGTTCAATGTCGCTTCCGTCGCGCTCGGGCTTGCGTTCCTTTATGCGCCCATCATTGTCCTGGTGATTTACTCCTTCAATGCGTCGCGGCTGGTGACGGTGTGGGCCGGATGGTCCACCCGCTGGTACGGCGAGCTCCTGCGCGACGGAGCTATCCTCGAATCCGCGTGGGTCACCGTTCGCGTTGCCATGCTCTCGGCCACGGCGGCGACTGTGCTGGGAACGCTTGCGGCCCTCGCTTTGGTGCGGCTGGGTCGCTTTCGCGGCCGGTTGCTGTTTTCGGGCATGATCTATGCGCCCCTCGTCATGCCCGAGGTGATCATCGGGCTTGCGCTCCTGCTGCTGTTCGTTGCAGTGGGCGCCGATCGCGGCTTCTGGACGGTGGCGGTTGCGCATACGACCGTCACCATGTGCTTCGTGACCGTCATCGTACAGTCACGGCTTTTGCATCTCGATCCAAGCCTCGAGGAAGCAGCGCTCGATCTCGGCTCCCCGCCGTTCAAGACGTTCTTCAGCGTGACGGTTCCTTTGATTCTGCCAGCGCTCGCGTCAGGGTGGATGTTGGCCTTCACGCTTTCGCTCGACGATCTTGTCATCGCAAGCTTCACGACCGGCCCCGGAGCTACGACGCTCCCCATCCGCATCTACTCGGAGATCAGACTGGGAGTGAAGCCGGAGATCAATGCCATATGCACGATCATGCTTGCCGTTGTCGGCATGGCCCTGGTTCTGACATCCCTCATAACGAAGTCTCGGGATTCGCAGACTATGGCCAGAGCGGTCTGAGGGGGGTCGTTTACACTTCCTCCGGGGGCAGAAGGTTGTGGATCACGGGAGCGTTAATGCGGTTGCAACGCCTCCGGTGTCGCCACAGAGCTAGGCGCCGCGCTGGCCCCAGCCGGACTCCCCTCAGTCGGAACGGATGTGCCCGCGAGCGATGGTGCTTCCTCCCGCGGTGCGCCAGGGCGCGAGGGTGCAGAGCCCGTCAATCGTTCGATCGCAGAACGGACGTGTTCCGGGACCCCCTGATTTCGCAGCGCATCGAGGAGCGGCGCCGCTGCTCCGGAGTGCTGGATCCGGCTTTCCGGGTCCGGCAGCATGATCGGGTCGCTCCATGAGCCCTGCACCATGAAGGGCAGCTCGAATATGGGGGGCAAAGCCGCGCTGGCCGACAACAAGCTCGCAGTTCCCCGCAGATCAAGCTCGCGTTCCGGGATGGATGCGGAGCCGCTCAGTCCAAGGCCGACGGCAGCGCCGGTCATGCGAACCTCTTCGACATGGGCGATGCCATCGACAATCTTGAGATTCACGGTGAGGGTATCGTAAGGCGTCTTCCCGATACGGAAATCGCCGCGGCTCGAAAGCGGCCTGCGCTCGATGCGTTTGAGCAGCTGCTCGACATTGAAGCCGGCGATCACGCCCTTTCGACTCGACAGGGCAGCCGTCCCATTCAAGCCCTTGGTCAATTCGTAAACGCTGCCGCCCGAACTGTCGATCGCAAAGGCGAGATTACCCTTCCCTTCCAGACGCCTGATCCCAAACAGCTCGCCCAGGCACTGGTCGAGGTCCACGTCGGAAAATTGCAACTGCGCCTTCAGGTCGGCGCCCGCTCCCGATTTGGCAAGCCCCAGAGTTCCTTTGACCACGCCGCCGAAGGCTTCGGACTCCCCAATCGCCAGATTGAAATGGCCGCCCCGCAGCGTTGCCGCGACGGCGGTGCGGCCCAATCTTGCGCTGGCGAGGGTCACGCGCGCGGCCGAGAGCCGAAGATCGATTTCGACACTGTCGAAGCCGGTGAGCGCAATCGGCTTGCTGTCCCATCCGTGCTCGCCACCAGTCAACAGCCGAACTGTTGAAACGTAAGGAGTCAAATCCAGACCTTCCGCGGCAAGCGTGCCTTGCATTGTGCGGTGGCCATCAAAACTCAGAACGCCCTCGCCGACATTGCCGTCGAGCTCGACATGTGCGCCGGAAAACGCGATAGTCGTCGCAACGACATTCGCTTGGGCCTTGAGAGCGAAACGGCCAAATCCGCCCCCAGGCGGAGCCTCCTGCCCTGTCCAGCGCAGGGCATCTCGCAACGAAGTTGCATCCGCCGCGAGAGTGCCTGCCATCTTCAAGGTGGGTCGATGACTGATGTATCCGTCGAACGCGAAATTGAGCGGCGCACCCGTGAGCCGCACCTTGAGCCCTGATCGGTCGCCGCGCAGAGCGGCGACGAAATCAGTGAAGCTGATGCTCGCGGCAACTTGCTGATCATGCCAGACAAATCCACCGGTCGCGGCGAAGCTGCGCGAGATGGAAGGCCAGGCAAGCTCGAGGTCCACCTTGGTCAGCTGCTCATGAGTGTTGGTGGCCTCATCCTGCAGAATGAAGGTGCCATCCTCGATGCGAATCTCGGTAAAGGAAGCCGCCTTCGGCGGTGCAACCTGCAGGCTACCGGCCAAGGCTTCGAGGTGATCCGACCAATTCGAGCGGCGATCGGGGGTGAAAACAACCGCAATGGTCGGACGGACCAGCAATATGTCGGCGATCTCGATGCGGCCGATCAGAAGCGGGAAAAATCGCAGGCGCGCGATCACATGCTCGGCCGTCAGCGCGGTAGCGCCGGTACGGCTGTCCCCCAGCGACACATCATCCAGGCTCACTCTGCCGCTCGGGAAGAGCGAGACCGAGATGCCGCCGCGAAGCACTGGCTCGAGGCCGGTGACGCTCCTGATCTCCGCCTTCACGGCATCCCGTACGGAATCTGCCGGCACAAGCCATGCGGCGATCAGAAACGCACAGGTTACGGCGATGATCAAAGCTGCGAGGGCAAGTCCGAGACGTTTGGTGCCTACGGGCATGCTCACAACGCTTGTTTCCCGCGGTTACTTGCCGCTCTTAGTCGCTGACGCCGAAAGAGGGGGCAAGCTGGCGCACGCGGTTCACCAGCCCCCTGTCACATCTGCCCTTGTGCAAGTCCTCTGTGACCCTTTCGTGACGGAACTCCGCGCGAGAATGCCGGAAACGGTTGGATTCTACCGGCGCTGCCCCCCCGACGCCGCTGGCGTCAGTGTTGGGCTATCCGAAAGCTCGCGTCGGTCTTGCCGCGAATCTCGTCGTGAGTGACGCCGGGCGCGACCTCGATCAGCGTCATTCCACCCCCTCCTCTCTTGTCGATGGTGAATACGCCGAGGTCGGTGATGACCATATCCACAACCCCCGCGCCGGTGAGCGGCAGGGTGCAGCGCTTGAGCAGTTTCGGCTCGTTCTTGGCCGAATGTTCCATCACGACCACGACCTTCTTGACCCCGGCCACCAAGTCCATCGCCCCGCCCATGCCCTTGACCATCTTGCCCGGGATCATCCAGTTGGCGAGATCGCCGTTCTCGGCGACCTGCATTGCGCCGAGAATCGACAGATCGATGTGACCCCCGCGGATCATCCCGAAACTGTCTGCGGACGAAAAATAGCTCGTCGTCGGAATCTCCGTCACGGTTTGCTTGCCTGCATTGATGAGGTCAGGGTCTTCCTCGCCCTCATAAGGAAAGGGACCGAAACCGAGCATCCCGTTCTCGCTCTGGAGTTGCACGCTCATTCCTGCGGGAATGTAGTTCGAGACCAAGGTCGGGATGCCGATGCCGAGATTGACGTAAAAGCCGTCGTGCAGCTCCCTGGCGGCGCGCTCCGCCATCTGATCACGGGTCCAAGCCATCAGATTTCCTCCCCGGTTCCGGCAGGTGCCACCCGCTTGCGGACGGTTCGCTGCTCGACATGCTTTACCGCATTGGGTACGTGGATGATGCGTTTTACAAAGACGCCCGGCGTGATGATGTGATCGGGATTTAGGTCGCCGGGCTGTACCAGGTGCTCGACCTCCGCTACGGTTGTCCTGCCGGCCGTGGCCATCATCGGGTTAAAATTGCGCGCAGTCTTGCGATAGACGAGATTACCCTCGGTATCACCCATCCATGCGTGAACGATCGAGAGGTCGGCGACAAGGCCCCGCTCCATGACATAGCGCTGGCCCTCGAACTCGCGCTCCTCCTTGCCCTCGCCAATCATAGTCCCGGCGCCCGTGCGGGTGAAGAAAGCAGGAATTCCCGCTCCGCCGGCGCGGATGCGTTCGGCCAGCGTCCCCTGCGGATTGAATTCGATCTCGAGCTCCCCCGCGAGATACTGCTGGGCGAAGGTTTTGTTCTCGCCGACATAGGACGAGATCATCTTTCTAATTTGCTTGGTATCGAGAAGCAGGCCGAGGCCGACCCCGTCGATCCCCGCATTATTCGAGACGACCGTCAGATTGCGGACGCCAGAATCGCGGATCGCCTTGATCAACGCTTCTGGAATCCCGCAGAGCCCGAACCCGCCCGCCATGATCATCATGCCGTCGCGCAAAAGGCCTTCGAGAGCGCTGCGGGCATCGGGATAGACTTTCTTCATGCTGAGTTATCCCAAGTAACAAGGAGCTGAGTTTTCAGCGACGAGTTCTTATCGCGGCGCGGTAGAGGCTGCAATGTTGCGCCACCCGTAAGCCGGCCAGCTTCACGCGCGAAACCGCGGCATGGTGTCAGCAGTCCACGTCTTCGATTTGCCGCAAGGACCTCTGATAGTAACAATTCGGCCGGAGCGGCGATCGGGGGGAAACGGGATGCTCATCAAGATACACAGACGAGCTGTTGGGCCCGCCCTCCTCGGCCTGGTGGCAGGGGTGTGCTCGGCCTCGCAGGCCCATGCCGCGTCCGGCCCTGAGATCGATTTCGAGGTGCGCGCGACCCTCGATCGGTTCTTCCGCGAGGTCTGGTCATCGCATGAGCTCGCCAACAAGGCACTGGCCATTCTGGTCTTTCCAACGGTTGTCAAGGCGGGCTTTGGGATTGGAGGAGAGTATGGCGAGGGCGCTCTGCTCGTTCGCGGCAGAAACGCTGGATACTACAATATCATTTCCGGCTCCATCGGCTTCCAGTTCGGCGCACAGGCACGCTCCGTGATCATCATGTTCATGACGGAGGCTGCGCTCGCAGGCTTTCAGCGGTCGGACGGTTGGAAAATCGGCGTCGACGGGTCCGTGGCCATCATCACCATCGGTGCGGGCGGCGCGATCGATACGAATACCGTACGCAGCCCCATCGTGGGTTTCATCTTCGATCAGAAGGGCCTGATGTACAATCTCACCCTCGAAGGATCGAAGATCACGCGAATATCCAGGTAGATACCCGTTGCGCGGTCAGCGCTCAAAGCAGGCGACCAAGTGGTCGGGGGCGCGGGGGGTCAGCGCGGGCGTCTCGCATCGGCAACGCGGGAGTGGGACGGCGCCACATGGGCACGCCGGCAACAATGCCTCCCCTGTGATCACATAGTCAAATACAATTGGCGCCAGAGTTACCAATGCGCCCCTGCAGTACATGATGGCGAAGCGTGAAGTCTGTGACTACGTGGTAGTGGGTGCCGGTTCCGCCGGCTGCACCTTGGCTCATCGGCTTACGGAGAGCCGCGACATTCGCGTTGTCCTGCTCGAGGCCGGCGGTTGGGATCGCGATCCCATGCTTCACATCCCGCTGGCCTGGGGGCGCAATGTCCTGCGCTGCAAGCATGATTGGATGTACGCAACCGAGCCGTCCGCGACCATGGCGGGCCGCCGCATTCCGATCTACCGCGGTCGTGTGATCGGGGGCTCCTCATCGATCAACGCCATGGCTTATGTGCGGGGGCACCGAGGAGATTATGACAGGTGGGCGGATCACGGGCTGAGCGAATGGTCGTACGCGCATGTCCTGCCCTATTTCCGGCGGCAGGAAACATGGGCGGGAGGCGCTGATCTTTATCGCGGAGATGCAGGCCCGCTCGGGGTCTGCAACCCGCAGTTTCCCGACCCGCTGCTGGATGCCTTTCTCGAGGCCGGCGTTGGCGCCGGGTATCCGACCACGCCGGATTACAATGGCCGCCAGCAGGAGGGATTCAGCCGGGGTCAGTCGACCATCCGCAATGGGCGCCGCTGCAGCGCAGCGGCCGCCTACCTGCGGCCCGCGCTGCCACGACCAAACCTGCGCGTCGAAACACGAGCGCTCGCCACGCAGATAGTGCTCGAGGGAGGCCGCGCGGTCGGCATTCGCTATCGGCGCAACGGCGCGCTGATCGATCTGCGTGCCGAGCGCGAAGTCATCCTCGCGGGCGGCGCGATCAACTCTCCGCAGCTTCTCATGCTTTCCGGCATCGGCGATCCGGCGGAGCTCAAGGCGCATGGTATTGCGGTCACCGCTGCGCTCAAAGGCGTCGGTCGGAACCTGCAGGACCACGTCTCGGCCGGCGTTGATTGCTTGCGCAAAGACCAAGGGCCGCTGCACCGCGCGATGCGGATCGACCGGATAGTGCCCGAGCTGGCGCGCGCGCATTTCTTTGGGACCGGTCTGGCGGCCAGCCTGCCCAACAACGTCATGGCCTTCGTGAAGAGCGACGCATCCTCCAACATTCCGGACATTCAGTTGCTCTTCCGCGTCGCACCGATGGACGCTGGCCCTTATCTCGCGCCGTTCCGGCAGGCCTTCCCGGACGGGTTCGGTTGTCGCCCTACGCCGCTTCGTCCGGAGAGCCGCGGCATGGTCAGGCTGGCCTCAAGCGATCCCTCTCAGCCCCCGCGCATCCAGATAGATTTTCTGGCGACGGATCGTGACCTGCGCATGGTGCGCACCGGCATCCGCATAGCCCGCGAGATCTTCAATCAGCCCGCCGTGCGCGCCTGCACGGCTGCGGAGATCGCACCCGGTCCGGACAAGACCTCCGACGCCGACCTCGATGCCTACGCCCGCGCCACAGCATCGACCGTGTATCATCCGCTCGGCACCTGCAAGATGGGCGTGGACACGGACGAGACCGCCGTCGTCGATTCGCAGCTGCGGGTGCGCGGTGTCGATTGCCTGCGCGTGGTCGATGCCTCGGTAATGCCGGACCTTGTCGGCGGCAACATCAATGCTCCGGTGATCATGATTGCGGAGAAGGCTGCCGACCTCATTCTGGGGAAGGCTCCGCTTGCGCCGATCACGGCGGCATAGGCTTCAAGGGAGGAATCGCGCATGGAGATCATCGATCTGAGCCGGGAGCTTTATCATCGCACCCCTACCTATCCGGGACAGCCGCCCATCATCCATGGCGTCTGGAAGACCCACGAGGAGGCGTTTGCGGAATCGGGAAACGTTCACGGCAACAGCGTCATGTTCATCTCCATGCCCGATCATGGCGGCACGCACATCGATGCTCCACGCCACTTCGGGAAGAACGGGATCCCAATTAACGAGTATCCGCTGGAATATTGTTACGTGAAAGGCATCTGTCTCGATCTCCGGCACGTTCCACCCAAAGCCGAGATTGTGCCGTCCGATCTCGAAGCGGCCGTCAAGAAGGCGGGCGCGTCCATTCCGAAAAAGGGAACGGTCCTGTTGTGCACGGGGCACCATGAACGCACCTTCCCTACGCCCGCTTATGCGACGGACAACCCTGGGGTGAATGTGGAAGCAACGGAGTGGCTCGCCAGGCAAGGCATTGTGCATTTCGGCATCGACTCCATGCGCCCGGGTCCGATCGGCGTGGTGAACTCGCTCGTTCACAAGGCGTGTCTCGATCTCGACATCACGCACATGGAGAGCCTTTGCAATCTGGAAGCGCTGATCGGGCGGGGCGAATTCCGTTTCATCGGCCTGCCGCTCAAGTGGCGCGGAGGAACCGGCTCGCCGATCCGTGCCGTGGCCGTGTTCGACGAATAAGACGGTCCAGGGAAAGGCCATGCCGAAAGCCAATCTCGGCGACGTCGAGATCTTCTACGAAAGGCATGGAGCTGGAACGCCGGTCCTCCTGGTTCCGGGTCTCGGCGGGGTCGGCGCCTACTGGAATCCGAATTTAAAAGCCTTCTCGGAAAAGCATCAGGTCATAACCCACGACCATCGCGGCACCGGCCAAAGCAGCCGATCCCGCATTCGTTATTCGGTCGACCAGATGTCCGATGACCTGCTGCGGTTGATGGACCACCTCGGGATTGAACGCGCGCATCTCGTGGGGCACTCCACGGGCGGCGCGATCGGTCAGACAATCGCGGTGACTCATCCCGAGCGGCTGATCAGCCTCGTCATCTACGCCAGCTGGACCAAGGCCGACCCGTTTTTCCGGCGCGTGTTCGAGGCGCGCCGCGCGCTCCTGACGACGGCGGGTGCGGCCGCATACCTGCGCTCGACCGCGGTCTTCCTTTACCCGGATTGGTGGGTAAACGAGAACATCGCGCTGTTGGAGGAACGCGAGAAAGCCGGGATGCCGGCGTTTCCCGACCCCGATATCGTAGCGAGCCGCATCGACGCCATCGTAAATTTCGATCGCACCGCGGAGCTCGCGACGATCAGGACGCCTACGCTTGTGATTTGCGCGAACGATGATTTCCTCACTCCACCATATTTCGCGCGGGAATTGGCGCGCCTCATTCCCGGTGCCGAGCTCCTGCTGTTGGAGAAGGGCGGCCATTGTGCCTCCGAAACGACTTTCCCGGAGTTCAACAACGCGGTCCTGAGCTTCATCGCGCGCCGTTCGTAGATGCGGTCCGGTTTTGATGATTGGGCAACTCATTGCTTCGGGGCTCGCACTCGGCAGCATCTATGCCTTGCTGGCGCTTTCCCTCGTCCTCATCAACAAGGCCACCGACGTCGTCAATTTCGCGCAGGGCGAGATGGCCATGTTCGGTACCTTCATCTGCTTCGCGTTGCTGACCAGGGCAGGCATGCCGTTGATCACTGTTCTTGTGCTCGCCGCTCCGATTGGAGCGCTACTCGGCCTTGCCACCGAACGCGTCGCGATGCGGCCGCTTGAAGGTGCGCCGCAGGTCAACGCGCTGATTGCCACGATCGGACTCTGGATGATCTTTCATCATTCTGCCGGGTGGATCTGGGGTTACGATCCGGTTCGTTTCCCCTCCCTGTTCCCTTCCGATCCACTGGATGTGTTTGGAGCGCGGATCGCGGAAAACAGTCTGGGCATCATCGCGGTCTCTGTGGTGGTAATGATTCTGCTTTACCTGTTCTTTGAATACACCCGAACGGGAATTGCGATGCGCGCGGCCAGCATGAACCGGCGGGCTGCGCAGCTCATGGGAATTGATGTCCAGAGAGTGGGGCTCACTGCCTGGGCGCTGGCAACGGGTATCAGCGTGGTCTCCGGGTTCCTGATCGCCCCGCTGACATTCCTCGATTTCGAAATGATGTTTGCCGTTCTGCTGAAAGCCTTTGCCGGCGCTATCCTTGGCGGCTTCAACAGCCTTCCCGGAGCAGTGGTAGGCTGTCTGTTGATCGGCGTGCTGGAAAGCCTGTTCGCCGCCTACGTTTCGACGGCGTTCAAAGATACGTTTGCTTTCGGCATCATCATCGCGGTCCTAATGGTGCGGCCGCAAGGCCTGTTCACCCGCCGGTTGGGACCAAAAGTATGAGCCTGAACGCCCGCACCCTCGGTGGGGCGGCTGTCCTTCTGTTTCTGGTCGCGATTCCGTTCGCGCTGGGCGACTACGGCCACTATCTCCTCGCAACCATGATGATCTACGCCCTAGTCGCGCTCAGCTTCAATATTTTGCTCGGCATGGGCGGGCAGATCTCCATAGGGCACGCGGCGTTCTGGGCGATCGGCGCCTATGCCTGCGCTCTGAGCGTCATCAAGCTGGGGCTGCCATTTCTCTTCGGCGTGGCTGCGGCTGGAATCATGGCTGCTCTCTTCGGTGCCCTCGTCGCCCTGCCGGCCCTGCGCGTGCAGGGGCACTACCTTGCGATCGCGACGCTCGGCTTTGCTCTTCTGGTGCAGCAGGTACTGTTCGAGTGGGAAACGCTCACGGGCGGCAGACAAGGACTGTTCGTGCCGCGGCCTTCGTTGCTCGGCTTCGAGCTTGCAAGCGATTTCAGCTATTATTATCTGCTGCTCGGGATCTTTCTTCTTATCGCCTGGGTCACGGGCAACTTCGCCCGGTCCTACACCGGGCGCGCGCTCGCAGCGCTGAGAATGAGCACGGTGGCCGCAGAGTGCTGCGGCATTGCTCGCCCGAGACACGTCATCATCGCGTTCGCGACGAGCGCATTCTGCACGGGCATCTCAGGCGCACTCTATGCCCATCTGCTTGGCCATTTGAGCACGGAAACCTTCTCGCTCGCCGCCTCGCTCTCGTTTCTGAGCATGGCCGTGATCGGCGGATTGCATTCGCGGGGAGGTGCCCTCCTCGGCGGAGCCTATCTTGCGCTCGCCCCGGAAGTGCTGCGCGAGTTCAAGGACGCGCAGATGGTGATCTACGGCGTCACGCTCGTTCTGTGCGTGCAGTTCCTGCCGCGAGGGCTCATCAGCCTCCTCGAACCGATCCAACGGGCGCTCAACTCCGCCGTTCGTCATGGTCTTGCTTCCGGCACACGAGGCGTGGATGCCCGGCCCAAAGCCGGGCCTGACGGCGAAAGGACCTCCAGTGGCGATTCTTGAGATCAGCGGGGTTTCGCTCTCATTCTCGGGGCTGCGCGCCCTCGCCAACATCTCGTTCGATATCGCCGAACGCGAAATCGTTGGGCTCATCGGGCCGAATGGCGCCGGAAAGTCGACCCTGGTCAATTGCATCTCCGGACTTTATCGGCCCGATGCCGGCAGCCTTTATTTCGCGGCCCACGATCTCTCCCGTTGCATGACGCACGCGATTGCCGCGATGGGCGTACGCCGGACCTTTCAGAACTTGCAACTGTTTCACGAGGCAACGGTTCGTGAAAACGTCACGCTCGGCCTGGCCTATCGTTACCGATCAAGCCTGTGCAGCGAACTCTTTGACCTGCCGTCCGCGCGACGAACACGCGCGGCGGCCAACGAAGAGGCAGGCAGGATCCTTGCGGATTGCGGGCTGAGCGACGTATCCGAGGTAACAACCGCGAAGCTGCCTTACGGGACGCAGAAGTCGGTCGAGCTTGCACGCGCGCTCGCCGGACGTCCGCACCTCCTTCTTCTCGACGAGCCCACCGCCGGGATGAACCCGCAGGAAAGCCGTCGTGTTGCCAATACCGTACGCGCCTTGCGCGATCGCGAGGGGATCAGCGTGCTCCTCATCGAGCACGACATGCGGGTGATCATGAGCCTGTGCGATCGGATCGTTGTGCTCGACCATGGAGAGAAAATTGCGGAAGGCTCGCCCACCGAGATCAAACGCGCTCCCGCGGTGGTACGGGCCTATCTGGGTGACGAGCCGGATGTTGCTTGAGATTTCCGATCTGTCCGCGAGCTACGGCCCGGTGACGGCACTGGCGGGCATCACGATCTCGGTCGAGCCCGGCGAGATCGTCTCGCTTCTCGGCTCAAACGGCGCGGGTAAATCCACCCTCCTCGGCTGCGTGAGCAAGAGCGTGTCCTGTCGGATGTCCGGCTCGATCTCTTTCGCCGGCACGAGTATCCTCGGCTTGCGGACCGACGCCATCATTGCGCGCGGTCTAGTGCTTGTTCCCGAGGGACGCCAGCTTTTCGCCGAGCTCACCGTCGAGGAGAACTTGCGCATGGGCGCGTACGGCTGCGAGCGCGGCCGCAACTGGCGCTCGGATGTGGAGCGCGCCTATGCATTGTTTCCTGCATTGCGCGAACGACGCCGCCAGTTCGCGGCAACGCTCTCGGGCGGGGAGCAGCAGATGGTGGCGATCGGCCGCGCGCTCATGGCGCGGCCGGGCATGCTGCTTCTGGACGAGCCCTCGCTGGGTTTGGCACCCTTGCTGGTCAGGCAGATTTTCGATCTGATCAAGCAAATCAACCGGCAAGGGGTCACCGTGCTGCTGGTCGAGCAGAACGCGCGCCAAGCGTTGCGCATAGCCCACCGGGCCTATGTGCTGGAGAAAGGGCGAGTGACGCTGACCGGGCGAGCAAAAGAGCTTATGAGTGATCCCCAGGTTGTGGACGCCTATCTCGGTGAAGCGTGATCGACAGGGAGAAACACGTGATGGAATCCATTTTGCGGCGGGTCTCGTCGTGGCTGATCGCGGGTATTGCGTCGGCGCTCTTACCCGGCTCCGTCTGCGCGGCCGATCCAGGCATTACGAACGACAAGCTCATTCTCGGTTCATTTCTGCCCCTGCAGAGCGGCCTTGCCGCCGGAGCGACTCAAATGAAGGAAGGCACTGACGCCTACTTCAAGTACATCAACGATCAGGGCGGCGTGCACGGGCGCAAGATCGATTGGATCGTGGAAAACGACTCCTACAATCCGCAGCAGACTGCTGCGGTAGTGAAGAAGCTCGTTGACCGTGACGGCGTGTTTGCGCTGGTTTCCACCCTGGGCACCGTAACAAACCTTGCTGTGCTGCCGTTCCTGGCACAGCGCGGCATCCCCATCATCAATCCCGCCGGCGGGCATTTGCTTCTGAACAAGCCCAAGGACAAGAACGTCTTCGGCATTCTGCCCTTGAGCTCCGAAATCGGAGAATCGATGACCCAATTCGCCGTGAGCAAGCTCAGCGCCAAGCGCATCGCGATCTTTTTTCAAAACGACCAGTTCGGCAAGGACCAGCGCGACGGCGCGGTCGAGTACCTCAAAAGCCGCGGTCTTCAGCCCGTCGGCGAAGCAAGCTACGTTCCGAGCGATGTCGATGTGAGCGCGCAAGCCGTGGCGCTGCGGCAGGCAAACCCGGATGCGGTCATACTCGGCGTCATTCCCAAGCATGGCGCGCTGTTCATGAAGGAAATGCAGAGGCTCGGGTGGAAATCGAACGTCGTAGGTCACAACACGATGGCCGATCCGGTAGTCCTTGATCTTGCCGGGGCCGACGTGTTGGAGGGCGTCAAAGTGAATCTCATGACGGCGGTGGACACGATGGACAAGCCTGCCGTCAAGAAGGCCAACGAAATCCTGGCCAAATACTATCCGAACACGAAGCCGGGCTACTATCCTTACCTGGGCATGGCAGGAGCGATGATCGTGGTCGAGGCAGCCAATCGCGCCGGCAAGGACTTGACCCGCGCCGGGCTGATCAGCGCGTTGGAATCGCTCGGCCGGTTCGAGACCGGGCTCGTGCCGCCCCTCGACTGGAGTGCAAGTTATCATGGCGGCCCGCACACGTTCGGCTACGCCGTATGGAAAGGCGGAAAGCTTGCAGTCATCGAGGGCTGGTAATCAGAGCCGAGAAAGAAGACAGGCTCGCGTTCGACGCCCACAGAGGAGCTTCATCGATGCCGTACCAGGTGGTTGTGCCCAAAGGTTCTGCGCCGCCGCTCGCGCCATACTCACCCGGAGCCAAGGCGGGCAATGTGGTTTATGTGTCGGGCACGCTGGCGCTTGACGCCAAAGGCAATCTGGTTGGGAAGGACGACCCGAAGGCGCAGACTCGCCACATCCTGGAAACGATAAAGGCGGTGCTGGAAGCGGCAGGAGGCTCGCTCAGAGACGTGACGTTCAATCACATCTTCCTGGCGGACATGAGCTTCTATGGCGCCATGAACGAGGTGTACCGGGAATATTTCCCGGTGAACCCGCCGGCGCGATATTGCATCCGTGCCGATCTGGTGAAACCGGAATTTTTAGTCGAGATCGCCTCGATTGCGCATCTCGCGAGCTGAAACCAGTACCGTGGGCAGAGGCCTGCGCCACACCCGCTTTTCACGCGGGCAAGTCAACGCGTCATGCCCGCGCTGTGAGCGCGCGGCGAACGGTTTGCCACGCGACAATTCAAAAAAACGCCCAAGGGAGAGATTATGGCCGGACAACCCGAGGTTCAGGTCTCGCGTCTGCTGAACGAACGTGGACTGAGCCCGTTCCAGATCAAGCTGCTCATCTGGTCGTTCTTCATCGTGTTGATCGATGGGTACGACATCGCGGCCATCGCGTTTGCCGCGCCCAGCCTGATCCGTGCGTGGAATCTAAAGCCGGGCGAGCTCGGCCCGGTATTCAGCGCGAGCCTGGTCGGAATTCTGTTCGGTTCAGCGCTGTTCGGATGGGTGGGCGACCGTTACGGCCGCAAGGCGGCATTGATCGGATCGAACCTGCTGTTTGGCATTTTCACCTTTGCGGCCGGCTACGCGACGAATCTCCACGAGATGTTTTGGCTGCGGCTGCTGGCGGGTATCGGAATTGGCGGCGTCATTCCCAACGTGGTTGCTATCAATGCGGAGTCGGCGCCCCGGCATCTACGTGCGACGCTTGCCATCATCGCGGTCGGGTTCGTGCCTATCGGCGGCGCCATCCCGGGTTTTGTCACCGCGACCCTGGTGCCGACCTACGGCTGGGCGATCCTGTTCAAGATCGGCGGTATCGTGCCGATCGTTATCGCCATCGCCGGCCTGTTCGGTTTGCCGGAATCCATCAAATACATGGCCCTGCACGAGAACCAGCGCCCAAAGATGGAAAGTCTCATTGCGGAGATCCGTCCCGATTTTACCGTCCCGGCCAACGCACGCTTCGTGATCGAGGATGAAAAACAGTTTCCGGGATTCAACCCCGCCTATTTGTTTCGAGATGGTCTCGCCTTGATCACGCCGCTCCTGTGGCTGCTGTTTGCGCTCAATCTGATGGGCTATTTCTTTCTGCTGAGCTGGACGCCGACGCTGCTCACCGCAGCCAAATTGCCGCCAACCATGGCCGCGCTGGCCGGTGCCGTGCTGCAGGTCGGCGGAACCGTGGGGGCGCTGGCGCTCTGCTGGTGGCTGCAGCGGCATCGGTTTCTCGGCATCACCTTGATGTTCGTGCTTGCAGTACCGGTGGTGGGCTCCATCGGCTTCGCCGGGTTGAGCTCGCAAGCGGCGCTGTTGATTGCGACTTTCTTCGCGGGTTTCCTGGTGCTCGGCATCCAGTCCGGCATCAACGTCGTCGGCGCGATGATCTATCCCACCTCGTTGCGCGCCAACGGCTCGGGCTGGCAGCTGGGAATGGGGAGGATCGGTTCGATCGTCGGGCCGCTCGCGGGCGCACTCTTTGTCGGCATGCCAGTGCAGCAGCTCTACATGTGGTCGGCATTGCCGTTTGCCGTCGGAGCAGTGGTCTGCTTCATCGTGCACCAGCTCAACACGGCACGCCTTGCGGCGCATCCGGAGCTGCGCGATGCACAGTAGAGTTGACACCTGGTGTTGGGACGGGTGCCATTGGCTTTCCCCTGCCTGCAAATCCCTGTAAAGGGGGCGGGGCGACAGCCAAAACCTGCAAAAAAGTGAGTACCAGCAAGGACATCCGCCGAAATGGCAGGATCCGGAACAGGGAAGAACAGGGAAATAACAGGGAAATGACAAGCAATTCATGACGCAACGTCGCGATCACCACTCCCAGCGAAAAATGATGTAGTCGTCGTTCTCATCGGCGCGTCCCAGCTCGACCATCCGGCGAAAACCCTCCCGCACGTCCTCGAGACTTTCGCCTGCGTCCCTCCACAGGTAATGGGTGTGCGTTTCATTGCGCCGTTCTTCCTGCGCCCTCAAGCGCTTATGCCGGGCTGGCTCCATGGGGTCTCTCCCTGGGGATAATGCTGGGTGCTAAGCCGCTGGCTATCGCGTAGCGATTTAGTGCATTGGCACTCAACGGCGATTGGTTCGGCTTGTCTTTATGACCGGTATCGGGCTGTCGTGGGGCTCACCGTGATTATTACTGGGGTATGGGGCGCGGTGGTGTTGGTAACTCAGAAAGCCGACACACCGGTTCCTCTGAGATATTATGCAATCGTGATCGGAACGATAGGTATCGGAGTTGGCCCGCTTGGCATTGCCGGCCCGGTAGGTCCGCTTTCAGGGGTGCTGCGGATGTAGCGGGCAGACCCCGGGCGGCACTCATCCGCAGCTTTTGACCCCATCCGGACATTAGCCGATCACCCAAGGAGATATCCGAAGGGTGACCCTCGGAGGCCAGCCCGCACCCCTTTTCAGAGTGTGCTATAGTCCAGTCGTTGCGATCCTTGCGGTGACGCACATGAGACGGCGCGATTTCATTTCGCTGCTTGGCGGCGCGACTATTGGGTGGCCGCTACCGGCGCGGGCGCAGCAGCCAAAGGTGCCAGTGATCGGGTTCTTGGGCTCGACCACGCCTTCACTCCACGGCCAACGGGTCGGCGCGTTCGTGCAACGGCTGCGCGAGCTAGGTTGGATTGAAGGTCGCAACGTCACGATCGAGTATCGTTGGGCGGAGGGACGAGGCGAACGTTTTGCTGAAATCGCGGCCGAGTTCGTGCGGCTCAAGGTAAATATCATCGTCACGTCGGGAAGCCCATCGGTCGTCGCTGCGAAGAAGGCGACTTCGGTTATACCAATCGTATTCGCAGCGGCGGGGGACCCGGTCGGCACTGGCCTGGTGGCGAGCCTAGCCCGACCGGGTGGTAACATCACTGGTCTGTCGGTCCAGCAGCCCGATATTGCTGCCAAACGGCTGGAACTCTTGCGCGAGGCTGTTCCTAGTCTCAATCGATTGGCGATCATGGTCAACGTCCATGCTCCCGGCGCCGAGCTTGACATGCGCGAGGTGCAGGCAGCCGCCCGCAGACTCGATTTTGAAGTGGTCACGCTCGAAATCCAGCGAGCAGAGGATATCGCGCCTGGTTTCGAGGCGCTCAATGATCGCGGGGGGGCACTTTATGTCGCTTCCGATCCGCTCCTGTTCACCAGTCGGACTCGCATCAACACCTTAGCGCTCGCTGCAAAACTGCCGACGATCTACACTTTTGCGGAATACGTCGAAACGGGAGGTCTGATGTCCTATGGACCGAACTTCCTAGACCTGTTCCGGCACGCTGGCGACTATGTCGACAAGATACTTCGCGGCGCGAATCCGGGCGACATCCCGGTCGAGCAGCCGACCAAGTTCGATCTCGTCATCAATCTGACAACCGCCAAGGTGCTTGGGCTTACGTTTTCTGATAAGTTGCTTGCACTCGCTAACAAGGTGATTGAATAGGCAAGCGAATGTCGGCTCATGGCACTTGGCGTCTTTCCTGCGGTGCACAAAACTTCGACGCGATTGGAGGTACTGCGGACATAGACTGGCCCCCGGCCCCGATCGCCTCCGAGGCTTATGACCCCAAACCGACATAAGCAGGCGTATTTTGGTGCGATGCACAGGCCGTCTCGTCGCGCGATAATGTGCTAGATTGTGAGCCTCGTCCGGAGGCAGCTCATGCGACGGCGCGATTTCATCACCCTCCTTGGCGGTGCGGCGGTGGCGTGGCCATTCGCCGCGCGCGCGCAGCAGTCCGAGCGTGTGCGCCGCATCGGCGTGCTCATGAACCTGGCCGAGCACGATCCGGAAGGACAGGCCCGCGTCGGGGCATTCCGCGACGGGCTCCAGCAGCTCGGGTGGACCGTCGGCCGCAACGTGCGGATCGACATTCGCTGGGAAGGGGCCGATGCCGACCGCGCTCGGAGATACGCGGCGGAATTAGTCACGCTCGCGCCGGACGTCATCCTAGCGTCTGCCGCTCCGGCGGTGGAGGCGTTGCAACAGGTGACCCGCACCGTGCCAATCGTGTTCGTGACGGTCATCGATCCGGTCAGCGCCGGCTTCGTCGAGAGCCTTGCGCGTCCGGGCGGCAACACCACCGGTTTTATTAACTTCGAATTCGGCATCAGCGGGAAATGGCTGGAACTTCTCAAGGAGATCGCGCCGCGCGTGACGCGCGTGGCGGTCCTTCGGGATCTCGCCCTAGCCGCTGGGAGCGGGCTGTTGGGCGCAATCCAGGCGGTGGCGCCATCGTTCGGAGTGGAGTTGAGCCCGATTGGCGTGCGCGACGCCGGTGAGATCGAGCGCGCGGTCGCTGCATTCGCGCGCGGATCGAATGGCGGCCTGATCGTGACCGGAAGCTCATTGGCGGCGGTTCATCGCGACCTGATCGTCACGCTGGCGGGCCGGCATCGTCTGCCCACGGTCTACCCCTTCCGCTACTTCGTCACCGCCGACGGCCTGATTTCCTACGGGCCTGATACGATCGATCAGTCTCGGCGCGCGGCCGGCTACGTCGATCGCATCCTCAAGGGCGAGAAGCCGGCCGACCTTCCGGTGCAGACGCCGACCAAGTACGAGCTGGTGATCAACCTCAAGACCGCCAGGACGCTTGGCCTTGAAGTGCCGCCAATGCTTCTCGCACGCGCCGACGAGGTGATCGAGTAGTTTTTCTGCTGCACTGCATATGTCGGCTCTTGACCCCGAGCGGTCATTGCGGTTGCGGCGCAGCACCGGCATCCCCGCCCCCTCCCGGACGTGAAGACCGCTTACTCGCGGCGTGGTATCGTTCCTCTCAACAAGCAGCCCTCACACAGAGGAGGGGTACGTGCCAATCGCCATCGGACGGCGGGAATTGATAGCCGCGCTCGGCAGTGCGCCTGCTTGGCCGCTCGCAGCGCGTGCGCAGCAACCGCCGATGCCGGTGGTTGGGTATTTGAATCCCGCAACGCCTGAGGGGTTCTCGGTTTATCTGCGAGCCCTTCGCCAGGGGCTCAAAGAGAGCGGCTATCTTGAGGGCGAGAATCTCGCGATCGAATATCGCTGGGCCGAGAATCAAATCGATCGATTGCCGGCGCTGGCAGCCGATCTAGTTCGGCGACGTGTCGCCCTGATCGTTGCTGTTACCCCTCCTGCGGCGCTTGCTGCCAAGGCAGCAACCACGACGATCCCCATCATCTTCGGCGTCGGCGATGACCCAGTCAAAATTGGTCTGGTCACCAGTCTCGCCCGGCCGGGCGGCAATCTGACCGGGATCAACTTTTTTTCGAGTGAGTTGGGGGCAAAGCGGATGCAACTGTTGCGTGAGATGGTGCCCGCGGCTGCTCGTGTTGCCGTGCTGGGCGATCCGACCTTTCCGCTTACCGAGTCCCTGGTAAGAGACGCCGAAACGGCTGCCCGCGCTATGGGGTTACAAGTCAAGGTTCTCAGCGCCAGCACCAGCCGCGAGATCAACGCGGCCTTCGCAAACTTTGTACGCGGGCAGCCCGAAGTCCTCTACGTCGGCACCAGTCCCTTTTTCATCAGCCGTCGTGTCCAATTGACCCAGCTGGCGGCGCGCCACGCGGTTCCCGCGATATATTCGGTGCGTCAATACACCGAAGCCGGCGGGCTGATGAGTTACGGAACCAGCCTGACGGATGCGTTCCGTCAAATGGGTGTCTATACCGGCCGCATCCTCAAGGGCGTGAAGCCCGCGGACCTGCCAGTTATACAGTCCACGAAGTTCGAGCTGGTCATCAATGCCGAGACCGCCCGGATGCTCGACCTCACCGTGCCGCCGACACTACTTGCCACCGCCGACGAGGTGATCGAATGACGCTGCTCTTTTGCTGCGATGCATGGGTCTGCTTTTGGCACTTGGCGTCTTTCACTGCGGTGCGTAAAATTTCGACGCGATTGGAGGTACTGCGGACATAGACTGGCCCCCGGCCCCGATCGCCTCCGAGGCTTTTGACCCGTAGCTGACGATTGGCTGCCAATTTTGCTGTGGTGCACACCGACCTCTCGATGTGGTAGTGTATGCTCGTCGACCCGTGGGAGGGCTGGGTGACACGGTAAGTTTGATAATCAGACGCCTCGGTAATAGATTGCGGCGTGAACACCTTTTACGGTATTGTGATCAGCTCCCAATATTTCTGGAAGAAGCGTTATCTCGACGGTGATCCTGGAAAATCCTTGTTGTGCAAGCACCAACGTTCCGAAAATCGCAAATCTCATCATTAATTTGTGCTCACCGCTCCAAAGCGGAGATGGATTCTTTGGTGGTTCCTGCGGTGGCAACGGGTCTATATTAAATCCGGAACTTCGAAGTGTGGTCTCCGCATTAGCAAAAGACGTTCCAACGGGAACATATTTTTTGACTATCGAAGACACGTCGTTGCCGGCGGACTTAAAGTCTCCTGTGTGTCGTAGATCTTGGTAGGCACGTTCCAGCTCAAGCCGTAGCCGCACCCCGCGTTCCTGAAAATCCAAAGCGTTCATCTGATTGCGCTGGCCCGCGGCGTCGGCGTGAGCGGCTATGAGCAACGACACGCAAATAACAGCGAACTTCATTGTCGCACGCATCCGAGAACCCTTGCAGTCGCGCCCATACAAGAACCGACCAAATTCGAGCTGTCAATCAACATGAAAACCGCGAAGGTGCTTGGCCTTGACGTGCCTTGGCAGCTCCAGCAACTCGCCGACGTGGTAATCGAGTAGCTTTTTTTTGCTGCACTGCGTGGGCTCGGTATTGGCACTAGGCGGTCATCAACCGCTGTGCACCTGGGTGTTGAATTTGCGTCTCCTTCCGGCCATTGCGGAATTCAATGATTTGATATTCGTGAACAACACCGACGGCGGTGCTCATCGTCTATCACCCCTGATGCCGGGCAAAGGCGCTCGAAGGAGCGACCTCCCTCTTCGCGGTGACGACGCCATTCGAAGGAGGCACGCAAGCCGAGACGCGACAAGGCATGTCCGCGGCGAACGCGGCCAAGGCCGCAGGCGTACATCTCGTCTTCACCTCGGCCGGCTCCGCCAATCGACAGACGGGCATCCCTCACTTCGAAAGCAAGTACGAGGTCGAAGAGCACATCGCCAAGATCGGCGTACGCGCCACGGTCCTGGCGCCCGTCTATTTCATGGAGAACCTCCATTTCGGCAAAGAGCAGCTCGCGAAGGGCATCTATGCCACGGACTTTTTCGACAGCATCGGCCCCTTAGCGGATCGCACTTGATCCACTCCATGTTGGCTTTCGCAGCGAAGCGGCATCGACAATCACGGCGCTTTGACGATCTGCTTGCACGCGGGGGGCAACCCGGCCAGCGTCAAAACCGGTTTCGGTTTGCTCGGCGGCGGGTGCAGCGTCGATTTCTTGAACCAGAAGTCGAGCTCGCTACCGCAGCCGTCGCTTGGGAGCGGCGGGGCTGGCGGCTTGCACTCCGCACTGTCTGCCGGACAGGCAATTTGGACATGAAAATGCTCGGCGTGACCATACCAGGGACGCACCTTGTAAAGCCAGGTGTGATCAGCTCCGGCCTCGCGGCACAGCGCCTTCTTGATCGCGGCATTGATTAAGATGCGCACGACCACCGGATCCTGCGCAGCCGTTCGGATGAGCGCAGCATGTCTGTGGGTCCACAATTTTGGATCAATGTCGCGCAGATCGGGCGCGACCACATCGGTGCCCGGGCCGAACTCCCGCTCCTCGCCGCTTTGCACGTGGTCTGGCATCGGCGCAAACCAAATATCGACGTCGAGGCCGATTTGATGGCTGGTGTGCTCGGAAAGCATCTGCCCGCCGCGCGGCTGAGACATGTCGCCAACCAAAAGACCGTTCCAGCCAACCTTTTTTGCGTTCGTGGCAAACCGTTCGATGAAGCGAATGAGTTGCGGATTGCCCCAGTTGCGATTACGCGACGGCCGCATGACTTGCCAGGTAGGACCAGTGATCGGCAGCGACACGGCGCCGGCGAGGCAGCCGGCGAAATCGCCGCCGATCGAGCGCGGCGGTCCGGGAAACGGCGTCGATTTCCGCGCGAACAGTTCCTTGGCCGGCGTCGACGGCGCGTCCGGATTTTTCAGCGGCGGCAGCGGCTTGGGATTGAGCGAGCCGGGAAGCATCGGGTCAATCAAGTGCTTTTCCTGCGCGACGGCGGAACTCGCGGCGGCAAGGAAGAGGACGGCGAGGAGGCAAACGACAGCGCGCATCAGCAACTATACTCCGTATGGGTCTGTAGGAAACTGGAATCAAATTGCAATCATGCCCAAGCTTCAGAGTTGGAAGAACAAGGTCGTGGTTCGACCTTTACAATCCGAGTGCCGCGGATTGTGGAGGTTGGGAAGGCCACCCAATAGGAACGAGGTTGATTAATGCGGCGGTTTGAAAGCCCGTTATCGGTGTTGGGGCGGGTGCCATTGGCTTCCCCTGCCTGCAAATCCCTGTAAAGGGGGGCGGGGCGACAGCCAAAACCTGCAAAAAAGTGAGTACCAGCAAGGACATACGCCAGAATGGCAGGATCCGGAACAGGGAAAAACAGGAAATAACAGGGAAAACAGGCTCCACAGGTAATGGGTGTGCGTTTCATTGCGCCGTTCTTCCTGCGCTCTCGAGCGCTTATGCCGGGCCAGCTCCATCGGCTCAGCCTTTGGTTCAGCCTTTGCGCTCACTCTCGATGGCGCCCGCATTACTGGCGATGGGCGCGCCGTTTCTCACCGCTCCCATCCGCTTGAGGTCGGTGCGTTCCAGCAAAGCGAGCCGGTCCTCAAACTCATTCGCCTCAAGGGCTTGGACGTAAAGGGACATCACCTTGGTGAGCTTGGCAGCCTCGTCCGCCGTGACGTCGCCGGTGAGCGCAGCGGATGCAATGCCGGCGATGGCAGCGACGGCGTCGGCGGCCTTTGCCAACGGCGGCATCTCGCAAAACAAGGGCTCGTTCTTATGCGTGGGCAGGAGCGGTTCCAGGCACAGCCGAAGGGCCGCGATATTGCCGGCCGTGGCCATCTCGACGGCCTTGTTGAAGAGCGTCTCCGCGCTTTGCTCGAGCATCTCGTGGAGTCGCATGGATGCCTTGTTTCGCGATCCTCGCGGTCGGCCCGCCGGGTTACCGCTTTGGCCTTTTTGGAACTGCATGCATTGTCCTCCTTTTGCCAAGCGGCCGACCGCAGACGGACGATTGGCCAAACAAAAAGCCCGGCGCGGGAGTCCGGGCCGGGCTTCTCTCACAACTTTCGAAGATTAGCGATCTCATAGCAGATTTTTGTTACAACGTCAAGATATCAAGCAAAATTTTCACGCAAAATTTCTGCCGGGAGGACACGCGTTGTCTTCCTTCCTTGCAGCGATTTAGAGCGCGTTTCGATGAAGTTAAATCACGATCGCTGCGTAGGGTGGGTTAGCCGGCCCAAGTCGGCTATAGCCGACTTGGGCAATCGTTGTTTGCCGATCTCGGGTAAACCCGAGATCGGTTGCCGGCTCCAGCCGGCTCGACGGCGTAACCCACCGATGCCCGCCGGCGTTCCCATGCGTTTGACGCAGCGATTTAGAAAGCAGCCGAAAGCAATGAACAAAAAGTCGTTGACATGTTACGGGACTCGTGTATAGTTGGTTATCCTCCAGAATTGCGAAGATGGACCAGCGCGGGAAAGAATTTTCCCGCGCATAGGCTGTTTGGGCGCAGCAGCCGGCATGAAATCCGGTCTACGCACATCACACCAGCCGTCATACGCGATTCCTCAAAACCGCAGAGACGCATTGATCATGAAAAACCTGAAGCCGGAGAGCGCCGAAATCACCATCGCGTACAGGGCGCGCCCCCAGTTTTTGCCGTTTCATGCCCGCGCCGAGCGGTTCGCCTGCATCGTCACGCATCGCCGCGCGGGCAAGACCGTCGCCTGCATTCAGGACCTGCACCGTGCAGCTCTTAGCTGTGAAAGGATCAGGCCGCGCTTTGCCTACATGTCGCCGTTTCTGAAGCAGGCGAAATCGATCGCGTGGGATTATCTGCGCGCGGCCGCCGCGGCGGGCCGAGAAGCGGGAGCGAGCATCCATGAGAGCGAGCTTCGGGTCGATTATCCGAGCGGCGCGCAGGTGCGATTGTTCGGCGCCGACAACGCGGATGCGCTGCGCGGCCTTTATCTGGACGGCATCGTGCTCGATGAGCATGCCGACATGGACCCGCGGGTCTGGCCCGAGGTAATCCGCCCCGCTCTCGCCGACCGCGGGGGCTGGGCGGTCTTCATCGGCACTCCGAAGGGAAGGAATTCGTTCTTCGAGATGTGGCGGCGCGCGCAGAGCGATGCCGCCTGGTTCGCGCTCATGCTCAAGGCAAGCGAAACCAAGCTGATCCCCGAGCAGGAGCTCAACGTCGCCCGGCGCGATCTCTCCGAAGAACAGTACGCACAGGAATTCGAATGCTCGTTCGATGCTGCGGTGATCGGCGCCTATTACGGCAAGCTCATGAACCAGGCAAAGGAGCAAAAACGCATCAGCAACGTGCCGCACGAGCCGAGCCTGCCGGTCTGGACAGCATGGGATCTCGGAATAGCGGATGCAACGGCCATCTGGTTTGCGCAGGTGGTAGGGCGGGAGATCCGCATTGTCGACTATTACGAAAACTCGGGCATGGGGCTCGTGCATTATGTGCGCGAGCTGCAAAGGCGCGATTACCTCTATGCCGGGCATATCGTGCCGCACGATGCGCAAGCGAGGGAGCTGGGCACGGGCAAGAGCCGGATCGAGCTGATGCAATCGCTCGGTTTGCGCAACGTCACGCTTGCGCCGAGCCATTTCGTGGAGGACGGGATCGAGGCGGTGCGGGTATTTTTGCCCAAATGCTGGTTCGACGCGCCGAACTGCGCGCGCGGTATCGATGCGCTGGGGCTCTATCGCACCGAATACGATGAGAAGCGAGCGACGCTCAAACCGCGTCCGGTGCACGACTGGACCTCGCATGCGGCAGATGCCTTCCGCTATCTTGCCATGGCGCTCGATCACGCGGTGACGCGCAAGGCGTTCTCGCGTCCCCTGGTATATCCAGACCTCGGGCTGGTTTGAGCGATAACCCTGGCAATCACGGAGCAAGGAGGGGCTAATGGATCTTGGAATTGCGGGTCGCAAGGCCATTGTGTGTGCGTCCAGCCGCGGGCTGGGCCGGGCCTGCGCTTTGGCGCTTGCCCATGCCAGGTGCGAGGTCGTGATCAATGGGCGCGACGGAAAAACGCTGCAAGCCACCGCGGCCGAACTGCGCACGGCGACCGGCAGCAGGATCATCGAGGTGCAGGCCGACCTTGCGACCACGGAAGGTCAAGCCGCGCTGCTCCAGGCCTGTCCCGCTCCGGACATTCTCGTCAACAACAACGCCGGACCGCCCTTTCGCGACTTTCGCCAGCTGACCCGTGCACAGATGATCGATGGCGTCATTGCCAACATGGTGGTCGCGGTCGAGCTCATCCAGAAAGTGATCAATTCCATGACCGCCAGAAAGTTTGGCCGGATCGTCAACATAACCTCCGGGTCGGTGAAGATGCCGCTCGTGGGGCTCGATCTTTCTTCGGGAGCCCGCGCCGGGCTCACCGCATTTCTTGCCGGGGTGGCCCGTTCGGTCGCCGCATCCAACGTCACCATCAACTTCCTGCTGCCGGGCACCTTCGAGACCGAACGCCTGCAGTCCAACATCGCGTCAAATGCCAAGAACAAAGGCATCTCGTTCGAGGAGGCGAAGAGCGAACGCATCGCCAGCGTGCCGGCCAAGCGCTTCGGCCAACCCGACGAGCTCGGTGCCGCCTGTGCCTTCCTGTGCTCCGCACAAGCGGGTTACATCACCGGGCAGAATCTCTTGATCGACGGCGGGGCGTTTCCTGGAGCGTTGTGACGAGAAGCCCTGCACAACGAACAAGGCCGGCTTTCGCCGGCCCCGTCGCACCCCCCTGTAATCTCAGTGCCAGGCAAGCCCGGAGGAACAGGTTGCCGTCGTGTCGCCTCCTGAACCCGTGTCGCTTGCAGCTCGGCGCACGAGTTAGGTGCATGAGAGCATCCTGTCGCTCATCCGGTCGGATTGCAAACATTAATGCTTTATAACTGGACGTATCTTTTCGGCCGTTGCGCACGCGCAACACTTATCGAAGTGGAAGTGACCTCAAGGACACAGATGCTGCCTCGCCCAATCCTTGTAGCCGTGTGCTCATGGGGACGTCAGAGGGGCATTTTTGCTTCCGAGCGGCAAGTGCGCTTAGAGTGATTACCGCGCCCGGGGGCGCTTATTGACCTGTGGTGCACATCCACTACCCATCCTGTAGCAACTCAGAAAGACCGTTCCGATGAAGCTCGTTCAATTCGGCCCGCGCGGCCGTGAGAAGCCTGGCATTCTCGATCCCAAAGGCCGTATCCGCGATTTGTCAGCCCTTATCCCGGACCTTACCGGGGAGCACCTGTCGCCCAAAAGCCTTGCCAAGATCCGCAAGCACCCGATCGAGAAGCTGCGCCTGGTTCCCGGCAATCCGCGCTTGGGCGCTTGCGTCGGGCATGTCGGCAACCTGATCGCCATCGGATTGAACTACTCCGATCATGCCGCAGAAGCCGGCATGCCGATTCCTCAAGAGCCGATCATCTTCAACAAGGCGCCATCCTGCATCTGCGGGCCGAACGACGACACGATCATCCCGAAGGGATCGACCAAGCTCGACTGGGAGGTGGAGCTCGCCATCGTGATCGGGCAGCGCGCCCGCTACCTGTCAAAGGAGAAGGCGCTGGACGTTGTCGCTGGATATTGTCTCGGCAATGACGTCTCCGAGCGGGTATTTCAGCTCGAACGGGCAGGCCAGTGGACCAAAGGCAAGGGATGCGAGACCTTCGGTCCGCTCGGGCCCTGGCTGGTGACCAAGGACGAGATCAGGGATCCGCAGAATCTTTCGATGTGGCTCGACGTCAATGGCGAGAAGCGCCAGCGCGGCAACACCAAGACCATGATCTTTGATTGCCGGTACATCGTCTGGTGCTGCTCGCAATATTTCGTCATGGAGCCAGGCGATGTGATCCTCACCGGAACCCCACCGGGGGTAGGCCTGGGCATGAAGCCAAAGCCGCAATTCCTCAAGGCAGGCGACGTCGTCACGCTCGGTATCGACGGATTGGGCGAGCAGCGCCAAAAGGTGATGAAGCCCAAGGCCTGAAAACAAAGCGCGGGGCCGCGCGGCAGGCAACCCAGAACACCGCATCTGCCCCGTTCGGCCCCGAGCTGAACGAAGCCGCAGAGTTTACCGGATGCCCGCGTACGTGGGCATCCCGCTGCGTTTTAACCTTCCCGCGCCTCCAGCACCGCCTGGATGGAGATCCGCGACCAAGCGCCGGTGCGCTCGCGAAACGACATGTACGAATCGTGGACCTTACGTGCAGTCGTGCCCTTCGCCGCAATTTCTCCAAGCACGTCCTTGGCTTGTCCACGGGCAGCAACTACCAGGCTCTCCGGGAACATCCGCAGCTTGACCCCGTGCTGGCCCACAAGTGCTGCGAGCGCCTCTGTGTTGAGGCGCTCCATCTCGGCAAGTGCAAACGCAGCTTCCATCCCGCAGGCATGCTGCACGATCGCCTTCATCTCGGAGTCGAGCGACTCCCACACCTTCTGCGACAGAATGCATTCTCCAGTGCCGTTTGGCTTGTTGAATCCCGGTGCATAATAGAAGGTTGCCACCCGATAGAGTCCCAGCGCTATATCCGAGCCGGGGCCAACAAATTCGGCGCCGTCAATCAGTCCCGATTGCAGGCTGATAAGAATCTCCCCCGGCGAGGTCGTCTGAGGAGTCGCCCCCAACCTTCGATACACCTCACCCCCCAATCCAAGTGAGCGGATCTTGAGGCCTTTGAGATCATCGGCGCCTTTGAGCTCGCGCCTGAACCAACCGCCCATGCAAACGCCGGTATTGCCGGCCATGAACGGTTTCACGCCAAAAGGCGCGTAGAGCCCATCCCACAGGGCCTGCCCGCCACCGGCATCCACCCAGGCGACATGTTCCGTCGGCGTGAGGCCGAAGGGTACCGTGGTGAAGAATGCGGCAGCCGGCTCCTTTCCCTGCCAGTAGAAAGCAGCCGTGTGGCCCATTTCCACAACGCCTGACCCGACCGCGTCGAGCACTTCCAAGGCAGGCACGACCTCGCCGGCGGCGTGCACGGTGATCTGCAGCCTTCCTCCCGACAGCGCCGAGATGCGCTCCGCGACCCGCTCCGCGGACATCCCAGGCCCCGGCAAACGCTTGGGCCAAGAGGTGATCATGCGCCATCGCCGCGTCTCTCCCCGGGCAATGCGGGGTGCTGCGATTGCTCCAGCAACACCGAACGCCCCCGCACGGGTTACCGATCGACGTGTGATCATTGCCTTCTTCTCCGATTCATTGGGGCGGATTGCTGTGGCCAGATGCCGTGGAAATGGTGCAGAGGGCCCCGCCCTGAACCAACTTCGAGCGTGTCTGCTGCCACAAGCGCAGCTGTTACGAACTTCTTGCCGAGCCGCACTGCTTCGGCAAGGTCGAGGCCCTTCGCCAGGCCGGCCGTAATGGCGGAGGAAAGGGTACAGCCCGTGCCATGCCGGTTGCGCGTTGTGACGCGATCAGCGACCAGGGCGATGCATTGGTCGGGCTCGATAAGAATATCGAGGCTCTGCGCACCCCCGCCATGGCCGCCCTTCATGAGCACGGCCTGCGGTCCCAGCGCGAGCAGGTGCTTGCCCTGCTCGCGCATGTCTTCCTCTGTCTGCGCCACGGAGGTGTCGAGCAGTGCTGCGGCCTCCAACAGGTTGGGCGTGACCAGGCGCGCGCAGGGAAACAGCTTTCGCTTCAGGAGCACCTGCGCGGAGGGTGCAAGCAGGCGCTCCCCCGAGGTGGCGACCAGCACGGGATCGAGCACGACATTCCCCGAACGCCAGCGCGCCAAACCCGCCGCGACGGCCTCTATGGCCTCAGGCTGCCAGAGCATTCCGATCTTGACGGCGTTCACGCGCAGATCGGAAAAGACCGCGTCCATTTGCGCTGCGACGAAGTCCGCGGGCACTGCGTGAATGGCACAAACTCCTCTTGTGTTCTGCGCCGTAAGCGCCGTGATCACGGTCGCGCCGTAGACCCCCAGGGCGGAAAAGGTCTTGAGATCTGCCTCTATGCCGGCACCGCCGCTTGAATCGGAACCGGCTACGGTGAGTGCGATCGGCGTCATCGGCAACGCCGTTTGCCGAGCGCACTATCCACGATCGCGCGCAACTTTTGCGCGGCAGCACGCGGCTCGCTCTGGAGCGAGATCGCCGAAATCACTGCGACACCGTCGGCGCCCGCAGCAATCGTCTCTGCCGCATTGTCGAAGGTAATGCCGGCGATGGCGCATGCCGGCAGACTGGGCGCGCGACGCCGCACCGCCTCAACTATCCGTGCAAGTGCCGCAGTACCGATGGGACCGGCAGGATTGTCCTTGGAGGAAGTCGCAAAAACGCCGCCGATGCCGACGTAATCGAGAAGCTCAACCGGCGCCTCCTCAGCCTCCGCAATCGCCTTGATCGACAGCCCGATAATCGACGAGGGCCCAAGGAGCCGCCGCGCATCCTCCGCTTTCATATCGTCCTGACCGAGGTGCACGCCGTCGGCCCGGCAAGCGAGCGCGACATCAACGCGGTCGTTTATCAGAAACGGCACCCCGAACGGCGCAAGCACGGTTTTGATGTTGCGCCCATGCTCGACCATGCTGCGGATCGTGCTGCGCTTCTCCCGAAGCTGGACGATGGTTGCGCCGCCTTCGGCTGCAAGCCGCGCCAGCTCCAAGATGTCCCGCCCGCCTGCGTGCTCCGGGTCGATCAGTGCGTAGAGGCGCAGATCGAGCCGCATCAGCTCACCCTTGCCCGCGTCAGCAATGTCTCGCGGTCGAGATTTGCCAAGGCATCAAGAATCTCGACCGCCAGGCTGCCGGGTCCCCGCGCCCGTGCGGCTGCGCATTCGCCTGCGAGGGCGAACGCCAAAAGAGCTCCGAGCGTGGCGAGCCAGCGATCGGCCTCGACCGCAAGACAGGCGGTGACCAGCGCGGTACCTGCGCAGCCCATGGCCGTCACTCGTGCCATCAGAGCATCCCCATTCTCGATCTTCGCCGAGCGCGCGCCGTCAGTGACGATGTCTATCGCACCGCTTAGAGCCACGACGCAGCGCTGGTCGAGAGCGAAGCGGCTGGCCGTCGCCTCGCCCGCCGCCACCGCAGCAACCGCAGCAAATTCGGCCGCGTTGAGACGTAGGGCAGCAGGGCTTCTGGCCATCAGGGTTCTGGCGAATTGTGCCCGCGGCGGCGAGCGATCGACAAATACCGGGTCGAGGACCCAGGGTCGCCGGGCGTTGACAGCCTGCGTCACCGCGATCTCCACAGCCTCGCGCCGCTCGCGGTCAAGCGTGCCGAGATTGACCAGGAGCGCGTCTGCGCCAGCGACGAAATCAGCAATCTCGTCGGGAACGACCGTCATCGAAGGTATGGCGCCAACCGCGAGCAGCACGTTCGCCGTGAAGTTTTGCGCGACCGCATTGGTAATGCAGTGGATTCGGGGCTGCCTGGAGCGGACACGCAGAACCGCGTCGATCGCCAGCTTCAGGTGCTGAGCTGTCAGGGGATCTGATGCAAGCGTTTGCATCTCAAGCTCCCTCCGCCGGCATGATCCGGATCAGGTTCGATGGGTTGGCTCGGTGCCTCTCAGCCCGGCGGCGTTCCCGCCGGACACCCCATTGAGATTGCCCCGCAAATCTAAGAGGCCGTTGCGCATGCGGCAAGAGCCGAAATGGGTCCGAAATGGGTCCGCTGCTCGTCTTGTCAACACGGCGCGATTTTGCTGGATTGCATGGAGATGCGAGTCGGGCGGCCGGAGAGGCGGATGGTCCCGTTCTTTGTTCAGATCAAGTGTCAGCTCGGCCAGTCGTACGCCGTCGCGAACAAGCTCGCCGATGCCGAGCTTGCCTCGGAAATCTACTCGACGGCGGGTGATTTCGACCTGCTGGTAAAGTTCTACGTGGAGGACAAAACCGACATTGGCCACTTTGTGAGTGAAAAGGTGCAGACCATCCCCGGTATCCAAGACACGCGTACTATCATTACGTTCAAGGCGTTTTGAGAAATTCAGGCCCGGGAGCTAGCGATGAAAATCGTCGAGATCACGCCTTTCGGAAAGGCTTCCATCTATGGTGGCTTGGTCAAGCGTGAGGCTGAGATCCGCAAGAAAGGGCGGGGCACCTTCTCCCGCAAGGGACCGGCGCGGGCAGGTGCCGCGATGTGGCGCCATAAACGGTTCAAGGGGTCGGTCAGCCTGTCCCGGGAGGCTGCCGAATTGGTGAGAGCGAGAATCCGTTCGGCCAACTCGCAGGAAGAGGGAGGCCTGTTGAAGGCCTTTCTCGGATTCGTCGACCGTCACTTCGGCGATAAGGTCGCAACCATCACCATCCATTATCATTAGGCGCCCGTAGGCGGCCCTTCCGCCGCCCGGACCCGCTGCAAGCCCAGCTGGCGCTCCCGCCAGATCACGAACAAGCCGGCCGCGGCTATGATTGCCGCACCCACAAGGACGAACACGTTCGGAAGCTCATTGAAGAAGAAATAGCCGAGCAGGAACACCCATAGCATCGACGTGTAGTCGAAAGGGGCCACCAGCGAGGCTGGAGCCAGACGGTAGCTTTCGGTGAGAAAGAGGTGGGCCAGGCCGCCGCACAGGCCGATGGTGACGAGGGCCGCGAATTCGCCCCATGTCGGCACGAGCCAGCCGAAGGGCCAGGTCAGAAGACCCGCAATGGAGCAGATCAGCGAGAAATAGAACACGATTGACGAGGTCGTCTCCGTCTGGGTCAGACGGCGCGTCTGAATCACCGAGGCTGCATTGGACATGGCTCCGCTGATCGCGAGCGCCAACCCAATGGTGCTGGCGACGGTTCCTGCATGCAAAGCAGGATCGAAATAGGGCGCGAGCATCACCAGGATGCCGATGAAGCCGACAATCACGGCGGACCATCGATAGATGCCCACGCGCTCCTTGAGCAGGAGAGCCGCAAGCGCGACCGTGATCAACGGCGAGGCGAATGAGATCGCGGTGGCGTCCACGATCGGCAGACGCGCGAGCGCCGAGAAGTTACAGAACATGCCGAAAATGCTGATGGCGCCGCGTCCGGCATGTCCCAAAGGACGTTTGGTCCTGACCGCCGCAGCGAGCTCGTTGCGCCACGCGTAGATGATGACAACTGGCAGAATCGCGAAGGCGGAGCGAAAAAACACGATCTGACCGACGCTGTACTTCGCCCCGAGAAACCGCACCAAGGCCGACATGACGGAGAACAGCAAAGCTGAAATCAGCTTGAGCGAAATGGCGTTGATGACATTCATGGGAGCGGATGGTGCGGCAGGGCGGCCAATCGGCCGCGGGAATTGACCACGATGCAGGTGGGCGTGGAAGCTCCGCGACCGCAACGCTGGCTCGCACTCCGCCATCGCCTCCTGCCTGCGTGCCTTGGAGCCGGCATGCCGGCAAGTCGGCCATTGACGAGGCGTTAACGGGCGTAGCTTAGGATGCTGCGTTTTCGCGCGCATTGACTGGCTTCACCTCATGGCGCTTCTGGGCCCGATGGTCGTGGTCGCCGAGACTTCGGCGGCCGATTTGCTCGAAATTCTCGGGACCGCCGGCGCTTTTCCCGTCGTGGAGACTCCCTGGGCAGATGCTCCGGCCGCGATCGCAGAAATTCAGCCCGTCGCCGTCGTCATCGCCGATCCAAACGGCAACCCGTCTGTCCGGCATGTGCGCTCGCTCGGCCAGTGCATCGAAGAGCGCCCAGGCCCGATCATGCCCGTGATCGCGCTGGTCGAGGACAACCGCGCACCATCCCTACCGGGCGCCCTGCCGATGGCTCTCGACGATTCCGCGGAGCGGCTGGTTGCACGGCTTCGCTCGGCGCTTCGCGTCCGGACGCTGCATGCAACCGTGCTGCGGCGCGCACGCGCCGCTGACCCAGAAAAGCAAATCGCCATTCCCGTGAAGCTGCTCGCCGGCGCCACGGTACTTTGCGTGGGCCGCGGCGGATCGTACCTTGCGCTCTCGGTTGCTCTCGGCGAGCGGGTTGGCCTTATTGGAGCTTTCAGCGTGGAAATGGCTGCGCGTTATCTCAACGCGCGCGATGTTGACGGCGTCGTTATCGGCGACGGTCTGGGGGCGCGCGGGGTCGAATCTCTCCTCACCGAGCTGGCTGAGAAATTCCGCGACCTTCCCGTAGGGGTCCTCAACAACAGCAGCTGCGACGAGGAAAGACTTCCGAATCTCATCCGTGTCGAAGCCGATCCCGTCCTACTGGTCGAGCGTGTCCTTGCATTCGTGCGGCAACAAGCATTCGAAAGTCATCTCAAGCGCCTGCTGAAATCGCTCGAAAGCGAAGGGGTCATCGATCCTCAGACCGGGCTGTTGGAAACCCATGCGTTCTGGCAGGACCTCGACCGCGCGGTGGAGGAGGCGGCAGACGCAGGCCGCGCCCTTTCGGTTGCCCGCTTCTCCTTCGAGGGCGTTACCGATGGGCGGTCCCATCTCGACGCAGCGCGCTTGTTCAGCCGGCTGGTGCGCAACATCGACTTTGCCTGCCGGGAGCACGACGGCTCGATCCTGGCAGCCTTTACCGAGACCGATTTGCGCAGCGCCCATGTGGTTGCCCGGCGGATTGCGAGCGTTCTCCGCCAGACCATGGTTTCGCCCGGTCGCGACCGCCGCAGCATTCGGCCCATGATCACGCTCGCCACGTTCAAGCCAACGGATAACGTGAGCACGCTCGTCGCCCGCGTCGGCGCCTATCCCAAGGTGACTGCCTCGCGTTCACCGCTGGGTCTCGCAAGCTGAGATCGGCGCTGAGGCGCCGGGTATCAACGGAAGACAAATCGGCTTATATGTTCCACTCCAACAGGAGTGGCCCAAATGACTTTGCCGATTGACATGGTCTCCGACGTCGTCTGTCCGTGGTGCTTCATCGGCAAGCGTCGGCTGGAAAAGGCAATCGCGCTGCGGCCCGATATTCCGGTCGAGATGCACTTCCGACCGTACTTTCTCAATCCCTGGGTGCCTCGCGAAGGCATGAGCCGCGACGCCTATCTCACCGCCAAGTTCGGCTCTCCCGAGCGCTACCGCGCGATTGCGCAACGGGTTTCCGATGCGGCAGCCGCCGAGGGATTGATCTATGCCCCTGATAGAATCACACGACAGCCAAACACGCTCGATTGCCACCGCCTCATTCTCTGGGCTGGCGAAACCGGCAATGCCGGCGGCATGAAGCAGCGGCTCATGGATCTTTATTTCACGGAGGGCGGAGACCTTTCCGACCGCGATGTGCTGGTCGAAGCCGCCAGCGCGAGCGGCCTTGACGGCGCGGAGGTGCGCAGACGCCTTGCCAGCGATCGGGATGTCGAGCGGGTCGAGAAGGAAGCCGAGTTTGCCAAGGCGGCGGGCATCGACGGCGTCCCCTGCTTTATTCTGGGTGGAGCGCTCGCGGTGCAGGGGGCGCAGACGCCGGACCATCTCGCTCAGGCGATTGACCGTGCTGCCCATGAATACGCCAACCGGCAAGCTGCCGAATAGGCGAGGCGGTAAGCATCAAGCGGCTGCAGCTGGCTGCGCAAGCGCGGCCAAGTCGCGCAGGATCGCCGCCGTTCCCCGCAGCCGCTGCTCTGGCTTCTCCCAGTCGTGGAAGAACACGACTTTCATGTCTGGCCGGACGCGAGCCGCCCGCCCCTGGTCGCGGATAAAGGCAACCAGGCGGTCGGGATTGGCGAACGTGTTTTCGCGAAAGGAGATGACCGCGCCTTTGGGACCGGCGTCGATCTTCTCGACATTGGCCTCGCGGCACAGCAGCTTGATTCGCACCACCTCGAGCAGGTGCTCGACTTCGCGAGGCAACGGCCCGAAACGGTCCACCATCTCAGCACCGAAGGCCTCGATCTCACGTTCCGCATCGATCTCGGCCAGCCGCCGGTACAGCGCAAGCCGCACCGGCAGGTCCGCGACATAATCCTCGGGGATCATTACCGGAGCGCCGATGGTGATCTGCGGTGACCATTTGTCCGAGGCAGGGGCGCTGAGCCCCGCTTTGAGACCGGCAACTGCCTCCTCCAGCATTTGCTGATAGAGCTCGAACCCGACCTCCTTGATGTGACCGGACTGCTCCTCGCCCAGGAGGTTGCCGGCCCCGCGAATGTCGAGATCGTGCGACGCGAGCTGGAATCCGGCCCCGAGCGTGTCGAGCGACTGCAAGACCTGCAATCTCCGCTCCGCCTGCGGCGTGACCTTGCGGCCGGCAGGAAGCGTGAACAGGGAATAGGCGCGCACCTTCGCGCGCCCTACCCGCCCCCGCAGCTGATAGAGCTGGGACAGGCCGAAACGGTCGGCGTGATGCACAATCAGCGTGTTCGCGTTTGGAATGTCGAGGCCGGACTCGACGATCGTCGTCGACAGGAGGAGGTCGTATTTGCCGTCGTAGAAGGCGGACATGATATCGTCGAGCACGGTTGACGCCATCTGCCCGTGCGCAACCGCAACCCGCAATTCCGGGACATGTTTGTCCAAAAGATCCTTGGCCGCTGCTAGGTCCTCGATCCGGGGGCATACATAAAATGCCTGCCCACCGCGATACCGTTCCCGCAGCAGCGCTTCGCGCACGATCACCAAATCGAAGGGGGATACGAAGGTGCGCACCGCGAGCCGATCGACAGGAGGCGAGGCGATGATGGACAGCTCGCGCACTCCCGAGAGCGCGAGCTGCAAGGTCCGCGGGATCGGGGTCGCAGTCAGGGTGAGCACGTGCACCTCGGCGCGGATCTGCTTGAGCCGCTCCTTGTGCGCGACACCGAAATGCTGTTCCTCATCGACGACGAGAAGCCCGAGATCACGGAACTTGATCGACTTGCCCAGAAGCACATGGGTACCCACGACGATGTCGATCGTACCGTCGGCGATGCCCTTCTTCGCGCGGGTTAGCTCCTTGCCGGAAACGAGGCGGGAGGCCTGCGCGATCTTCACCGGGAAGCCGCGAAAACGCTCGGCAAACGTGCTGGTGTGCTGACGGGCAAGCAGCGTCGTCGGCACCACGACCGCCACCTGCTTGCCTTGCATGACCGTGACAAAAGCAGCGCGCAGCGCGACCTCGGTCTTGCCGAACCCGACATCTCCGCAGATGAGCCGGTCCATGGGGCGGCCGGACCCAAGCTCGGAGAGAACGACGTCGATGGCGGCCTGCTGATCCTCAGTCTCCTCGTATGGAAAACCGGCGCAAAATTCCTGATATGGGCCGTCCTCGGCGACGAGCCGCGGCGCCTCACGCAGTTGCCGCTCCGCCGCGATCTTGATTAGCTCATTCGCAATCTCCCGGATGCGATTCTTCATGCGCGCCTTGCGCGCCTGCCAAGCACCCCCACCGAGCCGATCCAGATCGACATGCGTCTCCTCCGAACCGTAACGGGAGAGGAGCTCGATGTTTTCCACCGGCAGGAACAGCTTGTCGCCGCCGGCGTAGTGCAGCTCAAGGCAGTCATGCGGTGCGCCCGCTGCCTCGATGGCGCGCAGCTGAATGAAGCGACCAATCCCGTGATCGACGTGAACGACGAGATCGCCGGCAGCGAGGCTCGTCGCCTCGGCTATGAAATTTTCGGCACGCCGTGTGATCCGTCGCGGGCGGACCAGCCGGTCGCCGAGGATGTCCTGCTCGCTGATGACGGCTGCATCGGCAGTCTCGAATCCGCTTTCCAGTCCCAGGACTGCGAGCGCGACGCGCCCGCTGGGCAGTCGCATAGCCTCGTTCCAGGAGGCGACGGGGGAGAGATCATGAATGCCATGGTCGCCCAGCACGTGCGACATGCGATCGCGTGCGCCTTCGCTCCACAGCGCGATGGTGACGCGCTTGCCGCTTCCTTGCAGCGCCGCGACGTGCCTGGCTACCGCCTCGAACACGTTGCGCCCCGGCTCGGCGCGCTCCGCGGCAAAATTGTGCCCCTGCTTGGCCGCGACATCGATCACCGTCCCCTGGCTCTGCGGCACGGAGAACGGCGTGAGCCGCACAAGCGGTACCTGATCTATCCGCTCGCGCCATTCTCCTTCGCGCAGATACAGCCTCTCGGGCGGTAGCGGCTTGTAAGGCGGTCCCGAGCCGCGCTGTGACAGCGCCTGCTGGCGTGCATCGTAATAGTCCTGGATCTGTCCTAACCGCTCCCGGGCGGCATCCTCTGCTAGCGGCTCCAGCGCGACGCATGAGCCCGGCAGATAATCAAACAGCGTCTCGAGTTGCGCGTGGAACAGAGGAAGCCAGTGCTCCATCCCCGGATGTCGCCGGCCTTCGCTAACCGCCTGATAAAGCAGATCGTCCGGAGCGGGCGCGCCAAATGCCTCGATATAGCCCAGCCTGAAGCGCTTGATCGCATCAGTCGAGAGCTGAAATTCGGCGACGGGAACGAGATCGAGACCATGCAATTGGCCGGTCGTGCGTTGAGTCTCGGGATCGAAGGTGCGGATGCTCTCCAAGGTGTCGCCGAAATAGTCGAGCCGCACCGGCTCGGCCGTCCCGGGCGCATAGAGATCGATGATCCCGCCGCGCACCGCGTAATCGCCGGGCTCGCGCACCGTTGAGGCACGCGTGAAGCCATTGAGCTCGAGCCACGCGGTAATGCCCTCCATCGCCAATACATTGCCGGGCGCAACCGATAGTGACTGATGCCGCACAAACTCCCGGCCGGGCACGCGCTGCACCGCGGCGTTGACGGTGGTGAGCAAAATGGTCGGGTGCTCGCGGCCTTTCGTGCGGCGCGCCAACCGCGACAGCGCAGTCATCCGCTGGGCGACGGACGCGGAATGCGGCGACACCCGGTCATAGGGCAGGCAATCCCATGCAGGGAATTCAGCCACGCCCAGATCAGGTGCAAAGAACCCGAGAGCGCGGCTCAATGCTGCCAAGCGCGGCCCGTCGCGACACACGACTGCGAGCGGCACCGCCGGGGCCTCGCGGCGTGCGGCCAAGGCGCGCGCGAGATCGGCGATGACAAGCCCTTCCGCCCCGTCGGCCACCCCCGCCAGTGTGAGCGGACGATCGGGTGCGATGCGATCAATCGGATTGCGCGCCAGGCTCATCGGGCACCGCGGCCTTGGCGGTTGAAATCACGCAACCGGCGGAACAGTGCAGTGTCGAGGCTGCGCGGCACATCGGCTTCGCCGGTCACCCACGCGAGCAGCTCGCGGTCCGCCATCTCCAACAGTTGCTCGAACTCTCCGAGTTCCTCGGCTCCCAATTCCGAAATCTCGTGATCGGCAAATCGTCCCATGATGAGATCCACCTCGCGCATGCCGCGATGCCAAGCGCGAAACAGAAGCCTGCGTCGGCGGACTTCAAGGTCGGCATTCGAATCGGCGCTGTCCGCCATCTTTTGCTTGTCTCTGCCCAACGCCAAAAGCCCGGACGGTGCCGGGCCAGCATGATATAGCGAGCCTTGCAGAGAATGTCAGCCGAAGAGGTTCGGCAGAGCTAGCCTCCGACGGTCAGGATGTCCGATTTAGCAAGGCCTTGCTTCATCCCGCCGCAGAACTGGAAGTCTCGCATTCGAAGGGTATGACAGCGCTATGCGGCCAAGCCTGCTCAACCCGCTGTTTGCTGCCGTCACCACGCTGCCCGGCGTAGGACCGAAGCTGGAAACGCTCTACGCACGGCTGCTCGACCGGGACGACAAGCCTCGCATCATCGATCTCCTCTTTCACTTGCCCACCGGCGTGATCGACCGCCGTTCTCGACCGAAATTGCGCGATGCGACACTCGATACCGTGGTGACCGTCGCCGTTACTGTGGATCGTCACCGAGCCCCGCCGCCGCACCGGCCCCGCGCTCCTTATCAGGTGTATACGAGCGACGAGACCGGCGATCTCATTCTCACGTTTTTCAACGCCCGCAAGGAGTACCTGCAGAAGCTTCTGCCCGTGGGCGAGCGGCGCTACGCGTCGGGCATCATCAGGCTCTACGATGGGATGCGACAGATGGTGCATCCGGATCGCATCATCGCCGAAGCCGACGTAGCGAAACTTCCGCTGGTCGAGCCGGTCTATCCGCTGACCGAAGGCCTGAGCCTCAATGCCGTGAGCAAGGCGGTAGATGCCGCGCTCACGCGCATACCCATGCTGCCTGAGTGGCAGGAGCCGAGCTGGGTGGCCCGGGAGCGATACCCGACCTTCGCCGAGGCGCTGCGGGTATTGCACCGCCCGGCTGAGCCGGCGGAGGTCCTGCCCGAGGGTTTGGCGTGGTCACGTCTGGCCTATGACGAGTTTCTCGCCGGCCAGCTTGCGCTAGCCCTGGTGCGGCAACACGTGCGACGCCCCGCCGGACGGGCAACGCTCGGCAGCGGCCAACTCAGGAAGAAGCTGATAGAGGCACTGCCCTACTCGCTGACCCCCTCACAGTCCCGCGCGGTAGCCGACATTGTCGCCGATCTGGCCAAGCCGCAACGCATGCTGCGGCTGCTCCAGGGCGACGTCGGAGCCGGCAAGACGGTGGTAGCGCTGCTGGCCGGCGCTGCCGTGATCGAAGGCGGGCGCCAAGCTGCGCTCATGGCGCCGACGGAGGTTCTGGCGCGCCAGCACTTCAACACGATCACGCCGCTGGCTGCTCTCGCCAAAATCAACGTCGCCATTCTGACCGGGCGTGAACGCGGTCGCGAGCGCGGCACCATCCTCGAGCAGCTCGCGCTTGGCGAGATCCACATCCTGGTCGGGACGCACGCGTTGTTCCAGGAGCAGGTCGAGTTTCGCGATCTTGGACTTGCAGTGGTCGATGAGCAGCACCGGTTCGGGGTGCACCAGCGCCTTGCGCTTGCCCGCAAAGGCGAGGCTGTCGATGTCTTGGTGATGACCGCAACTCCCATTCCGCGCACGCTGGTGCTGTCCTATTTCGGCGACATGGATGTTTCCGAGTTGCGCGAGAAACCAGCCGGACGCCAGCCTATCGATACCCGCACTGTTCCGCTCAATCGGACCGAGGATGTAGTCGAAGCCGTGGGCCGGGCACTGAGTGCCGGGCACCGGGTCTACTGGGTTTGTCCGCTGGTGGAAGAGTCGGAGAGCGTCGATCTCGCGGCGGCGCAGGAGCGTTCCCTTGCCTTGCGACAGCGCTTCGGCGCCATGGTCGATCTCATTCACGGCCGTATGAAGGGCGCCGAGAAGGATCTCGCAATGGCGCGATTTGCGAGCGGTGAGACCCGGCTCCTGGTGGCTACCACGGTCATCGAGGTCGGCGTCGATGTGCCGGAAGCAACAGTGATGGTGATCGAGCATGCCGAGCGCTTCGGACTGGCGCAGCTGCATCAATTGCGCGGGCGCATCGGACGCGGCGCCGAGCGCTCCACGTGCCTTCTCCTCTACAAGCCGCCCCTGGGCGAGACCGCAAAAGCGCGCCTTCGCATCATGCGCGAAAGCGAGGACGGCTTTCGCATCGCGGAGGAGGATCTCAAGCTGCGCGGGGAAGGAGACGTCCTGGGGACGCGGCAATCGGGAATGCCGGGGTTCCGTATTGCCCGGATCGGAACACACGCCAAGCTCGTCGGCCCGGCGCGCGACGATGCCGCGCTGTTGCTGGCGCGCGATCCAGCGCTGGCGTCGGAGCGCGGACAGGCATTGCGCCACCTCCTCTATATCTTCGAGCGCGACGAAGCGATCCGGCTGCTGCGCGCGGGATAACGGCACCAGTTCTCGCGGTAATTACTTCGCCGGCACCGTAGGTGCGGAAGAAGGCGCGCCCGCGATGCGGGCCGTTTCGGCCATGGCGGCAAGCCGTTGCTGATCGTTTCCACCGGACTGGGCCATGCCTGCCGACATGACCAGGGTCATTGCTGCCTCCACGGTGATGTCGAGCTCAATGATGTCGCGGCGCGGCACGTAGAAGAAGAATCCCGTCGTCGGGTTGGGCGTGCAGGGCATGAAGGCGGCAACGTGCTCGCCATCGGGAAGTCGAGACCCGACATCGAAGCCCGGAGGATTGGACAGAAAGACCAAGGACCACATCCCAGGCGAAGGAAATTCAACCAGACCGACGCGGCGGAACGACGTTCCGCTCTTGGCGAACAGGGTCTCGAAAATCTGTTTCAGGCTTTTGTAGAGCGGCCGCACGACCGGCATGCGGTGAAGGATGTTTTCACTCGCCTCCACCAGCTTGCGCCCGACGAAATTTGCGGTGAGGAACCCGAGCAGCGTCAGGCTCACGAGTGCCAGGATAAGCCCGAGACCGGGGATCTTGACCGGCAGATACGTCTCCGGCCGGTAGGCAACAGGAATGAAAGGCCGAACCAGATCGTCCACCCAGTTGATAAACCACCAGGTGAGGCCAACGGTGATGTAGAGCGGTCCGACCAGAATGAGGCCGGTCAGAAAGTAATTGCGCAGCCGACCGACCAGCCCATGGTGGAACGGCTTGCCAGCATCGGCCGAGACATCGGCGGTTACGAGCCGCGGTCGGCTGCCCGCAGTTCGATCAGGCTCGGTCATCCTGGCACATTCACGCTACACACATGAAAACGTGCGGGCTTGCTCATTCCACGGTCACTGACTTCGCGAGATTACGCGGCTGGTCGACGTCGGTGCCCATCACGACGGCTGTGTGATAGGCGATGAGCTGCACGGGTATCGCATAGACCAATGGCGTCACCATCGCCGGCATAGCTGGAAGCGTCAGCGTGCGCAATGCGTCTTGGTGGACCTCATGGGCGCCGTTGGGATCAGTGATCAGAATGATCTTGCCGCGACGCGCTGCGACCTCCTGCACATTGGAGAGCGTCTTCTCGAAAATGCGATCGAACGGCGCGATGACAATCACCGGCATCTGCTCGTCGATGAGGGCTATGGGCCCGTGCTTGAGCTCACCCGCCGCATAGCCTTCGGCGTGGATGTAGGAGATTTCCTTGAGCTTGAGCGCGCCTTCGAGCGCAAGCGGAAAACTCGTGCCGCGGCCGAGATAAAGAACGTTGTGGCTTTTGGCGAGGTCGATCGCGAGCAGAGCGATCTGCGGTTCAAGGGCGAGCGCCTCGGTCATCAGCCGCGGCACTTCGATCAACGCGCGCACCAGCGCACGCTCATCTTCTGGCGAGAGCACACCGCGCGCCCGACCCGCCGCGATCGCCAGGCACGCCAGCACCGCAAGCTGGCAGGTGAACGCCTTGCTGGAAGCGACGCAGATTTCGGGGCCTGCGAGCGTCGGCATGACCGCCTCGCTTTCGCGCGCAATCGTCGAGCTGATCACGTTGACGATCGCAAGGGTGTGCTGCCGGTGCTCCCTGGCATAACGGAGTGTGGCGAGGGTATCGGCGGTCTCGCCCGACTGCGATACGAAAATCGCCAGTCCGCCCGGCTCCAGCGGCGCCTCGCGGTAACGAAACTCGGACGCCACATCGATCTCGACCGGCAGGCGGGCAAACCGCTCGAACCAATACCTCGCAACCAGTCCGGCGTAATAGGAGGTGCCGCAAGCCGAGATCGAGACCCGCTGCAGCTGGCGAAAGTCAAATGGGAGCTCAGTGGGCAGCAGCACGCGCTCGGCCGCCATGTCGAGATAATGGGCAAGGGTGTGGCCGACCACTTCGGGCTGCTCATGGATCTCCTTCGCCATGAAGTGACGGTAATTGCCCTTGTCGACCAGGAACGCCGATGCTGAGGTGCGCAGAACCGCGCGCTCGACCTTGCTGCCCTTTGCATCACGGATCTCTGCACCCTTGCGCGTGAGCACGGCGGAGTCGCCATCCTCAAGATACGAGATCGCATCGGTGAAGGGCGCGAGCGCAATGGCGTCGGAGCCGAGAAACATCTCGCCTTCGCCGTAGCCTATGGCGAGCGGTGAGCCCTTGCGCGCCCCGATCAGAAGGTCTTCCTCGCCCTTGAACAGGAAGGCGAGCGCAAATGCGCCCCGCAGCCGGGGCAGAGCGGCCGCGACCGCATCCGCCGGAGAGTGGCCCTTGCTCATCTCCTGCGTGACGAGATGCGCGACAACCTCGGTGTCTGTCTCCGAGCCGAACTGTGCCCCCTTCTTCTCCAGCTCCTCGCGCAGCTCGCGAAAGTTCTCGATGATACCATTGTGCACGACCGCGAGGCGATCCGTGGCATGGGGGTGAGCGTTGCTCTCGGTCGGCCGTCCATGCGTCGCCCAACGGGTGTGCCCGATTCCGATCGTCCCTTCGAGCGGCTCCTTGGCAAGCCGCGCCTCGAGATTGCGCAGCTTGCCCTCGGCGCGACGGCGCACAAGGTCGCCGCCCTCCAGGGTGGCAACACCGGCGGAGTCATAGCCGCGGTATTCGAGCCGCTTGAGCGCGTCCACAAGCGCTCCGGCCACCGGCTCGCGTCCGATAATGCCCACAATTCCGCACATGCGAGCAGTACCCCCACTTGTGTTTGCGCGATGTTAGCCCGGCGAGTTTATATCCGGGTCAATGTGGGACCAGAAACCCAAAATGCCTTTTAAATTGTGACAATCAGCATTAACACTACGACCAAGGTCACGGGATCGAATGGTCCTGATCCTCGTTGTAGGTGCGAGGTATTTGCCTCACTACACCCGAAAAGTATCGTTTCTCCAATAGTTATTTCGCTTTCCTCAGCATTGACTTCATCTCCATTAACCGCTGGGTCCAGCCCTCCTTGATCACTTGGCGCCCGCGGGCGACCGCAAGCGCCTTGGGCGGGACGTCTTGGGTGATCACCGAGCCCGAGCCGATGTAGGCCCCTTCCCCGACTTTCACTGGCGCGACCAGGGCTGAATTCGAGCCAATGAACGCTCCCTTCCCGATCTCGGTGCGGTGCTTGGCAACGCCATCATAATTGCAGGTAATGGTGCCGGCGCCGATATTGGCTCCCGCGCCGACCATGGCATCGCCGATATAGCTGAGATGATTGGCTTTCGCGCCGGTCTCGAACACCGCCTCTTTAATCTCCACGAAATTGCCGATGTGCACGTCCGCTTCGAGCCGCGCCCCGGGGCGCAGCCTGGCATAGGGTCCAACCGAGGCGCCCTTGCCAACATGCGCCTGGACGAGATGCGAGAACGATCTGATCACCGCGTTGTCTTCGACCGTCACGCCCGGTCCAAACACCACAAACGGCTCGACCACCACGTCACGCCCGAAGCTGGTATCCGACGACAGAAAGACAGTCTCGGGCGCAACCAGGGTGACGCCCGCCTCCAATGCCGCCTTGCGCAAACGCTGCTGCAAGGTGGCTTCCGCTGCTGCCAGCTGAGCCTTGGTGTTGACGCCCTGCACCTCTTCCTCCTCGGTCTCGATCACGACCGCGCGGCCGCCCATGGCGCGAACGATTGCGACCGCATCGGTCAAATAGAACTCGCCCTTGCGGTTGTCGCTGCCGATCCGGTCGAGAGCCGCAAGCGCCGTTGCACCTGCAAAGGCCATCAATCCGGCATTGCACAGATCGATCTTGCGCTCCTCGCTGCCGGCGTCGAGCTCCTCGCGAATGGCAACAGCCTCGCCGCCCGCCATCACGATACGGCCGTAGCCCTGCGGCTCGGCGGGCCGGAACCCGAGCACCACCAGCGCAGCACCCTGCGCAAGCGCCGCCCGCATCCGACGCAGCGTGTGCGGCGTAACCAGCGGCGTATCGGCGAACATCACCAGGATGTCGTCCGGGCCGCGCGCAATGGCGCTCCTTGCAGCCAATACCGCGTGCGCCGTGCCGCGCCGCTCCGTTTGCACGAAGAATTCCGCACCTGGCAAAATCCGCTTTGCTTCGGCGATCACGCCTTCCGCCGCCGGCCCGACCACGACCGCCGTGGTCGTTCCGCCGGCCTCGCGGACGGCGGCAAGGGTGTGGGCGAGCAAGGACTGTCCGGCGATGGCATGCATCACCTTGGGTCGACTGGAGTGCATGCGCGTGCCCTCGCCGGCCGCGAGCACGACGGCGAGGCAGGTCCGCTCAGCAGTCAAGCGCGAATCTCATCGTAGGCCCGCCCATTCTCATAATGAACCGCAAGGACTGGAAAAAGGCCGGCGCGAGCGCGCCTGTCTTGGGCCTGTCTTGCCGGCGCTCTGCTTTAGCGAGAAAAACTGCGACAATGCCCACTATGCTGTTCCTTCCCACCGCGCGCCAGACCGACTGGCTGCTGATCATCGGCTTTGCCGCATTCGGGGCGGCCCTCTACGTGCGCTACTTCGAAATCGAGAACTCGCAGGTCGGCCTCGCATGCCAAGACGGCTTTCATACTTGGATGTGCTCGAGCAGAGATCTGGCGATTTGGCTGTTCACCTACGGCGTTTTCGGTTGGACCGCTCTCATCGTCGCGATACTCAATCTGCTGCGCCCTTCAATGGTCCTTATGTCCTTCGCGCTCATTCCGACGTCATTCGGCCTCGTGTTGCACAATACCAATCTCTGCGGCTTCGCGGCTGCCTTGTTGCTGCTCAGCCTGGCGCGGCCGGCGCCCGCACCAGAATGAGCGCGAGCGCGCAAAGCCCGGCAGCAAACCAGCAGGCCTGCCAATTCGCAAAGCCCTCGTTCAAGACGATGTAGATGGCGGCGCCCGCGAGAAGGACCGCCATGACCAGCTCCGCTGCCGGCACCCGCGGCCGCGCTTTCCAGTTCGAGAGAAAGAGGAACGGTATGACCGCGCCCGTGAGCGGGGCGAACGGAAAGTCGCGATAGCGCGGGTCAAAGACAAGGCCGAGCGCCGCTTGGACGGAGAGCACTCCGAGCGCGATAAGCAGAATTCCCATCGTGAGCTCCAGCCCTGACTTCGGCCGGACCGGCGCGACCCAAGCCATAAACACGGCTTGCTCCCTCTCCCCATTCTTCATCGGCAGAGGGGTGGGGTGAGGGGCGCTGTGCGGCATCGCGCAGGTTTGCCCCTCACCCCACCCCTCTCCCGGCGAGAGCGGGGAGAGGAAGGCGCCTCCGGCATCGCCGCGTATTGTCGGCATTCGGACGGACTCTGGACCGTCAGTACGCGACCGATCCCCGAGCATTTGACTGAAGCTTGGCATGGCGCGTCCCGATGCGAGCGCGGCAGCTGCAAAAATCGGTGCAAAGACCGCCGCTCCTGCCCAGCCGAATGAGCGCAGCCAGTCGCCCAAGGTCAGGCTTTCCAGCGGCACGTTCTCGATCGTCCAACCGATGAGACCGCCTGATGTGATCGCGATGGCCGTGACCTGCGGCCAGAGCTGAGGCACCGCAGGAGTTTTAGTCGGGCGCCATACATAAGCTGCACCAAAGATGATGACAGCGAGCCCTACCCCGCCGACAGCCTGCCACGGCCAGAGCGGATGGTCGGATACCGTCTCGCCCCAAGTGAATTTGGGCATGCGACGATACGCGTCGAACAGGCCCCAGTGACCACCCACGGTGCCTTCGAGCTCGCGCTTCCATGGCTGGTCATAGGCCTCGATCAGATTGACCCGGTAGTTTTCGCGTTTTGCCACCCGAAGCACTTCGTGCATGGTGCGCGCTTGGTTGACCGGCGACGGCAGCGCGCCCTCCCGCATGCGGCCAGCACTCGGCCAGCCAAACTCGCCCACCAGGATCTCCTTGCCGGGGAACGCTGCCGCTACACGGCGCCTGATGGAATCGACGTGCTCGGCGGCGTGCTCGGCGGAGATGGGAAAGTCTTCCCAATATGGCAGGATGTGGATGGTGATGAAATCGACCTCGGGGGAGATTTCGCGGTACCGCAGCCAGAACTCCCACACGTCCGCGTAGGTGACGGGCATGGAGACATTCGCCTTGACGTCGCGGATCGTGCCGGCGAGGTCGAGTGGCGACATCTCGCCGCGCAACAGGACCTCGTTCCCCACGATTACCGCCGCGATCACATCGGGATATCGCCTCGCGAGCTCTATCGTGGTCGCGATCTGCCTGCGATTGCGATCCGGAAAGCTCGACAGCCACAAGCCTTGGAGTACTTTCAGCCCGTGCTGCCTTGCGATCTCGGCAATCCGATCAAGCCCGTGATCGACGGAATAAGTCCGCACGCAATCGGTGATCGCCTTGAGCTGCGCCAAGTCCTGCTCGATCTGCGCGGGGTCGATCGCAATATCCGGCCCGAAGGGCGTCTGGTCGCCCCGAAAGGGAGCGTAGGAGATACAGTGGACCTTCTCGTTTGGCGCCAGCGGCGAGGCCGGCATCTGGACCGGGTTTCCCAGCCACGCCCAGCCCGCGACAATCACCGCTGCGGCCGCGGCCATGAGCGCGCCCGCCATCCCCGTGGGCGAAATCATTCGGCAAATCCCTTGGCGAGTGGCCACGCCCCTGCTTTAATCGCCTGCCACACGCTGCCGCAATGCTGACCAATCCGGCCAGTATCGCGATACAAGAACCCGGCGAAGCCGAGACGCGCAGCTCGAACAGCCACAACGCAAGAGCAGACATGCCCCCGATTGGTATGCGTATTCTCGCCGTGAGCGTCGCCGCGGCAATGGTGCTCCTTACCTCAGCGCCGATATTGGCCGAAAACGGGGAGCAGAAGCCGCCGGAGAAGCCGCCCGCCGAGGCGAAGGAGACCCCAAAGAAGGTCGACGAGTTCGCCGAAGCTGAGAAGGCTCTCACCGGCCCCGCCGGCAACGCCGAATGCGTGTGGCTCGGCCGCCGGGTGGTGAACCTCCTGTGGCGGGATGACCTCGATACCGCCTTTCGCCATCTCGACCTCTACGACCGATTTGGCTGCCCGTCCGACCACATCCAGGCGACATTCCGCTGCGTTGTCCGCCAGGGAAATATCGATCCGAAGGCGACCGACACGCTGAACGGCCGCGTGCATGCCTGCTGGCTCAATCCGACCCAGGAGGCGCAGGGGACGGCCGCCGCTCCCAGCACCACGTCGAGCCGCTAATACCCTGCTCGTCATGGCCGGGCTTGTCCCGGCCATCCACGCCCTAGGCTGCCGAACGAGACGTGGATGCGCGGGACAAGCCCGCGCATGACGGAGAAAATCTTGACACACTCGAACGCGCCAAGCTGTACGAACATTCAGAAATGAAAGTTTAGATCGTCGCGGAACGATTTTATTAGTTGCGCTCTTTCTTTCCTTGAAACGGCCATGAGTTATGGCTACTTGCCAATTGGCTTTCAACTGAGGTACTTTCCTCTGACTTCGGTTGACCGTTGGGGACGGGTTCGGTCCCCGTTTTTCGGGGCTGGTTACCCTTCGATGCGCACCGTTGCGGCTGTGGTGGCGCTTGTTGTGTGCGTGCATGCCGGCTTGTGGGCTCTGCTCCAGCGGCATCAGGCGGTAGCCGATATCGACTATCCCCTCGCCAGCATCTCCTATTCTCCTTACAGCCGCTCGCAGCATCCCGATCTCGGCGATCGGCCCACCGAGGCGCAGATCCGCGCCGACCTCAAGGTGCTCAGCCCGTACACCCAGGCGATCCGGACCTACAGCAGCACCGGAGGCGGTGAGCTGATACCGGCGATTGCCGAGGAGTTCGGGCTGAAGGTCACGGTCGGGATCTGGATCGACAAGAACGAAGCGCGCAACGAGCGCGAGATCCGGTCAGCGATTGCGCTTGCGCGCCGTTACAGAAACGTGAACGCGATCGTGGTCGGCAACGAGACGATCTACCGCGCCGAGAAGACGATCCCCGAGCTCATCAAGATCATCCAGCGGGTGAAGCGGCAAAGCCCCGCCCCGGTCACCACGGGTGAGATCTGGTCGGTCTGGGTCGAGCATCCCGAGCTCGCCTCGGCCGTCGATTTCATCGCCGCCCACATCCTTCCGTACTGGGAGGGCGTGCCGACCGACAGGGTGGTCGCTCAGACCATCGAATTCTACGACAAGCTTCGCCGCGTGCATCCGGGCAAGCGCATCGTGATCGCGGAGTTCGGATGGCCGAGCGCCGGTTACAACATGCAGCGTGCCTATCCCGGACGCATCGAGCAGGCAACGATACTGCGGGACTTCATCTCGCGTGCCGACGCCTACGGCATCGACTACAACATCATCGAGGCCTTCGATCAGCCGTGGAAAACCAACGAAGGCAGCGTCGGCATGTACTGGGGCGTGTTCGATGCCGCGCGCCAGGCCAAATTCGGCTGGGTCGGATTGGCACATGATCCCGAGCACTGGAAAACCGCCGGGCTTGCGCTTGCGCTCGGGCTGTTGCTGTCGCTGCCGATCCTGGCGCGCAGCCGCATCACCGGACGCGAGGCGTTCACGCTTGCTGTTGCCGCGAACACGGCCGCCGCCTGGTTCGCGACCGTCTTCGCGTTCTGGGAGACGCACTATTTCGTGCCCGGCTCGGCATTCGCGCTTGCGCTTGGCATCGCGCTGCTCGCCCCGCTGATGGCAATTGCGCTCAAACGTATCGAGGAGATTGCCGCAGTCGCCTTCGGGTACGAGCCGCGCCGCCTGCTCGCTGGCCCGGTGGTCGCTGCGGACGGCTTTGCGCCGAAGGTCTCGATTCATGTTCCGGCCTATCGCGAGCCGCCGGAAATGCTCAAGACAACGCTCGATGCGCTCGCGCGGCTCGACTATCCCAGCTTCGAATGCATCATCGTCATCAACAACACTCCCGATCCGGCGTTCTGGCGCCCGATCGAGGAGCACTGCCGCACGCTGGGCGATCGTTTCAAGTTCATCCGCGACGACAACGTTGCAGGCTTCAAGGCCGGAGCCTTGCGGCTTGCGCTCGAGCGCACCGCTGCCGACGCCGAGATCGTCGCCGTCATCGATGCCGATTACGTGGTGCGGCCCGATTGGCTCAACGACCTGGTGCCGGTCTTCAGCGATCCCAAGGTCGGGATGATCCAGGCGCCTCAGGATCATCGCGATGGCGAGCGCAGCCTGATGCATTACGCCATGAACGGCGAATATGCGGGCTTCTTCGATATCGGAATGGTCCAGCGCAACGAGGTGAACGCCGTGATCGTGCATGGCACCATGTGCCTCATTCGCCACGCGGCACTGGTTTCCGCCGGCGGCTGGTCGAGCGACACCATCGTCGAGGATTCCGACCTCGGCCTCGCCGTGCTCGAGCACGGCTGGCAAATTCATTACACCAATCGCCGCTACGGGCACGGTCTCCTCCCCGACACGTTCGATGCCTACAAGAAGCAGCGTCATCGCTGGGCCTATGGCGGCCTGCAGATTCTGAAAAAGCACTGGCGGTCGCTGCTGCCGCGCGTCGGCAGCCTCACCCCGCAGCAGAAGCGCGAGTTCGCGTTCGGTTGGCTCAATTGGCTCGGTGCCGAAGCGCTCGGAGTGCTGGTCGCCATCCTGAACATCGCATGGGTGCCGGTGGTCGCTTTCGCCGGCATCGCCATTCCCGACCAGATCCTCACGATCCCGATTCTCGCGGCGTTCGCCGTCACGCTTGCGCATTTCGTGGCGCTCTATCGGCTGCGGGTCGCGGTGCGCCCCGCGCAGATGCTGGGCGCCGTGCTCGCCGCCATGGCGGTGCAGTGGACGGTCGCACGCGCCGTCGGCCGCGGCCTATGGAGCGAAGGCCTTCCCTTCATGCGCACCGCCAAGGGAGGCGCGACGCGCAAGGGCCCGGACTTCCCCGCCTTCTGGGAAGCCGTGCTCGCCATGCTGCTCATCGCCGGGGCAGCGACCGTCGTCGCGACCAACTACAAGCAGATCGACGAGCTCGACATTTTCGCGCTGGTGCTCGTCGTGCAGAGCCTGCCGTTCCTCGCGGCAGTGGCGCTCGCCGTCATCGAAGGCACGCGCTTCAACCAGTTCGCTTACTGGCGGCGCGTGCAGACAAGGGTTGCGGCGGTGCTTTCCCGGTCCGCCGCACCGGTGCAGTCCAGTGTCGGAGAGGCCCTCACCCCGGACGCCTGACGCTTGGCTTCGAGACGCGCCTTCGGCGCTCCTCAGGTCGAGGCTTCGAGAGGTTGATTGAGCGGCGATATGATCCGAACCTCGAAAACGCAGTACTACGCCGCGAGCGCTGTCTCGACCAGCTTCACCCAATAGGATGTCCCGAACGGGATCACCTCGTCGTTGAAATCGTAGGCGGGATGGTGCAAGCCGGCGCTGTCGCCGTTGCCGGTAAAAATGAAAGCACCGGGGCGGGCTTCCAGCATGAAGGAGAAGTCTTCCGCACCCATCACCGGCGCGACCTGCTCGTTGACACGCTCGCGGCCGGCGATTTTCGCCGCCACCGAAGCCGCGAACGCGGCCTGGCGCGCGTGATTGGAGGTGACCGGATAGTCGCGGCGATAGTTGAGCTTCGCGGTCGCGCCGTAGAGCGCGGCAGTTCCCGTCACCACCTGCTGGAGCCGTGCCTCGAGCAGGTCGCGGACCTGCGGGCGCAGCGCCCGCGCGGTGCCGCGCAGCTGCGCGGTCTGCGGAATGACGTTGTCGGTCGAGCCCGCCTGGAACACGCAGATGGAGACCACCGCGGCGTCCAGCGGATCGACATTGCGGGCGACGATCGACTGGATCGCATTGATGATCTGCGCGCCCACCAGGACCGTATCGATCGTGGCATGGGGACGCTCAGCGTGCCCGCCCTTGCCTTCGATCGCGATGACGAGGCGGTCGGCGGACGCCATCATGGGTCCCGTCCGCAGCGCAAACTGCCCGACCGGCAGGCCGGGATAATTGTGCATGCCGTAGACTTCCTCGATGTGGAAGCGCTCCATCAGCCCGTCCTGCACCATGGCCTTGCCGCCGGCGCCGCCCTCCTCGGCCGGCTGGAAGATGATGACGGCGGTGCCGCAAAATTGCGCGTCTCCGCAAGGTAGCGCGCAGCG
>CAWJDY010000031.1:0-147836 GCA_963841705.1 uncultured Alphaproteobacteria bacterium
TCAATCCCAACCCGCCCCAGCCCCAGCACTTCCGCAAACAGCCCGCACAGGATCTCCTCCTGCGGCGTGCGCGCACCGCGCCCCTCCACACCGCCCTGCAGCGATGGCGCCGGCAGCGCCCGCCGGTCCAGCTTCCCGTTCGGCGTCAGCGGAAGCCGATCCAGCAGCACAACCGCCGACGGCACCATGTAGTCCGGCAACAGCCCCGCGACATGCGCCCGAAGCTCCGCTGCCGCCGCCCTCCCCGGCGCTCCGCTCCGTTCGCCGCTCTCCGGCGCCCCGCGCAGCACCACATAGCCAACCAGCCGCTTCCCCCCAGCCTCGTCCTCGCGCGCAATCACCGCCGCCTGCGCAACATCCCCATGGCGCAGCAGCGCAGCCTCGATCTCCCCAGGCTCAATGCGAAAACCGCGCAGCTTCACCTGCGCATCCGAACGCCCCAGAAACTCCAGCACCCCGTCCGACCGAAACCGCGCCAGGTCCCCGCTGCGGTACATCCGGCTCCCCGCAGCCCCAAACGGGTCGGCAACAAACCGCTCCGCCGTCAGCCCCGCACGATGCAGATACCCCCGCGCCAGCCCCGCTCCCGCAATGTACAATTCCCCCGCCACCCCCGCAGATACGGGCTGCAGCCCACCGTCCAGCACGTACACCCGATAGTTGGACAGCGCGCGACCGATCGGCACGCATATGCCAGCCTCATTGGCTGCAACTGCAAAGCCAACCGCATCGATCGTAGCCTCCGTCGGACCGTAAAGTTGGGTGATCTGCCCAACCGCAAACCGGCGCAAAATCTCCTGCTGAAACGTGCTGGTGAAGCGCTCGCCCCCCAGCGCCAGATGATCCAAGCGGGCGCCACCCGGAACAGCGCCAAGGACCAATTCCAAATAGGACGGCACGCAACTGACGAAGCTCACCGCATCGCGGGCTATCTGTTCCCAGAAATGACGCGGGGTTTCTCGCGCAGCTTCACTAAAGACAATGACCTCGCCACCCCCAATGAGCGGCAGCATGATCTGCTCGATGGAAGCGTCGAATGCGCACGATATGAGCAGCGCCGAGCGAAACCCTTGTCCGACATGGAAGCTTGCTCCCAAGCTCAGGATCTTGTTGGCGAAGCTCGCATGCTCGACCACCACCCCCTTTGGCATGCCGGTAGAGCCTGAGGTGTAGATGACATAGGCGGGGTGGTGCGGGTCGAGCGCGAGCGCCGGCGTGCATACGGGCTGCGTGGCAATGCGCGGCGCATCCGCATCCAGCCGCACCACCGCGGCGCACGCGCCGGCGTTGGCCAGCGACAGACGATCCAGCAGCGCCTGCTGGGTGACCAGCACCCGCGCGCCCGCGTCCCCCAGCATGAAGCCAAGCCGCTCCACCGGGTACTGCGGATCCAGCGGCAGATACGCCCCGCCCGCCTTGAGGATCCCCAGCAGCCCCACAATCAGCTCCAGCGAGCGCTCGAGGCACAGCCCCACCACCGTCTCCGGCCCAACCCCCAAGCCGCGCAGATAATGCGCAACCTGGTTCGCGCGCCGATCAAGCTCCCCGTAGCTCAGCCGCGATCCCGCAAACACCACCGCGGTCGCGTCCGGATGCCGCCCCGCCGCCGCCGCAAACAGCGACGGCAAGCTCCCAGCCGCTACCTCCCGCCCGGTCGCGTTCCACCCCCGCAGGATGCTCTCGCGCTCCTCGCCCCCAAGCAACTCCAGCCGCTCAATCGCCCACTCCGGATGCGCAACCGCTCCCGAAAGCAGCCGCACCAGCCGCCCCGCAAACCCCGCCACCGTCCCACCATCAAACAGGTCGCACGCGTACTCGATCTCCCCCGCAAGCCCACACGGCGCCCCATCTTCGCCGCGCCGCTCGCTCACGCTCACCGACAGGTCAAACTTCGCACGCCCCAACGCAACAGGCTCAAACCGCGCCTCAAGCCCAGCCACCTCAAACCGCGCCGGCGCGTTGTTCTGAAACGCCAGCATCACCTGGAACAGCGGATGCCGCGACAGCGACCGCGCAGGCTTGAGATCCTCTACCAGCCGCTCAAACGGTACCTCCGCATGGCTGTACGCCAGCAGATTGCCCGAACGCACCCGCCCCACAAGCTCGCGCATGCTCGGCGCCCCAGACACATCCGTCCGCAGCACCAGGGTGTTGACAAAAAACCCCACCAGATCGTCCAGCGCGCTGTCCGTGCGCCCCGCAATCGGGCTCCCCAGCGCGATGTCGCTGCCGCCCCCCAGCCGGCTCAGAAGCCCAACAAGCCCAGCCTGCAACACCATGAACAGGCTCGCTCCCGCACTGCGCCCAAGCCGCAAAAGCCCCGCATGAAGCTCCCCATCCAGCCACAGCCCAACGCTCCCACCACGATGGCTCGCAACCGCAGCCCGCGCACGGTCGCTCGCAAGCTCGATCTGCTCCGGCAGCCCGCGCAGACGCTCCCGCCAGAACGCCAGCTGGCGCAAAATCGCGCTCCCCTCCTCGCTCTCGCTCCCCAGAACCTCCTGCTGCCACAGCGTGTAGTCCGCATATTGCACCGCAAGCGGCGCAAGCCCCGGCTCCCGCCCCGCCCGCCGCGCCTCATAGCAGCGCCCAAGATCCCGCAGCAGCACTCCCAACGACCACCCGTCCCCCGCAATGTGATGCAGCACCAGCAGCAGCACGTGCTCGCGCCCAGACAGCCGATACAGCTGCGCCCGCAACGGCGGCTCACGATCCAGCGCAAACTCCGCCCCCGCAGCCCGCGCCAGAACCCCCGCAAGCTCCGCTGCGCTGACCCCCGCAACCGCAAGCCCAGGCCGCACCGCGCTCGCCTCCAGGATCTCCTGCCGCGCTACCCCCTCGCGCTCCGCAAAGACCGTGCGAAGGCTCTCGTGCCGCTCCAAAACGTCCCACAGCGCTCGCTCCAGAGCCCCGACATCCAGATCCCCCGCAAGCCGTACCGCAACCGGGATCACGTAGCCCGCGCTCGCACCCTCCAGCCGATGCAAAAACCACAGCCGCCGTTGCGCATACGACAGCGGGATCTCCGCAGGCCGCGCATAGGCCCTAACCCCAGCACGCCCCGCCTGCGCACTCCCCACATGCCGCGCCAGACCCGCTACCGTCGGCGCCTCAAACAGGCTGCGGATCGATACCTCCACATCCAGGCTCGCCCGCAGCCGGCTGATCAGCCGCGTCGCCAGCAGCGAATGCCCGCCAAGCTCAAAGAAATTGTCGTCAATCCCAACCCGCCCCAGCCCCAGCACTTCCGCAAACAGCCCGCACAGGATCTCCTCCTGCGGCGTGCGCGCACCGCGTCCCTCCACACCGCCCTGCAGCGATGGCGCCGGCAGCGCCCGCCGGTCCAGCTTCCCGTTCGGCGTCAGCGGAAGCCGATCCAGCAGCACAAACGCCGACGGCACCATGTAGTCCGGCAACAGCCCCGCGACATGCGCCCGAAGCTCCGCTGCCGCCGCCCTCCCCGGCGCCCCGCTCCGTTCGCCGCTCTCCGGCGCCCCGCGCAGCACCACATAGCCAACCAGCCGCTTCCCCCCAGCCTCGTCCTCGCGCGCAATCACCGCCGCCTGCGCAACATCCCCATGGCGCAGCAGCGCAGCCTCGATCTCCCCAGGCTCAATGCGAAAACCGCGCAGCTTCACCTGCGCATCCGAACGCCCCAGAAACTCCAGCACCCCGTCCGATCGAAACCGCGCCAGGTCCCCGCTGCGGTACATCCGGCTCCCCGCAGCCCCAAACGGGTCGGCAACAAACCGCTCCGCCGTCAGCCCCGCACGATGCAGATACCCCCGCGCCAGCCCCGCTCCCGCAATGTACAATTCCCCCGTCACCCCCGCAGGTACGGGCTGCAGCCCACCGTCCAGCACGTATACCCGCGTGTTCCAGATCGGCCGCCCAATGGGAACCCTGTCTCCGGCACTGCTCAATGGAATGTGCCATGTGGCATCGAGCGGCGACTTCGGAGGAGCCATAAAGATTGACGAACTGACAAGCAGGATATGCCTCCAGCAGTTGGCGCAGCAGATCGTTGCTGAATGATTCCCCGCTCAGGGTCCAAGTTGAAATCTTGAGCAAGCGGGCGCGGATCTCATGGTCATGGGCGAGGGAAACGGCCAACGAAGGGACGGTGATCAAGCGCGTTATGTCAGCCCTTTTGATTAAAGCACTTAACTGCTCCGGATCCCCGCCGCTCGCATCCGGAATAATCACCAGGGATACCCCTATGCACAGGGGACCGACAATCTCGAATATCGAATCCACAAAGCCTATCGAAGTCTTTTGGCAGCAAATCTCATTCTCAAGGAATGATGAAATATCGCTCTGCGCGAGAACACGATTTATCAGGGCGATATGGGTGCCGGTAACCCCCTTTGGCGTGCCGGTAGAGCCTGAGGTGTAGATGACATAGGCGGGGTGGTGCGGGTCGAGCGCGAGCGCCGGCGCGCGTGCGGGCTGCGCAGCAATGCGCGGCGCATCCGCATCCAGCCGCACCACCGCGGCGCACGCGCCGGCGTTGGCCAGCGACAGACGATCCAGCAGCGCCTGCTGGGTAACCAGCACCCGCGCGCCCGCATCCCCCAGCATGAAGCCAAGCCGCTCCACCGGGTGCTGCGGATCCAGCGGCAGATACGCCCCGCCCGCCTTGAGGATCCCCAGCAGCCCCACAATCAGCTCCAGCGAGCGCTCAAGGCACAGCCCCACCACCGTCTCCGGCCCAACCCCCAAGCCGCGCAGATGATGCGCAACCTGGTTCGCGCGCCGATCAAGCTCCCCGTAGCTCAGCCGCGATCCCGCAAACACCACCGCGGTCGCGTCCGGATGCCGCCCCGCCGCCGCCGCAAACAGCGACGGCAAGCTCCCAGCCGCTACCTCCCGCCCGGTCGCGTTCCACCCCCGCAGGATGCTCTCGCGCTCCTCGCCCCCAAGCAACTCCAGCCGCCCAATCGCCCACTCCGGATGCGCAACCGCTCCCGAAAGCAGCCGCACCAGCCGCCCCGCAAACCCCGCCACCGTCCCACCATCAAACAGGTCGCACGCGTACTCGATCTCCCCCGCAAGCCCACACGGCGCCCCATCTTCGCCGCGCCGCTCGCTCACGCTCACCGACAGGTCAAACTTCGCACGCCCCAACGCAACAGGCTCAAACCGCGCCTCAAGCCCAGCCACCTCAAACCGCGCCGGCGCGTTGTTCTGAAACGCCAGCATCACCTGGAACAGCGGATGCCGCGACAGCGACCGCGCAGGCTTGAGATCCTCTACCAGCCGCTCAAACGGTACCTCCGCATGGCTGTACGCCAGCAGATTGCCCGAACGCACCCGCCCCACAAGCTCGCGCATGCTCGGCGCCCCAGACACATCCGTCCGCAGCACCAGGGTGTTGACAAAAAACCCCACCAGATCGTCCAGCGCGCTGTCCGTGCGCCCCGCAATCGGGCTCCCCAGCGCGATGTCGCTGCCGCCCCCCAGCCGGCTCAGAAGCCCAACAAGCCCAGCCTGCAACACCATGAACAGGCTCGCTCCCGCACTGCGCCCAAGCCGCAAAAGCCCCGCATGAAGCTCCCCATCCAGCCACAGCCCAACGCTCCCACCACGATGGCTCGCAACCGCAGCCCGCGCACGGTCGCTCGCAAGCTCGATCTGCTCCGGCAGCCCGCGCAGACGCTCCCGCCAGAACGCCAGCTGGCGCAAAATCGCGCTCCCCTCCTCGCTCTCGCTCCCCAGAACCTCCTGCTGCCACAGCGTGTAGTCCGCATATTGCACCGCAAGCGGCGCAAGCCCCGGCTCCCGCCCCGCCCGCCGCGCCTCATAGCAGCGCCCAAGATCCCGCAGCAGCACTCCCAACGACCACCCGTCCCCCGCAATGTGATGCAGCACCAGCAGCAGCACGTGCTCGCGCCCAGACAGCCGATACAGCTGCGCCCGCAACGGCGGCTCACGATCCAGCGCAAACTCCGCCCCCGCAGCCCGCGCCAGAACCCCCGCAAGCTCCGCTGCGCTGACCCCCGCAACCGCAAGCCCAGGCCGCACCGCGCTCGCCTCCAGGATCTCCTGCCGCGCTACCCCCTCGCGCTCCGCAAAGACCGTGCGAAGGCTCTCGTGCCGCTCCAAAACGTCCCACAGCGCTCGCTCCAGAGCCCCGACATCCAGATCCCCCGCAAGCCGTACCGCAACCGGGATCACGTAGCCCGCGCTCGCACCCTCCAGCCGATGCAAAAACCACAGCCGCCGTTGCGCATACGACAGCGGGATCTCCGCAGGCCGCGCATAGGCCCTAACCCCAGCACGCCCCGCCTGCGCACTCCCCACATGCCGCGCCAGACCCGCTACCGTCGGCGCCTCAAACAGGCTGCGGATCGATACCTCCACATCCAGGCTCGCCCGCAGCCGGCTGATCAGCCGCGTCGCCAGCAGCGAATGCCCGCCAAGCTCAAAGAAATTGTCGTCAATCCCAACCCGCCCCAGCCCCAGCACTTCCGCAAACAGCCCGCACAGGATCTCCTCCTGCGGCGTGCGCGCACCGCGCCCCTCCACACCGCCCTGCAGCGATGGCGCCGGCAGCGCCCGCCGGTCCAGCTTCCCGTTCGGCGTCAGCGGAAGCCGATCCAGCAGCACAACCGCCGACGGCACCATGTAGTCCGGCAACAGCCCCGCGACATGCGCCCGAAGCTCCGCTGCCGCCGCCCTCCCCGGCGCTCCGCTCCGTTCGCCGCTCTCCGGCGCCCCGCGCAGCACCACATAGCCAACCAGCCGCTTCCCCCCAGCCTCGTCCTCGCGCGCAATCACCGCCGCCTGCGCAACATCCCCATGGCGCAGCAGCGCAGCCTCGATCTCCCCAGGCTCAATGCGAAAACCGCGCAGCTTCACCTGCGCATCCGAACGCCCCAGAAACTCCAGCACCCCGTCCGACCGAAACCGCGCCAGGTCCCCGCTGCGGTACATCCGGCTCCCCGCAGCCCCAAACGGGTCGGCAACAAACCGCTCCGCCGTCAGCCCCGCACGATGCAGATACCCCCGCGCCAGCCCCGCTCCCGCAATGTACAATTCCCCCGCCACCCCCGCAGGTACGGGCTGCAGCCCACCGTCCAGCACGTATACCCGCGTGTTCCAGATCGGCCGCCCAATGGGCGCTGTCAAAGGCCATTCGGAGACATCTTGGGGCAGATCACAGCTTACCGTGACATGGGTCTCCGTCGGGCCGTAATGATTATGCAGCCGTGTCCTGGAGTGTGTTTCGAACAATCCGTGGAGGGGTTGGTGGAGTGTCAGGAGCTCGCCCGCTTGAGCCACATGGGTCAGACGAAGGGGTCTAAAGCTGTTTTCCGGAATCGCCTCAGCCAAACCTAAAAGGACGGGAGTCGGCGCGAAGAGTTCATTGATCTCGCAAGCACCGAGCCATTCCAGCAACTCCGCTGGATCGCGCCTGCTTTCGCTTGGGAGCAGCACCAGTATTTTGCCGCACGTCAGCGCCGATAAAATCTCCTGGGCGGATACATCAAAAGTAATAGCCGTGAACTGGGCGACCGCAGTTCGCGCGTCCGCTGAAATGGCATCGTTAGTCCATGAAATGAGATTGGCTAATGGGCCGTGCGCCATCACCACCCCTTTTGGCGTGCCGGTAGAGCCTGAGGTGTAGATGACATAGGCGGGGTGGTGCGGGTCGAGCGCGAGCGCCGGCGCGCGTGCGGGCTGCGCGGCAATGCGCGGCGCATCCGCATCCAGCCGCACCACCGCGGCGCAGGCGCCGGCGTTGGCCAGCGACAGACGATCCAGCAGCGCCTGCTGGGTAACCAGCACCCGCGCGCCCGCATCCCCCAGCATGAAGCCAAGCCGCTCCACCGGGTGCTGCGGATCCAGCGGCAGATACGCCCCGCCCGCCTTGAGGATCCCCAGCAGCCCCACAATCAGCTCCAGCGAGCGCTCGAGGCACAGCCCCACCACCGTCTCCGGCCCAACCCCCAAGCCGCGCAGATGATGCGCAACCTGGTTCGCGCGCCGATCAAGCTCCCCGTAGCTCAGCCGCGATCCCGCAAACACCACCGCGGTCGCGTCCGGATGCCGCCCCGCCGCCGCCGCAAACAGCGACGGCAAGCTCCCAGCCGCTACCTCCCGCCCGGTCGCGTTCCACCCCCGCAGGATGCTCTCGCGCTCCTCGCCCCCAAGCAACTCCAGCCGCTCAATCGCCCACTCCGGATGCGCAACCGCTCCCGAAAGCAGCCGCACCAGCCGCCCCGCAAACCCCGCCACCGTCCCACCATCAAACAGGTCGCACGCGTACTCGATCTCCCCCGCAAGCCCACACGGCGCCCCATCTTCGCCGCGCCGCTCGCTCACGCTCACCGACAGGTCAAACTTCGCACGCCCCAACGCAACAGGCTCAAATCGCGCCTCAAGCCCAGCCACCTCAAACCGCGCCGGCGCGTTGTTCTGAAACGCCAGCATCACCTGGAACAGCGGATGCCGCGACAGCGACCGCGCAGGCTTGAGATCCTCTACCAGCCGCTCAAACGGTACCTCCGCATGGCTGTACGCCAGCAGATTGCCCGAACGCACCCGCCCCACAAGCTCGCGCATGCTCGGCGCCCCAGACACATCCGTCCGCAGCACCAGGGTGTTGACAAAAAACCCCACCAGATCGTCCAGCGCGCTGTCCGTGCGCCCCGCAATCGGGCTCCCCAGCGCGATGTCGCTGCCGCCCCCCAGCCGGCTCAGAAGCCCAACAAGCCCAGCCTGCAACACCATGAACAGGCTCGCTCCCGCACTGCGCCCAAGCCGCAAAAGCCCCGCATGAAGCTCCCCATCCAGCCACAGCCCAACGCTCCCACCACGATGGCTCGCAACCGCAGCCCGCGCACGGTCGCTCGCAAGCTCGATCTGCTCCGGCAGCCCGCGCAGACGCTCCCGCCAGAACGCCAGCTGGCGCAAAATCGCGCTCCCCTCCTCGCTCTCGCTCCCCAGAACCTCCTGCTGCCACAGCGTGTAGTCCGCATATTGCACCGCAAGCGGCGCAAGCCCCGGCTCCCGCCCCGCCCGCCGCGCCTCATAGCAGCGCCCAAGATCCCGCAGCAGCACTCCCAACGACCACCCGTCCCCCGCAATGTGATGCAGCACCAGCAGCAGCACGTGCTCGCGCCCAGACAGCCGATACAGCTGCGCCCGCAACGGCGGCTCACGATCCAGCGCAAACTCCGCCCCCGCAGCCCGCGCCAGAACCCCCGCAAGCTCCGCTGCGCTGACCCCCGCAACCGCAAGCCCAGGCCGCACCGCGCTCGCCTCCAGGATCTCCTGCCGCGCTACCCCCTCGCGCTCCGCAAAGACCGTGCGAAGGCTCTCGTGCCGCTCCAAAACGTCCCACAGCGCTCGCTCCAGAGCCCCGACATCCAGATCCCCCGCAAGCCGTACCGCAACCGGGATCACGTAGCCCGCGCTCGCACCCTCCAGCCGATGCAAAAACCACAGCCGCCGTTGCGCATACGACAGCGGGATCTCCGCAGGCCGCGCATAGGCCCTAACCCCAGCACGCCCCGCCTGCGCACTCCCCACATGCCGCGCCAGACCCGCTACCGTCGGCGCCTCAAACAGGCTGCGGATCGATACCTCCACATCCAGGCTCGCCCGCAGCCGGCTGATCAGCCGCGTCGCCAGCAGCGAATGCCCGCCAAGCTCAAAGAAATTGTCGTCAATCCCAACCCGCCCCAGCCCCAGCACTTCCGCAAACAGCCCGCACAGGATCTCCTCCTGCGGCGTGCGCGCACCGCGCCCCTCCACACCGCCCTGCAGCGATGGCGCCGGCAGCGCCCGCCGGTCCAGCTTCCCGTTCGGCGTCAGCGGAAGCCGATCCAGCAGCACAACCGCCGACGGCACCATGTAGTCCGGCAACAGCCCCGCGACATGCGCCCGAAGCTCCGCTGCCGCCGCCCTCCCCGGCGCTCCGCTCCGTTCGCCGCTCTCCGGCGCCCCGCGCAGCACCACATAGCCAACCAGCCGCTTCCCCCCAGCCTCGTCCTCGCGCGCAATCACCGCCGCCTGCGCAACATCCCCATGGCGCAGCAGCGCAGCCTCGATCTCCCCAGGCTCAATGCGAAAACCGCGCAGCTTCACCTGCGCATCCGAACGCCCCAGAAACTCCAGCACCCCGTCCGACCGAAACCGCGCCAGGTCCCCGCTGCGGTACATCCGGCTCCCCGCAGCCCCAAACGGGTCGGCAACAAACCGCTCCGCCGTCAGCCCCGCACGATGCAGATACCCCCGCGCCAGCCCCGCTCCCGCAATGTACAATTCCCCCGCCACCCCCGCAGGTACAGGCTGCAGCCCACCGTCCAGCACGTATACCCGCGTGTTCCAGATCGGCCGCCCAATCGGGATCTCACGTGATTCCTCGCGCGCGCAGGACCAATACGTCACGTCGATAGCCGCTTCCGTCGGCCCATAAAGGTTCTCAAGTCGAACGTGCGGCAAAAGCTCCGATGCTTGATCGCGCAGCTCAGGCGAGAGCGCCTCGCCGCTGCAGATCAAGAGCCGAAGGCTGCTGCAGCTCCGATTTCCGGAATGCGCAAGGAAGGCCTGCAGCATGGAAGGTACAAAGTGCAGCGTGGTTACGCCATGCGTCCGTATCAACTCGGCGAGCCGAGCCGGATCACGGTGCGCCCCTGGTGCCGGAAGGACCAACTGAGCTCCACTTAGAAGCGGCCAATAGAACTCCCAGACTGAAACATCAAAACTGAATGGCGTTTTCTGCAGGACAACGTCTTCTTCGGTCAGACGATACGCGTGCTGCATCCAATGCAGACGATTGCTCAAACCATCGTGAGTGTTAGCAGCGCCTTTTGGTTTGCCAGTCGATCCCGACGTAAAGATCGTGTAGGCCAGCTGCTCGGGTTCGCAAATGACGGAAGGGCATGTATCTGGTTGGGCTGCAATACCTTCTTCACCCATCAAGACGCATTGCACCCCAGCTTGAATAGGAAGTACTGAAATGAGAGCCTGCTGAGTGACCAAAAACTCCAGCGTCGCGCTGTCCATCATGTCTCGAAGTCGTTCAGAGGGGTAATCTGGATCCAGCGGCAGATACGCCCCGCCCGCCTTGAGGATCCCCAGCAGCCCCACAATCAGCTCCAGCGAGCGCTCAAGGCACAGCCCCACCACCGTCTCCGGCCCAACCCCCAAGCCGCGCAGATGATGCGCAACCTGGTTCGCGCGCCGATCAAGCTCCCCGTAGCTCAGCCGCGATCCCGCAAACACCACCGCGGTCGCGTCCGGATGCCGCCCCGCCGCCGCCGCAAACAGCGACGGCAAGCTCCCAGCCGCTACCTCCCGCCCGGTCGCGTTCCACCCCCGCAGGATGCTCTCGCGCTCCTCGCCCCCAAGCAACTCCAGCCGCCCAATCGCCCACTCCGGATGCGCAACCGCTCCCGAAAGCAGCCGCACCAGCCGCCCCGCAAACCCCGCTACCGTCCCACCATCAAACAGATCGGGACGATGATCGAACCTCAGCTGCAATTGGCTTCCCGGCCGCGCCATCAGGCTCAGCGGATAATGCGTCGCATCGTGCCCGCTGACCTTCGCCAGCCGCAGCCCATTCCAGTCCGTCGACTGCCCGCCGATGTCCTCAAGCGGGTAGTTCTCGAACACGACCAGCGTGTCGAACACCTCACCCAATCCAACGAGGCTTTGGATCTCGGCCAGCCCTAAATACTGATAATCGATCAGTTTCGACTGATGGTCCTGTACCTCCTTGAGCAGATCACAAACCGGTTTTGCCGACGGCAGCTTTACCCGCAACGGCAGGGTGTTGATGAACAGCCCTACCATCCCTTCAATCCCTGCAATCTCCGGCGGGCGCCCGGCAACCGTGACCCCAAATACAACGTCATCCCGGCTCAACTGACGCCCGAGCAAAATAGCCCAGGCCGTTTGGATGAACGTGTTGAGAGTGAGACCTTCCCGGCGGCCCTGCTCGACCAGCGCCGTGCTCAGCGCCTCGCTCAGCGTCACCGTGATCTGCTGTGGGTCTACCGGCGCACCGACGGGCGCGTACGCGGCCACACGCGTGGGCTCTTGCAGCCCGGCCAAAGCCTCCCGCCAACCCGCAATCGCAGCGGCGTGATCCTGTGCCGCGATCCAGGCCAGATAATCACGATAAGGTGTCACTCGGGGCAGTGCTGCAGCATCGCCGTCGTGGGCATAAAGTGTCAGCAGTTCCCTCACCAGCACAGGACCAGACCACCCATCCACCAAGATGTGATGGATGGTCAGTACCAGCCGGTGCTGCTGCGGACCTAACCGGATCAGCGTAAAGCGCAGCAACGGTGCTGCGGCAAGATCGAAACGCTCGACACGATCCTGCAGCAGAACTTCGCTCAGACGCTGCTCGCGCCCCGTCGCATCCAGTTCTGACAGATCAAAGCTGCGCCAAGGCACCCGCGTGCCCGAGACGATGATCTGCACGGGTTGGCTGAGCTTCTCGTGCGCAAAACCCGCCCGCAGGCTTGCATGGCGTTCCAGCAGAACCTGGGCTGCCTTTTCCAACCTGGGGGCATCGAGGGGGCCCTCCAATGCCAACGCCACTTGCACGATGTAGACGTCCGGGCCGCCTGCATCATAAAGCGCATGGAAGAACAGGCCCTCCTGTAACGGCGACAGCGGCAGAATATCTTCGATCTGCGCGTACTTGCTTTCGATCCACGCGATCTCGTCCTGAGCGAGCCGCAGCAACGGCAGATCGGATGGGCTGCGACCCCCAGCACCGGGTTGCTCAGCATGGCGCACCAGCGCTTCCAGCACCGCGAACCAGCCCTGCGCCAGATCGCGCGCCTCTCGCTCCGACACCAAACCGCCCGCCCACGACCAATGGGCAATCAGAGTCGCGCCATCGGCGCCATCGAGCGTGAGCGCGTTGACTTCGATACAGTGGGCCAGCGGCATGGCGGGATCCCCGCCACCCAGTTCCACCGTCTCCGCAGCCGCCGCCCAGTCCGCAGCCCCGGGTGCGGGAAAACGCCCGAGGTAGTTGAAGCCGATCTCAGGTGTGGGAAAGCCCGCCAGCTGCAACGCCGTCTTGCCATTGAGGTAGCGCAGCAACCCGTATCCAATTCCGCGGTCCGTCACCGCGTGCATCTGCTCCTTGATGGTCTTGACCGCCCGCCCCAGCGCCGGCCCCCCTCGCAGCGCTTCTGCAAGCTCGAGCGCGCCGGCATCGAGCCGCATCGGAAACAGGCTCGTGAACCACCCGAGCGTGCGCGAGAGGTCGCCATCCGCAAAGATCTCCTCGCGGCCATGACCCTCAATATCAATCAGCACCGCTGTCCCGGTGCCACGATGGCGCTGCCGGCACCAGTTCAGTACCGCCAGCACCAAGCCGGTCAAAAGCACATCGTTGATGCCGGCATGAAACACCGCCCCGGTGCGCGTCAGCAGTGCCCCCGTGATCGAAGCCGGCAGCCTAAGCGTAAGCCGGCTGGTCCTGGCGCCGATGTCACGCACGCGATCCAGTGCGCCCTCCACCAGCGAAACAGCCGGCGCATTCAGCATGCCGCTCCAGAACGAAAGCTCCGCCACCCGTTCTGGATTCTGCGCTTCAGCCCCAAGCCGCTGCGCCCAATAACGGAACGAGGTCCCGCGCGCCGCCAGCACCGGTATTCTCCCCTCCCTCAGCGCCCGCCATGCCGCCGCAAGATCCGGCCCCAGAATGCGCCAGGAGACGCCGTCAATCGCAAGGTGATGGATGATCAACAGCAGCCTTCCCGGCTGCTGCGCTCCTGCATCAAACCATACTGCTTGCACGATCACGCCCGCCGCGGGCGCAAGCCGCACGACCGCCAGCTGCCCCTGTTGCGCGATGCAGGCACGCCACGCCTCCGCATCGAGACCACAGGCGTCAATGCGTCGAACGCAGGTGGCCGCATCGACCGTGCCAGCGGGCGCAATCTCAGCTGCGTACTCACCGCCCGCCGCAGGCGCAATCAGGCGCAGCCGCAGCGCATCGTGGTGATTGATCACAGCCTGCAGGGCAGCAATCAAATCAGCCCCGCGCAGCCTCGCCGGAACCTGCAACAGCATCGCTTGATGGAAGCGCTCCAGCGGCCCCCCGCGCGCGATGAGCCAATGCATGATCGGGGTCAGAGGGAGCGGACCAGTCGCGACATCGCGCAGGTCGGCAACCGTCTCTTGGCCAGCGACAGCAACAGCAGCAAGCGCTGCAACAGTCTGATGCTGGAATACCGCGCGCGGTGAGATCACCAAGCCCGCTTTGCGCGCCCGACTCACAAGTTGGATTGAGACGATGCTGTCGCCCCCGAGCTCAAAGAAATTGTCGTCAATCCCAACCCGCCCCAGCCCCAGCACTTCCGCAAACAGCCCGCACAGGATCTCCTCCTGCGGCGTGCGCGCACCGCGTCCCTCCACACCGCCCTGCAGCGATGGCGCCGGCAGCGCCCGCCGGTCCAGCTTCCCGTTCGGCGTCAGCGGAAGCCGATCCAGCAGCACAAACGCCGACGGCACCATGTAGTCCGGCAACAGCCCCGCGACATGCGCCCGAAGCTCCGCTGCCGCCGCCCTCCCCGGCGCCCCGCTCCGTTCGCCGCTCCCCGGCGCCCCGCGCAGCACCACATAGCCAACCAGCCGCTTCCCCCCAGCCTCGTCCTCGCGCGCAATCACCGCCGCCTGCGCAACATCCCCATGGCGCAGCAGCGCAGCCTCGATCTCCCCAGGCTCAATGCGAAAACCGCGCAGCTTCACCTGCGCATCCGAACGCCCCAGAAACTCCAGCACCCCGTCCGACCGAAACCGCGCCAGGTCCCCGCTGCGGTACATCCGGCTCCCCGCAGCCCCAAACGGGTCGGCAACAAACCGCTCCGCCGTCAGCCCCGCACGATGCAGATACCCCCGCGCCAGCCCCGCTCCCGCAATGTACAATTCCCCCGCCACCCCCGCAGGTACAGGCTGCAGCCCACCATCCAGCACGTACACCCGCGTGTTCCAGATCGGCCGCCCAATCGGAACACGCGGGTAAGCTGCGTTCAATTCCGTGCAACGATGGCCCGTTGACATACGGTCCCTTCCGTTGGGCCATACTCATTAACGAGTGAGCTACGCGGGAAAATGTCGTGGTGTTGATGCACTAGCTCTGGCGGGCACACCTCTCCTGCCAGAATTATTGTCTCCACACTTTCCGACGCCCGCTTTCGAAACTGGTCGAGTAGAGTTCTGTGCAGTGACGGCACAGTGAAAAAGCAGTTCACGCCGTGGAGTTGTATTGCTGATTCGATTGCATCCGCGGCGATTTCGGAAGGCACCACCAGCGTGCCTCCATGGAAGATGCTGCCAAAGATCACAGCGACGGAACTGTCGAACGCGATCGACGACAAAAGCAGGTATCGCTGCCGTGCGACATCGGGATAGAAGCCGTGCCGTGCAGCGTTTGATGCAACGAGATGCTGATGCTCGACCACCACGCCCTTTGGCGTGCCGGTAGAGCCTGAGGTGTAGATGACATAGGCGGGGTGGTGCGGGTCGAGCGCGAGCGCCGGCGCGCGTGCGGGCTGCGCAGCAATGCGCGGCGCATCCGCATCCAGCCGCACCACCGCGGCGCACGCGCCGGCGTTGGCCAGCGACAGACGATCCAGCAGCGCCTGCTGGGTAACCAGCACCCGCGCGCCCGCGTCCCCCAGCATGAAGCCAAGCCGCTCCACCGGGTGCTGCGGATCCAGCGGCAGATACGCCCCGCCCGCCTTGAGGATCCCCAGCAGCCCCACAATCAGCTCCAGCGAGCGCTCAAGGCACAGCCCCACCACCGTCTCCGGCCCAACCCCCAAGCCGCGCAGATGATGCGCAACCTGGTTCGCGCGCCGATCAAGCTCCCCGTAGCTCAGCCGCGATCCCGCAAACACCACCGCGGTCGCGTCCGGGTGGCGCCCCGCCGCCGCCGCAAACAGCGACGGCAAGCTCCCAGCCGCTACCTCCCGCCCGGTCGCGTTCCACCCCCGCAGGATGCTCTCGCGCTCCTCGCCCCCAAGCAACTCCAGCCGCCCAATCGCCCACTCCGGATGCGCAACCGCTCCCGAAAGCAGCCGCACCAGCCGCCCCGCAAACCCCGCCACCGTCCCACCATCAAACAGGTCGCACGCGTACTCGATCTCCCCCGCAAGCCCACACGGCGCCCCATCTTCGCCGCGCCGCTCGCTCACGCTCACCGACAGGTCAAACTTCGCACGCCCCAACGCAACAGGCTCAAACCGCGCCTCAAGCCCAGCCACCTCAAACCGCGCCGGCGCGTTGTTCTGAAACGCCAGCATCACCTGGAACAGCGGATGCCGCGACAGCGACCGCGCAGGCTTGAGATCCTCTACCAGCCGCTCAAACGGTACCTCCGCATGGCTGTACGCCAGCAGATTGCCCGAACGCACCCGCCCCACAAGCTCGCGCATGCTCGGCGCCCCAGACACATCCGTCCGCAGCACCAGGGTGTTGACAAAAAACCCCACCAGATCGTCCAGCGCGCTGTCCGTGCGCCCCGCAATCGGGCTCCCCAGCGCGATGTCGCTGCCGCCCCCCAGCCGGCTCAGAAGCCCAACAAGCCCAGCCTGCAACACCATGAACAGGCTCGCTCCCGCACTGCGCCCAAGCCGCAAAAGCCCCGCATGAAGCTCCCCATCCAGCCACAGCCCAACGCTCCCACCACGATGGCTCGCAACCGCAGCCCGCGCACGGTCGCTCGCAAGCTCGATCTGCTCCGGCAGCCCGCGCAGACGCTCCCGCCAGAACGCCAGCTGGCGCAAAATCGCGCTCCCCTCCTCGCTCTCGCTCCCCAGAACCTCCTGCTGCCACAGCGTGTAGTCCGCATATTGCACCGCAAGCGGCGCAAGCCCCGGCTCCCGCCCCGCCCGCCGCGCCTCATAGCAGCGCCCAAGATCCCGCAGCAGCACTCCCAACGACCACCCGTCCCCCGCAATGTGATGCAGCACCAGCAGCAGCACGTGCTCGCGCCCAGACAGCCGATACAGCTGCGCCCGCAACGGCGGCTCACGATCCAGCGCAAACTCCGCCCCCGCAGCCCGCGCCAGAACCCCCGCAAGCTCCGCTGCGCTGACCCCCGCAACCGCAAGCCCAGGCCGCACCGCGCTCGCCTCCAGGATCTCCTGCCGCGCTACCCCCTCGCGCTCCGCAAAGACCGTGCGAAGGCTCTCGTGCCGCTCCAAAACGTCCCACAGCGCTCGCTCCAGAGCCCCGACATCCAGATCCCCCGCAAGCCGTACCGCAACCGGGATCACGTAGCCCGCGCTCGCACCCTCCAGCCGATGCAAAAACCACAGCCGCCGTTGCGCATACGACAGCGGGATCTCCGCAGGCCGCGCATAGGCCCTAACCCCAGCACGCCCCGCCTGCGCACTCCCCACATGCCGCGCCAGACCCGCTACCGTCGGCGCCTCAAACAGGCTGCGGATCGATACCTCCACATCCAGGCTCGCCCGCAGCCGGCTGATCAGCCGCGTCGCCAGCAGCGAATGCCCGCCAAGCTCAAAGAAATTGTCGTCAATCCCAACCCGCCCCAGCCCCAGCACTTCCGCAAACAGCCCGCACAGGATCTCCTCCTGCGGCGTGCGCGCACCGCGCCCCTCCACACCGCCCTGCAGCGATGGCGCCGGCAGCGCCCGCCGGTCCAGCTTCCCGTTCGGCGTCAGCGGAAGCCGATCCAGCAGCACAACCGCCGACGGCACCATGTAGTCCGGCAACAGCCCCGCGACATGCGCCCGAAGCTCCGCTGCCGCCGCCCTCCCCGGCGCCCCGCTCCGTTCGCCGCTCTCCGGCGCCCCGCGCAGCACCACATAGCCAACCAGCCGCTTCCCCCCAGCCTCGTCCTCGCGCGCAATCACCGCCGCCTGCGCAACATCCCCATGGCGCAGCAGCGCAGCCTCGATCTCCCCAGGCTCAATGCGAAAACCGCGCAGCTTCACCTGCGCATCCGAACGCCCCAGAAACTCCAGCACCCCGTCCGACCGAAACCGCGCCAGGTCCCCGCTGCGGTACATCCGGCTCCCCGCAGCCCCAAACGGGTCGGCAACAAACCGCTCCGCCGTCAGCCCCGCACGATGCAGATACCCCCGCGCCAGCCCCGCTCCCGCAATGTACAATTCCCCCGCCACCCCCGCAGGTACAGGCTGCAGCCCACCGTCCAGCACGTACACCCGTGTGTTCCAGATCGGCCGCCCAATCGGAGGTGATGCTATCTCCGCCTCATCAAGCACCGTCAGCGCCGACCAAACCGTCGTTTCCGTGGGCCCATAGAGATTCGTCACTGAACCACACACGCGAGCGAGTGCTCTCGCAACTTCGCCGGACAAAGCCTCCCCACCCACCAGGCTCCTGAGCTCCCTGAGCTCCTGGAAAGGGCTGCGGAGACTCCCGACGAAAGCTTGCCAAAACGTTGGGGTCGCTTGAACGATTGTGCTTCGAGTGCTTAGGAGGTCGTGTGCGAATATTGAAGGGTCATTGATGAGTTCGCTCCTCGCGACCACAAGACGCGCCCCACAGAGTAGCGGTACAAACAATTCGAGCGCAGCAATATCAAAGCCGATACTCGTAAGCGCAGTTAAGGTATCATCTCCGTCAACCTGCAGCTGCTCCTTCATTGAGAGCAGGAGATTTCTCAATGCGGCATGACTGACTACGACTCCTTTTGGCGCGCCGGTAGAGCCTGAGGTGTAGATGACATAGGCGGGGTGGTGCGGGTCGAGCGCGAGCGCCGGCGTGCATACGGGCTGCGCGGCAATGCGCGGCGCATCCGCATCCAACCGCACCACCGCGGCGCACGCGCCGGCGTTGGCCAGCGACAGACGATCCAGCAGCGCCTGCTGGGTGACCAGCACCCGCGCGCCCGCATCCCCCAGCATGAAGCCAAGCCGCTCCACCGGGTACTGCGGATCCAGCGGCAGATACGCCCCGCCCGCCTTGAGGATCCCCAGCAGCCCCACAATCAGCTCCAGCGAGCGCTCGAGGCACAGCCCCACCACCGTCTCCGGCCCAACCCCCAAGCCGCGCAGATGATGCGCAACCTGGTTCGCGCGCCGATCAAGCTCCCCGTAGCTCAGCCGCGATCCCGCAAACACCACCGCGGTCGCGTCCGGGTGCCGCCCCGCCGCCGCCGCAAACAGCGACGGCAAGCTCCCAGCCGCTACCTCCCGCCCGGTCGCGTTCCACCCCCGCAGGATGCTCTCGCGCTCCTCGCCCCCAAGCAACTCCAGCCGCCCAATCGCCCACTCCGGATGCGCAACCGCTCCCGAAAGCAGCCGCACCAGCCGCCCCGCAAACCCCGCCACCGTCCCACCATCAAACAGGTCGCACGCGTACTCGATCTCCCCCGCAAGCCCACACGGCGCCCCATCTTCGCCGCGCCGCTCGCTCACGCTCACCGACAGGTCAAACTTCGCACGCCCCAACGCAACAGGCTCAAATCGCGCCTCAAGCCCAGCCACCTCAAACCGCGCCGGCGCGTTGTTCTGAAACGCCAGCATCACCTGGAACAGCGGATGCCGCGACAGCGACCGCGCAGGCTTGAGATCCTCTACCAGCCGCTCAAACGGTACCTCCGCATGGCTGTACGCCAGCAGATTGCCCGAACGCACCCGCCCCACAAGCTCGCGCATGCTCGGCGCCCCAGACACATCCGTCCGCAGCACCAGGGTGTTGACAAAAAACCCCACCAGATCGTCCAGCGCGCTGTCCGTGCGCCCCGCAATCGGGCTCCCCAGCGCGATGTCGCTGCCGCCCCCCAGCCGGCTCAGAAGCCCAACAAGCCCAGCCTGCAACACCATGAACAGGCTCGCTCCCGCACTGCGCCCAAGCCGCAAAAGCCCCGCATGAAGCTCCCCATCCAGCCACAGCCCAACGCTCCCACCACGATGGCTCGCAACCGCAGCCCGCGCACGGTCGCTCGCAAGCTCGATCTGCTCCGGCAGCCCGCGCAGACGCTCCCGCCAGAACGCCAGCTGGCGCAAAATCGCGCTCCCCTCCTCGCTCTCGCTCCCCAGAACCTCCTGCTGCCACAGCGTGTAGTCCGCATATTGCACCGCAAGCGGCGCAAGCCCCGGCTCCCGCCCCGCCCGCCGCGCCTCATAGCAGCGCCCAAGATCCCGCAGCAGCACTCCCAACGACCACCCGTCCCCCGCAATGTGATGCAGCACCAGCAGCAGCACGTGCTCGCGCCCAGACAGCCGATACAGCTGCGCCCGCAACGGCGGCTCACGATCCAGCGCAAACTCCGCCCCCGCAGCCCGCGCCAGAACCCCCGCAAGCTCCGCTGCGCTGACCCCCGCAACCGCAAGCCCAGGCCGCACCGCGCTCGCCTCCAGGATCTCCTGCCGCGCTACCCCCTCGCGCTCCGCAAAGACCGTGCGAAGGCTCTCGTGCCGCTCCAAAACGTCCCACAGCGCTCGCTCCAGAGCCCCGACATCCAGATCCCCCGCAAGCCGTACCGCAACCGGGATCACGTAGCCCGCGCTCGCACCCTCCAGCCGATGCAAAAACCACAGCCGCCGTTGCGCATACGACAGCGGGATCTCCGCAGGCCGCGCATAGGCCCTAACCCCAGCACGCCCCGCCTGCGCACTCCCCACATGCCGCGCCAGACCCGCTACCGTCGGCGCCTCAAACAGGCTGCGGATCGATACCTCCACATCCAGGCTCGCCCGCAGCCGGCTGATCAGCCGCGTCGCCAGCAGCGAATGCCCGCCAAGCTCAAAGAAATTGTCGTCAATCCCAACCCGCCCCAGCCCCAGCACTTCCGCAAACAGCCCGCACAGGATCTCCTCCTGCGGCGTGCGCGCACCGCGTCCCTCCACACCGCCCTGCAGCGATGGCGCCGGCAGCGCCCGCCGGTCCAGCTTCCCGTTCGGCGTCAGCGGAAGCCGATCCAGCAGCACAACCGCCGACGGCACCATGTAGTCCGGCAACAGCCCCGCGACATGCGCCCGAAGCTCCGCTGCCGCCGCCCTCCCCGGCGCCCCGCTCCGTTCGCCGCTCTCCGGCGCCCCGCGCAGCACCACATAGCCAACCAGCCGCTTCCCCCCAGCCTCGTCCTCGCGCGCAATCACCGCCGCCTGCGCAACATCCCCATGGCGCAGCAGCGCAGCCTCGATCTCCCCAGGCTCAATGCGAAAACCGCGCAGCTTCACCTGCGCATCCGAACGCCCCAGAAACTCCAGCACCCCGTCCGACCGAAACCGCGCCAGGTCCCCGCTGCGGTACATCCGGCTCCCCGCAGCCCCAAACGGGTCGGCAACAAACCGCTCCGCCGTCAGCCCCGCACGATGCAGATACCCCCGCGCCAGCCCCGCTCCCGCAATGTACAATTCCCCCGCCACCCCCGCAGATACGGGCTGCAGCCCACCGTCCAGCACGTACACCCGATAGTTGGACAGCGCGCGACCGATCGGCACGCATATGCCAGCCTCATTGGCTGCAACTGCAAAGCCAACCGCATCGATCGTAGCCTCCGTCGGACCGTAAAGTTGGGTGATCTGCCCAACCGCAAACCGGCGCAAAATCTCCTGCTGAAACGCGCTGGTGAAGCGCTCGCCCCCCAGCGCCAGATGATCCAAGCGGGCGCCACCCGGAACAGCGCCAAGGACCGATTCCAAATAGGACGGCACGCAACTGACGAAGCTCACCGCATCGCGGGCTATCTGTTCCCAGAAATGACGCGGGGTTTCTCGCGCAGCTTCACTAAAGACAATGACCTCGCCACCCCCAATGAGCGGCAGCATGATCTGCTCGATGGAAGCGTCGAATGCGCACGATATGAGCAGCGCCGAGCGAAACCCTTGTCCGACATGGAAGCTTGCTCCCAAGCTCAGGATCTTGTTGGCGAAGCTCGCATGCTCGACCACCACCCCCTTTGGCATGCCGGTAGAGCCTGAGGTGTAGATGACATAGGCGGGGTGGTGCGGGTCGAGCGCGAGCGCCGGCGTGCATACGGGCTGCGCGGCAATGCGCGGCGCATCCGCATCCAGCCGCACCACCGCGGCGCACGCGCCGGCGTTGGCCAGCGACAGACGATCCAGCAGCGCCTGCTGGGTAACCAGCACCCGCGCGCCCGCATCCCCCAGCATGAAGCCAAGCCGCTCCACCGGGTGCTGCGGATCCAGCGGCAGATACGCCCCGCCCGCCTTGAGGATCCCCAGCAGCCCCACAATCAGCTCCAGCGAGCGCTCAAGGCACAGCCCCACCACCGTCTCCGGCCCAACCCCCAAGCCGCGCAGATGATGCGCAACCTGGTTCGCGCGCCGATCAAGCTCCCCGTAGCTCAGCCGCGATCCCGCAAACACCACCGCGGTCGCGTCCGGGTGCCGCCCCGCCGCCGCCGCAAACAGCGACGGCAAGCTCCCAGCCGCTACCTCCCGCCCGGTCGCGTTCCACCCCCGCAGGATGCTCTCGCGCTCCTCGCCCCCAAGCAACTCCAGCCGCTCAATCGCCCACTCCGGATGCGCAACCGCTCCCGAAAGCAGCCGCACCAGCCGCCCCGCAAACCCCGCCACCGTCCCACCATCAAACAGGTCGCACGCGTACTCGATCTCCCCCGCAAGCCCACACGGCGCCCCATCTTCGCCGCGCCGCTCGCTCACGCTCACCGACAGGTCAAACTTCGCACGCCCCAACGCAACAGGCTCAAACCGCGCCTCAAGCCCAGCCACCTCAAACCGCGCCGGCGCGTTGTTCTGAAACGCCAGCATCACCTGGAACAGCGGATGCCGCGACAGCGACCGCGCAGGCTTGAGATCCTCTACCAGCCGCTCAAACGGTACCTCCGCATGGCTGTACGCCAGCAGATTGCCCGAACGCACCCGCCCCACAAGCTCGCGCATGCTCGGCGCCCCAGACACATCCGTCCGCAGCACCAGGGTGTTGACAAAAAACCCCACCAGATCGTCCAGCGCGCTGTCCGTGCGCCCCGCAATCGGGCTCCCCAGCGCGATGTCGCTGCCGCCCCCCAGCCGGCTCAGAAGCCCAACAAGCCCAGCCTGCAACACCATGAACAGGCTCGCTCCCGCACTGCGCCCAAGCCGCAAAAGCCCCGCATGAAGCTCCCCATCCAGCCACAGCCCAACGCTCCCACCACGATGGCTCGCAACCGCAGCCCGCGCACGGTCGCTCGCAAGCTCGATCTGCTCCGGCAGCCCGCGCAGACGCTCCCGCCAGAACGCCAGCTGGCGCAAAATCGCGCTCCCCTCCTCGCTCTCGCTCCCCAGAACCTCCTGCTGCCACAGCGTGTAGTCCGCATATTGCACCGCAAGCGGCGCAAGCCCCGGCTCCCGCCCCGCCCGCCGCGCCTCATAGCAGCGCCCAAGATCCCGCAGCAGCACTCCCAACGACCACCCGTCCCCCGCAATGTGATGCAGCACCAGCAGCAGCACGTGCTCGCGCCCAGACAGCCGATACAGCTGCGCCCGCAACGGCGGCTCACGATCCAGCGCAAACTCCGCCCCCGCAGCCCGCGCCAGAACCCCCGCAAGCTCCGCTGCGCTGACCCCCGCAACCGCAAGCCCAGGCCGCACCGCGCTCGCCTCCAGGATCTCCTGCCGCGCTACCCCCTCGCGCTCCGCAAAGACCGTGCGAAGGCTCTCGTGCCGCTCCAAAACGTCCCACAGCGCTCGCTCCAGAGCCCCGACATCCAGATCCCCCGCAAGCCGTACCGCAACCGGGATCACGTAGCCCGCGCTCGCACCCTCCAGCCGATGCAAAAACCACAGCCGCCGTTGCGCATACGACAGCGGGATCTCCGCAGGCCGCGCATAGGCCCTAACCCCAGCACGCCCCGCCTGCGCACTCCCCACATGCCGCGCCAGACCCGCTACCGTCGGCGCCTCAAACAGGCTGCGGATCGATACCTCCACATCCAGGCTCGCCCGCAGCCGGCTGATCAGCCGCGTCGCCAGCAGCGAATGCCCGCCAAGCTCAAAGAAATTGTCGTCAATCCCAACCCGCCCCAGCCCCAGCACTTCCGCAAACAGCCCGCACAGGATCTCCTCCTGCGGCGTGCGCGCACCGCGCCCCTCCACACCGCCCTGCAGCGATGGCGCCGGCAGCGCCCGCCGGTCCAGCTTCCCGTTCGGCGTCAGCGGAAGCCGATCCAGCAGCACAACCGCCGACGGCACCATGTAGTCCGGCAACAGCCCCGCGACATGCGCCCGAAGCTCCGCTGCCGCCGCCCTCCCCGGCGCTCCGCTCCGTTCGCCGCTCTCCGGCGCCCCGCGCAGCACCACATAGCCAACCAGCCGCTTCCCCCCAGCCTCGTCCTCGCGCGCAATCACCGCCGCCTGCGCAACATCCCCATGGCGCAGCAGCGCAGCCTCGATCTCCCCAGGCTCAATGCGAAAACCGCGCAGCTTCACCTGCGCATCCGAACGCCCCAGAAACTCCAGCACCCCGTCCGACCGAAACCGCGCCAGGTCCCCGCTGCGGTACATCCGGCTCCCCGCAGCCCCAAACGGGTCGGCAACAAACCGCTCCGCCGTCAGCCCCGCACGATGCAGATACCCCCGCGCCAGCCCCGCTCCCGCAATGTACAATTCCCCCGCCACCCCCGCAGGTACAGGCTGCAGCCCACCGTCCAGCACGTATACCCGCGTGTTCCAGATCGGCCGCCCAATCGGGGCAAGCGATACGCCATCCAGCGCATCGCTCATGCTCGCGCAGACCGTCGCTTCCGTCGGCCCATACGCGTTGATCAGTCGCCTCTCCCTCGACCACCGCGCTATCACATCGCCCGGACATGCCTCTCCCGCTGCCACTACGGTCGCAAGCGGCACATCCTCGGATAATTCCGCAAGCAGCGCCGGCGGCAACGTCGCGTGGGTGATGTTCTGATTGCGAATGACCCGCACAACATCATCTGCATTACTCTGTGCCGGCGCCACCACGAGGACTGCGCCCGACAGCAATACCGTCGCAATCTCCGAGACTGCGGCATCGAAGCTCAGGGATGCGAATTGCAGAACGCGCGCTGTCTGATCGATTGCAAACCGATCCATCTGAGCAGCTGCAAGGTTCGGAATGCCAGCATGCGAAACGCTGACAGCTTTTGGCATGCCGGTTGAGCCTGAGGTGTAGATGACATAGGCGGGGTGGTGCGGGTCGAGCGCGAGCGCCGGCGCGCGTGCGGGCTGCGCAGCAATGCGCGGCGCATCCGCATCCAGCCGCACCACCGCGGCGCACGCGCCGGCGTTGGCCAGCGACAGACGATCCAGCAGCGCCTGCTGGGTGACCAGCACCCGCGCGCCCGCGTCCCCCAGCATGAAGCCAAGCCGCTCCACCGGGTACTGCGGATCCAGCGGCAGATACGCCCCGCCCGCCTTGAGGATCCCCAGCAGCCCCACAATCAGCTCCAGCGAGCGCTCGAGGCACAGCCCCACCACCGTCTCCGGCCCAACCCCAAAGCCGCGCAGATGATGCGCAACCTGGTTCGCGCGCCGATCAAGCTCCCCGTAGCTCAGCCGCGATCCCGCAAACACCACCGCGGTCGCGTCCGGGTGCCGCCCCGCCGCCGCCGCAAACAGCGACGGCAAGCTTCCAGCCGCTACCTCCCGCCCGGTCGCGTTCCACCCCCGCAGGATGCTCTCGCGCTCCTCGCCCCCAAGCAACTCCAGCCGCCCAATCGACCAGTCCGGATGCGCAACCGCTCCCGAAAGCAGCCGCAGGAACCTTTGCAGATGCTCAGACACACTGGTTTCAGTATAGACAGCGGGATTAGCATCGAAATCGATCTGGATCGGTGCATCAATTGAACGTTCATAAGCAACGATCGAGAGACCTGGCACAGGACCCAAGGACAGATTGTGAGCGGTGACGGGGCTGCCCGCGAAAGTAAAATCATATCTGAACCGCAGAATATTTAGATTCAGGTCAAACAAGGAGTGGCCACCGCTGATCGGACCAAAATCTCTCCGCAACTCGGCAAGCTGATAATGCTGATGCGGCAGGTTCTGGCGAATTTCGGAGGCGACCCGATCCACGATCTCGGACGCGGTCATGTCGGAACGAATCGAGAGCCGCAGCGGGAGCACGTTGGAGACCATTCCGGGAGTGCAGCCCGTGGCGCCGTCGCGCGCCGCAGTCGGCAGGCCAAAAACCAGATCCGTTTCGGATGTGAGTCGATGAAGAAAAGCGGCAGTCCCGGCAGCCAAGAGGCGCGAAAAATTTGTCCCCATTTGCTTCGCGAGCACTCGGAGACGATTTGAAGTTGAAACTGGCAAACACGCAGTCTGTCTGATCAAGTCATTCGATGGAGATGCTGTGCGCGTCGTGAGCTTGCTGAAATTTGGCTGCCCGGTGAGATAGTCACGCCAGTACTTCTGATCTTGGATCAACCGTTCACTGCCACGATAAGCAGCGTCCGCGTCCAGCAGCGCCGTGAGGGATCCGAATGAGCCAATGCGCGTGTCATGGTCCGCGCAGAGCTTGCCGTAGAGCTGCGCCACACGACGGGCCACAAGCCACATGCCGTAGGCGTCCATAATGACGTGGTGGTAGCGCGCGTACCAAAAAAAGCGATCACGCGCGGCTTTGAATAAGGCAAACGCGAACAGCAGCTCCCGGGCTAGATCGATCGGTTCCCCGAGATCCGACCTCATCCATGCTTCGGCCGTTATGCGTGGATCAATTTCCCCGCTGACATCAATGATCGACAGCGACCAGGCGGGTGGAGGTGTTACAACTTGGCGCGGCTCTACTGCGTCCTCGCTGATTCTCACTCGCAGCGTGTCGGTTTCGGATATGAGTAGCTGCAATGCTCTTTCGAGCAGTGTCGGATCGATCGGCCCATGGATCTCGACGTACTCGCCGATGTTGTACGCAGCACTTTGCGGATCGAGGCGCTGGGCGAACCAGATGCCCAGCTGGGCAGCAGACATGGGGAGAACGCCGGTACTCCCGGCTTGAGGCCAGTTGAGTTGCAGGTCGTCCCCAGAGCCAGCGCGCAGATCAGAGCCGGGATTGATGTGCTTGTTCACAGGCAATCGGACAATGCGGGAATGGTCAAACTCGCATGCTTACTATGACCCAATGGTCATCCGAGGGTCCAGTTTGTCAAGTATAGTCGAGCCGAGCGGGACCGCGTGCAGCCGCCGGCAATGCTGGTACCCTGCGCCTCGATGTGGTAATGACCACTCACGTCGAGGTCACCAGAGTTTGATCACTCGAGGGCACAGCATGAGCCGTCGCAAGAAAGGGTCCAATATGACGCAGGAGACCACCGGATCAGGGGCAACTGGAGGAGCAGAGTCGGCCGAGGTCACCACTGGTCCGATCTCGGACACCGCGCAACGAAATCGCGATGAGGTCGCATCGCAGTTGGTAGACCGGCTGTCGCTTTGGTCCGGAGCGGCAGGAGGGATTCTCCCCCCTCTCGTCGACATGTTTGGGGTGGGTGGCGTCCAGATTTACATGTTGCGGCGCCTATCTGAAATTTATGGCGTCCCGTTTTCCAAGAATCTTGGCAAATCAGTCCTCAGCGGCGTAGTCGGGGCACTGATCCCAGAGAACGCCTCGATGGCCGCTCTTAGCGTTGCCAAGGGGGTCCCAATCGTGGGACACGCGATCAGTGGCGTGACGATGGCAGGAATTTCAGCGGGTGCTACGTGGGTCATCGGGAATGTATTCATCAAGCACTTTGCTTCCGGCGGCACGCTTCTCGACTTCAACCCACCGGATTATCGCGAGTTCATTAAGGCGCAAAAGGAGAAATTTGCTGCCCGAAGGTCGGCGGCAACTCCTCAGTCCCAGCCCGCTGCTTCCGGTGCGGCCGAGCCCGCTGCGAAAGAGTCCGCCACCTCCAGCGCATGACCGACCGCGGCATCAGGGGGAGTGCGCATTCTTGCCCCACCCCGATACATAGAGACAAGCTGGAGGGCTTGCGGAGAAGAAAGACGGCATAATGGCCATAACGATTGGCATCATCATTTATCTCGTATTCTGTTTTCTCACGGCGTTGTGCGGCAGCCAACGACGGCTCGGATTTTTGGGAACGTTCATAATTTCGATTTTAATCACGCCGGTTCTGATGCTGATTATATTGCTGCTGACTGGCCCATCCCGCGGAATCGAATGGCACCGGCCCCCACGCAGCGAGTAACCCGTATCGGACAGAAGCGGTACTATCCACCTCCGCTCGATCTGCCGGTTCGAGACCCTGCCGGGGCTTAAACCTGACGATCAGAATGCCGTTCTTCCAGCTCGTCCGCCGCGAATTGCAGGGCTCCCTCAACCGGCTCGTACTCATGGCCGCGCTCGGGGGAATCAGCACAGCCTCGATTCTGGCCGCCATCAACTCTGGTGCGCAAGCGGCCGATAACGGCAAACCCAGTCTCTGGTCGGCGACGCTCTTCATCGTCGCGCTCCTCCTGTTCATCAAGACGCAGAACTACGTCCTGCTCACGGCGACCGCCGAGATCGAGGGCATCATCCACAAGGTGCGAGTGCGCCTGATGAACCACGTCCGGCACTCCGAGTTGCTGCCGCTGGACGAAATCGGGCGCGCCGAGATCGTTGCTGCAATTACCAGGGAGACCGCGCTCCTCACCCAAGCGAGCAACGCCCTCGCTTTTGCGGCACAGGGCGCCGTTCTCCTCATCTTCGTCGCGCTCTACGTCGCCTATCTGTCTCTGCTGGCGTTTGCGCTGAGCGTCATAATCGTCGGCGTGGCGGCCGTGCTATTCCACTCGAGGAGTCGTCAACTCGCTAAGGCGACGCAGGAGGCGTCCCAATGGGAAAATCGGCTGTATAATCGCGTAATGGACCTCCTTGATGGCTTCAAGGAGGTCCGCCTCAATAGTTCGCGCAGTGAAGATTTGTACGGGGACATCCTCGAAGTATCGAGAACTGCCGCAAACATTAAAATTCGCACGCAGGCCGAGACCTTCAAGCGGATGGTCTTCCTGCAGAGCTCGATGTACGCAATGCTCGGAGCCATCGTGTTCGCCGTCCCGGTCCTCAGCGACACGCTCGCGGGGGCCTCGATCGGGAAGACCGTAACCGCGCTGGTCTTCGTTATTGGAGCATGTTTCGGGCTCGTACAGTCGATCCCCCTCTTGTCCGGTGCAAACGCAGCAGCAGGCAACATCGAACGCCTCGAGACTCGGCTCGCGGCGGCGGCTGCCGGCATCCGGGTCGAGGCCATGCAACCGACGACCCGCTTTGAGCGTATCGATCTGCGCAATATTACTTTCAGCTATGTCGAGAAATCTACTGACTCCGTCTTCAAGGTTGGCCCCGTGGACTTCACCCTGCGGTCCGGCGAGCTCGTCTTCATTACCGGCGGCAATGGCTCCGGAAAATCGACATTTCTGAAGCTCTTCGCGAGCCTGTATAAACCCGACTCCGGCGAGATCACTCTGGACGGCGTGCTCGTGACCGACAGGACGCGTGAGGCGTACCGGCAGCTGATGTCCGCGATTTTCGTCGACTACCATCTTTTCCAACGGCTCTACGGAATCCCCGATCCCGACCCGGTTGAGGTGGACCGCCTTTTGGCGCAATTCCACCTGATCGACAAAACTCATCTTGTGAACGGCGAGTTCGATACGATCGACCTGTCGACGGGTCAGCGCAAGCGCCTCGGGCTTATCGTGAGTTTGCTGGAGAAGCGGCCGATTTTGCTGCTAGACGAATGGGCCGCCGACCAGGACCCCGAATTTCGGCGCAGATTCTATTTTGATCTCTTGCCGAGCTTGCATCGAGCTGGCGTAACCGTGGTCGCCATAACGCATGATGACCGCTATCTCGACGAGATGGATCTTCCTGCTCGCAGGCTGCGGATGGATGAAGGTCGCTTCGTCGACCAAGCGGTACTAGAGACTGGCTGATGAAAGCCGGCCGGCAGAGGCGCAACACTATTCCTGTCCGCCGTCGATGAGCCTCTTCGCTCGAAGCTGATCCTGCCGCGAATTGCGGGGCGCCACCGAGTGCCCCACAGCTAAAATTATGGTCAGACGGCGGATTAACGGGTAATATGGCATCGGATTTGATTCGTCGCGTTCCCAACCAGTCGGGCCCAGGGATACTGAAGGGTGACGAGTTCGATCATCACCATCGCAACGATGAAGGGCGGCAGCGGCAAAAGCACGCTTGCAAGCTGCCTGGCTGTGCACTGGCATCTCAACGGGCGGCGAGTTGCAATCATAGATGCGGATCCGCAGCGCTCGATCGCGCGGCTTGCCGCGCGGGAGCGGGCCCTCGGGGGTGTGTCGGTCGTCGAGGATGCGACGCGTGAGGTCGGCAACACGGCCCATCGCCTCTGCGGCGAATTTGAGCTGATTGTCGTCGATACCCCTGGGTTCCGCTCGGATGCCACGCTTGGCTGTCTCGCAACGAGTGATTTCGTCCTCGTCCCGGTCAAACCCTCCCCATTCGATGTCGATCGCATGCTCGACACGCTCACCATGCTTAACGCCAGCGCTCGGAATGGAACGCCCAATTTTAGCTGCGTGCTGACCCAAACGACGCGCGATTCCGTCATTGGCAAGCACATTCGTGCCGAACTCGTTGAAGCCGGATTTCCGGTTCTTGCCAGCGAGATGAGAAACCGCATCATTTATGCGGAAGCAGCGCTGTGGGGGGCTACTCCAACGCTTGTGGACCGCCGTGGACCGGCCGCCCTTGATATCGCGGCTCTCGCAGGAGAGATCGACGCTATCGTCCATGCACGGTTCAATACGAGGCGAGTCGCGTCCGCATGAATAAGAAGAAGCTGCCCAAGGCAATCGTTTGCCGCAACGACGAAGCTCATCCACCGAGCTCGCCGAGCGGCGCCGCCACCGCGGGACAACAAGGCCCCGCCGACTGCGACAGCATGCGCAATACAGTGGTTTCGGAGCTGCCGTTACAGGCCGCCGACAATGTCGTCCAGATGATCTCGCCGGCAGCTTCCGTTTCGCCCGATCGCGCCTCCAAAGTGTCGGATCCACCGCAGCTCGCCGTAAATATTGCGCGCCGCCAATCCAAGGCGCAGGCGATTGTCAACCGGTATGCCGCCTACTCAGCCATTGGCGGACTGGTGCCATTGGCGCTTGCCAATTTTGCCGGGATTACAACAATCATCCTGCGCATGGTGAAGGTGCTCTGCAAGCACTATGGCGTACCCTTCGAGGATGACCGAGCTCGCGCTATAGTCATCGCGCTCGTAGGCGGTGCCATTCCGACTGGGGCGGCCGCGATCACCACGTCCACTCTACTCTACATCGTGCCGCCGGCCGCAGTGTTGGGTGTTGCAGTGTGCAGTGTGACGGCCGGGGTATTCACCCGCAGCGTTGGGCGCGTCTTTATCGAGCATTTCGAGGGCGGAGCATCTTTGGACACCTTGTCCGCGTCATAAGACTGCCACCCCAATAGCTCACGACCGAAACAGATGACGAATGCGGGTCCAGTTCGCGACCCGCGCATCATTGTTCGCTTCGGAATCCACCTCGCTCGCAGCCTCCGGTTCAGGACCGGGATCGTCAGGGGCGTGCACTAGCGGGATAACCCCCGGCGCGAGCGGGATGGGGGCGAGCGTAGGGTGTCGTCGAACAAGCTTGTGCAACAAACCCGCGGGGGGGTCCGTCTGCTCGACGGATTTTGCCTCACTTTCCGTACGCTTCAGCAGGTGCGAGCCCTCAGCTTGGCCTGGGCTTTCTGAAATAGCCGCTCCGGTGGTGCTAGCCGCTGCAGCGGCTTCAGCGCCCTCATGCAATGGCGCGCCGCTTGGTTCCGCCTCGATGAGGAGGCGTGCGGGCTCCTCACCGCTGAGCGGATCCTTCCACTCGAAAGCATCCAGCCGGCCGGTGATGGGTGAAACCGGAAGCCAGCGTTCCGAAACGAACCCGTCCGCCGTCCAAGCAGGGTCCCGCCGAGCACTGAGGGCTCGCGCCATCCATTCGCGTGCGCGGCCTTCGTCCCCGTGCTGCATGCGTTCGAGCTGCGCCATCAGTATGGCTACGCGCTTGCTCGGCGCATCGAGCAGCGGTGTAAGCGCGTCCCGGGCGATCGTAAATTCCTGAGCATACAGCGCAGCCCCCGCAACAGCGAGCGCAGCTTCTGCATTGCCCGGCGCCTTTACCGCGAGTGTCTGGATCCGCGCCAATCTCTCGCGGGCTGAGTTGCCGGGCCGAAGGTGGCCATAGGCATCCGCGAGCTCAGGATGCGGATTGGCTCGCCATGCAGTCTCAATGATGCGCGCTGCCTTACGCGGCTCGCCGATTTCTGCGAGGACCCTCCCAGCAACGGCCGCCGCAGGTACAAAGCCGGGTGCGAGCTTTACCGCTTCGAGCGCAAGCGCACTGGCCTGGGCTCGATCACTATCCTCGAGGCCCAGGGCCTGCGCCGTGAGCAGCACCGCGCGCTGGCGCCGATAGGCCACCCGGTCCACGCTCTGCATATTGCGCTCCAGCCGATGCAGCGCGCCGCTCCAATCGCCGGAGATGCAGCGAAATTCCAGCACGGCCTGTCCGGCCCATGCGGGCACGGAATCGTGCTTGGCCGCCTCCTCGGCGTAAAAGAGCGCGGCGGTCGGATCGTTGCGGCGTCGTGCCTCGACAAACAAACCATGCAGTCCAAGCATCCTCGTTTGGTCGCGGCCCGCCATGAGCTCGAAATTGCGAACGGCACCCGCAGCATCGCCGCAGAGCTGCGCTGTCTGCGCGCGCAAAAGGAGCGTGAGCGGCTCCTCCGGCAGCGTGCGATTTGCCTCTTCCATGAATCTGCGCGCTGCGATTGGATCGCCTGAGCCGACAGCAATCAGGCCCTGCGACAGCGCAAAGCGCCCACGAGCGTAGCGGCGGTTTTGCAAATGGGTTCCAACACGATCAGGCATCCGGACCAGCGCGCGGAGCGCGGACCACAGTATTTTGGCCAAAGCGGCTAGGGCCAATACGGCACCTATCAAAACCATGACCGATGTATCGACCCGCTGGTCGAGCCATGTGATGGCAACATCACCCGGCCGGTCGGCGAGCCAGACGGCGCCAAAGGCGAGGAGCCCCAAAACCAGAAGATAAACGACGACTCGCATCATCGCGTCGGACCGGCCCAGGTCGTGCGTGTGAGATTACTCCGGCCGGGCTCGCTCAGTGGCCCGACCCTGCGTGAGACCGCAGGTCTGCAAGGTAGTCCTCGGATTGCGCTCATTTGCTCAAGCCTGCCAGCGCACCCGCGAGTAGCCGCTGGCTGGAGTGTACTGCCGCGGATCGCGCTTCCGCTTTCTCGATCCACGCTTCAGCGGGGGCTCGCACGGCCGGTGGTAGCTCATTCAGCTCGGCAACCGCGCCCGCGAGATCTGCGTGGGCGGCCTTGATCTCGATCCGGTCCAGGATCGCCGATACCTCCGTACCCTCTTTCTCCTGCTCCGGCCGGATACGGATGAGCTTCTCCGCGTTGGCCTGCAGTTTTGCAAGAAAGCTCCGGTGCTTGGGCTCCACGGCCCGCAACGAGGGTATCAAAGCCAGGAGATCGCGACTCAGCGTTGCCGGGCTAGGGATGCCGGACTCCGCAAAGGGTTCTAGCGGGGCCAACAGGTCGGGATTGGCGCCAAGCGATTTCACTGCGGCCAGCTCCGGCGCAAAGGGTTGCCCCCGTTCCATTGTGGAGGTGAGCGCTGTAGCCGCGATGGCGAACCGGCCGGAAGCGTCGTGAGCCTTGCTCAGCGCACTTTCAACTGCGCCAACCCGGTCGGCCAGCGACCTTACCTCGCCGGCGATCTTCTCCCGCACCCCAACATCATCAGCGGTGGCCACTTTGTTGCCGAGCTCTGCCAGCACAGCAGCAATCGCCTCCCCACGCTGGCGGGCCTCGCGGGCGGCCTCGGTGGCGCCCTCGGTTTGTTGAGCAACTGTGCCGACGCGAGCGGAGAGCCCTTTCAAATCGCTTTCAAGGGCGGAAAACCGATCGGCGGATGCGATATCGACTGGAGTGGACCCCAATTTCGCAATCACCCCCTCGAGCTCGCGAATACGACTGGCCAGTCCCTCAATGACTCCGCGATCTGCTTCTCCAGCAGGCGGGCTGGCCCTTGCATCCCTGAGCTGACCTTCGACGCGGGATACCCGCGCACCAAGCTCTTTCAGATCGGTATCGCGGATGACCAAAAATCCCGCCACCACCAAGGCGGCCGCAATCACGGCGCCGCTCAGGCCGCCCGCGATCAGCGCCTTCCAATCGATATGCTTTCCCGAGCCAGCCGGTGGAGAAGCATCTGCGCTATCGTGCTGCAAAGATTCTGCCGCAGCGTTGGGGGCCTCCTCGACCGACGCTGGCTGGGCGGACTGGGCATCGGTGGGAGCTTCCGGTTGCACATCCGCGTCCTTGATCTCGGTAGCGTCGAGATCGATGGTTCGTCCCTTTCTCGGTCGATTTTCGTCACCGAGCGGTTCTCTGGAAGAAGGCTGATCACTCATGGGTCGCGATTCCTATGCCGATCACGAACGGCTCACAACCTTCGTTCGGAGAGGACGGGCGCATGCCCGATCATGATGGGGACGCGGGGGCCTGAAGATGCGCTGGTTCGGATCACGTTCGCGAGTTCACGAGTTCGATCAGCGCCGCCTCATCGGGTCGCGCCGCGATCTTTATTCCACCAGCGTCATACGCCGCAAGTGGTGCGGCGACTTGTGCTGATAAACAATAGTGGGCTGGCGCAAGCGCGCCCTCCATTACGCCACAACGCAAGGCCGAATTGATGTAGGCCTCAGCGCTACGCTTCGAGAAATGCATTACCCCTTCGATTTTCCGCTGCGACAGCGCCGCCTGGATCGCGTCGGGAAATTCGGTGGCCTTGAGCATGCGATACACCACTACTGGGACAACCGTGAAGGAAGCTCCCGGAAGGCCAACATCGCCGGCGCGATTTTCCGCGCAAAGGTAAGCAAGCCCGGCGTGACTTGCGCCGAATCGATCGCTCAGCATTTTGGCCAGATCATTTCTGTCCCCATCGGCGGAATACACCTCAAGAAATCCGGTAGCATGCGCGGCGTCTGCGGTATGGCGGCCGACTGTGAATGCCGGCAGCGACGTGAGGCGCTCACGCCAAGATTGGGCGTGGAGCGCACGCGCCGCGTTTGCGCTGGTCATCACGACCGCCGCGAACGCCTGATCCGGCAAGATGCAGTGAACCGGATCGAAGCACAGCATTGGAGCCATGAGCACATCATGCCCGTACGCGCGCAACGCCTCGGCCGTACGCTCTGCCTCGGGCTTAGGTCGGGTGATCAGGAGCCTCACGATGGGGCCGGTTGGAAAAAATCGCCGCCAGCTCTCGCCCTGAGCTCGCGGCCGGCATCAGCGCCGATGAGAACGGCATCAGCGGGCGATCCCTCACGTTCGATCGCAAAATGGTCGCTGCCATCCGGTTTTGCAATCAGGCCGCGAAAATGCAGCCGGCTGCCACGAAGAACCGCGTGGGCTGCAATCGGCGTCCGGCATGAACCATCAAGCGCCGCAAGAAACGCGCGCTCGGCGCTGAGCGCGCTGGCGGACGGGGGATCGTTGAGCACAGCCAACAACGGCAGAACGCGCGTATCCTCGGCGCGTGCTTCGATTGCTATGATCCCCTGACCTGCTGCGGGCAGGAATTCTTCGACCTCCAGGACGGCAGTTGCCACGTCCGCGATGCCCAGCCGCTTCAAGCCCGCAAGGGCAAGCACGATGGCATCTACGGCGCCGGCTTGCAGTTTGGCCAAACGTGTCTCCACATTCCCGCGAATGCTGACCACCTCTAGATCGGGGCGCAACCTTTTGACGAGAGCCTGCCGCCGCAGCGAGGCGGTCCCGACGATTGCGCCTTCCGGCAGATCGCGCAGGCTCTGAGCTTTAGGGCTTATGAAGACATCGCGGGCATCTTCGCGGGGCGGAACAGCAGCAATTACCAGCCCTGCCGGCAGCACCGTTGGCATGTCTTTGGCCGAATGCACGGCCGCGTCTATGCTCCCGGCCACGAGCGCCTGCTCGATCTCCTTGGTGAATAGGCCTTTGCCCCCTATTTCCATGAGCGGCCGGTCGCGAATAAGGTCTCCACTCGTGCGGATGATTTCGAGCCTGACTCGTTCCCGCGAGCCTCCGTGAATGCGTGCAAGGCGGCCGCGCACCTCGTCGGCTTGCGCGAGCGCCAGCGGGCTGCCACGCGTCCCGATGCGCAAAATCTCATCGCCATGAGCAACCGATCGCACAAAAGATTGCACGCCGTAACCTCGCAGGGCCGCCCCTGTCGGACCAACGAGGACCGTAGCGCGGATGCGCAGCTCGGGGAAACCCGCATCTGCTTGGCACGAGGCTGGGCGTTTTGGACCCCCGTTTGGGCATCGCTGGAACGAGCGGCAGTCTGGGGCACGGCCGAGAGAAGTCGTCGGTGGTCGCACGACCTGCTCTATGAACGAGAAGCTTGATGCTTCTACTCGGCATCGAGACGACCTGCGATGAGACCGCGGCCGCCGTGGTCGAGCATCGTGGTGCCGGACCCGGCGCCATCCTCGCGAATGTAATTCTGTCTCAAGTCAAAGAGCACGCTGCTTTCGGAGGAGTTGTGCCGGAAATCGCCGCCCGCGCACACGTCGAGACCCTCGACATGATCGTTGCCCAGGCCATGGCAGAGGCGCAATGCAGCTTCAACGTTATCGACGGGATTGCCGCAGCCGCCGGCCCTGGCCTCATCGGTGGCGTCATTGTGGGCCTCACGACCGCAAAGGCCATCGCGCTGGTGACAGAGAAACCGCTCATTGCGGTCAACCACCTCGAAGCGCATGCCCTCACGGCGAGGCTGACGGATGGCACACCATTCCCCTATTGCCTGTTCCTCGCATCCGGCGGGCACACGCAAATTGTCGCGGTGCTGGGGGTGGGCGACTATGTCCGACTTGGAACAACGCTTGATGATGCCATCGGCGAGGCGTTCGACAAAACTGCAAAGCTTCTCGGGCTCGGTTACCCCGGCGGTCCACGCGTTGAAAAAGAGGCACTCGGCGGGAACTCAGAGCGCTTCATCCTGCCGCGCCCCATGATAGGGCGCGGGCACGCCGATTTCTCCTTATCGGGATTGAAGACGGCGCTCCAACTCGAGGCGGAACGGATCGCACCGCTTACTGACGAGGATGTTCGCGACCTCTGCGCCTCATTCCAACAGAGCATAATGGACATAGTCGCAGATCGGCTTCGCAGCGGCCTCAAATTATTCCGCGACCGCTACGGCAAGCCGAGCGCCTTGGTCGCTGCTGGCGGAGTTGCGGCCAATGAAGCGATCCGCAAGATTCTCCACCGCATTGCGTTCGAGGCCGGCACGGCGCTTGTCATTCCTCCAGGCGAGTTGTGCACGGATAACGCAGCCATGATCGCCTGGGCCGGAGCGGAACGCCTGGCCCTGGGGCTTACGGATACACTTGGGGCCACGCCGCGCGCACGCTGGTCGTTGGATGACGTGGGACCTGCCCGCAAGCGCCCGTCAGATGCACCAAACTCGTTCCAGAAGAGTGGCGTTGAGTGATCCACAAGTCACTCCCAACCTCGCCGCTTCTAACAACGTCCTGACGGGGCCATGACGTTTGACCGCATTGCGGTGATAGGAGCAGGAGCGTGGGGAATCGCGCTCGCGAATGTATTGGCGCGGGCCGGCCGCACGGTTCTGTTGTGCGCACGTGATCGCCGCAGCGGAGATCGTCTGCGCGACGAGCGCAAAAGCGCGCGGCTGCCGGGAATACGTCTGGAGGAGGGTATCGCGATCGCCGGCGTGGACGCAGGACTATCGTCGTATGATCCGATTCTGATGGCGGTACCCGCGCAGGACATGCGAGCTGTCGCGCTCAGCATTGCGCCGGCGCTGAAACAAGGCGCAACGGTCATCGCTTGTGCGAAAGGGATTGAGCGCGGGACCCGGAAATTCATGACCGCGGTGCTTGCGGAAGCGGTGCCCGCCGCCATTCCCGCGATCCTCTCTGGTCCGAGCTTTGCCCGTGACGTGGCACGCGGTCTTCCAACTGCCGTGACTTTCGCAACGCGCGACGATGAACGTGCATCGGCACTCGCCTCCGCGCTGGGATCAGCCACCTTCCGGCCCTACCATTCGACCGATGTGCGCGGGGTGGAGATCGGCGGGGCGGCAAAGAACGTACTTGCGATCGCCGCGGGCGTCGTTGCGGGTCGGGCACTGGGCGCCAGCGCTGCGGCAGCACTGGTTACCCGCGGCTTTGCCGAGCTGTTCCGGTTCGGCAAGGCTTACGGCGCGCGGCCGGACACGCTTACCGGCCTGTCTGGTCTGGGCGATGTGATACTGACATGTTCGAGCCCCCAGTCCCGGAATTACTCCTTTGGAATTGCGTTGGGTAAGGGGCAGCACCCAGATCCCGCGAGCATCGGCGGGAAGCTCGTCGAAGGCCTTTTCACCGCCGGCGTATTGGTCCAGATGGCAGAGGAACGTGGAATTGATATGCCAATCGCGCGTTCGGTTGACGCCATTATAGGAGGCCGGACAACCGTGGATGAGGCGATTGAAAGCCTGTTGACGCGACCCTTCCGCGCCGAGGGGTAGCGACTCTGATCGTGTTGTGGAGAGAGCAAGCGATGGCACATTGGCTGCTGAAAACCGAACCCGAGGAATTCTCATGGGATGACCAGGTGGCGCGGGGCGCCAAGGGGGAGCCGTGGACGGGGGTGCGCAATTTCATCGCCCGAAGAAATCTCAAGTCGATGAAGACCGGCGAGCACGCGTTTTTCTACCATACTGGCAGCGAGAAGCAGGTGGTAGGAATTGTCGAGGTAATCCGAGAAGCTTATTCCGACCCGACCGATCCGAAGCGCATTTTCGTTGCCGTCGACGTCAGGAGCGTGCAGCCGCTGCCGAAACCGATAACCCTCGCGGCCATCAAAGCAGACCCACGCCTGAAGGAGATGGCGCTGGTCAAGTATTCTCGGCTTTCCGTGCAGCCAGTGACGGACAAGGAATGGGGCATCGTCTGCGCGATGGGCGGCTTGAAGCAGTAGCCGCATCAGCGGCGTCTCTGCGGCTAGTTTGGTGAACAGTGCGCGATTACGGCCAGCAACTAAAGTCGCAGCATGCGAGGCTTGTCGCTTGCACGGCCTGCATCGCATAATAGGGTTGAGGAACGGATAGCGCGCGGCCCCGTGAGAGTAGGCCCGCGCCGCCTGGAGGCAGCTAATGTCTGAAGCCAAAGTGTCCGAAAAAATCTACGATGTTCCGCCGGAATGGAAACAGCGCGCCTACATCGACGCAGCGAAGTACCAGGAGATGTATGCGCGCTCCATCCGTGACCCGAACGGATTTTGGGCCGAGCAGGCCAAGTGCCTCGACTGGTACAAGGCCCCGACCAAGATCAAGAACGGCTCCTTCGGCCCGGGCGAGGTTTGGATCAAATGGTTCGAGGACGGCGTCCTCAATGCGGCCTACAATTGCATAGACCGCCACCTTCCTAAACGCGCGCACCAGGCGGCGATCATCTGGGAGGGCGACGATCCCGCCCAATCGAAGCACATCACCTACCAGCAGTTGCACGACGAGGTCTGCAGGTTTGCCAACATCCTGCGCAACCGCGAGGTCAAGAAGGGTGACCGGGTGACGATCTATCTGCCCATGATACCGGAGGCGATCTACGCCATCCTCGCATGTGCCCGGATCGGGGCGATTCATTCGGTCGTGTTCGGGGGGTTCTCGCCCGAATCGCTTTCCGGCCGTATCGAGGACTGCAAATCGAGTGTCGTGATCACCGCCGACGAGGGGGTGCGTGGCGGACGCAGAGTGCCGCTCAAGGCCAACGCCGACGCCGCGATCGCCAAGGCCGGCGGGGTGGATCACGTGATCGTGGTGCGCCACACCGGCGCGGCCGTGAACATGGAGCCCGGGCGCGACGTCTGGTATCACGAGGCCGCCGCGGTGGTGACGGCGGAATGCCCGTGCGAGCACATGCACGCGGAGGACCCGCTGTTCATCCTCTATACGTCAGGATCGACGGGACAGCCGAAGGGCGTCCTGCACACGACCGGGGGCTACCTCGTCTACACTTCCATCACGCACCAATACGTCTTCGATTATCACGAAGGCGATATCTATTGGTGCACCGCCGACGTCGGCTGGGTCACCGGTCACAGCTACATCGTCTATGGACCGCTCGCGAACGGCGCGACCACGCTGATGTTCGAGGGCGTGCCGAACTATCCCTCCATGTCGCGCTTCTGGGAGGTCTGCGACAAGCACAAGGTCAACATCATCTACACTGCGCCGACCGCCATCCGCGCGCTGATGCAGGCAGGGGACGAGCCGGTGAAGAAGACCTCGCGCCAGTCGTTGCGGCTTCTTGGGACTGTGGGCGAGCCGATAAACCCGGAGGCCTGGGAGTGGTACTACCGCGTGGTTGGCGAGAGCCGTTGTCCCATAGTCGACACCTGGTGGCAGACCGAGACCGGCGGCATTTTGATCACGGCCCTCCCTGGCGCGATCCCGCTCAAGCCCGGATCCGCGACGCTCCCCTTCTTCGGCGTTCAGCCGCAGATCGTGGATGCCGAGGGCAAGGTGATGGAAGGCCCAGCCACGGGCAACCTGTGCATCGTCAACTCCTGGCCGGGAATGATGCGCACGGTATTCGGCGATCACCAGCGTTTTGTTGATACTTATTTCAAGACTTATCCGGGCAAGTATTTCACCGGCGACGGCTGCCGCCGCGACGAGGACGGCTACTACTGGATTACCGGGCGCGTCGACGACGTGATCAACGTCGCAGGCCACCGACTGGGCACCGCCGAAGTCGAGAGTGCGCTCGTCGCCCATCCAAAATGCTCGGAAGCCGCCGTTGTGGGCTATCCCCATGACATCAAGGGCCAAGGCATCTACGCCTATGTCACCTTGATGGCAGGCGAGCAGCCCAGCGAAGAGCTGCGCAAGGAGCTCGTCGCCTGGGTGCGCAAGGAGATCGGGCCCATTGCGTCTCCCGACATCATTCAGTTCGCTCCGAGCCTGCCGAAGACGCGATCCGGCAAGATCATGCGGCGCATCCTGCGCAAGATCGCGGAGGACGAGTACCGGAGCCTCGGCGACACATCGACGCTTGCGGACCCGACCGTAGTCGACGATCTCGTGAACAATCGCCAGAATCGTCGGTCGGCCTGACAGGGCCGCTTTTCCGCTTGAAGGGGCGAGTTGCGAACCCGCTCCCACGGGCAGGAGAGGTTATCCCGCGGCGCTGTGTGGCCGGCGCGGCACAGTTGTCCAAATTCCGCCGGTACGGCACTGCGCATTCGCGGTTTTGGTTAAAGACGGCGCGCTAATCTGTTTATGATGTTTCTTGATCTGGCGCCCGATCGGGGAATCCTGCGCGGATGATCGGGAGTCCATGGGTCACAAAAAACTTCAGGGGCAACGGGGCACATCAACCATGCAACTCTCACGTTGGCTCCCAGCCAGCTCGGCTGTGCTCATGCTGGCAGCGACTGCTGCGCTTTCGCAGCCGGCGCAAGCTCGCGAAATCGTCGGATTCTCCGGCCCCTATGCGCCGGGCACGGTGGTGGTGAGAACGGCACAGCGCTCGCTTTACTATGTTCTCGGCAACGGCCGGGCCTTGCGCTATCCCGTCGGTGTCGGTCGCGCCGGCAAGCAGTGGTCGGGAACTGCGATGATCAATGGCAAGTATTTGCGTCCGGCGTGGACACCGCCCGCCGAGGTCAAGCGCGACAAGCCCAGTCTGCCGAACGTGATCCGTGGCGGCGCCGGGAACAACCCCATGGGGGCGGCCGCGCTTACGCTCAGCGTTGGCGAATACGCGATTCACGGGACCAACAATCCCGGCTCGATCGGGGGCTTCGTCTCCTATGGCTGCATCCGCATGTACAACGCGGACGTCCTTGACCTCTACAGCCGCGTCGGCTTCGGCACCCCCGTCGTCGTGACGCAGTAGCGCTCGACCCGCCCCGCGCAGTGGAACCAGCGCGTCCCGGACGAACAAATCCGCTTCTGCACGTGGAGCCGGATCCGGGACCTAACTAACGGCCGCAGGCACCTCGTTTGACTGGCGAACTCGCCGCGGCCACCCAACATAAATCGAGCGCTGCGTACAGGTGCGGGTCTGGAACCAGCCCCTGATGACGCACGCTGCGCCTGCTGTGAGAGCGAGTTGGGACCAAGCGATGAACTACCTACGTACGGCCATTCTGCTCGCGGGACTCACCGCCCTCTTCATGGCAGTGGGCTTTGCGATCGGGGGCGAGAGCGGTGCCGTTATGGCGCTCCTTGTCGCGGCAGGGATGAATCTCTTCACCTATTGGAATGCGGACAGGATCGTTCTTTCGCTCCATGGCGCACAGGAGGTGGACAAGCGCTCGGCCCCCGATCGGCCCCCGAGTTGATAGCCGTCGTGCGTGATCTTTCCCAGCGCGCCGGGCTGCCGATGCCGCGAGTTCACGTCATGGACAATCCGCAGCCCAATGCCTTCGCCACCGGACGCAATCCTGCGCACGCCGCGGTCGCGGTAAGCACCGGCCTGCTGAACATGCTCAGTCGGGAAGAGATTGCGGGCGTGCTGGCGCACGAACTGGCCCATGTCAGAAATCACGACACGCTGACGATGACCATCACCGCTACAATTGCGGGCGCCATCTCGATGCTGGCGCAATTCGGCTTGTTCTTCGGGGGCTCGCGCGACAACAATAATGGATTCGGCATCGTCGGCACGTTGCTCATGGTCATTCTCGCCCCTCTTGCTGCCATGCTGGTGCAGATGGCGATCAGCCGGACGCGAGAATATGGCGCCGATGAAATGGGCGCCCGAATGAGTGGGCACCCCCTGGCCCTCGCCTCGGCCCTTGCCAAAATCACCCGTGCGGCGGAGACATTCGAAAACGATACCGCCGAGCGCGCGCCCGCCACCGCGCATCTCTTCATCGTCAATCCCCTCACCGGCCGGGGCATGGACAACCTGTTCTCTACTCATCCTTCGACCGAGAACCGCATCGCCGCGCTCCAGCGGCTGGCGCAGGAAATGGGCGAGGGCCGGTTTGGGCAGGATGTCTCACGCGATGAAAGCTTCGGCCGGCGCTCCTCCGTGCCCTCCTATCCAGCGCGTCCAGGGAGCCCTTGGGGACAGACCGGCATGCGGGGTCCATGGGGCTGATTCCCGGGCGGATGATCCCAAGCGCAGCGAAGGAGGGGCGCACCTCGGGGGCGACCGCGTCCGTCGATGCGCCTGGGTTCGCCGCCCGCAAGATCGCGGCGGACATCGTGGAGAACGTGATTCGGCGCCGCCGTCCGTTGGACGAGCAGTTCCAGCACGCCTCGACACGACCTGATTTCGACAGGTTGCCCGAGCGGGACCGTGCGCTGGTGCGCGCCCTTGCAGCCACGGTGCTTCGCCGGTTGGGAACCGCCAGGCACCTGCTCTGCCGTTTCCTCGACCGCGGACTCCCCAGTGAAACGCCGTTTGTAGAGCCGTCTCTCCTTGTTGGGATTGCGCAAATTCTGTGGCTCGACGTACCGGACCACGCTGCGGTGGACCTTTCGGTACGGCTGGTGCGAGCCGACCGGCGCGCCGCGCGCTATGCTGGACTCGTCAACGCGGTCCTGCGGCGGGTCGTCCGTGAGGGCGCCCACTACCTCGCCTCGACCGATTTAGCGGCCCTGGACACCCCGGGCTGGCTTATGGACCGCTGGCTGCGCAATTACGGCACGGAGATCGCCCGGCGGATTGCGACGGCGCATGCCCAGGAACCCGCGCTCGATCTCACCGTAAAGGAGGAGGCTCGGCACTGGGCAGAGAAGCTCGGCGGCCGTGTGCTGCCTACCGGCTCAGTGCGCGCGGTCGCGCATGGACCGACCACGCAATTGCCTGGCTATGCCGAGGGCGCGTGGTGGGTACAGGACGCAGCAGCCGCATTGCCGGCGCGCCTCATGGGCGACCTTAGAGGGCGCACTGTCGCGGATCTCTGCGCTGCTCCGGGAGGCAAGACAATGCAACTTGCGGCTGCGGGGGCGCATGTTGTTGCGGTGGACCGTTCGGCGCACCGGCTCGACCGGCTCCGAGAAAACCTTATGCGCGTCGGGCTCACCGCCGAGCTTGTCATTGCCGACGTACTGGAATGGGGCGCCGGCTTGTTCGACGCCGTGCTCCTCGACGCTCCGTGCTCTGCAACCGGAACTATCCGGCGTCATCCCGATGTACCCTGGATCAAGCGGGAAGCGGACATCGCCGCCTTGGCGGCGGTGCAGGGACGTCTGATCGCGAAGGCCGCGGAGCTCGTAAAACCGGGGGGTACACTGATCTACTGCGTCTGCTCGCTCGAGCCGGAGGAAGGGATTGGCATTGTCAGCGATCTTCTGCGGCAGGAGCCGCGAATCCGCCGCCGGCCGATAATCCCGGGAGAAGGCGACATACTGGCCGAATGGCTGACAGCAGAGGGCGATCTGCGCACGCTGCCCTGCCATCTCCCCAACCCCGATCTGGCTATGTCTGGGCTGGACGGCTTCTATGCTGCCCGACTTGAGCGGCAGTGACTTAAGGGGGCGGGTTTCCAACCTAATCCGTCTCTACAAATCTCAAGGCTCAAAACTGGAGGAGGTAAGCGCGGGCGGTTGGACGGAAATCCGACCTTCGCTATGGTGGGTGCGCCCGCAATGAGGGGGAGCCAAGCCTCGAATGTCGCGCGCCTCAGTCGCGGAACGAGCCGGGTTGTCCGTCATCCTGGCGCGCAGGCTCTTTGGCAGCCTTATTGGCCGTCTCACCACCAATCCGATCGTCAGCTGGCTCGCGTCCTTTGGCAAGCCCGACCGGCTGGTGATCGCGCCCCAGGATCTGCGCACGACCGATGCCACCCGCGCCAGCGAGATCTATTCCGGGCGCTTTGTTTTTGCCGGCAAGGTGGTCGTTTGCGAGTCGCGTTCGCCCTTCGAGATGACGCCGCCGTCGGACGATTGGGCGGCTGCCCTGTTCGGCTTCGGGTGGCTGCGGCATCTGCGCGCCGCGGAGTCCGCGATAGCGCGTGCGAACGCCCGCGCCCTGGTGGACGAGTGGATCACCATGAGCGGCGCACGCAATGCGATCGCCTGGCGTCCTGAGGTCGTGGCACGGCGCATCATCTCCTGGATCAGTCAAGCACCGTTGATGCTCGACAACTCGGACCCGGCTTTCTACCGCCGGTTCATGCGCAGCCTCGCGCGCCAGATCCGGCATTTGAGCTATACGCTGGGCGAGGCACGCGACGGCGTCCCCCGCCTTCAGGCCGTGATGGCTCTGGCCTATGCTGCCTTGTGCGTGGCAGGACAGCAGCGATACATGCGAACGGCCGCACGCCGGCTCACCGAGGAGCTGGGCCGACAGATCCTCCCTGACGGAGGGCACATCAGTCGCAACCCAGGCGCGTTGATTCCCGCTCTGATCGATCTCTTGCCGCTGCGCACCGCATTTAGTGCCCGCAACCTCTCACCGCCGCCGGCCTTGCTCAACGCCATTGACCGCATGATGCCGATGCTGCGTTTCTTCCGCCATGGCGACGGCAACTTTGCCCTGTTCAACGGCATGGGGCCGACCCCAGCCGACCTGGTAACGACCATCCTTGCTTATGACGACGCGCGCGGCGCCCCGCTCGGCAATGCGCCGCATTCGGGGTACCAGCGGCTGGAGAGCGCGGGGACCCTTATCGTCATGGATACAGGACGCCCGCCCCCATTCGCGGCGAGCCAGGAAGCGCACGCGGGCTGTCTTTCATTCGAGCTCTCCGTCAAGCAAACCCGCTTGGTGGTCAACTGCGGCGTGCCACTGACCAACCGCGACAGCTGGCGCCAGGTGGCGCGTGCCACTGCTGCTCATTCCACGGTCACGTTCAACGACACGTCATCTTGCGGCTTCGTGCCGGCCCGGCCCGTTAAACGACTGCTCGACGGCACCCCAATGATCGGGGGACCGCGCCATGTTGCGGTCGCGCGCGAGGAGAGGACCGAGGGCATCGCGCTGGTCACGTCCCACGATGGCTATGCCGATCTGTTCAACGTCGTGCATCACCGCACCTTGACCCTCTCGGCCGACGGTCAGACGCTCGAGGGCGAGGACGTGTTCACGCCGGCGAAAGGCGAGCTCGTGGCGGGCGACAAAGACTTGTTTGCATTGCGCTTCCATCTGCATCCCGCGATCAAGGCGACCCGGCTCGCCGATGGGCACAGCGTGATGCTGGTCATGCCTAACAAGGAGGTTTGGAGTTTCACTGCGTTGGAGGACCGGGTTGACCTTGAGGAGAGCGTTTACCTCGCCGGTCCCGATGGCCCCCGGCGCACGCTGCAGATCGCGATCTTGGGCCACGCGCGCAAAGTGATGCGGGTGCAATGGAGGTTCGCTCAGACCTCCGCTGAAAGTGCGCCGGCACCGGCACGGCGCGATCGAGGTGCCGAGCCGCAGTTGCCCTTATGACAATCCCCGATCAGGTGCGCATCTCTCGCGCTCTCATTTCCGTGTCCGACAAGACGGGACTGGTCGAGTTCGCCCGCGCGCTCGCGCGCCATGGCGTCGAGCTGGTCTCGACGGGCGGCACCCGCAAGGCGCTCGCCGAGGGTGGGCTCCCGGCGCTCGACGTCGCCGATCTCACCGGCTTTCCCGAAATGATGGATGGTCGGGTGAAGACCCTGCATCCCGGCGTGCACGGCGGTCTTCTCGCCGTACGTGATCGCAACGATCACGCCGCCGCCATGGCCGCGCACGGCATCCGGCCGATCGATCTCCTGGTCGTGAACCTCTATCCGTTCGAGGCAACCGTCGCCCAAGGCGCGGATTTCAACACCTGTATCGAGAACATCGACATCGGCGGCCCCGCCATGATCCGCGCCGCGGCCAAGAACCATGCGCATGTCGCAGTACTGGTCGATCCCGCCGATTACGCCGCCATGGTGGAACAGCTCGATCAGCACAACGGCGTTACGACGTTGGCGCTGCGCCGGAAGCTCGCCGCCAAGGCCTATGCCCGCACCGCCGTCTACGACGCCGCAATCTCCGGGTGGTTCGCGCAGCAACTCGGCGATGCGGCGCCCGCTTACCGCGCCATCGGCGGCAGCCTCATCGAGCCTCTGCGTTACGGCGAGAATCCGCACCAGTCGGCGGCGTTCTATCGCACCTTAGAGGTCCGCCCCGGGGTTGCGAGCGCGCGGCAACTCCAGGGCAAGCAACTCTCCTACAACAACATCCATGACACCGATGCCGCGTACGAATGCGTGGCGGAGTTTGATGCCGGGCGGACGGCGGCCTGCGTCATCGTCAAGCACGCCAATCCCTGCGGCGTAGCCGAGGGAACGAGTCTGGTCGAGGCCTATCGCAAAGCGCTCGCCTGCGATCCCGTCTCCGCCTTCGGCGGGATCGTCGCGGTGAATCGCACGCTCGATGCGGAGGCCGCACGCGCGATCACGGAGATCTTTACCGAGGTGATCATCGCGCCTGATGCAAGCGATGAAGCCATTGCGATCGTGGGCGCGAAGAAAAATCTGCGCCTGTTGCTGGCTGACGGTCTGCCCGACCCACGCGCCGCCGGACTCACGATGAAGACCGTGGCCGGCGGCTTGCTCGCGCAGTCCCGCGACAACGCCGTGGTGGACGATATGGAGCTCAAGGTCGTCACTGCGCGAGCCCCGACCAATGCCGAGCGCCGTGACCTCGAGTTTGCATTCCGCGTCGCCAAGCACGTGAAATCAAACACCATCGTCTATGCCCGGGATTGCGCGACGGTCGGGATCGGGGCGGGGCAGATGAGCCGCGTCGATTCCGCGCGTATCGCCGCGCGCAAGGCCGAGGACGCGGCAAGGGAAGCCGGTTCAAAGATGCCGCTGACCAAGGGCTCGGTGGTCGCGTCCGACGCGTTCTTTCCCTTTGCCGATGGGCTCCTGGTTGCCATCGAAGCTGGCGCGACCGCTGTTATCCAGCCCGGCGGCTCCGTACGCGACGACGAAGTGATCAAGGCTGCGAACGATCACGGCATCGCCATGGTATTCACGGGGACGCGGCATTTCAGGCATTAGGCAGGATGGATCCTCAATCGTGCGAGGCTCGGCCTGACGCTTCGGCATCCGTACTCGTTCGGCACGCGTCCGATGCCGCGTCGATGGCGCAGAAATAGCTCTTGCTTCTGGAGCAGGAGCCTTCCGAATCCTTATCGAAATTCTTGAGACAAGTGTCCATCCAGTCGATGGTGATGCGGGCCTTGTCGAACTCCTCCTCGCCGCAGAATTGATCGAGATTCGAGACGACGCGCTCGAAATCTTTCGGAATGCCGTGCCTGTTGCGCACGCCCAAGCTTTGCGCCCGCTCGTAATAGGCCTGCGATACGCTGATGCAATCGGCCTTGTCGGTGGGGGTTCGGGGTTCCGGGCTGACCGCCTCGAGCTTTGCTACGTCGCCCTTGTGCTTGCCCCCGCGGGAGTGCCTGCCCGATCGGTGCCTTGCCGCGTGCTTCGCCCCAACCGATGCCTTTTTCGCGATGGCGGCGGAGCGGTGCCTCGCTGCGGCGGGCGACGTTGCAGACGTGCACAATACGCCCGCCACTGCCAGCAGGCACACCGCTGCTATTAACCGACCCCTGCGCGGCATCATGATACTCTCGCCGCTGTCCCCGCCTCTGCCGCCGATCCTAGTCGGCATTGTGACGACTCTATAGCGATGGGCGGCCTGTGCCAGGTGCCCGCACCTCCCCAAAGATGCTGGTTTTCCCGAAAGAGTACCCCTCCTGACGCAACCGCGACCGCCATTGCTACGGCGCGCGAACCAGGTCACCCAGCAGGCTGGCCGCGACCGTGAGCTTCGCGAGGGTGAGGCCGGAATTGGCGATCTCGTTGACAGACATGCGCACGCGCTCGACCTCGTGCCGGCGTGGGGAGGCCCACGCCTCCACCGCCCCCGCGCCCATGGCACCGTTGCCGGCCATCGCCGCAGTGAGCCTCTGCTCCGCTTGCCCGATGGAATCGAGGGCGCGGTCGAGCGCAAGCCGATCGAAGTAGTCCGAGACGACGATGCCGCGCGCGGCGGCCGTGATCTGATCGAGACGGAAGAACGCCTCAGCGGCGAAATAGACCGCGGCCAGCTCGCCGATGTCACGGCCGGTGCGGTCTGCAACCACCACGATGTCGGCCGCTGCGGAGAGCGCGGGGAGGCTGGCAATGCGGCGCGCCAGATCCTCCGGCACGCCCTGGTCTCGCAGCTCGGCCGTGCGCGCCTCGCAGCGTGCCGCGGCGGCAGCAGGAAGCGCCCTGCCAAGCGCCGCCGCGACCGCCGCGATGCCGGCGCGGTAATGCGCGACGATGGCCGCCAACCCTTGCCTGAAGTCCACGTTGCGCAGGAACCAGACCAAGCGGTCGAGCAACAGGTTTTGCACGGCAGCATAGAGATCGAGCTGCAGACTGCCGGAAACCCGATTGTCGAGAGCGTCGATGGCGTTGTTGAGCGCGCTCATGCCGTAGCTGTCGCGCACGGCCGCAAACGCGGCCGCGATCTGCGCCGCTCCCGCACCGGTCTGGTCCGCGATGCGCACCACAAGTGACGGGCCGCCGCGGTTGATCAGCGAATTGGCGAGCTGCGTGACAATAATCTCGCGACGAAGCCGATGGTGCTCGAGCGCGTCAGGAAAAGCCTGCGCTACCGCATTCGGGAAGTAGCGCCCGAGCTCGCGGCCAAGATAGGGATCGTCGGGCACGTTCGAGTGCAGGAGCTCGTGATTGAGCGAAAGCTTGGCGTAGGCGAGCAGGACCGAGAGCTCGGGACGCGTCAATGCCTGGGAGCGCCGCCGCCGTTCCGCAATCTCCATGTCGTCAGGCAGAAACTCGAGCGTGCGGTCGAGCTCTCCCGCCGTTTCCAGGGTCTGCATCAACCGCTGCTCGAAACCCAGATCCTCGAGCCCGCGCCGCTCTGCCAGCGAGATCGCAAGCGTCTGCAGATAATTGTTGCGCAGCACCAGATCCGCCACGTCCTCGCTGATATCCATCAGCAGACGATTGCGCGCCTCGCGCGAAAGTCTGCCGTCACGCATCGGCGCCGCGAGCGCAATCTTGAGATTGACCTCCAGGTCCGAGGTGTTCACGCCGGCGGAATTGTCGATCGCGTCGGTGTTGAGGCGAATGCCGCGCTGCGCCGCCTCGATGCGCCCGCGCTGGGTCATGCCGAGATTCGCCCCCTCTCCCACAACCTTGGCACGCAACGCCTTGCCGGTCACGCGGACGGCATCATTGGCGCGATCGCCGACGGCAGCGTCGGTCTCGGCCGAGGCTCGCACGTAAGTTCCAATTCCGCCAAAGAACAGGAGATCAACAGGCGCTCGCAGGATGGCATGCATGAGCTCTTGGGGCGTGGTCTTGTCCCCAGCCAGCCCGAGGAGCGCCTGTGCCTCGGCCGACAACGCGATCTCCTTGAGCGCGCGCGAGAACACACCGCCCCCTTTGGAGAGGAGCGCGCGATCGTAATCCCCCCAGCTCGAGCGCGGCAGCTCGTACAGTCGCCGGCGCTCCGCGAAGCTTTTTTCCGGGTCGGGAGCAGGATCGATGAAGATATCGCGATGATCGAAAGCGGCGACGAGCTTGATCGTTTTTTCCCGCAACATGCCGTTGCCGAACACGTCGCCGGACATGTCGCCCACCCCCACCACCGTAAACGGAGTGCGGGCAATGTCGACGTTCATCTCGCGGAAATGGCGCTTGACCGATTCCCAGGCGCCGCGCGCAGTAATGCCCATTTTCTTGTGGTCGTAGCCGGCAGAGCCCCCGGAAGCGAAAGCATCGTCGAGCCAGAAGCCGTGATTCTGCGCGATGGTGTTGGCCAGGTCCGAGAACGTTGCGGTGCCCTTGTCCGCGGCCACGACCAGATAGGGATCGTCGTCATCATGGCGCACCACGTTATCCGGCAGGATCACGCGCGCGCCATCGAGGTTGTCGGTGATGTCAAGCAAGGTCGAAACGAAAAGCTCGTAAGCAGCAATGCCTTCGGCCTGGACCATCTCCCGCGTGGCCCCCGCCGCAATCATGCGGTTGAGGAATTTCGGGACGAAGCCGCCCTTGGCGCCGACGGGAACGATGACCGCGTTCTTGACCTGTTGCGCCTTCACCAGCCCGAGCACCTCGGTTCGGAAGTCCTGCGGCCGGTCGGACCAGCGAATGCCGCCCCGCGCCACCTTCCCGAAGCGCAGATGCACGCCCTCCACCCGCGGCGAGTAGACAAAGACTTCATAGAGCGGCTTGGGGGCTGGCACGGCAGCAAGCGTCCTGCTCGCGAGCTTGATCGCAATCAGCTGCTTTGGCCGGCCTGCCTGATCGATCTGATAAAAGTTGGTACGGACCGCAGACTGCACCGCCTGGACGAAATGGCGGATGATGCGATCCTCGTCGAGGCTCTCGACATTTCGCAACGCACCCTCGATCCCGCCTGAGATATCGGCCTCGCGCGCGCCACGCTCCTCTTGCGAGATGGACAGGCGTGGATCGAACCGCGCCGCGAACAGACGCGCGATGTCGGCGCTGATCTCGCCATGCTTCACCAAGGTCGCCCACATGTAGTCCTGGGAGTACGGCACCCGGATCTGCCGCAAGAAGCGTGAGATGCAGCGGATCAGCGCAACCTCCCGCCACATCAGGCCAGCCGTCAGCACCAGCGCATTGTAGCCGTCGTTCTCGGCGGTACCGGCCATTACCACCAGGAACGCCGCCTCGAGCGCGCGTTTGTTGGCATCAAGATCCAGCGGGCGGCCATCCGCCCGTTCGAGCAGCATGTCGTGGAACCAGACATCGGTGGTGCCCGGGGGCTTGCGCGCGATCAGGTACGTGCGCTCGTCCACGACCTTGAAGCCCATGTGCTCTAGCACCGGTACGCGCTCCGAGAGCGCTATCGGCCGCGCAAGGCTCCATGTCTTCAGGGCCGCGACACTGGCAGGATCGCCCGCGCGGCGATCGAAATCGCAAGCAATCGGCCGGTCGGGTGACAGCCCCTCGATGCGGCGGACGTCCGCGACGGCATCAATCGGCGAGTAAGCTTCGCGATAGCCTTGGGAGAACGCATCGCCGTAGCGCTGCAGCAAAGCGCGCGCCTTGGCGGGGTCATAGAGCTGCGCAAGCTCCTCTCCGAGCGCATCGATCCAGGTGCGCACGATCGCCTCGACCTCGCGCTCGAGCTCTGCGCGATCGGGCGGAGGCGGCGCGCCCTCGGAGAGCGCGACGATGAAATGGACGCGCACGAGCGGCCCCTCGGGGAAGAACGGGTAGAACGCCGTGACGCGACCCTTGAAGGCCTGCGCGAAGTAGTCGCCGATGCGGCGGCGCACGTTTCCGTCGTACCGGTCCCGTGGAACGTAAACCAGGATCGACTCGAAACGATTGAACAGGTCGCGACGCGGCAGCACGCGCACGCGCGGGCGCTCATCAAGCTGCAAAACGGCGAGCGCAAATTTCAGCAGCGTGTTCTCGTCAATCTGAAAGAGCTCGTCGCGCGGATAGTCCTCCAGCACGTTGACCAGCGCCTTGCCGGAATGGCTCGCGGACGCGAACCCCGCCCGCGTGAGCACCGCATCGACCTTGCGCCGCAGATAAGGGATGGAGCGCGTGGAATGGTGATAGGCCGTCGACGTGAACAGGCCGACAATACGGAACTCGCCGGCGAGCCGGCCGTCCGCGTCGAAGCGCTTCACCCCGACATAATCCATATGGCTGCGCCGATGCACCCGTGAACGCACCGATGACTTGCTCACGATCAGGAGCGTGGGCGCCGCCAGCAAGTCTCGCGCTTGCGGCACGACGACCATGGGCTGGTTCCAGACCCGCACCACTGTGGCGTCGCGCGAGCGCAGGAGCCCGAGCCCGGTCTCGAATATGGGCTCCAGCACGTCGCCCCCTGCGCTGAACCGGTAATTACGAACGCCGAGAAACGTGAAATTATCGGCGATGAGCCATTCCAGGAAGGCGATCGCCTCGGCGACCTCCTCGCCGGGGAGCGGTGGCGGAGCGAGCTTGAGATCCGCCATCACATCGGCGACGCGCGCCATCATGGCGCGCCAATCCTGGACGCATACGCGCACGTCCGCGAGCACACCCTCGAGGGCTGCAGCGATCTCGGTACGCCGCGGCTCTTCGATGAGCTCGGTGTGGATATGAATGAAGCTCTCGCGCAGCGTGCTTGGCGCCGGCTCTCTTCCCTTGAAGGCCACCAGTCGCCCAGCGGCATCGCGCTCCACGCTGAAGATGGGATGCGCCACAAATCGTATGGCGATGCCGCGCTCGGCGAGCTCGCCAAGCACCGAGTTGAGAAGGAAGGGCATGTCGTCATTTACGATCTCGAGGATCGAGCTGCTGCGTGGATGCGCCGCCATGGCGGGAGTCGTCTCGAACCGGACGAGCGGGGCGCCGGGTTGCCGTCGCGCGAGCAACGACCAGGCGTCCGCCGCGAACGCGGCGATCTGGCGCGGGTCGAACTGCATGAGATCTTCCGGAACCGCGTGCGCGAACAAGGCGGCGACGAACGCTTCCGGGATATCGGGCTTCTCGCCGCGCAGGAGCCGCTCGGCTGCCGCGATCAGCGCCTGCTCGGCGCGCAATTCATCCCCGCCGGAAAGCTCCTTGGCGAGGTTATCGGCTTGGCGAGCCGCGTCGCGAGCATCCATCATCGGCACCCCAAGGCAGTGACCGCACGGGGCAGCCTAGCACCACTGCACCAAGAGTGCCCACTGGTGCCCCCGTTTCCGTCGAGCATCGCAACACGATATGCTCGCGCGGCACTATAGCGAAGAGACCTGGAGGACATGGCCGTGGCCACAGCAACGAGATACGCCCACAAGAGCAAACCGGCCGCGCTGAAACGATCGGCACCCGTCAACGGTAAAACCGGTTCCGTGCGCCCTGCCCATGAGGACGACGTGAAGATCACGGCTCTTGCGCTGCCGGCGGGAAAGCTTTCGCCTGAAATGGAGGCTTATTTCAAGAAGTGCGATGAAAAGCTCGGCTTCGTGCCGAACGTGCTCAAGGCCTTCAGCTTCGACGATGCGAAGCTGCAGGCTTTCGTAAATTACCGGCAGGAGCTGGTGCAGAACGCAGCCAATCTTTCCAAGCTCGAAATCGAGATGATCGCCACGGCGGTATCGTCGCAGAACCGCTGCTTCTATTGCATCAGCGCCCACGGCAACTCGGTGCGCCAGCTGGGTGACCCCATACTGGGCGAGATGATGGTGCAGAACTATCGCGCCGCTGGGCTGTCCAAGCGCCGGCGCGCCATGCTCGACTTCGCGGTGAAGCTCACGACTACGCCCTGGGAGATCGAGGAGGAGGATCGCGAACGCCTGCGACGCGCCGGCTTCAATGACCGCGACATCTGGGACATCGCTTCCGTCGCGGCTTTCTACAACATGACCAATCGGCTTGCGTCGGCGACCGACATGCGGCCCAACAGCATCTACCACGGCCAGGCGCGGTAGCTTGTCGCAGTCGCGTCCCGAACTGCGGGGACAGATTTTGCTCACGCGGAGCGCAACGCAGCAACGTTCTCGCGCTCTAGAACTTCACCTGCGGCGGCCTGGTTACGTCCTCGGCCACGGTGAATGTCTCCATCGGCTTGTCGCTGCGATATATTGTCGAAGCCCAGATCACCCCGGGGAACGTGCGCAGCTCCGTATTGTACTGGCGCACCGCTTCGATGTAGTCGCGCCGCGCCACGGCAATGCGATTCTCGGTGCCCTCAAGCTGGGACTGCAGCGACAGGAAGTTCTGATTCGATTTGAGATCGGGGTATCGCTCCGATACCGCAAGCAACCGTCCCAGCGCCCCGGTAAGCTGCGCCTGCGCATCCTGAAAGCGCTTGAACGCCTCGGGATTGGTGACGATGTCAGGCGGTATCTGCACCTGGACCTGGGTCGCCCGCGCTCGCGCATTCGTCACCTCCTCCAGAACTTGGCGCTCTTGCGCCGCATACCCCTTCACGGTCTCCACCAGATTGGGAATGAGGTCGGCGCGGCGCTGGTATTGATTGAGCACCTGTGACCACTTCGCCTTGGCATCTTCCTGATACGTTGGAATATTATTGACCCCGCACCCCGCGAGGAGAGTGCCGAGCCCGGTAACGAGAATGCTGATGCGGGCAAGACGCAGCGCGTTGGAATGTGAATGCATGAATTCCCTCCGAGAGGATACGGTCCCCTTGCAAGCCATATTAACCGCATCACAGCAAGTAGGCGGGCGGCGGTGAGGCGGATACCGGGTATCGGCGCGCTCGCTCGCACGAGCTTGCTTGCTTTCCTCCTCTGTATCGGCGCGCTCGGCCCGGCGTTTCCGCAAGCTCTCGCCTTGGTCGAGAGCGCCCCGTCTGCGACCGTTACCCCCCCTGCAGTGGTTGCGCGCCATGGCATGGTCGTGGCGCAGGAAGCGCGCGCCGCCCGTGTCGGCGCAGAGATACTGGAGCGGGGCGGCAATGCGGTGGATGCCGCTGTGGCGACCGGCTTCGCCCTCGCGGTGACCTATCCCCGCGCCGGCAATATCGGGGGCGGCGGGTACATGGTCATCCACCTCGCGCAGGGCGGCGACACCACCATCGACTACCGCGAGACTGCGCCCGCGGCGATCACGCGGGAGACGTTTCTGGACGACAAGGGTGAAGCGGATCCGGCCAAATCGCGCGATTCTGCGCTTGCCGTCGGGGTACCCGGCACCGTGGCAGGGCTCGCGCTGGCGCATGCGAGCTACGGCTCGGGACAATTCACTCTTGCCGAGCTGCTCGCGCCGGCAATCGCGCTTGCGCGCGCTGGGTTTCCCATTGCTGACGACCTCGCGGATTCGCTGCCGCTCTTCCAGCAACGGCTCCGGCGCTGGGCTTCCACCGCCCGCATATTCTTCCACGATGACGGTCGCCTCCTGGGTAGCGGCGACCTGCTGGTACAGGGCGACCTCGCCGACACGTTGGCGAGTATTGCGCGGGACGGGCCGGCTGCATTCTACGAAGGGGCCGTCGCGGAAAAGATTGCGGACGCGGTTCGCCAGACGGGCGGGGTGATGACCGTGGAGGATCTCAGAGCTTATCGGCCGATCGAGCGCGCGCCCCTGCGCGGCAGCTATCGCGGCTACGACGTGGTGGCCATGCCGCCGTCCTCATCGGGGGGCGTCGTTCTGCTGGAAATGCTGAACATCCTCGAAGGATATCAGCATCTGGCGGCGGATGAAGCGTTGCGCTTGCACCTTGCGATCGAAGCGATGAAGCTTGCCTATGCCGACCGCGCTGCCTTTCTTGGCGATCCCGCGATAGTCGCTGCGCCCCTCGGCCGATTGCTGTCGAAGAGCTACGCTGCGGAATTGCGCCGCCATATCGACCCGGAACACGCACGGCCGGCCGCGGACATCCGCGCCATCACGGAGCGCGCACGCGAGGGCAACCACACCACCCATTTCTCCGTGGTCGACCGCTTCGGCAATGCGGTGGCCAATACCACCACGCTCAATTTCAGCTACGGCGTCGGGCTGGTCGCCGACGGCACCGGGGTTCTGCTCAACAACGAGCTCGATGATTTCGCGGCCAAGCCTGACACCCCCAATGCGTACGGGTTGACCGGCGGCGAGGCTAACGCGCCCGGACCGGCCAAACGTCCCCTCTCATCGATGTCGCCGACCATCCTGCTCAAGCAGGGGCTGCCGTTCCTTGTCACTGGCTCGCCGGGCGGCAGCCGCATCATCACGACGGTGCTGCAAGTGATCTGCAACGTGATCGACCGCGGATTGCCGATTGCGGAGGCGGTGGCAGCCCCGCGGCTGCATAACCAATGGCTGCCCGATGAGGTCATGGTCGAGCGCGGATTCTCCCCCGACCTGATCGAGGCGCTCGAAGCCCGAGGCCATCACGTGGTCCCAGCCCCGCCCGGCACGTCGGCCAATTCGATCCTGGTGACGCCGCAAGGCTTCGCGGGGGCTGCGGACCCGCGTACCCATGGGGCACTGGCGGCGGGATATTAGGGTAGAGCCGAGCTGACGGAGATTGAGACATGCCGGCAGTGGATGAAGACGATCGTCCCAAGAAGAAGATCGTGCATGAGATCGGGCAGGATCTGACGCTCCTCTCGGTCAGGGAGCTGGAGGAACGAATCGCCCTCTTGAAGGAGGAGATCGCCCGGCTTGAGGCGGACATTGCGAAGAAGCAGACTTCCCGCAGCGTGGCGGATCAGTTCTTCAAGAAATAGCCGCGCCGGCGCGGCGGCACGCACGGCAGATCCGGACGCGCTAGGTTAACCATAACCTGATCGCAGGGGCGTGAAGCGGGAGCTGCCGGGCTTTCGGTGAAATCAATTAAAATCTTAAGACGTTGTTAAGCTTTCTCGACCATTACTGTGCGTGTCCATCTTCTGGACATTGAGTGGCTCCTGTCCACTCTGTTTGACGCCTCCCTGTTAAAACTTGGAGCCGCCGGCAACGGCGGCTCTTTTTTCATCTTGTTGTTGCGTCGGGCACCCTCCAATGCCTGGGGTTTGCCCACGCGGTCGCTTGCGCGCGCGCCTGGCAACTATGTCCCGAAACTGTGCTTGCGAGGTGCTGGACAGGCGTTCACGGTCAGTTAAGGTGTTCAACTCGACCCGACGGGCCGCAAGCAGAAAGTATGCGGGAGTAGCGTGAGGGCGTGCCTATGGCGGAGAAATCGTTGAATGGAGCAGTGTCCTTTGGCGAGAGGCTGGCGAGCTCGCAGGTTTTTGCGGATCTGTTCCGCGAAGGCATGGCCCTGGTCGAAGAAACCGCAGCCTACCTCGACGGGCCCGGACGCCAGGAGTCCAAGAAGCTCATGCGCGGCGCAGCACTGGCCTACGCCACCGAAAGCATGCGCCTGACAACGCGGCTCATGCAGCTTGCGTCCTGGCTTCTGCTGCACCGGGCCGTCAAGGAAGGAGAGATGTCGCTCGCGCAGGCGAGCAAGGAGAAGGCCAAGGTCAAGCTCTCAGCGGGCGAGCGCGCCGATGAGCAGAACATCAAGCTCGTCCCGGACCGGCTTCAGGTGCTGATTGCGCGTTCAAAAGCGCTACATGCCTCGGTCTGCCGCCTCGACGCCACGATCCATGCTGCTCCCGCGCGGGTAGATCGCGCCAATCCCGTCGAGCGCCAGCTAGGGTTGCTGAGGGCTGCCTTCGAGCAACAGTGACCCTCTCGATTACTTTTTCAATCCGAGGCCGGCGAATTTCTTCTGGAAGCGCGAGAGCCGCCCGCCCCGATCCACGAGCTGCTGCTGCCCGCCGGTCCAGGCCGGATGCGATTTGGGATCGATGTCGAGATGCAGCGTGTCGCCTGGCTTGCCCCAGGTGGTGCGGGTGGTGAACTCGGTTCCATCGGTCATGACGACCTTGATGGTGTGATAATCGGGATGGATGCCTTGTTTCATCATCTCGCTCCACGCGGCGCGCAACTCCATAGGCAAAAAGTTGCGGCTCTATAACGGACGATAGCCCACAAAACAAGCCGCTGCCTCGAGGGTTTGAAACCCGCCCCGTACCGGCGCAGCGCCATGACACGAACGTGATTGCAAGATCCGGGCGCATCGAGCTTGCCCATGGCCGTATGCGGCGGCATTGTTGCGCGTTGCAGCAGCATGGATCAGCCCGTATAGGGCCGGCCGAGATGGATATCGCCGAGCGGAAACCTACTTGCGCGAGTGCAGATGCGGCGCGCCCGCGCGTAGCCGAGAAGCCGGTCGCGCCCGCGCCGGCGAGCGCAGGCCGGCTGCGGCCCCTGCGGTTGTTGGTGCCTTACCTGCGCCGCTATCCCTGGCAGGTGAGCGCGGCCTTGCTGGCGCTTTTGCTCGCAGCGATCACCACGCTGATCGTGCCGATTGCGATCCGGCGCATGATCGATTTCGGCTTCTCGCGGCAAAGCGCAACTCTGATCGACAGCTATTTCGCCGTGCTGATCGCGGTCGTGGCCGTGCTTGCAGCGGCCAGCGCCGCCCGGTTCTTTTTCGTCACCAGGCTCGGAGAGCGCATTGTTGCCGATCTGCGCGAGGAGGTATTCGGTCATCTCGTTTCGCTGTCGCCGGCGTATTTCGATGTGGCGAGAAGCGGCGAGCTGATCTCCCGGCTTACGGCGGACACGACGCAGATCAAGGCGGCGGTCGGAACTACGCTATCGGTTGCGCTGCGCAACCTGGTCCTGTTCGGGGGCGCAGCGACCATGATGGTGGTCACCAGCGCGCGGCTGTCGCTGTTCGTGCTTGCGGCCATTCCGGTCATCGTGCTGCCGCTCTATGGCTTTGGCCGCGCCGTGCGGCGGCGCTCGCGCGCAGCCCAGGACACGCTGGCCGACGCTTCCGCCTATGCCTCGGAATTGATGGGGGCGACGCGCGTGCTGCAGGCCTTCACCAACGAGGGCCTCGCCCGCAGCCGCTTTGCTGCCGCGGTCGAGCGGGCGTTCGCGGCTGCGCGCGCCTCCATTCGGGCGCGCGCCATCCTTACCGCCATTGCGATCTTCCTCGTCTCCGCCAGCGTGGTCGTGGTGCTGTGGGTGGGTGCTCAGGACGTGATTGCCGGGCGTCTCACCGCCGGAAGACTATCGCAGTTCCTGCTCTATGCCGTGCTGGCAGCAGCCGGGCTCGGGCAGCTCGCGGAAGTGTGGGGCGAAATCTCGCAGGCATCCGGAGCAGCGGAGAGGCTGTTCGAGATCCTCGCCGTGCAACCCATCATCGTTGCGCCCGCGCAACCGACGGTGCTGCCGCAGCCGGCGCGCGGCCAAGTGTCGTTTTCAGACGTGCATTTTGCTTATCCTGGGCGACCGGACGCTCCGGTGCTGGATCGCGTCTCGTACAGTGTCGCTCCCGGGGAGAAGGTTGCAATTGTCGGGCCTTCCGGCGCGGGCAAGAGCACGATCTTCCAGCTTATCCTGCGCTTCTATGATCCGCTCTCCGGCGTAATCACCTTCGATGGCGTGAGCCTGCGCAACCTCGATCCCCTTGCCTTGCGACGGCAGATCGCATTGGTGCCGCAAGAAGCCGTGGTGTTTGCCGCTTCGGCTCGAGACAATATTCGCTTCGGTCGGCCCGAGGCGAGCGATGTCGAGGTCGAGCAGGCGGCCGATCTCGCGCTCGCCCGTGAATTCATCGACCGGCTGCCGCAAGGGTTTGATACGCCAATCGGCGAGCGCGGCGCCACCATCTCGGGGGGACAGCGCCAGCGCCTGGCGATTGCGCGCGCCATCCTGCGTAACGCGCCGCTGCTTCTGCTCGATGAGGCCACCTCCTCGCTGGATGCGCAAAGCGAAATGCTGGTGAAGACGGCGCTCGAGCACTTGATGCAGCATCGCACCACGCTGGTGATCGCGCACCGGCTTGCAACCGTACTCTCATGTGACCGCATCATGGTGATGGACGCGGGCCGCATCGTCGAAGAGGGAAAGCATGAGCAGCTGGTTGGACGAGGCGGCCTTTATGCGCGCCTTGCCAAATTGCAGTTTCAGACCTGATCGGCTGCGGTAAAATGCTTCCGGCATAGTGCCCGGTCCGCGCGCGCTTGCTCGTTAGCCCAAAGGCGCGCAGCGGCATGCGGGCCAAACTTCGAGGATACGAAAACTGGAGGCTCTGGAACCCGATGCTGAAAACCACTTCGTTCACGGTGAAATCATTGTCGGAGGCGCTCGGCGCCGAGATCATCGGCCTCGATCTGCGCCAGAATCTGTCGCCGCAGACGGTCGAGGACATCATCGCGTCCTGGCACGAGCATCTTGTGCTTCTGTTCCGCGACCAGTCGCTCTCGGAGAACGATCAGATACGTTTCGCGCGGCACTTCGGCGCTTTGCAGCAGCGCACGCGGCCGCCGGAGGCGCGCAACGAGGCCTCCCTGCTCAAACACCCCGAGCTCACCATGCTGGTTTCAAATATCCGCGAAAACGGCAAGCTGATCGGCTCGCTTCCGGATGGCGAGATGCACTTTCATTCTGACCAATGTTATCTGGAAAAGCCCGCCAAAGGCACGTTTCTATACGCCATGGAGATTCCATCTCAGGGCGGCGATACGCTGTTTCTCAACATGTATCGCGCGTATGAGATGCTGCCCGCGGCCCTGAGGGAACGTGTCGACGGACGGAAGGCGCTCAACGCGTACCTCTATGATTCAACCACGCGGGAGCGCAACGCCGCCAAGATCGATCTCTCGGTCCATCCGCATTTCGTGCAGCCGATCGTTCGAACCCATCCCGATACCCGACGCAAGGCGCTCTACGTCAACCGGCTGATGACCCGCAGCATCGAAGGCATGGAGGAGGATGCAGGCGGCGCGCTTCTCGATGCGCTCTTTGCCCACATCGAGCAGGACCAGTTCATCTACGCCCATCATTGGCGGGTGGGCGATCTCATTGTGTGGGACAACCGCTGCACCCTGCACGCCCGCACGGATTTCAGCGACAAAGAACGACGTCTGTTGCGTCGTGTGGTCGTTGCCGGGGACCGCGCCTGCTGACGTGCGTGCGCCCGTTCGTGAATAACAAATCTATTATGGACCGCGATTTTGCAACCGCCATACGCCCCCTCTTTCTGGCGCTTATGGTGATTGCGCTCCTTGCCGGCCTGCCGCTGGCGGTATGGCTGGACTTGAGCAACTTGGCGGAGACGGGGCTGCATCGCCAGGCCAGCGATGTGAATTCGATAATCAGCAGCATGCGCGGCTATTACGGCAGCAATGTCGTGGACCGGGCGCTGCACTCATCGGGACCGATCCAGGTGTTGCCCAACTACAGGGAAGTGCCCGGCGCGATCCCGATCCCCGCAGAACTGTCGATCGAGCTTGGGCAAGTCATCGGCGAGCAGCAGCACAACATCACTTATCGCTTCCTCTCCGACTATCCGTTCCGCAATCGCGCCCCGCACTTTTTCGATGATTTCGAGACACATGCGCTCGCCGCTTTGCGCGTCAATCCGAACCAGCAAGTGAGCGATGCCAGCCGCACAATTCTAGCCGATCGCGTGCGGCTGATTACGCCGGTGATAATGGAAGAAAGTTGCGTCGCCTGCCACAACAGTCATCCCGACAGTCCGAAACGGGACTGGAAAGTGGGAGACGTCCGCGGTATCCAGGAAGTGACTGTGAGCCAGCCGCTCACCGCCAATCTGTTCTCGTTCAAATATCTGCTGGGCTATTTCGCCCTGATGGCGACGGCCGGTTTCGGTTTCGTGGTTTTCCAGCAACGCCAGACCGCGACCATCGAGCGCATGAATTGGCAGCTGAAGGAAGCAAGCCAGCACAAATCACAGTTCCTCGCCAACATGAGCCACGAGCTGCGCACGCCTCTCAACGCTATCCTTGGTTATACCGAGCTCGTCCTCGATCGTGTTTACGGCGACACGCCTGATAGGCTGCGCGGCGTGCTTGAGCGCATTGAGCGCAATGGCAAGCATCTTCTTGGGCTGATCAACGATGTGCTTGATCTGTCAAAGATCGAGGCCGGCCAGCTTGTGCTCTCTCCTGCGGACTATTCGATGAAGAGCGTCGTGCAGAGCGTCTTCAGCGCGGTGGAGCCTTTGGCGAGCGAAAAGCAGGTCGGTTTCACCATCGATGTTGCGCCGAACCTGCCGCGGGGCTACGGCGACGAGCGTCGGCTCACGCAGGTGCTGCTCAACCTCGTCGGCAACGCGATCAAGTTCACCGACAGGGGCGAGGTGGGCATTAAAGCATCAGAGGCGGATGGGATGTTTCATGTTGCAGTGCGCGACACCGGCCCGGGGATTTCGGCAGCGGACCAGGCCAAGTTGTTCCAGGAGTTTGCGCAGGCAGATGACGCGGTGACAAGAGAGAAGGGGGGGACCGGGCTCGGGCTAGCGATCTCGAAGCAAATCATCGAGATGCAAGGAGGAAAGATCTGGATCGAGTCGACCCTCGGCCAGGGCTCCACCTTTTGCTTCACGGTCCCGGTCAGAGTGAAGCTGCCGGCTGATGAAAGCGTCGCCGGCGCATAGGTTTGCGGCTATGCGCTGCCGGACTGCGGGCGCCAGCTCATCTTGAGCACGGGCGCGCCGGAGCGCCAGTTCATGGCTTCGGCGCAGACGGTAAAACCTTGCTTCTCATAAAACCGAATGGCACGGGAATTATCCTTGTTGACGTGCAGATCGAGTCCCTTGGGCGAGATGCGCTTGGCCTCCGCCAGCAGTGCCGAGGCGACGCCCGAGCCCCAGGCTTCGGTTGCCACCACGATCTGATCGAGATCGAGACTCTCCGTATCGATGGTGACAAATCCGACGACACCCTCCTGTGCTTCGGCCATGATGATGGCAGCCGATGGGACAAGCTCATCGCGCCAGCGTCGGCGCCACCACTCCAGGCGCACGGAGAAATCGATGGCAGGGTAGACCAGCTGCCAGGTCCGCCGCCACAGCTCGATGGCGGCGTCCTCATCGTCTGGACGATAGCGGCGAAGCGTGAAGCTCGGCTCAGGCATTCCAATAGCGGTAGCTTAACTGAGAGCGAGCGACATCCCCCCTTCACCGCTCGGTGAGCTTGAGTTCGATCCGGCGGTTGCGGGTATAGGCTTCTTCCGTCTTCTCGGTTTCGATCGGCTGGAACTCGCCGAAACCAGCTGCCACGAGGTGCTGCGGCGATACCCCCTTTGCAATGAGGTATTGCACCACGGAGATCGCACGCGCCGCCGAAAGCTCCCAGTTGTTCTTGTAGAGCGGGCTGTTGATCGGCCGCACGTCGGTGTGCCCATCGACCCGCAGCACCCACGGAATTTCGCCGGGAATCTTCTTCTCCAGATCGAGCAATGCACCGGCGAGACCATCGAGCTCGGCGCGGCCTTCCGGCTTGTCAAGCGTGGCCTTGCCGGTATCGAAGAACACTTCGGACTGGAACACGAAGCGGTCGCCGACGATGCGAATATCCGGGCGATTGCCCAGGATCGTCCGCAGCCGCCCGAAGAAGTCAGAGCGGTAGCGTGACAATTCCTGCACCCGCTGCGCCAAGGCGACGTTCAGCCGTTGTCCCAGATCGGCGATGCGGGCCTGGGATTCCTTGTCCTTCTTCTCGGTCGCATCGAGTGCCTCCTCGAGGGCGGCGAGCTGGCGGCGCAGCGCGGCGATCTGCTGGTTGAGAATCTCGACTTGCGCCAGCGCGCGGGCGCTGAGCTTTTTCTCCGTGTCGAGCTGGCCGCTGAGCTCGGTGACTTTGCCCTGAGCGGTCGCCGCCCCGCTGCCGATGCCCTCATAGAGGCCGCGATAGCGGTCGCGATCGCCTTCCGCCGTGGACAGGCTCGAGCGAATCTGCGCGAGCTGCTCCTCGAGACTGAGCTTGCCGGTTTTTTCCAGGGAGAGAAGCTCAGTGAGCTGCGCGATCTGTGCGTTGAGACGGGTCAGCGCCGTATCCTTTCCGGAAACTTCCTGGGTGAGATAAAACTGCAGGAGCACGAACACCGTGAGCAGGAACATGATGCCGAGGATGAAGGTCGAGAGCGCATCGACAAAGCCGGGCCAATAATTCATCCCGGCGTCCCGGCGCGCGCGTGCAAGGGCCATTCGAGCTCACCTATTTGTTCACGTTTTCCCGCACCAGGATTTCCAGGAGGCGGCGGACATCGCGATGCTGCTGGGCCTGGGAATCGACCCAATCGCGAATCATCTGCTGCTCCGTGCGCATGTGGTGGACCAGCCCCTGAATGGCCTCAGCGAGATTGGCCATGGCTGTTGTCGTGGCCCGGCTTGATCCGCCTTCTGCGACGACATCGCGCAACCGGTCGATCGCGGTTTTGAGATCCCCGGAAAGTGCGCCCGCCGGCGCGCTTCCCGGCCCCTCGCGGTCGACGACGAGATCGCGCACCGTGGTGGACAACCAATCCTCGAGATCGGTGTAGAACCGGTTTTGCGCCTGGCTCGTCTGCAGGTCGAGGAATCCCAGCACGAGCGAGCCGGCCAGTCCGAACAGCGAGGAGGAGAAGGCTATGCCCATTCCGCCCAGCGGGGCGGCAAGGCCCTCCTTGAGCGAATCAAAGATCGCCGCGGCATCGCCTCCGGGCTTGAGGGTGTTGATCACGTTGCCTATGGAGCCCATTGTCTCGATCAGCCCCCAGAAGGTGCCGAGCAGCCCCAGGAAGACGAGAAGACCGGTCATGTAGCGGGACATGTCGCGCGCTTCGTCGAGCCGGGTGGCAATCGAATCGAGAATGCCGCGCATCAGCTGGGATGAGATCGCCATCCGGCCGATACGATCGCCGAGCAGAACCGCCATGGGAGCCAGCAGCACCGGCGGGCGCTCGACCGCTATGCCGGGATCGGCGAGCCGAAATCCGTTCACCCAGCTCACTTCCGGGAACAGCCGAATGACCTGGCGGAACGCGAGCGCAATGCCGATCACAAGGACGCCAATGATCAGCGCATTCAGCCCTGGATTGGCGAGGAAAGCCACCCAGATCTGCTTGTAGAGAATGAGGACAACCAGTGCGCAAAGAATGAGGAACACCAGCATCCGGACAAGAAAAATCCGAGGTGAAGAAAGCTTAAAAGGATCGATGTCTTGCGCCATGGCGTGCAATTCTTTGCCGCTGATCTCAATGTACGCCAGAATACGGCACTGCCGCGACGGAAGGAAGAACCCGCAAGGCGCTCAGCACCGCCATTTCTTGTCCGCGTTGTGAGAAAACAGCTGGAATTGCCGTGCGCACCGTCGCGCATCCCTCGCGAATGCACGAGCAGCCGCAGGTCATCCTGCCGCAGCTGCCGCCGGCCTCGCCGACGGGCTGAGCAGGCGCAGGAGATCCTGATGCAGCGGCTCGTTGGCAGCGATGATGCTGTCAGAGCTCAGAGCAATGTCCCGCCCCGAAAGATCGGTGACGAACCCTCCGGCCTCACGCACCAGCGCGATCCCTGCCGCCATGTCCCAGGGAGCAAGACCCCGCTCCCAGTAGGCATCGACACGACCCGCGGCGACCCAGGCCAAGTCAAGCGCAGCAGCCCCAAATCGCCGCAGCCCAGCCACTTTTTCCTGCACGGCCGAATGTTCCCAGCGCGCAAGCCCCGCATCCCCTCGGCTGGGATGTGGCAGCGCGCACGCAACCACCGAATCCGCCAGGCGTTTACGCGAGGCTACCCGGACGCGGCGGTCATTGAGGAACGCCCCTTTGCCGCGTTCTGCGGTAAACAGCTCGTCCGTGATGGGATTGTAGATGATCCCGGCCACGATTGCGCCTTCGCGCTCGAGCCCAATCGAGATGGCGAAATGCGGTATCCCATGCAGGAAGTTCAACGTGCCGTCGAGCGGATCGACGATCCAGCAATGGGTCTTGTCGCTTCCTTCGTACCGCCCGCCTTCCTCGCCGAGAAAGCCGTAGCCCGGCCGCGCCCGCTCGAGCTCCTCCCGTAACGTCTGCTCAGCCCGATGATCGGCAGAGCTGACGAAATTCGCGGGTCCCTTCACCGAGACCTGAAGGTGCTCGACTTCGCCGAAGTCCCGCTTGAGCGCGCGAGCAGCCTTCTGCGCGGCTTTGATCATGACGTTGAGCAGGGCGGAGCGGAGCATGACCGGGATGCAAGGGCCGAACAATCGCTTTGCGGCCGGGAGCGGGCTCATCAGCGCGAGCGGGAAAGATGGGCCGCTGTGCCCGCAGGGGCCGGCCGCGTCAAGAGCGGGACTCGCGTTTCTCCTTGATCGCGTCAAGCCAAGGCTTGGCCGCTTTCTCCGCCGCGCTACGGACCTCCGGTGATTGCTTTTGCACGAAAGCGTCGAGCGGAACGTCGCTGACACCGCCGGCCTTGGCGACGATGTGCCACTTGATCGCCGCGATCGGATCAGCCTTTATCCCATGGCCTACCGCCAGAATATTCGCCAAGCGGTTTTGCGCGATCGGATTTCCCTTGCGGGCAGCCTTCTGCAACAGCGTGGCTGCAGTCAACTCGTCCCGTGGAACGCCAACCCCGTTGAACAGGGCAATTGCGTATTCGACCTCGGCGTCGGTGTAATCGGCAGCCGAGGCAGCGGCCAGCAGCCGGGCGGCCACGGTCACGTCCTTCGGCACGCCCCGGCCCTCTTTGTAGAGAGTGGCCAGCGCATATTGCGCTTCCGGACTTCCGGCCTCCGCCGCAGCGCGGAAGAGCTCCGCAGCACGTGAGAAGTCCTGAGGAAAAACTCTTCCCTCGAGATAGAGAAGGGCGAGATCATAGGACGCGGCGGCATGGCCGAGCTTGGCAGCTGCGGCAACAAGCTTTGCTCCCCGCTCGCCATCGGCGGCCACGGTTCGCCCGCCAAGGTAAAACAGGCCCAGCGCGAACATGGCTTCCCGGTCTCCGCGGTCTGCCGCCAGCCGATACCATTCGGCGGCCTTCTTGTCGTCGCGCCCTACCCCGTAGCCATTTGCGTAGAGTTCCGCGAGTAGCGTCATTGCCTTGATGTCGTTCTTGTCCTCGACCCGGCGTGTCGCGATCGCGAATGCGGTGAGATAATAGCCACGCTGGAATGCACCGTAGGCCAGATCGGGGGCGGGCTCCCGTTCGGTCCCGAGCGGTGCTTGGGGCGGCGCCGAGCTCACCGGCGCAGCCGCCGCGCCCGACGCAGGCTTGGTCGGGATCGGGATCGGCTTGGGCTTGGCCGTAAGTTTTGGGGCCGCACCCGAAGGGGCCGCCATCGGCTGTGCCGCTCCCTGTCCGGCTCCAGGCGAGATCCACGCCCCTACTGAAACCAGCAGAAGTACAACGGCGCCCGCGGACATTTGCACCCAGTTCATCCGGGCACCTCCGCATCCGTCACCCGTCGCGCCACCTCTGCCGCGGCGGCGACGCATCCGCGCGCGTCGGAAAACACGCAATCACCGACGGCGATGAAGTCGGCCCCAGCGCGAGCAAGCGGCTCCACCTCCTCCAGTGCGCCGGCAAATCCTACGCAGGGCAGCTCGAACAATTCGGCCCACCAAGCCACCCGTTCCAGGATGGCCGATAGCGATGGGCGCCGGCCGGTGCCGTCGGGCTCGCCGAACATGACATAATCCGCGCCCAACTCGCCGGCGACCATGGCATCGTGCCTGGTCGCAAGCCGTCCGCAGCCAGCGATGTGATTGGGCTTGAGGCTTGGAAGCGCGGCCCTCAAAGCGTTCACGCCGCTAAGGTGAGCACCATCGGCAGCGGCACGTATTGCTAGGCCGGGATCTCCGTCGAGCAGCAGAGCCACCCCTTTCTCCTGCACTCCCGGTGCCAGTACCTTGAGGTAGTCAAGTTGGGCGGCATCGGCGAGCTCTGGAAGGCGGAGCAACACAGCTGCGAAGTCGGCAGCGCCAAGGGTGTGATCGAGCACACGCCCACTCCCGGCGAACCCTTCCGGGGTGACAAGGTAGAGACGCGGAACAGGGCGCCTGGTTTCGGCTGGTTTCGCTCGGGACGCCATTTCGGGTCGATTGCCCCCGCAATCCGGCGGAATGGGGGCATTTGTAGACTATCAAGCCTACGAGAGGGTAAAGGCCCGCCGAGGTGGCGCAAATCGCCCCTGTGACTATATTCACTGGTTGAAAATTTCTGCTAAGGTGCCTTTATGCCCCTGAATATCAAGGATCCTGCAACCGAGAAATCCGTGCGCGAGCTGGCCGCGCTGACGGGCGAGACGGTAACGGCCGCCATCCGTCGTGCGGCCGAGGAGCGGCTGCAACGGGTCCGGCGCAAGCAGATGGGACGCTCTCTTGCCGAAGAGCTCTTGGAGATAGCGAAGCGCTGCGCTGCCCTTCCGGACCAGGACGCGCGAACGGCGGACGAAATTCTTGGTTACGACGAACGTGGCCTGCCAACCTGATGGTTATCGATACTTCGGCTCTCATTGCTTTCCTGTTGAACGAACCGGATGCCCCCATGATTGCACAGGCAATCGAAGCGGCAAGCGTTCGCTTGATCTCGGCAGCCAATTTTTTGGAGACGTCAATCGTAATCGAGAGCAAAAAAGGCGAGGCGGGTGGTCGCGAGCTCGAGCTCTTGCTCTACCGTTCAAGCATCGAGGTCGCTCCGGTTGACCAGGACCAGGCAGAGCTCGCACGCCAAGCATGGCGACGGTACGGCAAGGGCCGACATCCGGCTGGACTGAATTATGGTGACTGCTTCACCTATGGGCTCGCGAAGCAGCGGCGGCTCCCGCTGCTGGTTCAAGGCAATGATTTCGCGCAGACGGATATTCCGCGCGTGCCGCTCTGACGCATCAGGCTCCCGCGCGCGGGCGGCGGGAGCATGAAGGCGGTTTGCTAGGCCGCTTTTCTTTCCAGATCCTGCTTCCACTGCCCGCGTGTGGCGAGGCCGTTCATCATCGCGCGATGGGTGAACGCGCGCTGGGCGGCGGCCACGTTCTCCGGCTTTCCCGACCAGGCCTTCAGGGGTGCAGCCTGCAGCGCCCGGCCGTAGCTGAAGGTCAACCGCCACGGGAACGGCCCCATGCGGTTCATGGCGTCGAGATGGGCGGTGGCTTCCTCATCCGACTGTCCCCCGGACAGGAAGGCGATGCCAGGCACTGCTGCCGGCACGCAGGCCCGCAGCACCTTGACGGTCTTCTCCGCCACCTCATCGACGCCGGCGCGCTCTTTCGCCTTTTTGCCGGCGATCACCATGTTGGGCTTGAGAACCATGCCCTCGAGCGCGACCTTTTGATAGTAGAGCTGCTCGAACACGGTTTTGAGCAGCCACTCCGTGATCAGGTAGCAGCGGTCCGCGTCGTGATCGCCGTCCATCAGCACTTCGGGCTCGACGATCGGGACGATGTTTTCCTCCTGGCAGAGCGCGGCATAACGCCCGAGCGCGTGCGCATTGGTGATGATGGCAGCGTAGCTCGGAATGCCGGGCCCGATATCGATGACGGCGCGCCATTTTGCGAACTTGGCGCCGAGACCGCGATATTCGATCAGCCGCTCACGCAGGCCGTCGAGGCCCTCGGTGATGACCTCGCCCGGCGAGAACGGAAGTGGCTTGGTGCCCTTGTCGACCTTGATGCCGGGAAGCGCCCCTGTCCTCTCGATCAGCTTGACGAGAGGGGTGCCGTCCTTTGCGCTCTGGCGAATCGTTTCGTCATAGAGGATGATCCCTGATATGCATTTGGACATCGCGTCCGTGGCGCGAAAGAGAAGCTCCCGGTAGTCGCGGCGGTTGTCGGCCGATGACGCCACCCCGATGGAGTCGAAGCGCTTCTTGATGGTGCCGGACAATTCGTCTGCGGCCAGAATCCCTCGGCCGGGGGCAACCATCGCTTCGGCGATCTTATTGAGCTCAGCGAGATTCATCGTGGTTCCTCCACTTTGTTCCTTGGACGTCCAATCATTGCACCTTGAGAATTTCGACCCCGGGCAGCCGCCTGCCTTCCAGCCATTCCAGGAAAGCGCCGCCCGCCGTCGAGATATAGGTAAACCGTTCCGCCACTCCTGCCGCATGCAGTGCCGATACGGTATCGCCCCCGCCGGCGACGCTGACAAGCTCGTGCGCGCTCGAGAGTTCCGCCGCCGCTTCTGCAACTTCAACCGTGCCGGTGTCGAACGGTTCCGTCTCGAACGCGCCCAGGGGGCCGTTCCAGACCAGCGTCTTTGCGCGCGCAAGCACCGAACAGACGTGCTCGATGCTGCGCCGGCCGATGTCGAGGATCATGTCGGAAGGCTCGACCGCATCAACCGAGACGGTGTGCGAGCGTGCGTTCGGCTCGAGCTTTTCCGCAGTGACCACGTCAATGGGCAGCACGATCTCGCGGCGGCCGGCTTTAGCCTTCTCCAGGATGTCGCGCGCTTGCGCCACGCGATCATGCTCGCACAAGGATTTGCCGATGGGTTTGCCGAGGGCAGCGAGAAAGGTGTTGGCCATCCCGCCGCCGATCACAAGCACATCGACCTTCTCCAGAAGATTGCCGAGGAGCTCGATCTTGGTCGAGATTTTGGCGCCGCCGACGATCGCCGCCAGCGGGCGCGTCGGTGATTCGAGAACATTGGTGAGCGTCTCGACTTCCTCCTGCATGGCGCGCCCGGCGTAGGCCGGCAGGAGGCGACCCAATCCTTCCACCGACGCATGCGCGCGGTGGGAGGCCGAGAAGGCATCGTTGACGAAGACATCGCCCAGTGCGGCGAGCTCTGCCACGAAATCGGGATCGTTGCGCTCCTCGCCCTTGTGGAAGCGGGTATTCTCCAGGCACAGAACGTCGCCTCTGCGCATCCGGTTCACTGCGGCGCGCGCTTCCTCGCCGATGCAATCCGGCACAAAGCCCACGTCGCAGCCGAGCGCAGCAGCAATGGCCGGGACCAGCGGCCGCAGTGAGTTTTTGCTGTCCGGTCCGTTCGGACGGCCGAAATGGGAGAGCAGGATTACCTTCCCGCCCTTCTCCGCAATTTCCCGAATGGTCGGGATGGAGCGCTCGATGCGAGTCGCATCGGCCACTTTCCCGTCCTCGATCGGCACGTTGAAGTCGACCCGCACGAGCACGCGCTTGTTGTCGAGCTCGGCCTCCTCGAGGGTACGCAAGCCCGCCTTGAAGTCTTGGCGAGTCACATCACCTTGCTCATCGCGACCGCGGTATCCACCATGCGGCAGGAAAACCCCCATTCGTTATCATACCAGGACATGACCCTAACGAGCGTGCCGTCCATCACCTTCGTCTGATCCATGGCAAACACCGCCGAGTGTAAATCGTGGTTGAAGTCGGTGGAAACATTCGGAGCCTCGGTATAGCCGAGTATACCTTTGAGCTGCTGCTCGGCTGCCCGCCGCACTGCGGAATTGATCTCGTCCTTGCTCGTCGCACGCTTGGCGATGAATTTGAAATCGATCACCGAAACATTCGGCGTCGGCACGCGGATCGCGACGCCGTCGAGCCTGCCGGCAAGCTCCGGCAGGACGGAGCCCACGGCCTTGGCTGCTCCGGTCGAGGTCGGGATCATGTTGATGGCCGCGGCGCGCGCCCGGTAGAGGTCCTTGTGCACCTGGTCGAGCGATGGCTGGTCATTGGTGTAGGCGTGCACCGTGGTCATGAAGCCTTTGTCGATCCCCACCGCATCGTTGAGCACCTTGGCCACGGGCGCGAGACAGTTGGTGGTGCAGGAAGCATTGGAGACGATCTTATGGTCCTTGCGCAGCTTGTCGTGATTGACACCGTAGACCACGGTAAGATCGACGCCGTCAGCGGGCGCCGAGATGATGACCCGGTCTGCACCTGCGGCGAGATGCGCCGCAGCCTTCTCCTTCGAGGTGAAGATGCCGGTACATTCGAGCGCAATCTCGACGCCGAGCTCCTTCCACGGCAGCTGCGTCGGATCCTTCACGGCCGTGACCCTGATCTTGCCGTTGCCGACGCTGATCGAATCGGAAGCGACCGTGACCTCGCCGGGAAAGCGTCCGTGCACGGAATCGAACCGTAGCAGATGCGCATTGGTCGCTACCGGGGCGAGATCATTGATCCCGACGACCTCGATGTCGTTGCGGTTGTTCTCGACAATGGCGCGCAGAATGTTCCTGCCAATTCGTCCAAAGCCGTTGATTGCGACACGAACTGACATTCCGGGCTCCTTCATTCGTCGCCCGCCTGAGACGGGCATGACCTATAATTAATGCTTGCGCGGCGGAGTTCCCGCCTGCCGCTTGAGCCGGTCCAACGCCGCCTTGGCGACCGCCTCTGCGGTAATGCCGAAATGCCGGTAGAGATCCTTGTAAGGAGCGCTCGCCCCGAAGCTTGTCATCCCGACGAAGGCGCCGTCGGCGCCGATGATCTCGTCCCAACCCTGGCGGACGGCGGCCTCAACCGCCACATTGACCTTCGCCGCACCGATGACCTCATCGCGCACTGCCGGCCGCTGCTTGCGAAACAGCTCGAAGCAGGGAACCGACACCACGCGTGCGGAGACGGCGCGCTCGCGCAGAAACTTTCGCGCTTCAACCGCGATACAGACTTCCGATCCGGTTGCGAACAGCGAGACATCGGCGACCTGCTTTTCCGCCGGCACGATCTCATAGGCTCCCGCGGCACAGCGGTTGGTCTCCTCGCGAGCAAGTCGCAGCTGCGGCAGGTTCTGGCGGGTGAGCGCGAGCACGCTGGGGCTGCGCGAGCTCTCGATAGCAAGCTGCCAGCACTCGGCAGTTTCGACACCATCGCAGGGGCGGAACACGAGCAGATTCGGGATCGCGCGCAGGGCGGCGAGGTGCTCGACCGGCTGATGCGTCGGACCGTCCTCGCCGAGACCGATGGAGTCATGCGTCATCACCAAGATAACGCGATTGCCCATGAGTGCCGCCAGACGAATGGCCGGCCTGCAATAATCGGAGAACACCAGGAACGTGCCGGAATAGGGGATGACCCCTCCGTGCAGCGCCATTCCATTCATGGCTGCGGCCATGCCGTGCTCACGCACGCCGTAATGAATGAAGCGGCCACTGTAATCCGCCGCGCTAAGAACGGGCATTCCCTTCGGCCGGGTGTTGTTCGAGCCGGTAAGATCGGCCGAGCCGCCGATCATCTCCGGCAGCGCTGGCGTGATCACCTCGAGCGCATGCTCCGAGGCGGTTCGCGTTGCCATCTCCTTTGGAGCCGCGGCCAGCTTTTCCTTTACCGCGGCCACCGCAGCGACGATCTTGTCCTTGCCGACTTCACCCCCGAGGCGGCGCTCGAACTCGGCCCGGAGAGCTGCAGGCAGGGCTTTCAGCCGCGCGGTCCACGCCAGGCGAGCGGCTTCCCCCGCGCGCCCGGCGTTGCGCCACATATCGCGGATATCCGCCGGAATGTTGAAGGAAGGTGCCGGCCAGTTGAGCTTCTCGCGCGCCCCTCTGACCTCCTCCGCGCCAAGCGGCGAGCCGTGGGATTTCTCCGTGCCCGCCTTTGTCGGGGCGCCAAAGCCGATGATGGTGCGACAGGCAATCAACGAAGGTTTAGCCGAAGCGTGTGCACTCTCGATCGCGCTCGCTATCGCTTCCGGATCGTGACCATCGACCCGGCGAGCGCTCCAGCCGGCGGACTCGAAGCGGCGCACCTGATCGACGGAATCCGCAAGCGTGAGCGGGCCATCAATCGAGATCCGATTGTCATCGAACAGCACAATCAGCTTGTTGAGCTTCAGGTGCCCGGCGAGCGCAATCGCCTCCTGGCTCACTCCCTCCATCAGGTCGCCGTCGGAAGCAAGCACGTAGGTGTGATGATCGACCAGCTCGCGACCGAATACTGCTGCGAGATGACGCTCCGCCAGCGCCATGCCAACCGCGTTCCCCAAACCTTGTCCCAACGGGCCGGTGGTGGTTTCCACGCCCGGGGTATGGAAGTTCTCGGGGTGCCCCGGGGTGAGCGAGCCGAGCTGTCTGAACCGCTTGATCTCGTCGATGGTCATCCTCTCGTAGCCGAGAAGATGCAGCACCGCATAGATCAGCATCGAGCCGTGTCCGGCCGATAGCACGAAGCGATCCCTGTCGGGCCAATGAGGGTCGGCCACATCGAATTTCAGAAAGCGCGTGAACAGCACTGTCGCAATGTCGGCGGCGCCCATCGGCAGTCCGGGATGTCCGGATTTTGCCTGCTCGACCGCATCCATCGCCAGTGCCCGGATGGCGTTCGCCATGCGGTCATGGCAGCCGCGCGGGTAATTTTGGCGATCTTCAGCGGGGTTCTCGAGGGACGGCGCGGCCACCGACCCAACCCCGGCAAGCGTTTCTTTAGGACTGCTCATTCGCCCCAAACGGGTTGTTGCGGCGACCCTCTATCACGGGGATGACTGGAGTCAATGAAAGGGCAGTGGACTGCGGCCCGGTGCGGCCAATGCCGGCTGCGCCTGCACGCGAGATTGCAGTCGGAGTTTGCCTTGACGCTGCCCTTGTCACATTGACGCCAAGCCGCGGAATAACGTAAGGACCGTTTACTAACCGCTTGCTGCTGCGATGAATTTTAGCTGCCGCCGCTGCGGGCGCTCGGTCGAGTTTTTGCCGCAATGAGCGAACCAAGTCCGATCGAGACTGCCAGCAAGCGTCTTGCGCTCGCGCTTGATGCGCTGGCGGCGGCCGTCGAGCGGCGGCAATCCGCGGATCTGGGAGAGCAAACCCTCGCCGGCCAACTGCATGCACTCGCCGCAGACCGTTCGCGGCTCGCTGCTGATCTTGACGCAGCCGCCGCACGCGTCCGCTCGCTGGAGACGGTCAATCGAGACGTTGCGCAGAGGCTCGAAACGGCAATGGGTGCAATCCGGGCGATCCTCGCGGATGCCCAACTCTGACCTCACGGTCCAAGGCGCACGAGAACCCATGCCGCAGGTCAGTGTCACCATCAACGGACGCCAGTTCCGCATGGCCTGCGAAGAGGGGGAGGAGCCACGCCTGGTGCGTCTCGCCGAGGATCTCGATCAACGCATCTCGCGGCTGCGCGAGCGTTTCGGCGAGATCGGAGACACCCGGCTTACGGTGATGGCGGCGCTTACGCTCGCCGACGAGCTTTCCGACACCAAGGAGCGATTGCAGCGGCTCGAGACCGATCTGGCAAAGCTTCAGGACACGGCCGTCACCTCGGCTGAGCGGACACAGACGACCCACACCGCCATCGTGGCTGCGCTCGATGCGGCGGCCGAGCGCCTCGAGAGCATCACCAAGCAACTCAACGAAACGGTCACCCGCCGGGAAATTCCAATGGGATGACGTGCAGCGTTCACCTCTTTCTCCACTCGTCGAAGCTGGGCTCTTGACCGCACTCACAAATATTATACTTCTAGCTAGAATTCCTAGCTAGAACATGGGATTTTGCATGACGCAGCAACGATGGTCGATCCAGGACGCGAAGAACCGGTTCAGCGAGGTCGTCCAAGCGGCGAGACGCAAGCCGCAGATGGTTACCAAGCACGGCAAGGCCGCTGTAGTCGTCATTGACGTCATGGAATACGAGCGTTTGCGGCGGCTTGAGCGAGCGCAGGCGCCGTCTTTTGCAGATGTTCTGCTTTCGATGCCCCAAGACGACGGGGAATTTCCACGCCTTAAAGCGCGACTACGCGACTTTGAGCCCTGATGTTCCTGCTTGATACGGTAACGCTTTCCGAGTTGCGCCGGCGACACCGCGATCGCTCGGTCGTCGCGTGGTTCGAGCGGCAGCGAAGTACCGAGCTCTTTCTAAGCGTTATCAGCATTAGCGAGATTGAGCGCGGTCTTGCTCAGCAGCACCAGAGGAATCCGCTGTTCGCCGGCGCGCTTGCGGATTGGTTGGATTCAGTCCTGGCCCTCTATGGTGAACGGATCCTGCCATTCGAGCTTCAAGCCGCACGACGGTTTGGCAGGCTGAGCGCCGCTCTTGGAAACGATAACGCCGACCTCATGATAGCGGCGACAGCGCTGGAACATGGGCTCACCCTCGTGACCCGTAATGTATCCGATTTCGAGCCTACCGGGGTCGCCGTCCTCAATCCCTTCACCCGATGACCAACTCGCCAATCATAAAAAGCGAAAAGACGCAGAGGATGCGCGAATGGCCATGCCAGTTAGCCCAGCGACACAATCTCTGCGGATGGGTCTTACTAACGGCCGGGATGCCGACGGCGGATGCGGATGTAGAGCGCGCCTTCTCCCCCGTGTGCCGGATCCGCCGGTTCGTAAGCGCTCACGTAAGCGCGAAATTGCGGCAGGGTGAGCCACAAGGGCACCTGCTGGCGCAAGATGCCGCCCTCTATTCCAGGCTCCCGCGGAGCGTCGCCGCGATATGCACCCTTGCCTGTTATGACCAGCACGAACTTCGCGCCCTCCGTCTGGGCGCGCCGCAGGAACAGCAGGAGGGACGAATGCGCCCGCGCTTGCGTCATGCCATGCAAATCAAGGCGAGCGTCGATGGCAGCGATGCCGCGAGCAAGGCGCTTTTTCTGCCGCCGGTCCAACGCTTCCGGGAGCGGTATGGACGCAGCCGAACGCGGCTTCGCGGCTGCAACGGCTCGCAGCGGCTTCGAGGCAGGAACGCTCGGCGCCGACCTTTCCCGCAAGGGCTTGAGCGAGCGCGTCACTTCATCCCAGAGCGCGCGGTCCTCTGCGTCGAGCTTGCGGCGTCCGCCACCACCTCCGCCCAGCGTCATAGCGGGTAGTACCTGTACCGCAGCCGAGTGGGGCCGGCGTGTCGCCTCGCCGCCCTTGCGCCTGCGGACGCGTCCGTTGCGCTCCCGCCGTCCTTGACCTTGCCCCCCTGCTTTTTGGCCTCGACCTCCGGAATGCTCGGTTTTGGCAGCGGCAACGGCACCTCGCGCCCGGCTGCGCCCAGGTCAAGGCCGCGAGGAAGCAACATCACGAAGCGCGCGGGATGGCGAATGCGCCCTGCGATGCGGCCCGCATCATCTCCGGCGCCCCAGAACAGGTCGGCACGAGCGGGTCCAACAATGGCGGATCCGGTGTCCTGGGCGATCATCAGTCGGCGCAACGGGGCGAGGCTTGCTGCGCTCTCGATCGGCAAGTCCGCAGCGATAAAGAACGGAGTTCCGTATTCGTGCAGCCGGTCAACCGCAATCGAGCGGCCTGGCGTCAGCGGAACGCCTTGCGCGCCCACTGGCTCGCCCTCGTTCGACAAGCCGGTAATGCGAAAGAAGATATAGGAGCGATTGGTGGCACGCAGCTTTGGTGCTTCGTCGGGATGAGCCGCCATCCACTCGCGAATGCGCTGCATCGAGATTTCCTCGCGCGGGATAAGGTTGCGCTCCACGAGCGCGCGCCCGATCGCGGAATAGGGAAAGCCGTTATGCGAGTCGTAGGTGATGCGCATCGGCGTGCCGTCCTCCAGGATCACGCGCGCCGAGCCCTCGATTTGCACGGAAAGCGCGTCGAAGGGATCCTTGAGCCAGCAGATTTCAAGTTTTTGCCCGTCGAGCGCACCGGCCTCGATCGCGCCGCGATCATGATAGGGGACGATCTGGTTGTTCTGGTCGCGCCGGCCGATGAGCGCTCCGCTGTTCGGAAAGGGAGCAGAGCCGGGCTTATGGCCGGCGGCGACAAGATCGGGCGGTCGCCGGTAGAGCGGCACGTGAAACTCGGGGTTGGGAAAGCGTGAGCCGGCAACGACCGGCTCATAATAGCCGGTGACGAAGCCGCTGCTTTCTCCCAACCGCGCGATGCGTACCGGCGCGAAATTCTCCTCGAAGAACCTGCGTGCGCTCGGTGAATCCGGCAGCTGCAGCGGCAAAGCTTTGCGGCAGGCCTCCCAGAGCGCGGCAACAAGCGGTCCGTGCTCGTTGATGCGCGGGATCTGGCGCAATGCCTGGCAGCTTGTCTTATAGGCAGCAAACGCGGCGAGGTGATCATCGCTCGCCCAGCCATCAACCGCAGACCAGTCGAGGGGCTCGAGCTGGGTGTCCGCGAGCTTGAACGGCTCCGCGCTCGCCGCAGCAGTCGGCTCTCCACACAGCATTCCACCGATCACGCCGGCAATTAGCCCGCAGGCAACCCGCCCCGGCGCTCTCGCGCCTGCTGTTGTAGCAGCGTTGCGCCGTTTGTTTTGAGCTGGAGCGCGCGCCGGCATCTCGGGTCCGTTGCGGCTATTGCCCGGCTTCGGTTGCCACGAGCTTCCAATTGGGATCGCGCGAGGACAGGTCGCGGGCGAAGGTCCACACGTCGGTAACGTCGGTTACCTTTTCCGGATTTCCGTCGATCACATTGCCGGCCTTGTCCCGGGTAACGGAGATGAGCTGCGATACGAACCGCACCGTTATCTGCGCCACGCGGTTGCGCAGCTCCGCCCCCGTGACGTCGGATTTCTCAATGGCGACAAATCGGCTCTCCACCGTCTCGCCTTTGGATTCCCGTTCGCGGATCGCCGCTTCGAAGCCCTCATACACGTCGCGTGAAAGCAGATTGCGCAGCGTGCGGCGGTCGCCTTGCGCATAGGCAAGCACGATCATCTCGTATGCGGTCCGCGCTCCGCTGACGAAATGCTTGGCATTGAACGACTTGTCCTCGCGCGCGATGGCGTCGAGGCCGTTTGCAACCGAGGAGCCAGGTTCGGCGATGCCCTTCCAGCGCTCCGCCGCATCCGCCGGCTCAGCGGCAACGGGTATGCTGTCAGCGCTTCTGCCGGGCAATCTGACCACGTTGTCATTGGTGGCCCCGCGCACGGCATCTCGCGCCGAGTAAGGGTCGTAGGGCGGTCGTTCGCGACCCGTGCGTTGCCCGAGAACGCTACGCAGCTTCAGGAAAATGAGGATCGCGAGCGCCAGAAAGATTATGGTGTAAATGTCGAACACGTCTTTCCACGCTCTAGGCTGCCGTAACGCGCGATCCGGGGAGCGATCTCAACCGGAAACCGGCCGAGGCGGACGTCGGTTCCCTGAATGCCTATGTAAGCGCGTGACCACACCGATCCAGAGGCGATGCCGCGCCCGCTGGCCACAAGCATAGACGATCCGAACCATGGCGCCAACAAGGCTCGGCAGGAGTTCAACCCATGTCCTTGGTTAAATGGACGTTTATTGGGCTCATTGCCCTCCCCGCGGCCGAGCTGATTTGTTTCGTGCTGGTAGCCGCTGCCGTCGGCTGGCTATGGGCGGGGCTGCTCCTGGTCATGACCTCGGCGCTCGGGATTGCTCTGCTTAGGCAATCGGGCGGACGCGACCTCACTCGCCTGGCCGATGCGCTCCGGGACAACGGACTTGCTGCCCTGCAGCTGAGCACCCCTGGAGTAGCCAGGATGCTGGGGGCAGCGCTCCTGGTCATTCCCGGCTTTCTCACCGATGTCTTGGGTGCCGCCTTGCTCGTTCCAACGTCGCGGCGGTGGATTGGTGGCTGGCTGGTGAAGGCTGTCCGTCGGCCCCAGCAGGACCCGCGGGTGATCGAGCTTGCGCCTGGGGAATGGCACCAGCTTACCGAGCCCGAACGCTCGCGCCGGCGCAGGAAGCTCTAACAGCCGCGACCCGGATAGCGTTTCTCTCGGGTACGCGGCCGCGCCTCGCTCCTTGTCGGGTCGGAGCCCGTGTGTTAGCCACGCGGTTCGCCTGCGGCAGTTCAATTTCTGAGTGCAGTGAGAAAACCCCATGACCACCCCCGGCAACGGCGGACCGGCCCAGAGCCCGACCACTCCCCCGCAACAAGCCACCCAGCCGCAGCTCAATGTTCTTGGTCAGTATATCAAGGACTTTTCCTTCGAGAATCCGAACGCTCCGCGTTCCCTGACTCCCAGCCAGACGCAACCGGCCATCCAGATCCAGATCAATGTGGGAGCGCAGCAGCTCGCCGAGACCGACTATGAGGTTTCGTTGAAGTTGGACGGCAAGGCCGAGAGTTCCGGATCGGTCTTGTTTGCGTTCGATCTGACTTTCGCGGGTGTGTTCCGGGTACAAAACGTGCCGCAGCAATCGTTGCAGCCGGTGATCATGATCGAATGTCCGCGCCTGCTTTTCCCGTTTGCGCGCGAGATCGTGGCCACCGCCGTGCGCAACGGCGGCTTCCCGCCGCTGCTGCTCGATCCCGTGGATTTCGTCGCTCTCTATCAGCAGCGCATGACCCAGATGCAGGAGCAGCAGCCGGCGGCTCCACCGGCGTAAAGTGCGCGTTATGCCGCCTGATCTGCGCTGCCCAAAGCGGCGGCCTCGGGCGGCAAATATTGCTGCCAGATGGCCTGCGGTCCCAATGTGGCGACAAAGGCCGCGTGCGCTTGCTGCTCCTCGGTCGTGAGGCGCGGCGCAAGCACATGCGGGCGCACGCGGATGGGCGCGCTGTCTGTCTGCAGGCCTCCCACAGCATGGCTCGTGTCCACCAGAATGAGCTGCGCCTGCCGCGCCTCTATGAGCTCTAGGTAGACTTCGGCCAAGAGCTCGGCATCGAGCAAGGCTCCGTGCTTGATGCGGCGGGTGGCGTCGATCCGGTAGCGGGCGCAGAGATCGTCCAACCGATTGGGACTGGCGGGATGCTTGCGCCGCGCCAGAATGAGCGTGTCGACAAGGCGCTCGCGTCCGACCGAATTTTTTCCCGCGCGTTCGAGCTCCGCGTTCAGAAAGCCCAGATCGAAAGCTGCGTTGTGGGCAACAAGGGCCGAGTCCCCGATGAACTCCAGCAATTCATCGGCGATCTCCACGAACCGCGGCTTGTCGCTGAGAAAGTCGGCGGACAAGCCGTGCACCGCAAAGGCGTCTGCGGGCACGTCCCGTTCCGGATTGACGTAGCGGTGATAGTGTCTCCCGCTCGGCATTTTATTGACGAGCTCGACACAGCCGATCTCGACCAGCCGGTGTCCTGTCACCGGATCAAGTCCTGTCGTTTCAGTGTCGAGCACGATTTCGCGCATGCGCCGGATGCCCGCGACGAATCACCTTCGCCGTTGCGGCATTCTAGCGGCCGCCGCGAGGATCGCACGCACCTGGGCGCGCGCCGCCTCCAATCCTTGCGATGTGTCCACGACAAAATCAGCACGGCGGCGCTTCTCCGCGTCCGGCATCTGTCTCGCCAGGATGGCTTCGAGCTTCTCGCTGCTCATTCCCGGGCGCGCCAGGACTCGCGCGCGTTGGGTCTCGGCAGGCGCTGACACCACCACGACGGCATCCACGCGCCGGTCACCACCGGTCTCGAACAGGAGCGGGATGTCGAGGACCGCAATCTTCTCCCCGCCCGCCTCTGCTTGGGCGAGAAGCTGCCCCTCGGCCTTCTGCACCAGCGGGTGAATGATGGCTTCGAGCATTTTCAAAGCAGCCGGATCGTCCAGCACGCGGGCGGCCAGTCTGTTGCGGTCGACCTTGCCCTCAGAGGTCGTGCCCGGAAAGGCCGCTTCGATCGCATCCGCCGCTTTTCCCTCGTACAGCCCATGCACGACGGCGTCGGCGTCATGCACGGGGATGCCCTCTTCGGCAAAGAATCGTGCTGTCGTGGACTTCCCCATTCCGAGAGAACCGGTGAGGCCGATGATGAACATTGCGCACCATCAAAGTCTTTCGCTGCTGCAGGGATAGGTTTTCAACCTCGCCCCTCCACACCGGGAGCCGAGCTGCGGCTCCATCACGCGGCAAGCAGGCCTTCGAGGCGAAGCCATTGCAACAGCGGCAATAGCGGTAGTCCAAGAATGACGAAATAGTCGCCCTCAATGCGCTCAAACAGCTGGATCCCGCGCCCTTCGAGCTGATAGCCGCCGACGCTTGCGGTTGCCGCAGTTCCGACCGCGGCGAGATAGGCATCGATAAAGCCGTCGCTGAAGTCCCGCATGGTCAGCCGGGCGCGCTCGCGATGGTGGAATACGAGGTCGCCGTCGCGTGCGACGGCAATTGCCGAGTGCAGCTCATGGGTGCGGCCGCGGAGACAAGCGAGTTGCTTGCGGGCAAGAATGGCATTTGCCGGCTTCGAGAACATGCGCTCCCCTAGCGCCAGAGTCTGGTCAGCACCGATAACATAGGAGCCGGGGTGGTCGCCTGAGACGGCGAGGGCTTTCTCACGGGCGAGCAGATCTGCCACCTCCCCGGAACGACCCGCGGCTGCGTTTGCCTCGATTCTGCGCTCGTCGATGTCGGCGGGCGCGATGACGTGTGGTATTCCTGCGCCGTCCAAAATGGCATGCCGAACGGTGCTGCCAGAGGCAAGGATCAGCGGAGCAGTCCCAAGCCACAGCTGCATGTGTCAGGGTGCTGGGTTGCGGCGCCGCTCGGCCAGGAGGCTGAGAACCGCCGCCGCGGTTTCTTCAATGGACCGGCGTGTGACATCGATGCTTGGCCAGTTATGGCGGGCGCAGAGCTTGCGGGAAAACGCGACCTCCTCGGCGACTGCCTTGCGGTCGATATACTGATCGGCGTCGTGGTGAGCCTTGAGGCCGAGAAGCCGATTTTGCCTGATTTGAACGATGCGCTCCGGACTGGCGTAAAGACCGACGACCAGGGGGCGGGCGAGATCCTCGACATGGCGTGACACCGGTACTCCCGGGACCAATGGGACATTGCCGGTTTTGACGCCGCGGTTGGCAAGATAAATCGAGGTAGGTGTCTTCGAAGTCCGCGAAACGCCTACGAGCACGACATCAGCGTCCTCCAGACCGTCGAGATGCTGCCCGTCGTCATGCAACATGGTATAGTTGAGTGCATCGATACGTCGGAAGTAATCGGCATTGAGCACATGTTGAGCGCCGATACGGTGCGACGTCTCGGCGCCGAGATATGAGCGCAGGAGCTGCAGCACGGGGCCAAGGATCGAGAGACACGGCACGCCAAGCTCGCGGCAGTGGTTCTCGAGTCGCTGCGTCAGCTCGTCATCAAGGAGCGTATAGAGCACGATCCCTGGTGCTTCCTCGATCTCCGCCAGCACCCGCTCCAGCTGGCGATGGGTGCGCACGAGAGGGTACACATGCTCAACCGGCAGGATTTTGGTGTATTGGGCTGTTGCGGCTCGCGCCACGGTCGTAAGCGTCTCGCCGGTGGCGTCAGACACCAAATGCAAATGGAAATAGCTATTGGCGCGCTGCACCTTTGATCCCGAATACAAGCTGTGGATTTATGCGGACAAAGCCACGCTCAGGGTTTCAACGCAAGGCCCCGGGCCCGGCCGGCCCTCTTCCTTCCCCACCCCTGCCCTTGAGGATGCAATCAATGCTCACGCACACCGCAAGACCAAGCTGTGGAGTGCTGTTGGATGACATGTGAAGAACATCGACGCTAGACACCAGGATCTTAGATATCACATCAGGTATCCTGCGTCTCTAGAGGGAATCTCCCCGCCCGCCACAAACGTAGACATAATCCGACATAGTGTGCATAAGGTGTGTGCAGGCAAGCGTGAGTTTAATCAACGCTCCAAGAGTTGCAAAAGAACTCTTAAACCTTTATATTTGGAAGAGTTCATCCGGATAGGATAATGTGAGCAAGGCCCTCATCGAGGTGCTTGACGGCGAGTGCCGGAACCCTCCGCCAGTGTGGTTGATGCGCCAAGCTGGCCGGTACTTGCCGGAATACAGGGCGGTACGTGAACGGGCGGGCGACTTTCTCAAGCTTTGTCTTACTCCAAAGCTGGCAGCAGAGGTTACCCTGCAGCCGGTGCGGCGATTCGAGCTCGATGCTGCGATCCTGTTCGCCGATATTCTGCTCGTCCCCTATGCGTTGGGCCAACAGGTCTGGTTCGTGGAGGGAGAAGGCCCACGCCTTGCCGGGATCACTGATGCCGGCAAGTTCGCCGATCTGAGGCGCGAGCTTGATCATGCCCGGCTTGCGCCAGTCTATGAAGCGATTGCAGAGGTCAAGGCTAAGTTATCGTCGTCCGTAACATTGCTCGGCTTCTGCGGGGCACCTTGGACCGTCGCAACCTACATGATTGCCGGCATGGGCACGGCCGACCAATCTCCCGCGCGTTTGTTTGCGTACCGCGATCCACAAACATTTGCAGCATTGATCGATGTCCTGGTCTCCGGCTCCGTAGAGTATCTGACGCGCCAATTCGAGGCCGGGGTGGATGCTGTACAGATCTTTGACACGTGGGCGGGAGTACTACCGGCCTGTGAGCTCGAGCGCTGGTGCCTGGAGCCGACCAGCCGAATCGTCGCAGCGCTGCGCGCCAGGATTCCCACGGCCAAGATCATCGGATTTCCGCGGGGCATCGGCACCGGGATTGTTCGCTATGCAATGGATCTGGGGCTTGACGCTGTTGGGCTGGACTGGACCGCCGACCTCGATTTTGTGCGTGAGCAGGTTCAACCCCGTCTGGCGGTACAGGGTAACCTCGATCCGTTGGTGCTCGTGGCGGGTGGTACGGCCCTGGATCATGCAATCAGCAATATTCTCGACAAGCTGTCGCCCAGCCCTTTCATTTTCAATTTGGGACACGGCATTCTGCCACAGACCCCGATCGCCCACGTCGAGCAGATGCTCCAGCGCATACGCGCATAGACATGTACGACTGGGTAAAGGCGTTCCACATCATTGCAGTCATTGCCTGGATGGCGGGCATGCTCTACCTGCCCCGGCTGTTCGTCTATCACTGCAAGGCCCCGCCCGGCTCCAAGCAGTACGAGACCTTCAAGGTGATGGAGCGGCGTCTGCTCAAGGCCATCATTAACCCCGCCTTGATTGCGACCTGGGTTTTGGGCCTGTGGTTAGGCTGGAAAGGCGAGTGGTTCAGCGCCGGCTGGCTGCAGGTGAAGCTCCTGCTGGTGCTGGTGTTGTCGGGCTTGCACGGCTTTCTGGTTCGCTGGGTGCGCGACTTCGCCTTCGAGCGCAACCGGCACTCGGCCAGATTTTATCGCATTATCAACGAGGTGCCGACTGTGCTGATGATCGGCATTGTCATCTTGGCCGTGGTCAAGCCGTTCTGAGCGAGGCTTCCCGCGGCCTCGGCGGTGCAAACAAAAATCCACAGGAGTTGCAGCCAAGGAGTACTTGCGCTCGGAACTTTATTTTCATATCTTGGGTTTATCTCCCCCAACGCGCATGCAGATGCGTCCAGGACCGGTCCAAGAATGGGACTGGGCGTGCCGCGGGTAAAAACGACCCCCCCAGCGCAAGACCTGCGATCCCCTCTCCAGCCATGATCGGTATTTTTTTAGCTCGCCGATCTTCTCCATAGGACTACCCCGTATGCGGGAAATGAAGCTTCAGGACCTCAAGGCCAAGACGCCGGGCGAGCTCGTCTCGTTTGCCGAGGAGCTCACGGTCGAGAACGCCAGCACCATGCGCAAGCAGGAGCTGATGTTCGGTATTCTCAAGCAGCTCTCCATGCGCGAGACCGATATTGTCGGCGAAGGCGTGGTCGAGGTGCTTTCCGACGGCTTCGGGTTTCTGCGCTCACCGGAGGCGAACTATCTGCCCGGCCCCGACGACATCTACGTCTCCCCCTCCCAGATCCGCCGCTTTGGTTTGCGGACCGGCGATACCATTGACGGCCACATCCGCTCGCCCAAGGAAGGCGAGCGCTATTTTGCGCTGCTCAAGGTCAATACCATCAATTTCGAGGATCCCGAGAAGGCGCGCCACAAGGTCAATTTCGACAACCTCACGCCACTCTATCCGGAGGAGCGGCTGCGCATGGAGCATGAGGATCCGACCAAGAAGGATCTCTCGGCCCGCGTCATCGACATTGTCGCCCCGATCGGCAAGGGCCAGCGTGCCCTGATCGTGTCGCCGCCGCGCACCGGCAAGACGGTGCTGTTGCAGAACATCGCACACTCGATCACCGCCAACCATCCGGAGTGCTATCTGATCGTTCTTCTGATCGACGAGCGACCCGAGGAAGTAACCGACATGCAGCGCTCGGTAAAGGGCGAGGTGGTGTCATCCACCTTCGACGAGCCGGCGTCGCGCCACGTTCAGGTGGCGGAGATGGTCATCGAGAAGGCGAAGCGCCTGGTCGAGCACAGCCGCGACGTGGTCATCCTGCTCGATTCCATCACCCGGCTGGGGCGCGCCTACAACACGGTCGTGCCCTCGTCGGGCAAGGTGTTGACCGGCGGTGTCGACGCCAACGCGTTGCAGCGGCCCAAGCGTTTCTTCGGCGCTGCGCGCAACATCGAGGAAGGAGGCTCGCTGACCATCATCGCCACGGCCCTGATCGATACCGGCAGCCGCATGGACGAGGTGATCTTCGAAGAGTTCAAGGGCACCGGCAATTCCGAGATCATTCTCGATCGCAAGGTGGCGGACAAGCGCACGTTCCCGTCGATGGACATCACCCGTTCCGGCACCCGCAAGGAGGAGCTCTTGGTGCCGCCGGATCAGCTCAAGAAGATGTACATCCTGCGCCGGATCCTCAATCCCATGGGGACCATGGATGCGATCGACTTTCTCCTCGACAAGCTGCGCAACACCAAGAGCAACGGCGACTTTTTCGAGTCGATGAACGCCTGACCGAAATTAATTCCCCTCTGCGCTGCTGGGGGCGGCCGCCGGGTTCCACTGCCCCCGGCGCATGCGCGTGATCTTGACGCTCTTGAACAGCCCGGCCTTGCGGAACGGCTCGTGGCGGGAAAACTCCTCCGCCTCTTTCCGGCTCGCCACGTTGATGATGAGACAGCTTCCCGTGCGCGCGATTCCGTCGTCGGCGAGCAGTGCTCCGCCGAGCACCAGGATGTCGGCGTGCCGATCGAGATAGGCGAGATGCTTCTCCCGGTTGGCGGCGCGGATCTCGGCAGCGCCTTCGTCCCGATCTTCCTGATAGATGATATAGAGCATACTTACCCAGAAGAACCTTCACGGCGTCGCTTCAATTAAGCGATCCTTAGCCTCCTCCAGGAAAGCGATAACTTGTTCCCGTCTGACTGTGGGAAACCCTTCAAGGAAATCATCTGTCGACTTACCGCCTTCGAGATAGTCTAGCAGTATTTGCATGGGCACTCTCGTGCCAGGGAACACGGGCTCCCCGCTCATGACTGTCCGGGATGCGCGAGATGACGGGCGGCTTCATGAACGAGATTTATTCCTCATATCGCCTCGCGGCAACTGGGATCTCCAACGCAAGATCGTCTAGCTCAGTTCGGAATTTGATGCCATCGCAAACGGGCTGTAGGCTTGTGACATCGCAGCGTGGGCCCAGGAATGCAGGACAAGATCAATCTGGCGCAGAAGCTGGCGACGTTCTCGGAATACTGGTCGCCCAGAACCGTGGCCCAGCTCAACGACTACGACGTGATGGTCGTAAAGGTGAAGGATGAGTTCGTCTGGCACAAGCATGACGAAACGGATGACTTTTTTCTGGTGCTCAAGGGAAGGCTGGACATCCAGCTGCGCGATCGCACCGTCTCGCTCGGACCGGGCGAAATGTACATTGTCCCGAAAGGCGTCGAGCATCGGCCGGTGGCCAAAGAGGAAGTGCATATGCTGCTGATCGAGCCTACGGGCACCCCGAACACCGGGGACAAAAGAACCGCCGCGCCGTGCAGGACGGCTTAGACCATGTCCAGCAAAAGTGGGAACCTGTTTTGCAAGCGAATACCGAAGCCATGCAGCTTCCGCCTGGAAGCGATGTCGTGAAGGGATCGCTTGCCGATGCCGTGCAGCGGGTCGTGGCTCTCGCCATGGGAAAGGCTGCCACCCCCTGCACGCGGGCGGCTTCCGCCGCGCAGACGGCACCATGACCCCGAACCGGCTCGCGGTGCTTGTCGCGTTTGCGCTCGCGGTTGGCACGGGGGCAGTGGCGCAACCCCTCCCGTCTGCGCCGGCCGCCGCGGAGGACCACATCGGTGCGCCGAACGCCTCGTATTCGCTCTCGTATCAAAGCCATTTGACGGTGCGCGCCGACCTCACCGCCACGAACCTCGTTACCAAGCGGCTCAAGATTTTGGCCCCTGCCGCGATCCAGCCTTTGAGCCAGCAGCAGTTGCTGTTCGTCGAAGGCATGCAGAGCGTGGATATCCTCGAAGCCTTTACCGAGAAGGCAGACGGAGCCAGAGTTGCGGTCGAGCCTGCCAACATCATCACCCGAGACGGCGCCTCCGGGCTGGCAGCCACCTATGCGCGCGATCTGAAACAGCGCACCATCATCTTTCCCGACGTCGGCGTCGGCGACACGCTGGTGATGACCTACCAATGGGAGATCAGCCGCGGGCTTTTCCCCGGGCAGTTCCTTCATTCCGAGGTGTTTGCGCGCAGCCAGCCCATTGCCTCGGCCGAAGTGATCGTCGAGGCGCCGCAGGCGGTGGACCTGCAGGTCAAGACCACCGGCACCGGTCTGACCGTCAGAAGCGAGGACATCGGCGAGGTTCGCCGCCATACCGTGACGCTTGCGCCGGGACCCTATCTGCCGGAAGAGGCGCGCGCGGTCGGGCCCATCGACCGCGATCCTGCGCTCCTGGTCTCGACCTTCAAGTCCTACGAAGAGCTGGGTCTCGCCTACCGCGCGCTCGCGTTGCCCAAGGCGGCGGTCACCCCCGAGATCTCCATGCTTGCCGACGAGATCACGCGCGGCATCGTCGACAAGAGAGCGCAGGCGATTGCGATCGATACCTGGATGAAGGAGCACATCCGCTACGTTGCCGTTTATCTCGCCGTCGGCCGGGTGGTCCCCAACGAGGCGGCAACGGTCTTGCGCAACAAGTACGGGGACTGCAAGGACAAGGTCACTCTCATGGCGGCGGTTCTTGCCGCCAAGGGTATTGCGAGCGAAGCGGCGCTGATCAACCTCGGCAATGCCTACACGCTGCCGCGCCCGCCGACCCTGACGGTGCTCAACCACGTCATCCTTTATCTGCCGGATTTCGATCTCTACGACGATCCCACGGCGCGCGGCGCAGCCTTTGGCGTGCTGGCGCCGGAAGCTTACGACAAGCCGGTCGTGCGGGTATCGGCGAGCGCGGCAAAGCTTGGCCGTACCCCTGCTATGCGGCCACAGGATCACGCCAGCCATTCCCACACTGTCCTTCAGATCGCTGCCGATGGCAGGGTGGCCGGCGAGACGGCGGAGAGCGCCACGGGCGCCTTTGCGATTGCGTTGCGTGGGGCGGCGGCAGCGGTGCAGAATCTGGGCGGCGAGAACGCGGCGCGGCGGGTGCTGCAAGGCTTCGGCACACCCGGCACCGGCAGCTTCGATGTCAGTCATCTCGCAGACCCGATTGATCCGGCAAAGGTCCAGGGCTCGTTTGCACTGGACGGAAAATTGCGGCCGCCGCGGCTCCCGGGACGCGCGCCCATTCCGTTCGGGATGCCGCTCCTGACGCGGCCGGGGAATTTCCTGTTGCCGCCGCGGCTGAGCGGCCGTGCCTCCGCCTTCGTCTGTTATGCCGGCGAGCAGACGGAAGACATCGACGCCACATTCGCGGACGGCTTTCCCATGCCGGTTGCGCCGCCGGCGCTGCGGATCAAGAAGCCGCTGATCGCTTACCGCTCGAGCTTCAAGCTCGAAGGGCGCACGCTGAGGATTCATCGCGAGTTCGTGTCGCGCGTGACCGGGCAATCCTGTGCGCCGCAAGTCGAGGCCCAGATCGCGGCTGACATGAACCTGGTCTGGGTCCACACGCACGCCGGATTTGGCTTTCTCTGGCCGGGGCAGAACCCGGCCGCGAGCCTGCCGCAACCTGGGCAACCCGTCGAGCTCGTGCGCGCTGTGGCGGCGGATCAGAAGCTCCGGCTTGATTTTCTCTATTCGATCAATCCGGATTGCTCGTCGATTGGTTTTTCGACGGTGCGCATCATCGAGCCGCCGAAGAACGGCAGGCTCACGGTCGAGAACGGCAGCGGATTTACCAACTTTCCCCAGGGCAACCTGCGCTACGACTGCAATAAGCGCCGCTCCGACGGCGTGGTGCTCCAGTACGAGCCCAACCCCGGCTTTGTTGGCACGGATTCGCTGACCGTGGACGTGGTGTTCCCTTCGGGAAGCTTATCCCAACGGCACTATTCCATCGCGGTGAAGTAGGTGCTTTTTTCACGTCATGCCCGGGCCGGCGTGGTCGGAACCAGTCGTGTGGTAGATAGATCACGCCCGCTGAGATTATTGAAGATTAGAAAAGATCGTTGCGACGGTTCATTGACCGACGCTTATGCCTAGCTTCGAGGCGCTCCCTGGCGCGAGCTTCATCGTGCAAGGCGCAACGCCGGCGAAAAATGCCGCGCTGGCCTCGGCCGGCGCCGAGCTGCGCCTGATCAACGGCCTCTTTTTGCTCGGCAAGTTCGACGGCGAGTTCGCCGCGCACTCGCAGACCTACGCTGGCACCGGAACCGTACGGTATGCGTGGTAGCTGCGTTACAACACCAGCCGCACGTAAGACGGTGTCGTAATGACAGTGTCATTACGTTGGAGTATGCTTGGTGGACAAAGGAGCTCGCAATGGCCTCGACACCGGCTCGTCGCATCCGCCGAGACACACTCAACCTGCGCATCAAGCCGGAGGAGCGCGGCCTGATTGACCGGGCGGCGGCGCTGACGGGCAAGACCCGGACCGACTTCGTTCTTGAGGCGGCGCGCCGCGCCGCGGTCGATGCCTTGAGCGAACGCACGCTGTTCGTCGTCGATGCGGCGACCTATGCCAAGTTTCTTGCCACGCTCGACGCGCCTCCGCGGCCGAACGACAAGCTGAAGCGGACCATGCGAATGCCGGCGCCGTGGGATCGCGGGTGACTGTCGCCGCTCCCGTCCTGCTCGATCCCCGTCACGAGCTCGAGGCATTCGATTGCGGAGTGCCACCTCTCGACGATTGGCTAAAGCGCCGGGCTCGCAACAATGCGCTGAGCGGCGCGTCGCACACCTATGTCGCCTGCGCGGGCACCAAAGTGGTTGGTTACTATGCTCTCGCGGCTGGCTCCGTCGTGCTGTCGACGGCTCCTGGCCGATTCCGCCGCAACATGCCCGATCCAGTACCCGTTGTCGTGCTCGGCAGGCTGGCGATCGATCGATCGCAGCAAGGCAAGGGACTGGGCCGGGCACTGGTTCGCGACGCGAGCCTGCGCGTGCTGCAGGCGGCCAACATCATCGGCGTGCGCGGAATGCTCGTCAACGCTATCTCGCACGATGCCAGATCGTTCTATGAAGCATTGGGGATGACGGTGTCGCCGATCGATCCGATGACGCTGATGGTAACGCTGGCGGATCTGCGCGCGAGCTTGGCGACGGGGTGAGCGCTGGCCATCAGCCATACCCAGATCTGCTCGACGCAAGGACCACCATCAACGGACAGCGTACATCGATCCGTTCACTCCCGCGCACAGGAGAGCTGCTGTGGATCGCGGGGATGACGGTCTGCTATGAGAAGGGTGCTCTTGCGCCGACAGCGCGGTTACGGTTTCTTGACTCAACCGGCTGTACACGAGCGCGGGCGTTCGACCTCGAAAAAGGATGTTGCGCGTGGACCCGTGGGAAAAGGCGGCGGACTGCGAGCGGGCATTGAGGCTTACTCTCGATCCCGTGCACCGGGCGAATCTGGCCAATATCCGGGAGTTCTGGATCTCGCTCGCCAATAAGCGTCCGGTTCTGACGGAGGACGAGTTCGCCAGGCAGGCCGAAGCCATCGGTCGGCTGCATGCCAGCTTGGCCGCGCCGGTTTTGGTGCACTGAGGGACGCGTTCGTCCTCTACGCGTTTTGCTCGTCCCGCGTCGACAGGGAAAGATTTCTTGCGTGCGACAGGGGATTGATTCCGTCCGATGTCGAAGCAATTCATAACGGTACCTGCGAGATCGCGGTCCAAAGGGGTCGACCCGGCGCAAGGAGTTCTCGATCTCGGGATTTATCCGCCCACGCAGATGCGAGCTTCCGGAATGGGCGTCCTTTCGGACGGCACGCCGTTCCTGACCCAACGCGGCTTGGCGCGGCTCTGCGGCGTGCGCAACGCACATATCGGAACTATCAGTACCGGCTGGAGCGAGAGCGGGCAGACGGCGCGGATCAGGGGCATACGCGCCATCCTGTCGGCGACCGGCATATCGGGTGAGGAGCCTCATGTCCGTCTTCAGCGCGGCAGCCGCGCGACTTTCGCTTATCCCGAGACGGTCTGCCTGGCCGTGCTCGAATATTACGCCTTCCACGCCGGGGCTCGTTGCAAGGAAGAAGCGCGACGTAATTTTCGCAACCTGGCCGGCAGCGCTTTGCGCAGTTTCATCTATGCGCAAACCGGTTACGGCGCGGGTCACGCGAGCCCACCCCACCTCGGCGCAATTGCAGCGGGCGTGTCACTGAGTACAGCAACCGGCTAGGATCATTCAGCTTTGATGCTGGCCGCCCTTTGATTTGGCCGGAACCTCGCAGCCGTGTTGAAGCATGTTGGCCGAACTCCCTATGTGCTCCGCGATATCCCCTCAGCGTTGCGTCGGAGACACGCTCTGCTGCTTGAGTAGCATCCCTTGTGCGCCTTTTTTGCAACGAGGCTCAGGATAAATTCACCGATGACCCTGACCAGCATATACACCCGAGAATTTTCTGGTTAATGTTTGCGACGATGTTGGGGTACGTTAGGGGGGAGCATCATGCGGCGTCAGCTTCTGGCGAGCATCAGCGTTGCTGCGTTGAGTGTCGTTTCGTATCAACTTTCGGCCGCCGAGCTGGAACCTGCCGCGCCGCAGGAGCGGGCGGCCCCTGCTGCAGAACGGCCGGCCCCGGCAGCACAGCGTGAGCGGCAAGCGGCACCTGCGCGTCGTGCCCAGCCTACCCGTCAAGCCTCGACGCAGCCCTCCCAATCCAGCTGGACGGGCTCGCAGGTGGGCGGCTTCGGCGGCGGCGGCGGCGGGGCCAGCGATCCTCCGTTCGTCACTAGCCAAGGCGCTTGCAACGGGACTGCCACAGCATTCGTCTCGGGAAGGTCGGGTGGCTTGGGGATTTCGTCACCGAGTTCGACGCAGACGGTCGCGTGTGTGCCCGGGCCCGGAATCCACAGCAACCTGCCAATGCAAACTGGCGCAGTCGGCGCAATTGCTTTCGACACGCCCAAGTTTCCCGTGCCGCTTGGAATTCCGATGCTGTTTGGTGGCCCCCGCACCTCTGTCCTTTTGATCGGCGGCGTGGTCGACGTCGGTACGGGCACCCGGAGCTCCGATAGCACGCAGTTCAATAGCTACTCGACTTCGTCGGGGATAGGACCCGATGCGGCTGGCACAATGACAAACGAAACCATACACGTCAGCTTCCGGGAAAAAGTAAGCGCCGGCTTCCGTGCGAAGATCGGTCTGCCGGTCTACAATTACTGGGCGATGCCCTACATCACCGCCGGCGTCGCGGTGGCCAGAACCGAGGCTGACTACTCCTACAATGCAACGAATTTTGCGCTGGGTTGCACGCCTGGCGCCGGCTGCGCCACCAACGTCGTTGGCGCCGGGTCGTTCAACCAAACACGCAGCGGCTTCATCGGCGGCGGCGGCCTCGAGGTGCTGACCGGGATTCCCAACGTCATTCTCGCCTTCGATTACACCTATATGAATCTCGGCAGCATTTCGCAGACCATACCGCTGGTCACCACAAACTGCGCCGCCGCGGGAGGTATTGCCTGTACCAACTCAGCCGATCAGGTCAGGTTCAGCAACCTGACCATGCAACGCTTCACGGTGGGCGTGAAGATCGGCCTGTAGGCCGATCGCACCAAAGGGCGCCTTTATAGGCGATTGCATTACCCGCCGGTCGCCCCGGCGGGTTTTGCATTCGTAGCGACATTCAGTCACTCCGCCGCTTCCTGCAGGTCTGTGATCGGCGGGCAGGAGCAGAAGAGATTGCGGTCGCCGTAGACATTGTCGATCCGGTCGGCGATTTCGGACCAGCTAAGCGGGATCATCTCGGCGGGGGCGTTGAGCCTCATGGTGCAGGAGCCGAGCGGAATCATGCTGCGGTCGAGCGCGAGATCGCGATCCGCGAGGCGGCGCACGTAACGCAGCATCTCCGCAGCCATGCCCGCCAATGCGCGATATCGAGCAGACGACGCACGGCACAACGTCCCCTGCCCAGAGCAGTTAACTGCAACCTCGCGGGCCGCCGGCGCGCGCGGGGCTGTCGCGCTTGGTGCGCTTTTGCCGCAGCGGCGGGGTTCGGGCTCGACAAAAGCACGGCGCCCGCACACAATGCGCGGGCTCTGATGTGTAGCCGCGCCAGGCTTGCGTCTTGCAGCCAAAGCCCAGGAACCATTTTCGGCCATTGCGGGCGGGCGGCCGCGAGGAGAACGCCATGTCATCAAGGAGGGCGCGCCTACCGGCAATCCTGCTGCTACCGCTGCTGATGCTGACCGTGGCACCGGCCTCGAGCCTCGCGCAAGCCGACCTGCAAGCCTTTGTGAAGCGATATGACGAACTGTTCGAGGCCGGTGATTATCGGGCAGCCCTCGCCGAGGCGGGTAAGTTCGAACGCGCGTCGCGAGCACGATACGGTACCCGGCACGAGAGCTATGCCGGCGCCTTATTCCTAGAGGCCCGGGCGCTCTACGTCCTCGGCGACTACAACAAGGCGGGGGACCTTTACAAACAGGCGCTTGCGATTTTCGAGAAGGCCCCGCCAGGCGCGGCAACCACCCGCGATCTCGCCAAGACCCTCAACGGGCTCGGGCGCATCTACGAGCACCAGGGGCACTATGCCGAGGCGGAGAGCGTGCAGAAGCGCGCGCTCAACCTGGTCGAGAGCTCTCCAGACGCCGATCAGATGGTCGTGAGCTACGCGCTGGAGGACCTGGGCAACGCCTATTACGGCGAAGGCCGCTATCCCGAGGCGGAGGACTACTACAAGCGCACGCTGGCAATTCGAGAGAAGGCTCCGGGCGGGGATCGCAGCGCCGTGAGCCAGACGCTCAATCTTCTCTCCAATATCTATACGCGCACCGGCCGGTTTGCGGAGGCGGAAACGGCGCTCAAGCGCGCGATCGACATCCAGGAGAAGGCCTTCGGCCGCGACCATCCGGACGTGGCGAAGAGCCTCACCAACCTTGCCGAGCTATACCGTGTGACCGGCCGCTATGCGCTCGCGGAGCCGCTGATAAAACGCGCGCTCGACATCCAGGAGAGGGGACTCGGTCCCGATCACCCGCATGTCGGCGTGACGCTCAACAACCTCGCCTTGGCCTACTGGAACTGGGGCCGTTACTCGGACGCCGAGCCCATCTATGAGCGCTCGATTGCGGTGCAGGAAAAGGCTCTCGGCAAAGATCATCCGCAGGTAGCGTTGAGCCGGAATAACCTGGGCCTCGTCTTGATGCGCCTGGGCCGCTATGCGGATGCTGAAGTGCAATTCAAGCAAGCGCTTGCCAGCCGCGAAAAAGTCCTGCCGAAGGACCATCCCGACATCGCTCAGAGCCTTGGCAATCTTGCTGTTGATTATCGGTTCGCGGGCCGCGCCGCGGAGGGGCTGCCGCTGCTGCAGCGTTCCGTAGCGATCCTGGAGAAGACCGGGCCCGATCAGCTCAACGTCACGTACAGCTTGACCGCAACGGCGAATGCCTATGTCGCCTTGCACCGCTATGCCGAGGGTGAGCCGTTAGCGAAACGATCGCTCGCAATCCGGCAGAAGCTGCTCGGTCCGGACCATACCGATGTCGCTTCGGTCCTCAAGACCCTGGCGCAAATCGACCTCGGCACGAACCGTGTCCTGCCTGCGCTCGATTACTCGCGCCAAGCCGCGCAGATTGCGATCCGGGCACTCCGGAACGGGGACGTCACCACGCTGGGCTTCGATCTCGCGAGCTTGCGCGAATATCTGGATGTGGACATCGACGCCCTCTATCGCGCCGTCAACGAGCACCTTGCCGGACCCGAGGCGGTCGCGCAGGCGTTCGAGATGGCGCAATGGGCAAACCAGTCGGCCGCTGCCACCGCACTCAATCAGATGGCGGTGCGCACAGGCGCCGGCAGCGATGCGCTGGCGAGCCTCATTCGCAAGCAGCAGGATGAAGCGGCGGAGCTGCGCTCGCTGGACAAAAGCCTGCTGACCGAGGTCGCAAAGCGCCAGGGACGCGACGCCAAGCGCGAGTCACAGTTGCGTCAACATCGGCAGGAGCTCGAGGCGGAGCTTGCGCGCGCGGATGCACGGATTTCGTCGGAATTCCCCGACTACGCCGACCTCGTAGCCCCGAAGCCGCTCCCTCTCTCCCAAGCGCAGAAACTCTTGGGTCCCAACGAAGCCTTGCTGGTGTTTCATGCGAGCGAGACGGGAAACTTTGTCTGGGCCGTCACCCCCGACCGGGTGGAATGGCGAAAGATCGATCTTTCCCTTGCGCAACTCAACGATGACGTTCGCAAGCTGCGTGCAGGGCTCGAGAGCGTGGGCATTCCTCGGAGCTTGGCGCAGGCCTTCGACCTCGATCTCGCCTACTCGCTCTATTCAGCCCTGCTGGGCCCGGCGGAGACGCTTCTCGCCGACAAGGCTCACCTCATTGTGGTCAATTCGGGCCCGCTGACCAGCCTGCCCCTGCATCTCCTGGTGACGCAGAAGCCCTCCACAAAACCGTCCGTGCAGAATCCCTACTCCGCGTATCGTTCGGCGGCATGGCTGATGCTCCGGCACGCGGTCACGGTGCTGCCCTCGGTCGCGAACTTGAAGGCACGCGGCGAAAGGGTAGCCGCACCACAGCCGTTCATTGGCTTCGGCGACCCGGATTTCGGTCAAACCCCGGGACGTCCCGGCGGCGCGCGCGCGCGGGGAGGCCAAACCGTAACGGTGTCATATCATCGGCTTTTTCGCCAAGGACGCGTCGACCTCGACCAGCTGAACAACCAATTCGAGCGGCTGGACGAAAGCAAGGAGGAGCTGCAAAACATTGCCAACATTCTGGGCGCGCCGTCCACGGTGGTGAAGACCGGAAAGAAGGCGACCGAGCGCGAGGTCAAGAGGACCGAGCTCGACAACTATCGGATCGTGCATTTTGCAACCCATGCCCTGGTTGCCGGGGAAACGGAAAAATTCGTTACCGATCTGGCCGAGCCTGCGTTGCTGTTCACGCCCCCCGAAGTCCCCTCGGACGAGGATGACGGGCTGCTCACGTCGAGCGAAATCGCCTCGACGCTCAAGCTCAATGCCGACTGGGTCATCCTGTCGGCCTGCAACACTGCCGCCGGGGAGAAGCAGGGAGCAGAAGCGTTGTCCGGCCTTGCGCGCGCCTTCTTCTACGCCGGAGCCAAATCCTTGCTCGTCTCCAATTGGAACCTCGACAGCAAGGCCGCGGTGCTGCTGACCACACGAACGGTGCAGGCGATGGAGCAGGATAAAACCATGCTACCTGCGGAAGCGCTCCGGCGCGCCACGCTCGAGTTTCTGAAGGGACCGAAGAGCGCCGATTACCCCTATCCGGATTACGCCTATCCGGGCGTCTGGGCTTCGTTCATGGTCGTCGGCTTGGCGCGCCAGGACGCACGCGAATAGATCGCATTGTCAAACTGGTTTGGAGTCGTCACGCCGGCCGGCGTGTCATCGGAAGTCGTCGCCCGCATTGGGAACGCCATTGGTGAGGCCGCCGAGCTTCCCGACGTTCAGAAGCGGATGTCGACGCTTGGCTTTAATCTGGGCTTTCGCCACAGCGATCAATTTCGCGAGCTGATTATCAGCGACTATCAGCAATTTGCTGCCATCATTCGCGAGGCCGGTATTCAGCCCGAACAAACGGGCGAAGCCGGCTGAAATTATCTTAAGGAAGTCATCAGCCCGTCGGTCGTCATCGTCCGCGTATGCGGACGATCCACTAATCAGGAAAAGTTGAATTTGGCACGGTTGCCTCACCCGGCCGCGTCGGGATTACTGGATGCCCCGCTTGAAGCGGGGCATGACAACCGAGAGATTTGGCGATGGAGGCTTAGCCCGGTTGCCTGATGCGGAGATTAGACGATTTGCACGGTGGTCAACCCCCCGCGTCCGTGCGGTTACCGTCATGCCGCGGCCCGAATTGTGGGGTGCAACCGATGAATTCGCGATGGAGGATCATGCCATGTCGCTCATTCAAGATGGATACGCAGTGTCGATATGTCGGAGCATTCGGGCCGCGTTGTTTCCGGCGCTTTTCAGTCTTGCTCTGTTTGATCCCGGCACGGTCACTGCGCAGGACATGAACCAGATCAAGCTCACCGAGAAGCATATTCAAGGATTTATGGCAGCCGACGAGGAGATGGCAAAGATCTATGGGCCGAATGTGGACAACGCGGATCCGAAGGTGAGGGCGCAGGGCGAGGCTGTTGCCAAGAAGTACGGCTTTGCAAGCCTCGCCGAATACGACGACGCGTCGATGAACATCGCGATAATCATGTCCCACATCGACCAGCAGAGCAGGAAGTTCACCGAGCCACCTGACCAGGTCAGCAAAGAGATCGCGGCGCTCAAGGCGGACGAAACGGTCTCTGACGAGGGAAAGAAGGAGGGCCTGGCGGAGCTCGAGGCAGCGCTCAAGGGTGCAAAGCCCATTGCGTTCAAGGAGAACATCGCATTGGTGCTGAAGTACTACGATAGGCTCCTGCCGTTCATGCAGGTGCTGGGACCGGCGGATTAAACTGCCAACGCCGTCGTAACGCGTTCCGGCCCCGTGGCGTGCCGTGGAGCAAGGGAATGGCTGCCCGATGCAACGTCAAAATTGGTACGGCGACGCGTGGCGAAGCAAGTCGCGGCTTTGCACCCTTGAGGACGAGGTGGATGCCTTGAAATGGATGGAGGCGGTTTTCGAATCGGATAACGATGAGGCGCGGTGATATCGTGACCGTGGCGGCGACCGGGGATTACGGCGAGCCGCGCCCGGCGGCCATCGTAAGGGCGACGCGTTCCCTGCACATCGCGCGTCCGTGGTGGTTTGCCAGCTGACATCCGAGCTTGTGGAAGCTCCCGACTTTCGCGTGACGATCGAGCCTACGCTGAAAATGGGTTGCGGCTGCGATCGCAAGTGATGGCTGATAAGCCGGTGACAATCCGGCGCGAGCGGGTGGGACGGCGCATTGGAAGCCTTGCCCCAATGATCATTAGATTCCCTAGATAAATCCTGCTCCTGACGCCAATTAATTCCATCGCAAACCGCGCTATCTAAAATGTTGATTTGAGTCCCGACAGCTTCACGCTTTCATCCCACAGCCGGCGGGCGAGGGAGGCATCGCGCGCTGTTCGCGAAGGCCAGACCGAAAAATGCCCCCAGAAATACTCCCCAGTCCTTTTGCCGAGGTCCGGCGAGGTCGTAAGATTGGCGAGCGCAGCTGCTGCGCTTCGCGGGGAGATTCCAAATAGGATCTTAAGGATGCGAAAGCCCAGTCCCCAGAAGCCGCGATCGTCGCCGAACCGGCTCGCCACAAGACCAGGATGAAGACTGTTCGCGGTGACGCCGGTTCCTTGCAGACGGCGTGCCAGCTCGGCCGCAAAGAGAACGTTGCACAGTTTGGACCTAGAATAGGCCTTCCAGCTTGTGAAATGGATCGAGTTTTGCAGGTCGGAAAAATCAAGTTTGGCCAGCCGATGCATCTCCGACGCAACGTTGATAATGCGCGACGGCGCCGACTGGAGGAGACGCTCGCGCAACAAATTGGTCAAAACAAAATACGACATATGATTGAGGGCAAAGGTCCGCTCAAGCCCGTCGGCCGTCAGCTCACGACGTGTGAATATGGCTCCCGCGTTGTTGATCAGCACGTCGATTTTGGCGAGCGTGCGGTTCAAAACCTCAGCCAGTCGCTTGATCTCGTCGAGCGATGACAGGTCGGCACAATGGATTGTGATGTCGGCGTGCGGGGTGCGCCGTTGGAGGTAGTTCTGGGCAGCATTACCATGCAATGGGTTGTGGCTGATGAGGACTAGACGCGCGCCGGCCACCGCCAGGCGTTCTGCAGTGGCAAGGCCAATTCCGGATGTTCCTCCCGTAATGAGGATCGTTTCGCTGGCGGTAAGGTCACGAGTGGGTGGCAAGCCAATCCCCCTCTGCCGCGGTGATGGTTTCTGCGAAATACGCTAGCGTGTGGACTGTCACCTCGCCGGCGCGAGCGAGCGCCTTGGGAGGGACGGTGAGGTCTAGCGACTTGGCAGTCTTGAGATTGATGACCAGTTCATACATCGTGGGAAATTGCGTCGGCAAGTCTTCGGGCTTTGCACCCTTGAGGATGCGATCGACATACGACGCCCCCTGGCGGAACATTTCGATCGGATTGGCCCCGTAGGAGATCAGGCCGTCGCTGGTGGCGAAGTTACGAAACGGGTAGACCGCGGGAAGCCAATTCGGCATCGGGTGCTCTCACAACAAATTTGTCACTCGGTTTACGAGAGCGCTTTGACTCGATATGATGCTCTGCCCTCAACCCAGGGACGGACAAGCTGACAGCGATGGTGGCCACTCTTGTTCGCCGTCCGGTCACCGATCCTCGCATGAGTCTGCCACCCTCGTCCGTTAGTCGCACCAGTGATACGCTGATTTTCACTCCGACCTACAACGAGCAAAGGACGATTGGGCCTTTACTCGACGCGGTGCTCGGGCTGCCCGAGCACTGCGATGTGCTTATCGTCGATGATCTTTCTCGCGATGGGACGACCGAATTGCTGGCTGCTCGGGCCGCCACCGAGCCTCGCCTGCGACTGATCGTCCGCTCTGGCAAGCTCGGCATTGGATCAGCCCACAAGCTCGCGTGGTTGTATGCGAGGCAGCACGGCTATTCCCGCCTCGTCACCCTCGATGCCGACCTCTCGCACGATCCGCACGATGTCTCTCGCGTTCTGGCTGTGCTCGATGGCGGCGCCGATGTTGCGTTCGGATCGAGATTCCTGCCGGGCGGTCAACTCGATTACAGCGGCTGGCGCCTATTTTTGAGCCGTAATGCCAACCGGGTCGCACACTGGTTGCTGCGGCTACCGATCACTGAATACACAAACTCGCTACGGGCGATGCGTCTCGAACGCATTCCTTCGAGGCTGGTCGAGAGCATCCCAAACGATGGCTATGCCTTCTTCCTCAACTGCGCGACGCAGTTCGTCCGCCATGGCTTGACGGTCCGCGAAATCCCCATCCATTTTCGGGACCGGGGGAACGGTGTTTCTAAAATTTCCAAAAGCGAGATTGCGCGGGCTATGATTACATTGATCTGGCTTACGCTCGATCGTCGCCCGTGGTTTCGACGCGCTAAAAAAAATTAAGTTTTTAGAACTTTTTTCCTGAAGCGTAGGCACAACGCTCGTGTGAGCGCGGAAATTCGCAATTTTCCTGCCCGCTGCGCGAATCATACCATTATTTGCAGTCTCTGGCGCTCTCGAAGCCAGGATTTTGCAAAATTCCCTGTTCTTTTCCCTGTTAGCAAGGAATGTGGGAGTAGACACGGGTTCGCATGAGACTGTGTGCGCCACCACTAAATCAACCGCTTACTTGCCTCGCTGAGATCACTTATCGTATTGAGAGAACCGTCATTAGGATATATTCAAATGGTTCTCAGAAACAGTACCGCGAGACAGCTTGCAAACGCGGTTTGCTCTTTTGCGCCATGTCCTTGCATTTGAGTGTATTCGCCTCGTTACCACTTGTTCTTTTTTTCCAAGCATCAAACGCGACGTTCTTCTTCATATGATTGTTATTTCAACTCCGATAGCCTGGGCATTCTGGTTTAAATGCCCTTTGGATATATTAGAAATTAGACCACTCAGTTGTCCCCGATTTGCTTTTCTGAATGTCAGTGGCAATTCCAGATTTTTCCGGACGGGCCGTCGCACGCAAGGTGTTCGATGAAGGATGAGGAGGCGGTCTACGTCCAAAAAGTTGCAATCGGCATCGCCGCGCTGTTTGCTGTACGCGCAGGTATGGCAATTGCCACGCCACTCTCCTACGATGAGGCCTATTACTGGTTGTTGTCCAAGCATCTTGCGCCTGGCTATTATGACCATCCGCCAATGTTCGCGGTTTTGATCCGTCTCGGCACGCTAGTCGGGGGCGACAGCGAGCTTGGTGTACGGCTATTCACGGTTCCGCTGGGACTAGCGGCAAGCTGGGCGCTTTGGCGCACGGTGACAATCTTGTTTGAAGATCTTCAACTCGCCACTCGTGCCACGCTCTATTTCAATCTCAGTCTAATTGCTGCAGGCTCTTTCGTTGCAATGACGACCGATGCGCCATTTCTGGCGGCGTCGGCTTTCCTAATGTTCTTTCTCGCAAAGATAGTGGAGTCTGGACGTGGTGCCTGGTGGCTCGCCGTTGGCGCAAGCGCAGGCTTTGGCATGGTATCCAAGTATACGATGTTGTTCATGAGCTTCAGCATCGTGCTTTGGCTTTTGCTCGAGCCGGAGATGCGCCGTTGGCTCGTCACACCGTGGCCTTGGCTCGGCGGTGTTCTCGCGGCCGCTCTGTTTGCTCCCGTTATACTCTGGAATGCCGAGCACGATTGGGTGTCGTTTATCTTTCAATTCGGGCGCGCGAACCTTTCTGGACGATTTCCGAGAGAGTTCATTTTCGGGCATGTTGCGGGGCAGATCACCCTCGCAACACCCTTTATCTTCGCGCTCGGCGCGATGGGCCTCTCTGCGTTTCTCGTTGGGCGTGGTGGGGCGAAACCGGGACGGGTTCTCATCGGCACGATGTTTTGGCCCATGACGATTTATTTCCTGTGGCAGTCGCTGAACAAACTGGTTCTCTTTCATTGGACGGCACCGGTCTTTATCCCGCTCGCGGTCGCAGCCGCCGTAGCCCATAGCATGGAATGGCGTGGCCTCTGGTCATGGTTTGCCGGTTTGTCGCGACGGCTCGCGATTCCGGTCGCGCTTGTCCTGACGGCTGTTTTCTATTTGCATGCATTGTTTCTGGTTTTGCCACTCAAACGCTATGACATAATCGCACAGCAGATCTCCCCCGGGCGATCAATCGCGCCTGAGATTGATGCTGTGCGGGCGCGGATTGGGGCGGATGTGGTGATCACGACGGGTTACAGGCTGGCCGGCTGGCTCGCCTTTTATTTGCCGTCACGGTCGCAGGTTGTACAAATCAACGAGCGAATTCGTATGGCCAATGAGCCAGAGCCAAAGCCTGAGTTATTTCTCGGGCCACTTCTGTATGTCACGGAAGAGCGAGAGAACAAGCTAGAGATCGTGCGCACGCTCTATGGCGAGGTCAAAGAGGTCGCACGCTTGAATCGCATCAAATACGGGTGTGTGCTCGATACGTTTGTTCTGTACAGCGTCGCGCGACCGAAGGGCGACCCGTTGGATCGCAATCCACCACCGAGCAATTTTTCACAATCTTCGTAACTGCTGAGATTGATATGGCTAGGCCCACCGCCCAATGTCCGCTTTGGATCTTGTGTCACGAGTAACGCCGGTCCGCACGGCGATGCGAAGCGGGTGTAATGCTCCTGGAGCGAAGGGGGCAGGTCATCGCCGTTGGGAGCGAGCCAACTGGCAACAGGAGGAGCTCCAATTCTCGACGGAAGGCGGCAGCCTTCGTGCGGTGGCACGAGCCGGATGACGCGAGAGTGTCAAGTCCGGATCTGTGAGGGGCTCGGGGTGAAATTCCCCGGGCCTACTCGGCAAAACCCCAACCCCTCTTTACCACTCGCATGTCCGCTTCCACCAGGTGCAGACAATTTGGCCGGGGAGAGCGGCCCGGTTGGTCAAGCTCACTTATGTAGCTCAGGGAAGATCTCCCCTGCGCCATCGCGATGAGATAACAGGATGGCAAGTTCACTATGGGTTCCCTTTCGCCCCATGGTTCTTCAAATTACCCAAGAGTTCGGAAAGCTTGCTGCTGACACGCTCGAAAACGTCAGAAATCGGTATCATCGCGAAAGCCTGCCTTGGCAATTCCATCTCTTCAGCCGATTTTATTTTCCCACTGAGTTGCCGTCCGCCAATGGGAGTGCGGCTGATGATGCCACGGCGTAAAATAGATTGTACAATCATGTCGGAGTGGTAAGGAACGCGGTAGATTTACGTTGCTAAAGGGTAGCAGCATGAAGTCTCGACCAGGTACAGCGCTGATTTTCGGTGTGTCTGGGCAGGACGGGGCGTATCTCGCGGAACTCTTGCTGCGGCGCGGCCTGCAGGTGCATGGCACGTCGCGTGATAAGGAAGTGTCTAACTACGCCAACTTGCGCCAACTCGGCATTTATAACGATCTCACCTATTACTCTGTCGCTCTTGGTGACTTCCGTAGCGTGATTACAGTACTCAAGGAAGTGCGGCCCGCCTACATATTTAATCTCGCAGCTCAATCCTCCGTCAGGTTATCGTTTGAGCAGCCGGTCGATACCATCGACAGTATCATGCACGGCACGATCAACGCCTTGGAAGCCATTCGTTTCTTGGGTTTGGACTCGAGATTCTATAATGCGTGCTCAAGCGAATGCTTCGGCAATACGACTAAGCAATGCCCGGCCGATGAAACAAGTACGTTTCGCCCACGAAGTCCTTATGGCGTCGGTAAGGCTGCTTCTTTTTGGGCCGTAGCCAACTATCGTGAAGCCTACGGGCTTTTTGCCTGCTCTGGTCTCCTCTTCAATCACGAGTCCCCGCTTCGTCCCACGCGCTACGTTACACAGAAAATCATCCGAGGAGCAATGAAGGTGGCTGCAGGAAGAACGCGTACACTTGAACTTGGGGGATTGAGCATTGCACGTGACTGGGGCTGGGCTCCGGAATATGTAGACGCTATGATCAGAATACTCGATTCGGACAGGCCTGATGATTTCGTTATCGCAACCGGGGAAACAAATACACTTGAGGACTTTGTCGCGGCCGCGTTTGCTTGCTTTAAGCTGGATTGGCGTGAGCACGTCGTCATAAACAGCGCGCTGCTGCGTCCAACAGATATCATATTTTCGAGCGGAAACCCCTCGAAAGCAGAGCGCCTCCTGGGCTGGAAGGCCAGCAAGAAAATGCAAGATGTTGTCGCGCTTCTGGTTGATGCCGAGTTGCAACGCTTCAGGCGGCTTTCGGCTGATCGAGAGGATAGGCACCTAGAGGCACTCACGTGCGCTCCGCGCGAACCGAAAGCCGAAACGATAAGCCGATAGGGCGAAGAAATCGATTTTGGCCGCGGACCGCTCCCTTCTCTAACCGCGCGCAGCCCGAATCTGCTCCCCGCGCATTGCGGCAACCGTCTCCCCAATCGCCTCCGGCTCGCGTACCGGCAGCGAGCAGGTCTCGCCGAGACAGATGAAGGCCGCGCTCTCGGTGCTGGCGGCAATCTTCTCCTGCCCGGCGCGCGTGGCCCGCAGCGTCGCGGGGGCGTGCACGACGACGCGGTCGAGGAAGGAAAGCGTGCGCGCTGCGGCGAGGAGCGCGCGGGCTTGCGCATCATCTCCGGTCACCACGATTTCCGCACCGCGCAAACGCAGATCGAGCGCATTGAGGAGCGCGAGGTGCCCGAACAGATTGTCGCCGGCGCGCGAAAGAACGCCGTCGAACAGCCGGTCGGCCTGCTCGCGCCAGGCGTGTTGGCCGGAAAGCGCAGCGAGGCGCACGAGATTCTGCGCCGCCATGGCGTTGGCGTTGGGGGTAGCGTCGTCCGTCGTTGCGCTTGGGCGCACGACCAAACCTTCCGCATCGTCGGCGGTGAGATAATACGCACCGGTCTGCGCATTGGCGTAGTGGCGGTCGAGCGTTGCCTGCCAGCCCAGGGCCCGATCGAAATACTCGATCTCGCCGGTTGCCTCGTGCAGCGCCAGCGCGGCGCGGATCATCGCCGCGTGATCGGAGGCGAGGCCGGGGAACAGCAGCCTCCCGTCGCGCCAGGAGTGCCCGAGGCGCTCCCCGCGGCTCATATGAGTGCCCACGCACATGAACGCGCGCGCAGCCATGGCGAGCCAGCCGGGTTCCTCGAGCGCCACGCTTGCATTGGCGAGCGCCGCGATCATCAGGCCATTCCAGTCCGCCAGCACCTTGTCGTCGAGGCCCGGGCGCACCCTGCGCCCGCGCACCTGCAGCAGCTTTGCGCGCAGAGCGGCAAGCCGCTCCTCATCCTCCATGTTGCGCGGCGAGTGCTTGAGCCGGTTGAGAATATTGTGGCCTTCGAAGTTGCCCGCGGCGGTCACATCGTAGTGCGCGGCAAAGAAGCGCGCGTCCTCCTTGCCGAGCACGTCCTCGATCTCACCCAAGGACCACACGTAGAACTTGCCTTCCTCCCCCTCGGAATCGGCATCGAGGGAGGCGCAGAACGCTCCCTGCGGGGTCGTCATCTCCCGCTCGAGCCAGACGACGGTCTCGCGCGCCCGGGAGCGGAACAGCGCGTTGCCGGAGCGCTGCCAGGCGAGCGCGAGCAGCTCGAGGATGAGCGCGTTGTCGTAGAGCATCTTCTCAAAATGCGGGGTGAGCCAGCGCTCGTCCACGGAGTAACGCGAGAACCCGCCGCCGAGATGATCGTAGATGCCGCCCTCGCACATGCGCGCAAGCGAAAGCTCGACCAGGCCGAAGTAGCGTTCGTCCTTCAGCCGCTCTCCCGCGCGCCACAGGAGCTCGAGCATCATCGGTTGCGGGAATTTGGGCGCGCCGCGCATGCCGCCGTGCACCGGATCGATCATGCCCGCAATCTGCTGGGCGATGCGGTCGAGATCGGCCTGCCCGATCACAACGCGGCCCTGCGGCCGCGCGCTTGCGGCCAGCTGCGTCATCAGCGCGCTGCGGTTCTGCTCGACGCTCTGCGGCAACTCCCGGAACACGCGGGCGACCTCGCGCAGGAGGTCGGTGAAGGCCGGCTTGCCGTAGCGTGAGGTCTTCGGGAAATAGGTGCCGCCCCAGAACGGCTCCCCGTCCGGGGTCAGAAACATGGTGAGCGGCCAGCCGCCATGCTCGCCGAGGTGATGCAGCGCCGCCATGTAGATCTGATCGATGTCGGGGCGTTCCTCACGGTCCACCTTGATGTTGACGAACAGCTCGTTCATCACCCGCGCGGTGTCCCCGTCCTCGAAGCTCTCGTGCGCCATCACGTGGCACCAGTGGCAAGCCGCGTAGCCGACGGAGAGCAGGATCGGCTTGTTCTTGCTCCTGGCCTCGGCGAGTGCGGCGGGGCCCCAGGGCCACCAGTCGACCGGGTTATGCTTGTGCTGCAGCAGATAGGGGCTGGTCTCGCGGGCGAGGCGATTCTCGTGGGTAGGCGTGACAGCAGCGGCGGTCGACATCGCAGGGTTAATCCCGCTGGGCGGCGTTCGGTTCAGACCAACCCGAGGAAGCTCTTGAGGTGAGAGTTTAGCCGCATTACGTCGTGGTCATCCAGGCGGCCGATCGTGTATCCGAGCTTCGATCTTGGAACGGTTGCGATTTTGTCCACCATCAGGCGGGACGGCGAGGGTAGTCCGTTGAGAGGTGACGGTTCAAGCAGCAGCCGTGCGAACGAGGCTTCGATCACAGGGGTGGTCAGTCCACAGAGCGTGATCGAGTTCGTCTCGCTGAACTGGTCATCTTGGATGATGACCATGGGTCGGGGTTTTCCAGAGTAATCGGGACCGCCGGCCACGGTCCAAATCTCGCCGCGCTTCACTCCCAGTCCCAATCGGAAATGGAATCGATGAAGGCTTGATCGTCCTTCTCCTGCGGGCTTTCGGCAATCACCCGCGCTTGGCGGCGTGCCTCCGCAAAGAAATACGGCGACTTGGGATCCGGCACCCAGATCTGGATGAGCTTCATCCCTCGCCGTCGCATGCGCTCACGATAGGCCTTCACCTTCTCCCGCGATGACTTTGGTAGCGTGGTACCGGTCGGCGTTGTCTTCGCGCGTTGCACTGCCGCGCGAGAAGTCGCGGAGCGAGATCTCTTGGCGCCGGCGGTATTGAGGCGGGATGGCTTGCGCGCGGCCGTTCGCGCATGCAGCTGAGCCGGCCTCGCTATGGACTTGCGCTTCATCGCCACCTCCGCGGTTATCCCACAGACCTTATCCTGAGCGTCTCGAAGGATGGCCGCTGGCACGATCTTGCTTGTGGCCGTCCTTCGAGACGCGCGCAAGCGCGCTCCTCAGGACGAGGTTGATAACGCGGCGATATGATTAGAATCTCGAAAACGCGCTACTGGTCTTAAGCTTTGCTATTGGAATCCGCCATGGCAACCGCGCGCGACAGCATTTTTGCCCTCTCGTCCGGCCGGCCGCCGGCAGCCATTGCGGTGATCCGCATTTCCGGCCCGCGAGCGGGGGCGGCGTTGCAGGCTGTCATCGGCCGCCTGCCGGCGCCGCGGCACGCGACCTTGGCGCGCCTGCGCGATCCCGCGAGCAGCGAGGTAATAGACGAAGGGCTGGCCCTTTGGTTTCCCGGTCCAAACAGCGAGACGGGCGAGGACATCGCCGAACTGCAGATTCACGGCGGTCGGGCGGTGATCGCGGCGACGCTCGCGGCGTTGGCAAAGCTTCCGGGACTGCGCCCTGCCGAGGCCGGCGAATTTACCCGCCGCGCCTTTGAGAATGGCCGCATCGATTTGCCGGCCGTAGAGGGGCTTGCCGATCTCGTCGCGGCGGAAACCGAGGCGCAGCGTCGGCAGGCCTACCAGCAGCTGCGGGGAATGTTGGGCGAGCGGGCCGAGACCTGGCGCCAGCGGCTCATCGAGGCGCTCGCCCTGGTGGAAGCCGGTATCGACTTTTCCGACGAGGACGACGTTCCGCGGACCGCAATGGCGCAGGCCCTGGCCCTGGCAGCTCCGTTGGCCGAGGAGCTCGAGAAAGCGTGCGCGGGCGGTGGCGAACGGTTGCGGGAGGGGCTGCGGGTCGCCATTGCCGGCCCGCCGAATGCGGGCAAGTCAACCCTGTTCAACCGGCTTGCCCGCCGGGAGGCGGCAATCGTTTCGCCGTTTCCCGGCACCACCCGCGATGTGCTGGAGCTGCATCTCGACCTTGGCGGCTACCCCGTGACTGTCCTCGATACCGCAGGCATTCGCGACAGCGAGGATCCGGTGGAGCGCGAAGGCGTGCGCCGCGCGACCGAGCAGGCGCTTGCGGCAGATCTCGTGCTTTGGGTGATTGATGCTACGACGCGCAGTCGGCGAGAGCCCTGCCGCGCCCACAGCAGCATCGAGGCTCCCGCCGGCACTCTCGTCTGGCTCCTGGTCAACAAGATCGATCTCGTGCCGATAGGGGAACGCGATCTCGCGCGCGGACACGCGGCTGACGCGGCCCGACTTATCTCGGGCGCTACGGGAGAGGGGCTTGACGAGCTCCTCTCCGCCCTGTCGCGGTTCTGCCAGCAGTATTTTCCGGCGGAGCCGGCTCTGGTGACACGGGAGCGCCAGCGCGCCCATCTGCGCGAGGCAGCACTCGCCCTGCGTGACGCCCAGGCCGCCGCGGCCGACCGCCGTGAGGAGATCGTGGCCGAGCAGCTGCGGTTGGCGACGCGGGCGCTAGGCAAGCTCCTGGGGCGCGTGGATGTCGAGGACATCCTCGACGTGATCTTCCGCGACTTCTGCATCGGAAAATAAGCGGCATTAGGTAGCAAACTCACCTTCCCCGCTAATTCGTGGGCTCGCTCGATCTCGCCGGCCAGCTCTGCGCGGCGCTTGACCAGGCCGCTCACCACAAAGGCGTTCACGGGTTTATCCAGCCGTTCAGTTCGAGGACCAACATTATGAATCTGGCAGCGATCACCGCGATGATCGCAAGCGCGACGAAATAAAGCGCCTGTTTAAGTAGAGCCATGCCGCAGATAGTAGCCTGCCGTGCTACCTGACTGAGTCGGACTCGAAGCTACGGCCTGGCTCACGTCAAGCTACAGCTTGCGTTAAAATGCAGGCTTGGTGAAACAGCTACATAATTCCGAAAATAAGCAGTGACGGAGCTCCTGCGGTCCCGCCGAGATTTCGGTTGCAAAACTCGGTGACTCATGATAGAACAAACAGGGAACATATCGTCTGCCTTGCCCAAACTCGAACAGGAGGCCCCCCGTGGCGACCAGTCTTCGCAAGCGCTACGCCAATCGGCGCAATGCGCGCCGCAGTACCGGCCCGCGCACGGCTGCGGGGAAGGCGCGCTCGTCGCAAAATGCCCGTAAGCACGGCTTGCGCGTGCCGGCACTGCGCGATCCGGCAAGACCAGGAACATCGCCGAGCTCGCGCGCAAGCTTGCTGGTTCCACGGCCGATGCGGCGCGCTTCGAGGCCGCCTGCCGGCTGGTTGCCGCGCAGATTGATCTCCTCGACATCCGCGAGGCGCGCCTTCCTCTCTTGCGCGTGCGCTCGAGGATCGCACGGCGATCAAGCGGCTTGCGACGCTTAACCGCTATGAGAGCGACGTGCGCTCGTTGCGGAAGTCCGCAACCCAGAAATTCGATTCCCTACGCGCCACGGCTTGCGCAGGAGGCGGACTAACGGCTGGTACCGACGACTGCGGTCCGTTCGATCTTGCGGCCGTGCTACGGAAGCAAGTTCGATTTTCCGCAAACGAACCCAAGTTCCGCAAACGAAGCCAATCGGGAAAATGCAACAAAAACAATGTTCCAAGATGAACGACGCCGGTCGGGGAAAAACGCGCCGCACTCAATTCATAGGGGGCGCGTCCTTGAACGAGGTGACGAGTAAATCCTGACCTGTGGACCGATTGGGTTTTCGCGCTCGTTTTGCCGGGAGCATGTTTCACGTGAAACATTGTACGTCGGCTGCTAAAAAATGGACCGTTCGCGCATGCTGCGTTAAAACCTGCCTCCCGAGGAGCGCATGCGGCCATCCTTCGATGTCATCGTTGTTGGCGGCGGCCACGCCGGCTGTGAAGCGGCGGGCGCGGCTGCGCGCATGGGCGCGCGGACCGCGCTCATCACGCACCGGTTTGCGACCATCGGGGCGATGTCCTGCAACCCGGCCATCGGGGGCCTCGGCAAGGGCCATCTCGTGCGCGAGATCGACGCCTTGGATGGCCTCATGGGCCGGGTGGCCGATCTCGGAGGCATCCAGTTCCGCGTGCTCAATCGCCGCAAGGGCCCGGCGGTGCGGGGCCCGCGCGCCCAGGCCGACCGCAAGCTCTATGCCGCCGCCATGCAGCAGGCCATTCGGGACACCGCAAACCTGACGGTGATCGAGGCCGAGGTGGACGACTTGGCCCTGGCGGGCGGGCAGGTGGCAGGGGTTACGCTCGCCGACGGCCGCACCTTCGGGGCGGGCTCCGTCATCATCACCACGGGGACATTCCTGCGCGGCCTGATCCACATCGGGGAGCGCCAGATCCCCGCCGGCAGGGTGGGTGAAGCCCCAGCGTTGGGCCTGTCGCGCACGTTCGAGCGCCTCGGGTTTGCCCTTTCCCGGCTCAAGACAGGCACACCGCCGCGACTTGACGGGCGCACCATCGACTGGGCTGGGGTCGAGATGCAGCCGGGCGACGAGCCCCCCGAGCCCTTCTCTGTCATGACCGACAGGCTTGCCAATCCGCAGATCCAGTGCGGGTTGACCCGCACGACCGAAGCGACCCACGCGGTCATCCGCGCGAATGTCCACCGCTCGCCGATGTATTCCGGGCAGATTGCGAGCCGCGGCCCGCGCTATTGCCCCTCGATCGAAGACAAGATCGTGCGCTTCGGCGATCGCCAAGGGCACCAGATCTTCCTGGAGCCGGAAGGGCTCGGTGACATCACCGTCTACCCCAATGGCATCTCCACGTCGCTTCCGGAAGAGGTCCAGCTCGCGCTCGTCGCCACGATCCCCGGCCTGCAGCGGGCCCGGATCATCCGGCCCGGCTATGCTATTGAGTACGATTACATCGATCCGCGTGAGCTCGCCCCCACGCTTGAGGCCAAGCGCCTGCCGCGGCTGTTCCTCGCCGGGCAGATCAACGGCACGACCGGCTACGAGGAGGCGGCGGCGCAGGGCCTGCTTGCGGGTCTGAATGCCGCCTCGCGCGCCGCCGGCACGGGCGAGATCACATTCGATCGGGCGGAGAGCTACCTCGGGGTCATGGTCGATGACCTCGTTACCCGCGGGGTAACGGAGCCCTATCGCATGTTCACCTCGCGGGCAGAGTATCGCCTCACGCTCCGGGCCGACAATGCCGATCAGCGCTTGACGGGACGGGGGATAGCGCTGGGCTGCGTCGGTTCCGCTCGATCGGCCAGGCACGCGGGGAAAATGGCGGCGCTGGCTGCGGCGCGGGAATACGCCTGCTCGGTGGCGCTGACCCCGACGCAGGCGCAACGCCATGGGCTCACGCTCAATCAGGACGGCCAGCGGCGCACCGCCTTCGAGCTTCTGTCGCACCCGACGATGAACGTGGCGCAGCTTGCCTCTATCTGGCCGCGGCTCCGCGAGTTCCCTCCCAAAATCGCCGAGCAGTTGGAGATTGACGCGAAATACGACGTGTACCTCTCGCGGCAGGCGGCCGACATCGCCGCTTATCGACGGGATGAAAGCCTGGTCCTGCCGGAGCATCTCGACTACGCAATCATTCGAGGGCTCTCCAATGAGGTCAGGCAGAAGCTGCAATCCCTGCGCCCGCGCACGATAGGCCAGGCCGGTCGCATCGACGGCATCACCCCTGCTGCCTTGACCTTGCTCCTGGCCCACCTCAAACGTGTCGATCGCGGGCAGCGGTCGGGCGCGTCCGCTGCCGCGTGATGGGCTGAGCCCATGGAGCAGGGGCGCTTGCTGCGGCGCCGGCGAGAGGCGCGGCAACGTACGCCCCGGCACCCCGCGAAGTCCGGGCCTTCTCGTGGGTGACCGTGCCAAAGCGCTTGAGCTTACCCCTGTTTCACGTGAAACAGCGGAGCGGCTGGATGCGTTCGTTGCTCTCCTCGTGGAGTGGCAGCGAACTACAAACCTGGTCGCAACCTCGACCATACCGCGCCTGTGGACACGTCACATCGCCAACTCCCTCCAGCTCCTCGATCTTGCGCCCGGCGCCCGCACCTGGATCGATCTAGGTTCCGGCGGCGGATTTCCCGGCATCCCTATCGCGTGCGCGCTCACTGATACGCCGGGTACCGCGATCCACTTGGTCGAAAGCAACACCAGAAAGGCAGCATTTCTGCGCGAAGCTGCGCGCGTTACTGCGGCCCCCGCCGTTGTGCACGCGGAACGAATAGAGAACTTCGTGAGCCGTTTTGCCGACCCTGTAGACGCGGTATGCGCCCGCGCCCTCGCTTCCCTGGACGATTTGCTTAACCTTGCGTTTCCCCAGTTGGGGAAAACCGGTACGATAGGCTTGTTCCCAAAGGGACGAAGTGCAGGGGTGGAGCTCGCACAAGCCTCGAATCGCTGGGCCATGCATGCCACCATGGCGGCGAGCCGCACCGATGCCGATGCCCGCATCATCGTGGTTCGCGATGTGGAGCGCCGGGCAGGAGCGCCTTAGAATTGCAGCCGATTCGCAGCCTGCGCAGTGATTGCGCTCCGGACAGCGGCCCATGACAGATATCGCGGAGACAGACATCGCGACGACTGACACCGCGGAAGTGGCGACGCGCGAGGAGCCTGTCTCCACCCGCATCCTCAATCCGGCGCCGCCGCGGATCATCGCGATCGCCAACCAAAAAGGCGGCGTCGGAAAAACCACCACTGCGATCAACCTCGGCACGGCGCTGGCGGCCATCGGCGAGCACGTGCTGATCGTTGATCTCGATCCGCAAGGCAATGCCTCCACCGGTCTCGGCATCGATCGCCGCAACCGGCAACATTCCACCTACGAGTTGTTGATGGGCGAAGCTTCGGTGCGCGATACGGTGATGCCGACGGCCGTGCCCCGTTTGTCCATCGCGCCTTCTACGCTTGATCTCTCCGGCCTCGAGCTCGAAGTGAGTCAAGAAAGGGATCGCGCAATGCGTCTGCGCAATGCGCTTGCGCCTTTGCGCAGCGCTGCACCTGCAGACGGCACGCTCAGTTATGTCCTGATCGATTGTCCGCCTTCGCTCAATCTTCTCACCATCAACGCAATGGCTGCGGCGGATGCAGTCCTGGTTCCGTTGCAATGCGAGTTCTTCGCCCTGGAAGGTCTGTCGCAACTGATACAGACCGTCGCCGGGGTGAAGGCCGCGCTCAATCCCGACCTTGTCATCCACGGGATCGTGCTCACGATGCACGATGCGCGCAACAATCTTTCGAATCAGGTTGTCGCGGATGTGCGCCAGAACAGCGGGGAAAAGGTCTACAGCACCATCATCCCCCGCAATGTGCGGGTGTCGGAGGCGCCTTCCTACGGCAAACCGGTGCTCGTCTACGATCTCAAATGCGTCGGCAGCGAAGCCTATCTGCGGCTCGCAACCGAGATCATCCAGCGCGAGAAGGAGCTCATCTCGTTGCGCGCAGGCAAACCGATCAACAACGAGCTCCCGCCGTACCCCGAACCTGCGACATGACATGACACTGCGTGCGAGGGCATGGATGCGCCATGAAAGATGAGAGCCGATCGCGACTGGGCCGCGGCCTTGCGGCGCTGATGGGAGATGTCGTCGCCGAGACGGAGCCGACTGAAAAGTCTCGCCACCATCGTCGCGTTCCCATCGAATATCTCAAGCCCAACCCGCGTAACCCGCGCCGCAGTTTCAGCGACTCCGATCTCGACGAGTTAGCTCAGTCGATCAAACAACGCGGCGTGATTCAGCCGGTTCTGGTGCGACCGATTGCAGAGTCAAAAGATGCCTACGAGATCATCGCCGGCGAGCGCCGTTGGCGCGCCGCCCAGCGCGCAGGTCTGCATGAAATCCCGATCGTGCCGTTGGAAGCGACGGATGCCGAGGCGCTCGAGCTTGCGATCATCGAGAACGTGCAGCGCACCGATCTCAATGCGCTGGAAGAGGCCGGCGGCTATCAGCGGCTCGCGAGCGAGTACGAGCGCAGTCATGACGACATCGCGCGCATGGTCGGCAAGAGCCGCAGCCATGTGAGCAACACGATGCGACTGCTGAAACTACCTGAGGCGGTGAAGGCCTACATCAGCGCCGGAGAGATCTCCGCGGGGGCAGCCCGCATGCTGGTCGGGGCGCCAGACCCGGAAGGCATGGCACGGCAGATCGTCGAGCGCGGCCTCAACGTGCGCCAGGTCGAAGCACTTGCGAAACAACACGCACGCAAGCCCGCGAAATCCGCAGAAAGCGGAGCAAACAAGGGCGCCGATACCGCCGCGCTCGAGCGGCGTCTTTCCGATGCGCTTGGCCTCACCGTTACTCTCGTCGAGCGTGGCAACAGCGGAGTGCTGCATATCCACTACCGCAGCCTCGATCAGCTCGACGACGTGGTGCGGCGCCTGGAGAAGACCTAGACGACCAATTCCATGATTCTGGTCCGTTGCAGTCCTTGGACTTCTCGCCGCAAAATGCGGGAATTCCGACGCCCCCATATGATTCGAATTTTGGAAACGCTCAGCTAGTTAGTTCTGCGGCTTTGCGTTTTCGAGGTTCGAATCATATCGCCGCATCAATCAGCCTCGTCCTGAGGAGCGCGCTTGCGCGCGTCTCGAAGGACGGCCACAAGCGTGATCGTGCCATCGTCCAAGCTTGTCATGTTGCTCATCGATTGCTCTTGCCCTTCGCGTTGACGGCGAGGGCGAGGAGCGCTCGGTGCGCAATCACGGCGGCCATATCGGATTGGCGCCGGGTCTCGAGCGCTGCGTCCGCAAGCTGCGTCATCGCGCGCAGCAGTCGCGCGGACGTCCACATCCGCAGCATCCGCGCGATTGCGTTCTTGCGGCCAAAGCCGAATGGCACAATGCTGTTTGCAGCCTCCTCAGGCGCCGCGCCGTCATCAACCGCAACCCTTGCCCGGTGCAGCTGGCCGACCTGACGCAGTGCTGCCGTCATGATCGTGCCGGGCGAGGTGCCCGCGATGCGCGCCTTGCTCAACTGGATCTCAAGCTCGCGGGCGTCGCCGGCGAATGCCGCGTCAACCAATTCATCCAGCTCGAGACTGGAAGCATCCGAGACGACGGCTCTTACGTCCTCAAGCTCGACGCGCGACCTGCCGTGTGCAAACAGGGCAAGCTTGCGGAGCTCATGGCGCGAGGAGAGCCGATCTCCCCCCAGCAGCGGCACCAGCGCTGCGCGCGCGTCGGGCGAGATCGCAAGGCCGTTCCCGCGCATCTCCGTGTCGATCAGGCGAAGCAGAGCACTCTCCTCGTCCGCGTAGCAGGGCAGGGTGACCGCTGTCTTGGCGCGCTCGCATACCGTGCGCAGAGGCGCGTTGCCACGCAGATTGCCCGCCTGGATGACAACGGACGTGGTGAGAGAGGGTAAGCCCAGGAGCGTTTCCACCGCGGGTGCAAAATTGCGCGACCCTGCTTTCACCCATATGGCGCGCCGTCCGCCGAACAGAGGCACCGTCATCGCCTCCTCGACGAGGCGCGTCGGCTCACCCGCAAGCTCGTCGCCTTCCAACCGCACCAGTTGGAACGGATCGCGCGGATCGTCTACGAATGTGCGGATGAGCGTTTCCGCTCGCTCCTGCACGAGACCGGCGTCCGGTCCGTAGACAAGGATGGTCGGCTTCCCCGGATCGGGAGCGGCCATGTAGCGGTCGACGTCTTTGGATTTCAGCGCAACCACGTTAGCTCCGGGTCAGTGTACCGGCGTGTCCCGGGCGCAGTGCAGCATGAGCAGCGCATATACCATCTATTCCGTCAAAACACTCTCTGCCGGCGCTGCCATGATGCGCTGCAGACCCGGGACCTTACAAACGCTCCGGTGCCTTGTAGGGGCGGGTTTCAAACCCGCCGCTGCACCGCACGTTGAGCTTGCGGCGATCCCGGATCAGCGGCGCACCGCTTCGCGCGTCGCAGCGCCGCAGGATATTGAAAGGCTCGTGCGCGCGCTCGCGCAGCGTCGCATCCGGGACACGACGCCCGCGCCGAACGAATTCGGTCACGTACCCGCGGTGAAATAGGAGGTGAGTTTTCCGGTGATATTGTCGGCAACGACTTTCGCCGCGCGGTCTTCCGAATCCCGCAAGCCGCGCAGCCGCGCGAACCGTTGTTGCTGTCCCGGAAGATCATAGGAGACGCGCGCGAAAGTCTGGCCGGTTACCACGATCTTGTTGGTCGCGATCTCGGTCAACGTGTAGGTGGCGTTGATGCCGGTGATTTGCACATCGGGTCGCGACGTCTGGATGTCCACGATCACCGCGGTCTGCGAGGTCGAGATCGAAATCTTCAGCCGATGCGTTGGCGGAGCCGGTGCCCCGCCCCCGGTGCAGTTGAACAGCATCGCATTGCGGATCTCTACCGCCAGGCGCGCCTCATCGGTTCCCTTGGGTGCGCCGATCTGCTCGATATCCACGGCGCTGAGCTGCTCGCGCAGAAGCGGCGCGCCGGTCGGGGAAATTTCGCCGTAGAGCGGTTGGAAACAAGCGGCGGTCAGGCCAGCGAAGGCAAGTGCCGCAGCGGCGCGGCTAAGGCGCCCCACACGTCCGTTACGCCACCACATTCACGATCCTCTGCGGCACCACGATCACCTTCTTCGGCGGCTTGCCGGCCAGCGCCCGCTTGACTGATTCGAGCGCCAAAACCGCGCTCTGGATGTCCGCCTCCCCCGCATCTCGGGCGACGGTCACGTCGTCGCGCTTCCTACCATTGATTTGGACCGGAAGTGTGATGCTGTCCTCAACCAGCAGCGAGGCGTCTACCCGCGGCCAGGGCTCGGACGCCACAAGAGCGCCTCCTTCGTGCCCAAGTACGGCCCAACACTCCTCCGCCAAGTGCGGCATCATGGGATGGAAAAGCTGCACAAGAATGTCGGCGGCCTCCCTGACGGCCCAACGGTAATCAGGGCCCGGCTCCCCTTCGAGACTTCCGAGGGAGGCCTGAAACTGATTGGCAAACTCGTAGATATGGGCGATGGCGACGTTGAAGCGCAGCCGCTCGATATCTTCGGTGACCCGTGCGAGCGCGCGATGCGCGCTTTTGCGTAGAGCAAGCGCCTCCCCGCCGAAGCTCGAGGGTCGCAGGGGACTCGCTTGCGCGGCGACCTCGCTCGCCTCGTGCACCAGGCGCCACAGGCGCTGCACGAACCGCCAGGCTCCCTGCACGCCCTCCTCGGTCCATATGACGTCGCGCTCAGGCGGCGAATCTGACAGCATGAACCAGCGCGCGGTGTCGGCCCCGTAGGCGGCGATGATGTCGTCCGGATCGACGGTATTGTGTTTTGACTTCGACATCTTCTCGATGGAGCCGATCTCGACTGCTTCACCGGTGCCCATGAAAGTCGCGCGGCGATCTTTCCCGGCTCCCTCGAGCCGGACCTCGGCCGGCATGGCCCATTCGCCGTTGGCCCGCTTATAGGTCTCGTGCACGACCATTCCCTGGGTGAAGAGTCCCGCGAACGGCTCCTCGAGCCCGGCATGCCCGGTCGCTTTCATGGCGCGGGTGAAGAAGCGGCTGTAGAGGAGATGCAGGATCGCGTGCTCAATCCCGCCGATGTACTGGTCGACGGGGAGCCAGTGATCGATCTGGGTGCGGTCGGTGGGCGCGGTTGTTATCCAGGGATCCGTGAACCGCGCGAAATACCAGGACGAGTCCACGAAAGTGTCCATGGTATCGGTTTCCCGCCGTGCGGGGCGGCCACAGCGCGGGCAGGTCACATGCTTCCAGCTGGGATGCCGCTCGAGCGGATTGCCGGGCCGGTCGAACGCGACGTCCTCCGGCAACGTCACCGGCAGCTCGTTCTCCGGCACGGGGACGATGCCGCAGGACTCACAGTGAATGATCGGGATTGGGCAGCCCCAGTAGCGCTGGCGCGAAATGCCCCAGTCGCGCAGGCGGAAATTGACCTGGCGAATGGCAACCGGGCGGTTGCCGCGCAACTCGCTCTCCAGCAAACGGGCGATCTCCTCCTTCGCCGCCTCGCTGGTCATGCCGTCGAGAAACCGAGAGTTGATCAGTAATCCGTCGCCCTCATAAGCGACATTGGTGATCACAAAAGTCGCGGGGTCTTGGCCAGGCGGGCAGACCACCGGAGTGTTTCCGAGCTTGTATTTGTTCGCGAATTCGAGGTCGCGCTGGTCGTGCGCCGGGCAGCCGAAGATCGCGCCGGTGCCGTATTCCATCAGAATGAAATTGGCCACGAACACCGGCAGCTTCCAATTCGGATCGAAGGGATGGATTGCCTTGATCCCGGTATCGAAGCCTTTCTTCTCTGCGGTCTCGATCAGCTGCTGGGCGGTCCCGTGCCGCTTGCATTCGGCGATGAAGGCGGCGAGCTCGGGGTTCTTTGCAGCGGTCGCCGCGGCGAGCGGATGATCGGGCGAAAGCGCCATGAATTTTGCGCCGAACAGCGTGTCGTGGCGCGTCGTGAAAATTTCGAGCTCGTCCTCCGCGTCCGGGGTGGTCGCAGGATCGAGCGCGAACCGCACCAGCAGGCCTTCCGAGCGGCCGATCCAGTTGCGCTGCATGGTGCGCACCTTCTCCGGCCAGCGCTCGAGTCGATCAAGCGATGCCAGCAGATCCTCGGAAAACTTGGTGATCGCGAAATACCACTGCAGCATTTCACGCTGTTCGACCGGCGCGCCGGAACGCCAGCCGTAGCCGTCGATCACCTGCTCGTTGGCGAGCACGGTCTGATCGACGGGGTCCCAATTGACCTTGCCAAGCTTGCGTTCGACCAGCCCCGCACGCAGGAAGTCCAGAAACATCTTCTGCTGGTGCTTGTAGTAGGCGGGGTCACAGGTTGCGATCTCACGCCGCCAGTCGAGGGAAAGCCCCATCGACTTGAGCTGCGCCTTCATCGCGGCAATGTTCTCATAGGTCCAGGTCTTGGGATGGACCCGGCGCTCCATCGCCGCATTCTCCGCCGGCATGCCGAACGCGTCCCATCCCATGGGATGCAGGACGTTGAACCCGGTTGCCCGCTTGAAGCGCGCTACCACGTCCCCCATGGCGTAGTTGCGCACGTGCCCCATATGAATGCGCCCGGAAGGATAGGGAAACATCTCGAGCACGTAGTATTTCTTGCGCGGGTCGTCGTTGGGCGTGGCAAAAATGCCGCGCTCATCCCACACGGCCTGCCAGCGTGCTTCCGCCTCGCCGGCGTTATAGCGCTCGATCGCCATGGAATTCTTTTGCCTGACAAATATTTACCAAGGCACTAGGGCAGGAGACGGGCGCCGGTCAACCGCGCGCGGGAAAGATCAAGGCCATCATTCTGACCGCCGTGCCCGGATGGCCATGACGAATTCATTGGCCGTGCTATTTTTGGATTTGGGCGCAAGGATCGAAGTGCTCACGACCGGGATGCGCATAGATTTTGACGCATGGGCGGTGCGATTGCCGCCAACCGAAGGAGCGTCACGATGTTGGACACTACGATGAACGGGAAACTGCAGCCCTTCCGAACTGACCATGAGCGCTGGGACGCGGTCCGGCGCCGCGATCCCGCTGCTGACGGGGCCTTCTACTATTCTGTTGCCACAACCGGAGTTTATTGTCGGCCAACCTGCGGAGCGCGATTACCCAGGCGGGAGAATGTCGCCTTTCACGCCACCTGTGCCGACGCTGAACGTGCGGGCTTTCGCCCCTGCAAACGCTGCCGGCCGAAGGAGCCCAGCCTGGCTGAGCGCCATGCCGCCGCGGTGAGCAAAGCATGTCGCCTGATCGAGCAGGCCGAAGAGGCACCTCGCCTGGGCGAGCTGGCGCAAGTCACGGGGCTCAGCCCATACCATTTTCATCGGATCTTTCGGGCGGTAACGGGAGTGAGCCCCAAGGGCTACGCCGCCGCCACGCGGGCGAAGCGGGTTCGCGACGCGCTCCCGCAGAGCGGGACGGTGACGCAAGCCCTCTACGGGGCGGGCTTCAATTCGAATGCCCCTTTCTATGCTGGCTCGTCGGGAATGCTGGGCATGACCCCGCGGCAGTTTCGCGCCGGCGGACCGGGCACTGTGATCCGCTTCGCGCTCGGGGAGTGCTCGCTCGGGTCGATCCTCGTCGCCGCCACCACGAAGGGTGTCTGTGCGATCGAGCTCGGCGATGATCCGGAGGCGCTCGTGCATTCCTTTCAGGAGCGTTTTCGCCACGCAGAGCTCGTCGGCGACGATCCGGAATTCGCGGAGCTGGTGGCTAGAGTGGTTGGTCTCGTCGAGGCGCCGGGACACGGCCTCGACCTGCCCCTCGATATCCGCGGCACCGCCTTCCAGCAGCGGGTATGGGATGCCATTGCCGCCATCCCCGCGGGCTCGACTGCAAGCTATACCGAGCTCGCTAAACGCATCGGCGCTCCCAAGGCGGTGCGCGCGGTGGCGCAGGCTTGCGGTTCCAATGCGATCGCGATCGCCATTCCGTGCCATCGCGTAGTGCGTTCGGATGGCTCGATTTCGGGGTACCGCTGGGGGGTTGCGCGCAAGCGCGCATTGCTGGCGCGCGAGCGTGCATCACAGGAGCGGGTCCAATGACCGCCACCACGGCAGTCCGGCGGGAGCGTGCGAGGGCGGCGGCACCAACGCTCGCCGCCCGCATCGCCGCGCTCGACCGGGCCGAGATTGCGCAGGCACTCGACGCACACGGCTGCGCAACCACCAGAGCGCTGCTGACACGGGATGAATGCGAGCAGCTCGCCGGCAGCTACGCGTCGGACGGACTCTTCCGCAGTCGGGTGGTCATGACCCGACACGGGTTCGGGCGGGGCGAATACAAATATTTCGCCTATCCGCTGCCGGAACTGGTCGCGCTCCTGCGCTCCGAGCTTTATCCGCGGCTCTCCGAGATCGCCAATCGTTGGAACGTCAGCATGAATGTTGCTGCACGCTATCCCGGCGATCACGCCGGTTATCTCGCGCGTTGCCACAAGGCCGGGCAAAATCGACCGACGCCACTTTTGCTCCAGTACGGACCGGGTGATTACAATTGCTTGCACCAGGACCTCTACGGCGATCTCGTGTTTCCCCTTCAGGTCACGTTTCTTCTCTCGCGGCCAGGCGAGGATTTCACCGGGGGTGAATTTGTGCTCACCGAGCAGCGCCCGCGCATGCAATCGCGGGCGGAGGTCGTGCCGCTCGCGCAGGGCGAAGCCGTGATCTTTCCGGTGCACCATCGGCCGGTGCAAGGCGCACGCGGCACCTACCGGGTCAACATGCGCCATGGCGTGAGCCGCTTGCGCTCCGGTCGTCGCCACACGCTGGGCGTTATTTTTCACGATGCGGCATGAGCAAAATCGGCGCGGCAACGGAAATCGACCCGCCACTGCGTGCCGTGCGCGAGCGCATCGCGCGCGCCTGCATCGAGGCGTGCCGCGATCCGACGTCGGTCACTCTGGTTGCGATCTCAAAGACTTTCGGTCCGGCGGCCATCGAACCTGTCATCGCAAAAGGTCAGCGCGTGTTCGGAGAGAACAGGGTGCAGGAGGCGAAGGGCAAATGGCCCGCGCTAAGGGAACGCCATCCCGGCCTGGAGCTTCATCTCGTCGGACCGTTGCAGTCGAACAAGGCGAGAGAGGCGGTCGCCCTGTTCGACGCGATCCATTCCGTTGACCGGCCAAGCCTTGCCGAGGCGCTCGCCCGGGAGATTGCCAGACAGGGGCGAAAGCCGACGCTTTTCGTCGAGGTGAATACCGGTGCCGAGCCGCAGAAAGCGGGTGTGCTTCCAGAGGAAACCGATGCGTTCCTTGCTGCCTGCCGCGAGCGTCACGGATTGGAGATCGCGGGGCTGATGTGCATTCCTCCGGCGCATGAAAGCCCGGCGCCGCATTTCGCACTGACGGCCAAGATCGCACGCCGCAACAATCTTGCGCTGCTTTCCATGGGCATGAGTGCGGATTTCACCATCGCGATTGCGTACGGCGCCACCCACGTGCGGATTGGCACTGCGATCTTCGGCGAGCGGCCCTCGCCACGGCATCAGCCGGCGTGACCAGAAACTTCTCGATTGGAAGGCGACCTTCCGGTAGGGGCGACCCATTGGGTCGCCCGCCATCCCCACCGGATGCTGAAAGCGGCCATCGGGGGTGCCCGCCGAGACCTTGTCACCGGGCTACCCGTCTCGTGCATGACGTGCCGCGGCTCACAATTGCGCTAAACTTCTATCGCCAGACGGGTGTTGGGGCCGATGCGTGCAAGCAGGCGGCATAAGTCCGCTGACCTCAAGGCGATACATCCAGCCGTAGGCGAGTCCTGGCGCCGCGCGACGTGCACGAACACGGCACTGCCGCGGCGAGCTTTTCGCGGCCGGGTGTTGTGGTCGATCTCGACGAGGAAGTCGTAGAGCGGATCGTTCCGCCAGAGCCGGTCTCCCGGCTCCCCGGGGGACCGGCTAAATGGGCGGTTGTAGCGCTGGTCGGTCGGATCCTCACACCAGGCCATCTCAGGAGTGATTCGCCTTGCCGGGAGAAGCGTGATCGGCCGCGGGGAGCGGTCGGCGCGCCACCAGAGCTGCAGGAGCCGAAAACGGCCGCGCGGCGTTGCGCCGTCTCCTTCGCGCTTGTTGGCACGCACTCCGGAGCGCCCCAGCAGGACCGGCATGGCAAAAGGGCCGGCCAGAAGAATTCCGCTGATTCGGGAGCCGGGCCGGACCCGCACGCGTATTAGCGGCAGCGTTCGCGTGCGCATGAACGAGGCGGTCGCGGCGGGCATTCCTTAATCACTTCGACCAATCTGCTTGCTCTTTTGCGCCCGAATGCTCTACTTCGCACACTGGCATGGCAGGCCGCGAGGGCTTCGATATGAGCACTACGCGCAAGATCCTGATTGTGGACGATGATGCTGAGCTGCGGGAGGCGCTGCTCGAGCAGCTCGCCTTGCATGACGAGTTCGAAGCGGCCGCGGCCGAGAGCGGTACGAAGGGGGTGCAAGCGGCAAAATCGGGCCAGATCGACCTCGTCATCATGGATGTCGGCCTGCCTGACATCGACGGGCGCGAAGCGGTGCGCATTCTGCGCAAGAACGGCTTCAAGGCTCCCATTATAATGCTCACCGCGCATAACACCGACTCCGATACCATTCTCGGGCTGGAATCGGGAGCCAACGATTACGTCGCCAAGCCGTTTCGTTTTGCCGTCCTGCTGGCGCGCATCCGCGCCCAGCTGCGGCAGCACGAGGCGAGCGAGGACGCAGTGTTCAACATTGGGCCGTATACGTTCCGGCCGAGTTCGAAGATCCTGCTCAATCCAAAAGGCAACAAGGTCCGGCTCACCGAGAAGGAGACAGCGATACTGCGGTACCTCTATCGCGCCGGCGAGCGCCCGGTCTCGCGGGAAACGCTGCTGCAGGAAGTTTGGGGCTACAATTCGGGGGTCACCACGCACACGCTGGAAACGCACATCTACCGATTGCGGCAGAAGGTCGAGCAGGATGCTGCGAGCCCTTCCATTCTGGTCACCGAGGCGGGTGGGTATAAGCTGGTGCCGTAACCTCGTCCCATGACCATCGAGGACGACATCGCGTTTCTGGAACGTGTGCCGACGCTCAATCTCTTAAGTCGACCGGCCCTGCGTATTCTGGCGATCGGCGCGCAGTCGCGTTACGTGCACGGGGGCGAGATCCTTTTCAATGCCGGAGAAGAGGCGGAAGGAGGCTACGTCGTCCAGGAGGGCAGCTTTAATTTGATGCCCGACTCCGCCGACGAGGGCAAAGCCGTAGTGGTCGGTCCGTGCACCCTGCTGGGGGAAGTGGCGCTGTTCACGGAGAGCCAGCGCTCGGCCACGGCGACTGCACTGGAGCCGTCGACCGTGCTGCTGATTCCGCGGCCGCTCGTCCTCAAGATGCTGGACAGCTTTCCCGATAGCGCCCGCAAGCTGCGCGACGCTCTTGCCAGCCGTCTCGACCAGTCGACCCAGGAGATCTGCGACGTGCGCGCGGTGCTCAATTCCTACCAGTGAGGAATCATCAGAACGGCTCGTATTCGCGCAGCGCCGGAATTACCTTCTCCCCGAACAGGCGGATCGAGCGCATCAGCTCAGGCTCGGGCAGGTCGGAGAAGTTGAACTCGCCCATGAACACATTGAACAATCCCGCCTCGGCGGCCGCACGGATTTTTTCGGCTACGGTCTCGGCGGAGCCGATGAAGACGAGATCGTGCTTGCGCAGATAGTCCGCGTCGAACAGGTGCTGCATGATTTCCGATGCACCGGGCTCGCCGCGGCCGATGAACATCTTGGCGTATTCGCGCACGCGGTCCTCGAAGCTCTCGCCCGGCTTGGGGCGCGCCAGAAACCCTTCATAGGCGCGACTGGCGCGAAGCAAAGCCGTGTCGATCGCTTTTTCATCGGATTCATCGACATAAACAACTGTGCAATAAGCAATGCTCGGACGCTTCGACCGACCGACTTTTTCCCAATCCTGCAGGAATTTGCGATAGCGCGGCGCGGCATCGGCGCGCGGGTAGATCAGGAAATAGCCGGGGTTGATGCCGTGTTTTGCGCAGAACTCCAGGGTCTGCGGATCGCGGCTCATCATCCACAGCGGCGGATGCGGGCGCTGCGACGGCTTGACCGCAAGCTCGGCGCGGTCGGTGTGGAATTCCTGGCCGTGGAACGAGAATGGCTGTGTGTCGCCGAACGCCGCTCGCATATAGTAGACGAATTCGAGCGTCGGTGATTTTCTATGGTCGTAGTCGAGGCCGAACGGGCGGAAATAGTCCGGCTTGATGCCGGGAACGAGGCCAAGCTCCATGCGCCCCCCGAGCATCTGATCGACGATGGCGATCTCCTCGGCAAGCCGCAACGGATGATAAAGCGGCACAATGTAGCCCATTGGCCCGACACGCAGACGCTTCGTGCGCGCGCCGGCGCCGACCGCGTAAAGGCTTGGTGCCGACATCCAGCTCTCGTCCGGGCGGAAATGATGCTCGACGCAGAAGGAATAATCGAAGCCGAGCTCGTCGCAGCATTGCAGCTCTCGCCACAACTGTTCGTAGCGTTGGTGCGGCGTCATGCCGGGCTTGCCCCAGACATGGGCAAAATGCGCGAATCTCATCCTGTCGCTCCATCGGATCGCGCAATGTGGCAGTGGCGGCTCCCGACCGCAAACTGCGCGACGGCGATTCATGTGACTGGTAAGGATGCCGAAGCCGTGCAGCTCGACGCGCTGGAACGCGGTGGAATTCCTTAAAGTCCCAGGACCATCAGATCGAGCTTGTCAGCGGCGCGGCGCAGCTTCCGATCGAGCGTGGCAAGCGGGAGGCGGCGGCGTTGCGCAAGCTCAAGATAGGCGGCATCGTACAAGGTGATATGAGCTCGTGCTGTTCAGCGAGCCGCAACGTTGCCGACCAGGCATGCACGTCGGTTTCCAAGTCGGTCTCGATTTGCATCTGCTTAAGGTCGGCTATCGAAGAGTCGCGATAGGCGACGCTGATTCGCCCGCAGCGCACCGCCAGCTGAAGGCCATTCGCGAGCTCAAGTCGCCACAGTGCCTGCTCACTTATGCTCACAGCTCCAGCGTCGCAGTGACCGGCACGTGATCAGAAGGGCGCACCCAGCCGCGCAAATCCTTGAGCACCTCTACTTTGCTGACACGGTCCGCGAGTGCCGGGGCAACCCAGATGTGGTCCAGCCGGCGCCCCTTGTCGGCGGTCCTCCAGTCGGGCGAGCGATAGCTCCACCAGGTGAACAGCTTGGTTGGCTCCGGCACCAGCATGCGCATCGCATCGATCCACGAGCCGGTCTTCTGGGTCTCGAGGAGGCGCTCGCATTCCACCGGCGTGTGCGAGACGACCCGGAGCATCTGCTTGTGACTCCACACATCGTGCTCCAATGGCGCGACGTTGAGGTCGCCGACCAGAATCATTCGGCCGGAGCCGGTGCAGCGGAATTCAAGACATGCGCGCATTTCGTCGAGGAACGACAGCTTGTGCGCGAATTTGGGATTGACCTCCGGATCGGGGAGGTCGCCGCCTGCGGGCACATAGAGATTGTGCAGCGTGATCGGATCGCGAAGTCCGGCGCGCTCGCCAATCACCGCGCTGATGTGGCGGCAGTCCACCTTGTCGCAGAAGGATCGAATATTGAAGCTCTCGATCGGCATCCGCGAAAGCAGGACAACCCCGTGGTAGCCCTTCTGTCCGTTGAGGGCGACATGCTCGTAGCCCAGGCGCTTGAATCGCTTGCGCGGGAATTTATCGTCCGGGCACTTCGTTTCCTGAAGACAGAGAATGTCGGGCCGCACCGACTTGATGAGTTTGGCGACGTTGTCCAGCCGCAGCCGCACCGAGTTGATGTTCCAGGTCGTGACGGTAAGGCGCATTTGTTTTGCAGGTCAGAGGGCGGGCAGCGTCATTCGAGGCTCCGCAAAACGGCGGGCCCGCAATACCGCTACACTCTGCCGGTGATTACTGGATTCCGGGCTCCCTTGCCACGCTCGGGCCCGGGAGTGAAAACGTCAATCGTCGCGTGTGAATGGGCTGGACTGGCGGCGGCGCAGACGCCGCGAGGACGAGCTATTGCGCGTAGCGCGTATAGTCGATGCGGAACAGGTTCGGATCCGGGTGCTTGCTGCTGTCGAGATTGGAAATCGCAACCGTCGTGTCATAGCCCTGGGGATCGGTCACGGTCCACTGCTTCAACTGATAGTCCTTGGCGCCGAGCATCATCATCAGTCGGCTGGTGCCGATGAGCGCCTGTCTCTCTTCAATGACGACGGTCACATACACATCGTCCGAACGCACGGCCACCACATTGGTCTCGCGCAGGAGGTCGATCCTCTCGGACAACAGGAAACGCAGAGGCGTTTGCGAGAGCGGATAGAGATCCTGGGTCGCCAGCTTGCGGTCTCGGACCACCACGGTCTGCCCGTCGGCTATGATCTCGATCGGGCTCGGGGCATCGTATTCAAACCGAACTCTGCCGGGCTTCTGCACGTAGAATTCACCTTGCGTCCGGCTGCCATCAGGCGCGACCTGGACGAAATGACCGACCATCTGCTGCACGCTGGAAAGATAGGTGCTCACCTTGTCGATCTGGGCACGCTGCGCCGGAGTGAACGCGGTCGTGGTCGCCGCAGGGGGCGGTGCTTCGGGCTGCTTGTCGAGGTTGAAGAGGGATCTCAATCCAGTGGCGAGGCCGGCAACGGGATTTTGCGGCTGAGCGCTTGCAGCCGGCGCTGGTGCGGCGGACCGGGCTGCGCCTTGCTTGGGCAGAGGTGCCGGCTTTGGCAACGGAACGGTCTCCGCATCGGCCGGGGCGAGCCCGATGAGGCCCAACAGCAGCATCCCGACCACCAGCCTCCGGCGCATGCGGGCCATATTCCCCTCTCTCCGCTTCCCTTAACCCCGCTTGCCTAGTTGCCACATGTGGCGAGATGACGACTACCAGCCGTGTTGCGGCTGAACTGTGTCCAGAACTCCACACTTTGCGCGTCCGGAGTTGGGCCCGGCTCCGAGACCGCTCCATGACACCGTGGTCAGTAGGGCTCGGCTTCCTCTTCGGCCACCAGGATCTCGCGTTTTCCCGCGTGGTTTGCCTGGCCGACCACGCCTTCTTTCTCCATTCGTTCCATAAGAGACGCGGCCCGATTGTAGCCGATCTGCAGCCGGCGCTGGATGTAGCTGGTTGAGGCTTTTCGGTCGCGCATCACCACCGCGACGGCCTGCTGGTAAAGATCGGCGCTCTCCGGTTGTCCCATCCCGGTCGCGTCGAATACCGGGCTGTCCTCGTCCTCCTCTTCGTCGTCGGCCGCGGTGACGGCCTCGAGATATTGTGGAGTCCCTTGCGCCTTCAGGTGGCGGACGACCTTCTCAACTTCCTCGTCGGACACGAAGGGTCCGTGCACCCGGCTTATCCGACCGCCGCCCGCCATGTAGAGCATGTCGCCCTGACCAAGGAGTTGCTCGGCGCCCTGCTCTCCCAGAATGGTCCGGCTGTCGATCTTGGAGGTAACCTGAAACGAGATCCGGGTGGGAAAATTCGCCTTGATCGTGCCGGTTATCACGTCCACGGATGGACGCTGCGTTGCCAGAATCACGTGCAGGCCCGCCGCGCGCGCCATCTGTGCGAGACGTTGTACGGCGCCCTCGATGTCCTTGCCGGCCACCATCATGAGATCGGCCATCTCATCCACGATCACCACGATGAGCGGCAGCGGCTCGAGATCGAGCTCCTCGCGCTCGTAGATTGCCTCGCCGCTCTCCTTATCGTAGCCGGTGTGCACGGTGCGGCTGAGCTTCTCTCCTTTCGCCTTCGCATCGGCGAGCCGCACGTTGTAGCCGTCGATATTGCGCACCCCGAGCTTGGACATTTTCTTGTACCGCTCTTCCATCTCGCGCACTGCCCATTTGAGCGCCACAACCGCCTTTTTCGGATCGGTGACAACGGGAGTAAGCAGATGCGGGATGCCGTCGTAGACGGACAGTTCCAGCATCTTCGGATCGACCATGATGAGGCGGCACTGCTCCGGCCGCAGCCGAAACACCAGGCTCAGGATCATGGTGTTGATGGCGACCGATTTGCCCGAACCGGTGGTTCCCGCAATCAGCAGATGGGGCATGCGCGCGAGATCGACGATGACGGGCTCGCCGCCAATGGTCTTTCCCAGGCACAGCGGCAGCTTTGCCGGATTGTCCGCGTAGTCGTTGCTGGCGAGCAATTCCCGCAAATACACTTTCTCTCGCGTGGGATTGGGCAGCTCGATCCCGATGGCATTGCGGCCCGCAACCACGGCAACGCGGGCCGAAAGGGCGCTCATGGAACGCGCGATGTCGTCCGCAAGGCCGATGACGCGCGAGGATTTTATGCCCGGCGCCGGTTCGAGCTCATAAAGCGTGACCACGGGGCCGGGCCGGCTGTTGATGATTTCCCCCCGCACGCCGAAATCGCCGAGCACCCCTTCGAGCGCAGTCGCATTGGCCGCGAGAGCGTCGGCGCTTAGCACAGCACGGCCCGTCGCCTTGGGCGCGGCAAGGAGCTCGATTGGCGGAAGCACATAGCCGCCGCTCGATCGCTTCGGCGTGCGCACTGTGCGCGCTTTGCGCTCGGTGCCACCGATAGGCTCGCTTCCCTGCTCGGCGCCGTGGGCTAACTCGATCTGCGGTTCCTGGGTGGCAGCGCTACTCTCAAAACGTGGTTCGATCCTGTGCTCAACGGGGGCGCCCTTCGCGTCGACGGGTGCTCGCGACGGGGCGCCCTGCGCAATAAGCCGGTGCAGGCGCGCCTTCAGGCTGAGGAATGCGTGCGCGATCCAGCCGAGCGAAATGGAGGTATGCGGTTCGTCCTGTTCGTCGCCCGAAGCTGGCGCGGAAGAATGCAGGCCAATTCCTGCAACCAACGCAAAGCAAACCACGGCAGCGATGCCAGTGGCGAACATCGTGATTAATCGCGGCCAGGCAGTCAGCGTGCCTCCGGCAACGAGCGCAGGCAATCCCAGCACCCAATCGCCGACAACACCGCCCAGTCCGCCCGGCAGCGGCCAGGTTTGACTGCGCGGCAAGGTGGCGGCGCATCCCGCCCACAGCGGCACCCCGAGCGCCCACAATGCCATGCGCAAGCGCTCCCGGCCGAGCCGCCGATGGCTGGCCAGTCGCCAGCCCCAGATCGCGATGGGGAGAACAAGGGCGATCGTAGCCAGACCAAAAAGTTGCATCAGGAGGTCGGCAACGATTGCCCCCGTAAGCCCGAGAACGTTGCGCACGGAAGCGTTGGTGGCGTGGCTTAAGCTCGGGTCCTGGACAGACCATGTGGCAAGCGCAAGCGCGAGCAAGACCGCGCCCGTGAGCAGCGCGATGCCTGCAACCTCGCGCAGCCTGCGATGCAAGGTCTCGCGGATGGCATCGGGCAAAAAGCTCAGCGTGCGCAAACGACGATCGATCGCTGCCATGGTTGCGATTACCCCAGCACTGCCACGAGCCGGTGAAGCGCTTCCGCGGTCGTGTCGCGATCCTGCACGATGGCGACGCGGATGTATCCGAGGCCTGGATTACTTCCGTCGGGCTGCTCGCGCGCGAGATAGCGGCCCGGAACGACCCGCAGCCCAGCCTCGCGCCACAGTCGCAGGGTGACCGCCTCGTCGGCGCCGTGTGCCGAGACATCAAGCCAGAGGAAGAAACCACCGCCCGGCCGGCGATAGCCGTAACGGCTACCGATGATCTGATCGGCAAGATCGAATTTTTCCGCGTAGAGCCGGCGGTTGTCGGCAACGTGGGTCTCATCGCCATAAGCGGCAACGGCTACCCTTTGCGCTGGCATCGGCACCTGCGGCGCGGCGACATTGCGTAATTCAAGAAAACGCGCGATAAATCCACGGTCGCCTGCGGCAAAACCGACGCGCAGTCCCGGCAGGTTCGATCGTTTGGAAAGCGATTGGAACTCGACGACATTGGCGAAATCGGGCCCCCCGGCTTCAAGCACGCCGGCCGGTGCCTTGCGGGTGTAGATTTCTGAGTAGCACTCGTCGCTGAACACCAGAAACCCGAAGCGCCGCGCGAGCGCGACGACGCGGGAGAGATAGGCGAGATCAGCGACCGCCCCCTGCGGGTTTGCGGGGGATGCAATGAAAAACGCGACCGTCCTTGCCAGCAGCTCCTCCGGGAGCGCATCGAGGTCGGGAAGAAACCCGTTTGCTGCCACAGCCGGCAGGTAGACCGGCTCGCAGCCCGCGGTGACAGCGCCGGCTGCATAGGCGGCGTAAAACGGGTTGGGGATCAGCATGGCTGGGACGCCGCGCTTTGCCCCCACGAAGCGCACCGCAGCGATCGCGGCGAGGAACAGCCCTTCGCGCGAGCCGTTGAGGACCAGCACCTCGGTAGCAGGATCGAGCGGGCGCGGGAGCTTGAAACGCCGCCCCAGCCAGGCTGCCGCGGCCTCGCACATTTCGTCGAGCCCCTTGTTCATGGGATAGCGCCCGAATTCTGCGATGTGCGCTGCCAGTACCGGAGCGACGAACGAAGGCACGGGGTGCTGGGGCTCGCCAACGGCCAAGCTGATAGGGGGCTTGCCCGGGCGCTCCTCCCCCAACAGCTCACGCAGTCGCACGAAGGGCGAGCGGCCTAGATCGGCCCGGACTGGCGAGGCTGCGGATACGCGTTCGGCGGCGGTCATGGGCATCGACGAAGCGGCGCCAACACCCGCCGCACCAAGCTCCCCTAGCATAATCGGCGCGAGGTTAAGGGGCGATTAACCATCGGCGCCCAGCGGGAGGATCAATTTCAACGCGGGCGCGGTGAGCCGCCGCTATTGCAAAGCTTCGCCGTGTTGGGTGAGGTCGAGACCTTCGATCTCGTTTTGTTGATTCACCCGCAGCGGAACGAGCAATCCGATCACCTTGAGCAGAATGAAGCTGACGACCCCCGACCAGATGGCGACGGCTATCACGCCATAGAGTTGCACCAGGATCTGCCGCGCGTTGCCCTCGATCAGCCCGGAAAATCCCGTGGAATCGGGAGATGCAGAGACGGCCGCGACGGCGAAAACTCCCGTGAGCAACGTCCCGGTTGCCCCTCCCACTCCGTGTACTCCGAAGACGTCGAGGGAGTCGTCGTAGCCAAGGCGCAGCTTGAGCCCAGTGCAAGCCCAGAAGCAAAACGCCCCCGCTATGAGCCCAATCACGACGGCGTGCCAGGGCAGAACGAATCCCGACGCGGGAGTAATGGTCCCGAGACCGGCGACGGCCCCGGAGATCATACCCAGCACCGAGGGTTTGCCGCGCGTCCACCATTCCAGAAACATCCAAGTGAGCGCGCCCGTCGATGCCGCAAGATGCGTTGCCACGATGGCAAATGCCGCGCGTGCGTTGGCGCCGAGCGCCGAGCCGCCGTTGAACCCGAACCAGCCCACCCAGAGAAGACCGGTTCCGATCACCGCCAGCGACAGGTCATAGGGTGCGAAATTGTCGTGGCCATAGCCGTGGCGCTTGCCCAGCACGCAAGCCGCTACCAGGCCGGCCACGCCCGCATTGAGGTGAACGACGGTACCTCCGGCAAAATCGAGAACGCCTGCCCTCGCCAGAAAGCCGCCGCCCCAGACCCAGTGCGCGATCGGCACATAGACGAAGATCAACCAGCCGGCGGCGAACCAGGCAAAGGCCGAGAAGCGCATGCGGTCCGCAACCGAGCCCGCGACGAGTGCCACCGTAATGATTGCAAACGTCATCTGATAGAACATGAAGAGGACTTCCGGGATCGACGGCGCAAACACGCTGGTCGCGTCCATGCTGGTGGCACGCATGAGCGCGCGCTGGAATGTTCCGAGCCAAGCCCCGTCGCCCACGAAGCTCAGGCTGTAACCGAACGCGAACCACAGGAGGGAGCATATTGCGGTGCAGGCAACGGTCTGCGCCATGGTGGCGAGCACGTTCTTCTTGCGGACCATGCCGCAATAGAACAGCGCCAGTCCAGGGAGGGTCATCATCAGGACGAGCGCGCTTGCGGCCATCATCCAGGCCGTATCCGCCGGGTCGATCTTGGACGCGGCACCCTGCGCGAGAGCCGGCGAGGGCGCGAATGCGAAACTCAGCGCGAGGCCGATTGCGGCGCCTACGGCGACAAGTCTGGGGTCTGCTCTCATGATGTCCCCCCTTCGAGATCGATCGTTTAGAGCGGGATGACTTTTCCTCGAATCGTCATCCCCCTCTCTCCTCTGGTTTGAGCATGGCCTTTTCGCAAAACCGGTTCTCACTTTTGCTGGACATGCACTAAAGGGCGTCTACGTCGGTCTCGCCCGTCCTGATGCGTATCGCCTGCTCGATTGGGGTGACGAAGATCTTGCCGTCGCCGATCTGGCCGGTTTTGGCGGCCCCGATAATGGCTTCGACCACTGCATCCACTCGGTCTGAGGGCACCGCCACCTCGACGCGAATTTTCGGAAGAAAATTCACCGCGTATTCGGCACCCCGATAAATCTCAGTGTGCCCCTTTTGACGGCCATAGCCCTTGACCTCGCTCGCGGTCATTCCGTGCACCCCGACGGCCACCAGCGCATCGCGGACCTCGTCGAGCTTGAACGGCTTGATGATGGCAATGACCAGTTTCATGACTGCGTCCTGTCGCGGGTATCGTGCCTGGGCAGGTCGAGGCTAGCTCGCCCCTGCTGCAAGCGGGGTACAATATCGGTGCCAGCGACAAAAATTAAGCCGCGATTTCTGCGAAGGGCGGCATCATCTGTGGGCAAGTCCTTACCGCCGCTCGCGCAGCAAGCCTTCCTGGGCAACCGAGGCGACCAGCGTGCCGTCGCAGGCGAAAATGAGACCGCGGGAAAAACCGCGCGAGCCAAAGAGACTAGGGCTGTCCTGCGCATAGAGCAGCCATTCGTCCGCGCGAAAAGGCCGGTGAAACCACAGCGCATGATCGAGACTTGCCGCCATGATCGCCTTTTCGAATACGGTACGGCCGTGCGGAACCAAGGCGGAATCCAGGAGCGTCATGTCGGACGCATAGGCGAGCACGCACTGGTGGATCGCTGGCTCGTCCGGGAGCTTTCCCGTCGCGCGGATCCACACATGGAAGCGCCCCCCGTCGATCTTCTTGCCAAGATAGCGATCGAATTCGACCGGGCGCAACTCGATGGGCCGTTCGCGTTCATAGTAGCGGCGCACCGGGTCGGGCATGATCGGCAGCACGCGTTCCTTGACCTCGGCCTCGCTCGGCAGCTGATCGGGCCGCGGTACCGACGGCATCTCGGCCTGATGACTCATCCCGGGCTCGTCACGATGGAATGACACCGAGGAGGTGAAGATCGCACGCCCGTGCTGGATGGCCACCACACGCCTCGTAATGAAACTCTTGCCGTCACGAATGCGATCGACCTCGTAAATGATCGGTACTTCGGGGTCGCCGCCGAGGAGAAAATAGGCGTGCAACGAGTGCGGCGGCCGGCCGGCAACATCGACCGTGCGGCAGGCTGCGACCAGCGCTTGTCCTATGACCTGGCCACCGAACACCCGCTGCCAGCCCACTTGTGGCGAGCGGCCGCGAAAAAGGTTCAGCTCCAGCTGTTCGAGATCGAGAGTAGTCAAGAGATCCTGGACGGCGGACGGCATGAATCACTTTCCGGTTAGTGAAGACGCGCATCATCAGGGGATATCTGGAAAAGACAACGGTATAATACGCGCCTCTCGGGAGCCGATCGTGGCGACAGATCATCGGGATGCGCAGAAGCTGGACATCCTCATCGCAGGCGCGGGCATTGTCGGCCTCACTTTGGCGGTTGTATTGCGCCGGAGCCTTGGCGCGCCCTTCTCGGTCGCAATCGCCGATCCGACACTCACCTCTGAATCAGGAAACGGCCGCGCGACTGCTATTGTCGCGGCGGTCCGGCGACTGCTCGAAACCATCGGCGTCTGGGCGAAGGTTCCATCGCAACCGATTCGGGACATGGTGGTCACGGACAGCCGGCTGCACGATGCGGTGCGGCCGACGTTTCTCACCTTCGCCGACGATGTGGAGCCTGGCGAGCCGTTTGCCCACATGGTCGAGAACCGCCCCCTTTTCGCTGCCCTTGCCGAGCAGGCACGCAACGAGGGCGTATCGTTCTATCCCGTTGCGGTCCGGGACTGCGCTTTCGCATCATCGCGTGTTGGCGAAGCGGCGGACAATGTGCGGCCTGACCTTGCCCAGCGCGTCGATGTCGAGCTTGCCGATGGCGCGCGTATTTCGCCAGCGCTTTTGGCCGCCGCCGATGGCGCGCGTTCCGTCCTTCGCGAACGTGCAGGGATTGCCATGTACGGCTGGTCTTACGGTCAGTCCGCCATCGTGGCTACGGTGGCGCATGAGCGCGACCACGAGGGCCGAGCGGAGGAGCATTTCTTGCCGGCCGGTCCGTTCGCAATTCTCCCGCTGGTCGGACACCGATCCTCCATCGTGTGGACCGAGGAGAAGCAAGAGGCCGAGCGCATCGCAGCCTTGCCCGAGGGGGAGTTTCATGCCGAGCTTGAGCAGCGTTTCGGCCTCCGCCTAGGCGAGATCGAAGTCATCGGCCGACCGCACGTGCACCCCCTGGGATTGTGGGTAGCACGCTCCTTCATTGCCGAACGGCTGGCGCTGGTCGGGGATGCGGCGCATGTCATCCACCCCATCGCGGGGCAAGGCCTCAATATGGGCCTCAAGGACGTGGCTGCGCTTGCGGAGGTGATTGTCGATGCCGCGCGGCTGGGGCTCGATCCCGGCTCGCTCGCGGTACTCGAGCGCTATCAACGCTGGCGGCGCTTCGACACCATGGCCATGGGCGTGGCAACCGATGGGCTCAACCGGCTGTTCTCGAACCGGTCGGACGTGCTCCGGCTGGCGCGCGATGTGGGCTTGGGTCTGGTCGATCGGTTGCCGGCGCTCAAGCGTGTGTTCATCCGCGAGGCGGCGGGTCTCCTGGGGGAACTGCCGAAGCTGCTGCGGGGCGAGCCGCTGTAAGCATCTACACGAACGGGATCGCGATCACGTGCTGCTTGAAAGCGGGGCGCTGCTCGATGCCGCCGAACCAGCGCTCCAAGTTGTTGAATCCGGATCGCTCAGGCACCAGCCGGCGGAAGCGATAGGCCATGAGCGCGATCGGAATGTCGCCCATGGACAATGTGTCGCCAGCGACGAAGGCGGTCTTCGTAAGCTGCGCGTCGAGAATCTTCATTGCCGCGGTTGTTTTTTCCCGCGATGCGTCGATGGCGGCGTGGTCGCGTTTCTCCGGCGGCGTGCGGATCAACCCCCAGAACATCCCGAATATTGCGGGAGCGGCAACTGAGAGCTGCCAATCCATCCAGCTGGTGGCGCGTGCGCGCTCGCGCAGGTCCGTGGGCTCCAGTTTGCCGGGACCATATTTGGCGGCGAGATAGCGCACGATCGAATTCGACTCCCAAAGCAGGAAGCCATCCTCTTCCAGCGTGGGCACGAGTCCATTGGGGTTCATGGCGAGGTAGGCCGGTTCCTTGTTCTTCCCGAAGTTGCCGCCGACATCGATGCGCTCGTGCGGCAGATCGAGCTCGCCGATCGCCCACATGACTTTCTGCACGTTCACCGAGGTATTTCGCCCCCAAATCTTGATCATGACTCTAGCTCCGTCGTTTCGCACTGCAGGGCGGCCTAGATTAGCCACCGTAAGGGCGAGGCATTGCCTCGCCTTCACGAAAGGTGGCGTAACCCGCCATTCCTCGGCGGATTACGCTTCGCTGATCCGCCTACTATCTGAAGGTTGAGCCTCAATCCAGGCGGCGCGCCTCTTCGGGCAGCATGATCGGAATGCCGCCGCGAATGGGATACGCGAGCTTGGCGGAACGCGAGATCAGCTCCTGCTTTTCCACGTCATACTCCAGCGGGCCCTTGGTGACCGGGCAAACCAGAATTTCCAGAAGCTTCGGATCGACGCTGCCGGGCGGGCGATCGGGAGGCGACGTGGTCATGATAGGGGCTCCGGGCAGATGGGGTCGATTTCAACGGCGGCGAAAGTTGCCGGGCTGCGGAGCGGGTGGACCAGCCGCACGTTCCTTGTGACGGAAGTTGATGCGTCCTCGGCTGAGATCGTAAGGCGTAACTTCGACGACGACGCGGTCGCCTACCCCTGTACGGATGCGGAATTTGCGCATCTTACCCGAGATATAGGCGAGCAACTCATGATTGTTGTCGAGCCTCACCCGGTAATTCCCGTCGGGGAGGACCTCGGTCACAGTGCCATCGAATTCCAGCAGTTCTTCTTTAGCCATTCTTGTCTCCATTCGATGGTTTCAATCCGGCTCGGGCGAGCAGCTCTGAGCATGAAAAGCGCGCGAACCATGGCAGCGGCAAGAGCAACTTCATGCAAATCAGCGCAAGTGTTATCGGGACGCAATTGATCGCGCTCATTGCAGCGGCGTTTCGCCGCCCGTCGTTTTCTTTGCCAGCTCGATCTCGGTCACCGCAACAAGGATTTCGGCGCGGGTCTTGAGGTCAGGCGCCTCCAACAGCGCTTGCTTCTCGGCGCTGCCGTAGGGGCACATCATTGCCAGCGCGTTGACGAGGGCCTCATTGGGGGCGTTCTTGATCCCATCCCAATCCGCTTTGAGATCATTCGCCTTGAGAAAATCGGAGAGCGCGCGCAGCACGCGGTCACGATCGACGGTATCCTCGCCCTTGCGCGCGCTAAAATCGTCGACGAACGAATCGTAGCTTACGCGGCACTGGCGGTATTCCGTCGTCGTGCTGATTTCCTCCTCGATGCGGAAGCGCGCAATCCCGGTGAGCTGGATGAGATAGCGGCCGTCTCCTGTTTCGGCGAGCTGCGTGATTCGCCCGACGCATCCGATTTTGTAGAGGTTGGGCCTATGCTCGGAACCGGGATGCGCGGTGTCGGGCTGGATCATGCCGATCAAGCGATGCCCTGAACGCAGAGCGTCATCTATCATCGCGAGATACCGCGGCTCGAATATGTTGAGCGGCAGCTGCCCGCGCGGCAGCAGCAGGGCACCGGGCAACGGAAATACCGGAATTGTTGCAGGGAGATCGCCGGGGTTTGCGTAAACGGCATTCATGGGCATGGTCGCTCTCCATGCGGAGGCTCGCCGCGCTGATGTGCCCGCTTTCCTCACGAGAACAGAATGGAGGAGAGGCGCTTGCGTCCGTTCACGGTCGCCTCGTCGGTCGGACCCCACGCCTCAAAGAACTGGACCAGCTGCTTGCGAGCGCCATCGTCGTTCCATTTACGGTCTCGCTTGACGATTTCGAGCAGATGATCGACCGCTTCCGCGCGACGTCCCTTGCTGTTCAACGCGACCGCAAGATCGAACCGTGACTGATGGTCGAGGGGATTGGCCGCGACCTTCTTTTCCAGGTCCGCGATCGGCCCGACCGATTTTGCCTGCTCCGCTACCTCGAGCGCGGCGCGCGCGGCGGCGACTGCAGCGTCATTGCGCTTGGCCTCCGGCACCAGCGCCAGCGTTTGTTTCGCCTGATCGAGGGCGCCGGTGCGCACATAGCTGCGGGCGAGCCCGGCAAGTGCGGGAACGTTGCCGCTGTCCTGCGCCAGCACCTTCGCATAGAGGTCAGCCGCGCCGGCCGCATCCCCCTTCGCGAGCGCATCGTCGGCGGCCTTCAAGAGGTCCTTTTCCTCACCCCCGATGCGGTCCTTGGTTACCCGCTCGATGAAAGCCGTGACCTGGCTCTCGGGCAGCGCGCCGAGGAAGCCATCGATCGGCTGCCCGTTGACGAAGGCGAACACTGCCGGGATTGACTGAATCCCGAGCTGGCCGGGGATCGAGGGATGCTTATCGATGTCCATCTTGACCAGCTTGACCTTGCCTTTGGCGCCTCGGACCGCCTTCTCGAGCACCGGGCCAAGCTGCTTGCATGGGCCGCACCATTCCGCCCAGAAATCGACCAGCACCGGCTGGCGCTTTGACTCTTCGATGACGTCCTTGACGAAGGTCTGGGTGGTCGTGTCCTTGACAACGCTCGCTTGAGCTGCCGCATCGCCACTCTGTAACATCGTCATCTTGTCTCGCCCTTCGTCCTTATCGACTTGATCGACTTGTCCGGATCGACGCTCAAGCGAACGCCGCAAACTGCGCATCCAGGTCGGCGCCAAAGCGAGTCCCCCACCTTCGTCCCGGCCGCTGGCCGCAATTGCGGGGGCCGAGGGCCCCCGGAGGCTGATTACGTCTGGTTTAGATGGGGTTGCCGGGGGTGTTTGCAATCAAGAATACGCCTCTGCCGTCTCTCGCCCCTTTAAGCAGCCGGGCTCCGGCGGCCGGACGCTGCCCGCTCTGCGATCTGCAGCGGCATTCGCCGGCGCTAACCCGCGCTACCGGCAAGCGGCAGGGTACGGGGCGAATGGCCGGTCGCCTCCAGGAACTTGATCAGCCCTTGAGATGCGATGGACGTCGTCATGGTGTTGCGCAGGGGATGGAAGTTGACGGTTTCATGCCGCATCAAAGCGGCATCGAGCAGGATGGTCACCCGGCCATCCCGGTCGTTGAGGGCCCCGAACGGCGTCACGGCCCCGGGTTCTACGCCGAGGGTTTCGGCCATGAACTCTGCCGAGCCAAAGGAGAGCCGGCCGCTCGCGCCAACCCGCCGGTGCAGGGATTTGAGCTCGATGACAGCGTCTTCGAGGGCGCTGACGAGAAAGAGCACGCCTTTCTTGTCGCGCAGGAACAGGTTCTTGCTGTGGGCTCCGGGCACCTTGCCGCGCAGCGCTTGAGACTGCTCAACCGTGAACAGCGCCGGATGCGATACGGTCGCGTGCGCTATGCCGAGGCGGTCGAGAAAACGGAAAAGGTCGTCAGGGGTGGCGGCCATTGCGGAACCGGCTTGCCTTGTGGCATAGCTCTTCGGTGCCGGTCGATACGCCACTGCCGGTTCGGATGCGGGTGTAGCTCAGGGGTAGAGCACAACCTTGCCAAGGTTGGGGTCGAGGGTTCGAATCCCTTCGCCCGCTCCAAAATCGCTATCAAATACAGCGAGTTAGCTTAGTAGAGATTACGAACCATTCAATGCGCAAGTTTTGGGGAAGCATGGGGGAAGCAGGCGGCGCCACGTTCCCCTAGGGCAATTTCTCGTTCGCAGAACGGTGTTTGGGTATATGTAATCCGCATGCGCAGGGGGTCGGGTTCGCGAGCAAATTGCGGTCGAGGGACCTCATGGCCCCCAAAACGAGGTCCCATCAATCAGCCGGGCTTAGTTCTTCCGAACAGTCGGGGGATGAATAGGTCATCATCTCTGGCGATGTCGCCCTGGTCGGGTTCAAAGGAACCACCAAATTGCCCCTCGTTCGCTCGAGTTGCATCGCCTTCCACAGTTGCGATCGCGATTTGCGCAATTCTCAATCCAGGGTACAGAGCTATGGGAATTTGACCCAGGTTTGCCAGCTCTAACGTCGCGATCCCCTCATAGTTGGGTTCAATAAGTGTTGCCGTTGCTATGCTCAAGCCCTCCCGCGCCCATGTCGAACGTGCGGTAACTGTTCCCATCAGGTCAGCAGGTAGTCGTATCCACTCGAGCGTGGGAGCCAACGCGAGCGACCCAGGATGCAACAGGAGTCTTGTGCCGAATGGAATTTCATAACGCTCGTGTTTCTGCTTTTTGTCGACTTCGACAGCCCGTAAGTCTCGCTTAGACGTCGTAGCCTTTCTAGCTGACGGATCGACGTGTGACGATCCGCGAGCACGCACCATCAAAACAACACTTCCCATGCGCAAATCTATACTAGCGGCACCGATTTGTTTTGAGGACAAGATTGGTGATATGACAAGACTCCCGTCCCTCATTCTTGATATCAACTCACCCCTACCCAGAAGCGTCATAGCCGGATCGTCTTTGTGGCGATATTGATCGCCTGTCGCTGCAAGAGTGCATGGTCACATAATTTGTTTGTTGTAAGAAACGACAAGGGCTCTGGGAAGTTATTTCGACCACACCAGTAAATCCATCCTGCATAAAGCGTGTGCGCAATATCAACCGTTGACAGTAGTGGCTTCCCCTTGCTTGTGATGCCTGCCAGAATTGGGGGCAAGCGTTTAGTGAGCCGTTCAATTAGAGACACCAAGTCTTCGGGTACAGGTTGGGCATATCCAAGGGAGCCATACGTCGACAACACCTTCTGAACTCCTCGGATTGCGGCCGTCAATTGCTGGTCGTCAAACAGCGTAGACCAGGCAGGGTATGGGTCCCGAAGAACATAATTCAAAAGATTACTTTCAGCAGAAAAAAATATGCCATGACTCGGATCTGTAACTGGTTGGTGCCAGCCGACCAAGTGAACAGCTCGTACGATCATTTTGTGACGAGCCGCGTACGGAGGATGTGTAGGATCGGACAAGCTGAACTCGAAGGGGTTGGGATGTGTCGGATTCAGATAGACTTGGTGAGCGGCTGCGAAGCCCGGGCCAAACAATAGTAGCCCAAATAGATCGCAGACGAATTCATCTAGCCACATTTGGCGATAATAGTCTTCCAAAACAAATGATGGCCCATATTGGGATGAGTGTCGCTGGAGATCCTGCTGTACCTCATTGGGTGCATTTGGGTCATTGAGCCAAGCACTAGTAGCAACTGACGATGATAACGGACCCCTTGAGCTTAGCTCGGCCATTACCTCCCTTTGGAGGATGCGACCAGCGCCGTCAGTATGGAGTGCTGTGTGCCCCAGTTCATGCCCGAACAGGACGTGTAACAATACGTGATGCTTAAGTGGACGCGGAAATTCGACGACGGCGAAACGATGTTCGGAACTGGCCGAAGCAAGCTCCTCGTAAACGATTTGATAGCCTTCACCCGCTGCTATTATGTGAATAATCGGCTCCACTGGGAGCCCTACCATATTGTTTTCCGCTAAGAGCGACTTGGCCATTTTTCGGAGTTCTTCCGCGAACGGCCAGGAAAATTCGCCGAGATGCGATCGCTCGATTAGAGAGATCCACAGCGCCAGCAGTGACAACTCGTCCAAACGTGCTCGGATCGTCGGACGGTCAGTGGGTGAAATTGAAGTTAGCGCTGCCTTAATGCGGCTCAAGCAGCGAAATATTGCGGGTCACCGTTTCCCAATACCAGGGCGTCTTTGCCAATGCCATTGCGCAACGCCCCGGCCCGAACTTAAAGTCAGGCAGCCACACATCGGTGAGAACGCGCAAGATTTTCAGGCTTTCCGGTGTCAAGAAAAAGTTGCTGTTCCACAACATCGGCGCATTGAATTTGCCGTCATAGACGGCGGCATCCGGCAGTTCATCGAACCAGAAGGAACGGTCGGCCTTGGTCTTGCGCGCCGTTCTAAGCTCCGCTGGCGATGGCGCGAAGTCGCGACCCAACAGCGCGATGGCGTCGACGATAGCGTGGAGGTGGATCACCACCTCGCCGCCGACCCAGTTGATGTTATGGCAGCCTTCGTGACGTAAGCTCCATGCCATCGCCGCCAGGGTACGCGGATCCGTTTCCTCGCCGTTGTCCTTGTCGGTGCTGATGTCGCCGTTCTGACAGAAGGCACAGCGCATGTTGCATGAGGTGAAGAAAATAGTGCCAGAACCCTGCGTGCCGCGATAGAACAGCTCCTCGCCCATATGATGGAAATGCGAGCTGACCCGCGAACTGGATGCAAGCTTGCAGGCGCCAAGCTTGGCGCCCGCCATTCGGTCAACCCGGCAATTCCACGGACAAAAATTGCAGTGGGCAAGCATACGGTAAGCAAGCTCACGGGTGAGTTCCAAAAGGCTTGGTCCATCGACGGCCTGCGATAGCGGCTCGCCCATCCTGATTGCCCGCCAGCGTTCGAGAAATCTGGGTATAAGCCGATCGAGCTGGTTCCAGAGAGCCTCTTCGCTCTCGGTCGCAGGATTGAGTTCGGTGGAGAGTGTCGCGGCAATGCGGAACTTGGCTGGACGTCGATTTTCGGCAACATCGAGATACCACGACAGCGCGTCGCGGATCGCTGGATCATCCCAGATTCTTAGGTTGGCCAAGTCGCTCATGAGGCCTGCTCGTTGTCTCTATCTATTCTTCCGCCGGGCCTGCGTCCACGCCGAATGCTGGCCTGACTGAGCGATGACCGCTGCGGGCTTAGCGGGATGTCGAGAAGGTCAAGCTGTTTCGAAGGTAAATCCAAGGCATCTTCGATTGCCTGCGCTATTGCAGCGCCGACAGGAATGGCACCGGCTTCGCCGACGCCTTTTATTCCGAGCGGATTGAGCGGGGAAGGGGTCACGTTATGCAGAATCCCGCTTACGTCCGCATAGCCTTCAGTAGCTGACCAATTTGAGAGTAGCTGTAAACAGGGGCATCGGCGGTTCTGCGCTTACATTTCGCCCGGACCGAAATAGGCCTCGATTCGATATCCGTCGGGATCGACTACGAATGCAGCGTAGTAATCCGGAGCGTATTCTGGCCGCAGACCCGGCCTGCCATTGTCGCGGCCGCCGGAGCGCAGTGCGGCTGCATGAAACGCGTCGACGGCTGCTCCGTTCGATGCGGCAAAACAGACATGGAAGCCGGACTGTTCGTCAGGCGCAACCGGATGCTCGGCGAACAGCACCCACTTCGCAGTCAATGTGCGCAGAATACGCCAGGGATTGCAGCGCTGCAGGATTTCAATCCGGCCTATGTCAGTTCAGAGTCAAATGCACGCATTACCGCGCCGCAGCATTGCTGTCCGCTTCACCCCAGTAAGCACCCCCGACAAGACGTTCGATGCGACGCTAAGTGCCACGAGCCGACGTGAGCAGGTGCAGCAACGTGCACACCCAAGCTCACTCGATCACCTCATCGGCGAGCGCGATTAGCTGCAACTACTCGATCACCTCGTCGGCGGTCATTTGCATGATCAGCGGCACAGTGAGGCCGAGCGCCTTGGCGGTCTTGAGATTGATCACCAGCTCGAATTTCGTGGGCTGCACGACTGGCAGGTCAGCCGGCTTCGCTCCCTTAAGGATTTTACCCGCGTATACGCCGGCTTGACGATATACATCGGCCAGATCGGTTCCGTAGCTGATAAGGCCGCCAGATTCGGCGAACTCGCGCAATTCGTAGATAGTAGGGACTGCGTGGCGCGCAGCCAGTGCGGCCAGTTGGTTGCGTTGGCTGACGAAAAACGGATCGGAGCCGACAAGGAGTGCACCAATCCGCTGCTGGACGACGGCTGCGAAAGCCGTCTCGATTTCGTTCTCGGTGCTGGCATTGAGTACGATAAGTGGTTGCGCGACTGCTTCGGCCGCCGTCCGACCCTCTCTCGTATTAGTCGTTGCATTCGGATTGTTTGGGTTCACTAGCATAGCGATGATCGCGGCCTTGGGAGCCAGCTCCCGCAGCAGTTCTAGTCGCTTTGCTGCCAGCTCGACTGCTAAGAAGCTCACGCCCGTGGCGTTGCCCCCCGGCCTGTTAAGGCTCCCGACAAGGCCAAGTTGGATCGGGTCAAGGCCGATCGTGAAGACAATGGGGATTGTTGGCGTCGCCGCCTTTGCCGCGAGTGCTGCGGGCACGCCACCACCTGTGACGATCACGGCCACCTGATGGCGAACCAGATCGGCAGTCAACGCTGGCAGTCGATCGTAGTGTCCCTCTGCCCAACGAAATTCGATCATCACGTCGCGGGCCTCGATATAGCCCATTTCGCTCAGGCCCCGGCGGAACGCAGCCACGTTTTTCGCGGCCGGCTCGGGCGACGCGCTGTGGAGAAATCCGATCACCGGCATCGGCTGCTGCGCTCCCGCAGCGAGCGGCCATGCGACTGCCGCGCCGCCAAGCATCGCTGTGAATTTTCGCCGGCCGACGTAGATTGCCATGTGACCCTCCGCAGGGGTCATGCCCATGCAATGGAGGGACGATACCACGCCTTGCCCGAGCGGTCTGCGGTTACGTCATGTTCGGAGAGCAGCCCATTCCACCGAAATTCTAATGTCCGCGGGTCGTCCGCTTACCCTCCAATACTCTTCATTAACGCGCACTTCCCCGCTCGGCAGCTCAGTGCCAAGACCGGTCGTGAGCAGACGCAGCAACATGCATTTGTAAAAGCCAGACCTTACTCGATCACCTGGTCGGCAAGAGCGAGCAGCTTATCCGGCACAGTAAGGCCTAGCGCCTTTGCAGTCTTGACGTTGATGACAAGCTCAAACTGGGTCGGCTGCTCGACCGGGATATCGGCCGGTTTCGCCCCGCGCAGTATCCTGTCGACGTATTCGGCCGCGCGCCGGAACAAGGCCGGGAAGCTCGGTCCATAGGACATCAGACCACCTTTTTGGGCCATTGCACGCTGATTGAACATCGTCGGAAGTTTTTCGCTCACAGCTAAAGCATTTATGTCGAACTGCTAACTCGTCAGGAGCGCATTCAGGAGCGCATCGCCGCTGACATAAAGGGCATCTGCGCGGCCTTTAATGTCACCGAAGGCAGGCGCAATGTCCTCGGCCCGCCGGATTTCAACGGTTGCGACTTCGAAGCCAAGTGTGCGGGCCGCTGCCTCGATGTCGCGCATCTCCTGCATACTTCCAGAATTGTCGGGATTGGCCATGATCGCCAACTGTCGAAGACCGGGGACGACCTCACGCAAGAGCGCCAATCGCTTCTCAGCCGTATCGGTTTGTTGGAGCGACAGGCCGGTGACATTGCCGCCAGGGCGCGCCAGACTTGCGACGAGGCCCTCGCCGAGTGGATCGTTCGCGGTTGCAAAGACGATAGGGATATCCGATGTCGCCCTTTTGGCTGCGGCGACTGCGACGTTTCCGTGCGTGACAATCACGTCCACCTTGCGGCGGGCAAACTCGGCCGCAATTTCGCTGATGCGGTCGGCGCGTCCCTCAGCCCAGTGATATTCGATGACCACGGTCTGGCCGTCGCGCCAGCCGAGTTCGCGGAGTCGCTGCACGAATGCCGCAATCAAAGGCCCGACCGCCGAGGGCGTGGAAGGGCCAAGGAACCCGATCACAGGCATCGTCGGCTGCTGGGTATGCGCCGCGAGCGGCCATGTCGCCGCTCCACCCAGTAGGGTGATGAACTCGCGCCGCTTCAAGTGACCGAATTGCATACGCTGTCGCTAGCCAAGGGAGTCCGCGACAGCATATCGGATTGGCGAGGATCAGTCAGGAGGTTGCTGCACTGCGGGATTTCGATCCGGCTTTTGTCAGCAACGGGTCATAAGCACCGGCCCCGATCGGTCCCGAGCCCGAGCCTATGTCTGCACCATTCTCGAAAGCTACCCTAAGCAAGTCGAAGTCTGAAGTATCCGGGCAGAGCGGACATTGCCCTGCCCGATTGCTAGCGGCGCTTCGTGCCATGAGCGGGAATCAGCGACATGGCACGACGCCGTACCCGGGATACAAATCGCCGTCAAACTCGGACCCGGGATACAAGACACGCTATTATGTACCCGGGATACAAATCGCCGTCAGATTCGGACCCAGGCCACAAGACACGCTATTATTCGTCGCTTGGAGGGGGCGATCAGTTGCACCAGTTGCCGTTTCCCCAGAATCAGTAGCATCGTCCACCGGATCGTCCTGACGATTGCGGTCAATTAAGGTCTTGTCGCGCTGACCGAAGTAGAAGCGGAGGCCGCCGAGAACGGCATTATTGCCGCCTTCACCGATCAGACCCCGCGCAAACAGCGCCGCCGAGCGCAAAGCCATACTCGCTGCCCAACGTCAGTCCGTGACGGCCGATCGTGTACAGATGCCCAATCGAGAGCTTGAAATTATCGGTGACGTAATAAGACGCCGACGCCGAATCGAAGAGCGATTGGGGATAGATAACAACCCCGGCAGGTTCGCCACGTTGGGGACATTAAGGTGCACCGTTTCGTAGCCCGCGAGGCCGCGGACCGTCCATCTGCTCCAGTAATACTCACCCTCCGCCGCAAACCGGCTGACGTTCACGCCGATGCGCGGGATGCTCACAGCGCCAATCCCATTCCAGTGGAAATAGGACCCATAAGCACCCACGAGGCCGAGGGAGGGGTCGCGCCAGAACACGTGCCCTGCGCCGCGAGACCAGCCGGAGCTGTCCAAGCTTCCAACTCCGCCATCGATCTGCGCGCCCCATTGCTGCGCAATGGGAAACGCAAGGGAGCCGTTCCCGCCATAGAAATCGCCGGTGTGATTTGTTCCCCCACCAAAGCCAGCGATCTTGCCGTTGATGCCATCGACCGCCGGGAGCGGCTGTGGAAGCCACTGCACGGCCGCCGCATCCGAACGCTTCGACTTTGCATAACCGAGTGCCGCGAAATCCTGCCACTCGCTTGGTTTCCAGACGGCCGTTTGATCGCCAACGACTTGTGCGAAGACCTCGTCCCAGTTACGCGGCGGTGTGCTGTCGGATGCGCTCTGGGCGTTCGCCACTGAGAACGACAGCAGCGCGGCGACAAGAGCCGCCCCGGCGGACGCGACGCTTTGGCGCAACACGCGCAGCATGATGGCCCCCGAGCCAAACCGTGTGCCCTTCATGCTACTCGTTCGGGGAGACACACACGATTCGCCTGTGGTGCAGTCGCCGCAGTTCTTCCGGGCGTGTTGCGTTTCGAACACACTGGAATGCGGCGTTGTGCGTCACAGCAAAATTGGCAGCCGATGTCCGCAAGGGGTCAATTGCACGTATTACCGCGCCGCAGCATTGCTGTCTGC
>CAWJDY010000032.1:0-62127 GCA_963841705.1 uncultured Alphaproteobacteria bacterium
GCGGATTGGGCCTCGGTCTCGTGACTGCCGCTATCGTTGGCGGCGCAATAGCTGCCTCCGCTTATCCCTACTACGGATACGGCTATGGGTATCCCGCGCGTTACGCCTACGGCTATCCCGCCTATCGTGTGGCCTACGCCTATCCGAGCTGGGGATCACAATCGGCAGGTGTGGAAGAGCCCCATGGCAGCCTCTCCTATGCTTGCCCAGCATAGAATCGCCCCAAGAGTGGTCGTCCCTGTGCCTGCAAGCGCACCCCGCACACTTCGCTGCCGCCGACCTACCAGCTCCCAGCGCTTAGTCAGCTCGTCATAGCCCGAGGCGGCGGATCAGCAGGCGAGAGCGCCTGCCTCGCGGTGTCGCTGGGGCGGAAACGGAAGCACGCGAACATCAGTGTCGGGGCTGCGGGCATGCTCGATTGCCTCGCGGATGGCCTTTTCCAAAGCGGGCAACTGGAATGGCTTGCGCAGAACCCGAATCTGCGAGGCCGCGGTTTGCACAACATCGCTGTAGCCGCTGGTGAGCAGAACTGGGGTCTGAGGATAACGGTTCTTAATTTCCTGGGCCAAAGCAACGCCGTTCATGCTCCCCGGCATGACAATATCGCTGAAAACAAGGGCGATCTTGTAACCGCGTTGCAACCTGTTTAGAGCGTCCGTGGCGTTGTTGGCACGCAACACCCGATATCCGAGCTGTTCGAGCAGCGAGGCGGTAACGTCGGCGACCTCGGGATTATCCTCAACCATCAGTATCGTGCCTTCCCCGACTGCGCTCGGCTCTCCCGCTGACGTATCAGTGGCGCGAACGATATTTGCGTGCTTACGGGGCAGGTAGATAGTGATGGCGGTGCCGCTGCCGACGTTGCTGGTCGCGATCACCGTCCCGCCTGATTGATGCGAAAAGCCATAGACCTGCGCCAGTCCCAGCCCGGTGCCTTTCCCGAGTGCTTTCGTGGTAAAGAACGGCTCGAATATTCTCGGCAGCACGTCTGGCGCAATTCCGACGCCGCTGTCGGTCATCGCCAGTGCAACAAAATCTCCCTCAAGCTGACCCACTCCGTCACCTTTTTGCAAGACGACGTTTGCTGCTGAAAGTGTAATGGTGCCGCCGCCCGGCATTGCATCCCGGGCATTCACCGCGATGTTGACCAGCGCCAGCTCAAGTTCCGCGATATCGACTTCAACCGGCCAGACATCTGTCGCGATGTCGCATTTGAGCTCCACATTCCCGCGCAGTGAGCCGATCAACATTTCACGTACGGCTTCGATGCGTTCCTTCAAGTCGGTCACAACCGGATTGAGCGGTTCACGCCGCGAAAACGCCAGCAACTGACGTGTCAAGCTCTCTCCACGATTGGCGGCGGAGTTGACTGCGTCAACCGCCTTTAAATGCTTGGGATCAGTAAGGCGGCGCCGCAGAAGTTGCGCATGGCCGCTCACGATCATCAACAGGTTGTTGAAATCGTGCGCGATGCTGCCTGTCAGCTGGCCAAGGGCTTCCATTTTTTGAGATTGCGCGAGCTGTTCTTGCGCTCTTCCGAGTGAAGCCTGAGACTCGCGCCTCTCTGTAACATCACGTGTGATGTGCACAAAGCCAACCAGCGTACCCCTCTCGTCGCGAATCGCCTCGATCACCACGCTCGCCCAAAATTTGCTCTCGTCGCGTCGCATACGCCAGCCCTCCACCGCGTATTTGCCCTCATACGCGGCGACCTGGAGCGCTCGAGCGGGTTCACCTGCCTGTTGCTCCTCCCCGGAAAAAAACAAGCTGAAGTGTCGCCCGATAGTCTCTGCCGCCGCATATTGGTGAATGCGCTGCGCACCCATGTTCCAATTGGTGATGCAACCATCCCGATCGAGCATGAAAATGGCGTAATCGGTGATGCCCTGGATGACCGTCCGAAAGCGCCATTCGCTTTCCATGAGCGCCTCTTGGGTCTTGCGGCGCTCAGCAATGTCGTGCTTCAGGGCGGTTTCGACCCGTCTGCGTGCCTCCATTTCGGCATGCAGGACTTCTCGGGCCTTTTTAAGGGTGGCGGTCCGCTCATCAATCCTGTTCAGCACGTTCTGGTGTTCACGAATGAGATTTTCCTCGGCATCACGCCGCGCGGTGACATCCTCCGCCACTGCTACCGCGTAGTGCACGGAACCGCTCTGATCAAAAATGGGGGCAATATTGCTTCTGATCCACAGGTGCGTCCCGTCGGGCAGCGCAGTCTTGCTTTCAAGACTGAACGGCTTTCCAGTCTGGAAGGTCTGCTCGACAAGTCTACTCATATTATAAAGGTGATTGGTGTCGATAAGTTTGTCGATGCGCAGTGACAGCAATTCCGAGGCGGATCTGCGAACGATCTCGCAATAACGGCTGTTAACGAGCTTAAACGCTCCCGTTTTATCGATTTGGGCTAGACCCACATCGGCATAACTCAACAAGTTCCGAAGATTTTGTTCCTGTAAACGAATTTTGGCTGTGACACGCTCTCGCTGCGCAAGGTACGCGCTGAGTGTAAGGCCGAGAACAGACGCGCCGATCAGGAATATCGTCGAGCTCAGGAAGGACTCCTGGGGAGTGGCTCCCAGCGGGCCAAGTCCCGCCCAGGCGCCCCAGAAGGCAAACGGCAACAACATGAGCGTACACGCGGCGGCTTCGCGTTGCCCGCAGCGCAACGCAGCCCACAACAGCGGAAACACGGCAAACAGACCCAACGCCCCCCTATTCATGGGCAGGTCAAGCAGCGGACTGAACGTCATGAAACCCACAGCGCTCGCTGCAAGAAGTGCCGCAAGGAAAGGCCCATTCGCGGATGACGCGTTCTCGTATGTCGAGACGCGGTGGCTGTCGCGTGCCCACAGGACAACTGCCGGCGCAATCACGAGCAAGCCGCCCGCGTCGCGGAGCCACCACGTGACCGAAAGAGGGGCAATTTCAGATCCCTCAACATGTCCGATAAGCCATGTGGCAACGGCTATAATTGCGCTGAGCACTGCACTCAAACCAATGCTGATGGTCGCAAACTTGGCAATTCCGGCTGGGGTCTCGAAGCATTTGGGGCCGTCAGCCCAGGAGCTCGTTAGATATCCCGCAATACCCGCTTCGAACGCATTCCTTAGCGCAATCGATAAGGGCAGGATCGAATCCGTAAGACTCTCGCTGGTGATCGCGGTCGGGGCGGACGCGGCCAGGCCGGCGACAAAAATGGCCGGCCAAATTGGTAATCCTCGAAGCAAAACCGCGGCCAACCCGAATCCAGGTGCTAACGAAACCAGAACCGAGCTTGGGGGAATGGCGCCCAGCACCAAGTCTATTTTCGTCAGCCCGAAGTAGATGGCGCCGATGACCAACAGCTCAAAAGCATGGCGTGCCGGACTACGCGCAAAATGTGGTGCCGCGAAAGGAGCCATACGCATCTCCCCTAACAGCGCCCAGCTATGCTGGCGCGTTTTTACCGCTCGTCCAAAATGTCTTCTTGGCAAGTGACCAAACTGAGGCAGAACTCGGGCTACCACGCCGCGTTATGCGAGAGTTATGAACGGCCGCGGTTGAGCTGTAAGGGCTCGAAGGCGGATCCGGATCTCGCGCGGACCCACAGGGTCTCGGTGAAGGTCTTGTAAGGGGCGGCAGAGTGGCTGATCCTTGCTGAACGAACACGGTTTGAGAGCGTTTCGTCAGAGGGGACTTAAAGGGGTCCTGTATGTATCAGCGCGAGCGTGTTGACAAAGCCACATGCGGAAAATGCGGAGGTGATATGCACGAGATATTGAGCATCGCTCCAACACCTAAAGAGCCAGGACTGGTGGCCTACGAGTGTCGTCGCTGTGGGCACAAGACGAGCGTTGTCCAAGCAGCGCATGCTTCACGCGAGCAGTGAGGTCCGTGCTGAACCTTACCGTAGCTCGGAGAGGAGAAGCGATGCCAAGATCGCGACGGCAGATCGGTTTGATCTAGTGGAAGAACTGCAATGATTTCGTATCTACCATCTCGCACGCAGTCCGGCGTAAGCGGTGAGCGGAGCAGCGGGAACGAAGGTGCGAGGATCGGTGAGATTGAGGTAGGGAAATGAGCTCGTCTGGAAGAAGGTGCCGAAGGTATAGTAGCGCTGATTGAACAGGTTCCGCACCAAGCCGAACACCTCGATGTTCTTCGTTATCCGATACGATGAGTGCAGATTGACAAACCAATATGCCGGCACTGTCGGGTTCTGGTTGGACTGATCGCCGACGAGATACTGGCTGCCTACCGCATTGATATCCGCGCCCACCGTCCAGGGATCGGTGACCTTGACCTCAGCCCCGGCTTTGAAGCGGTAATTGGGCACCGCTGGGATATGAGCGCCAGGAACGACAACGATGTTGCCGTTGGCATCGGCAAATGGATTATTCGGGGATGACAATATCAGGACGCTCTGGAAGGTGGCGTCGACCCGCGTGTAGTTGGCATAGACGTTCCAACGATCCTGCTTGAGCGTAGCACCGGCTTCCATACCCTGGCGCAAGGTGTTCCCGGCGTTCTGAAAATATTGGTGCCCCGGCAGCGGGCTTGCCACGTTGATGATGTCGTCCGTGTTTTCTGCGTGGAATGCGCTCAAGTTCCAGTTGAAAAGGCCTTGCTTCTCGCTCGCACCATACTGCCCACGCAGCCCGGCCTCATAGGTGTGGGAGACTACCTGCCTCAGCGGTGGATCGCCGACCAGCGCATTGTCAAGCAGGCAGGGCCGCAACGGATCGGCGCAGCCAAGCTCGAGCGGCGTAGGCGCCCGGTTGGCTTCCGCGTATCCGGCATACGCGGTGACATTGGCTGTTACCTTGAATGTCGTGCCGATCACCGGGTTGAATCGGCTGTAGCTGTGATCTCCGTTGAGGCCGTCGTTGTTGCCCAAGGTGTCGCGCAATCCGATCTGTGCAACGTTGTATCGGCCGCCGAAGGTCATCGAGAGCCTCGCTGTCAGATCGAAGGTGTCCGTCGTGTACACTCCGGTGTAGCGCGTCTTTGCCAGCAGTTCCGAGGGAGCCACATCGCCGGAAGGCTGGTTGATGTAGACCCCCACGCCTTGCACGAACGGCCAGGTATCGGCGTTTATCGTTCCGAGCTCGCTCGCGGTGTTGAACTGCACATGACCGTTGTCGCTGCTGGCGCCTACTACGAGACGATTATTTTGCCCGAAGATCTTGGCATTTGTCGCTGCCTGCAACGAGCCGCCGTAGCTGTTGGCAGCCGTCGAGGTACGGTCAATCTCGCCCAGGACGCTGTTGGCCAGCAAGTCGGTCGCCTGCACGGGCAGGCCATTGAGGCCGATCAAAGGATTCAGATTACCGCCGAGATCGGGAAAGCACAGAAGGCTTGGACCTGCTGTTGCGTCTCCTGTATCCGCTGCTGCACCGGAATCCGGACAGTTCTGCGCGGAGGTCCCATTGCCGTCGACGTGATGCTGCCAGAAGCCACGGTAGTAAAGATTTGCTTGCAGGGACATGGTATTGATCGGATTCCAGCTGGCGCTCGCGGTCAGAAAGGCGAGCTGATTCTGCGTCGTTTGTGGGACGGTGTAAACGCTGGCCCAATTCCTGTTCAGCAACTCGATCGGTGTTGCTGCAGCGGCGCCGAAGTTGTTCGAGGCACCCGTGAATGTCACGTGAAATTCGGTTTGCTCACCTCGAGCACCGACGTCGCCGTAGATGCGGCGCAGATAAGACGGCGAATAGTCGCGCCAGCCCTTATCGTTGATCGCATCAGCGGTAAGATAACCCGCCAGGTTGCCAACCTGTCCTCCCTGCTGAATCAAAGCGGAGCGCCGCCCGAACGAGCCGCCGCGCAGCTCCGCCTCCCCACCCTGATAGGTGAAGCCGTTTTTCATATCGATCGAGAGGGCGCCGCCCAAGGCATTGAGGCCGTAGACCGGATTGCTGGGCATGAGGGTCATGCGGTTGATCGCAGTCTCCGGAATGAAGTCCCAGTTGACGATGTCGCCAAAGACTTCGTTGACCCGCACTCCGTTCTGATAGACGGCCAAGCCCTGGGGCGTGCCGATGACTGGCGAGGCGGTAAAGCCTCGGTAATCGAGATCGCGCTGAAACTCGTTCCCGGTCTGATTCTCGAGCGCGACGCCCGGCAAGCCCCTCGATATTGCGTCGAGCAACTCGGGGGCTTTGGCGTGGTCGAAATCGCCGGCCGAAAGGGTCTGGACGTTGGCCGGGATCTTGTCGCGCTCGATCAGGCTGGGATCAATAGGCGCCGCGACGGTGTCTGGGGCAGCCTGGGACGGGGCCACTGTGCGAGGCAGGCCGACATCAGCACGGCGCGGTGCATTCTCGGCACTGCGCGGCGGTAGAGATTCGGCAGCACGCGGTGCTGACCGTTCTGGCGGACGAGCAGCGGGTCGAGGGCTGGCGGGCCCCAGCGGCGTATTGGCAATCACCCGAACTTCCGGGAGAGTGACGGCGCTATCTTCCGCCAATACGGCGTCCGACGCCGCCAGTGCAGCAAAGCTGGCCGCGCCCAGCAAGCCCCCGGAGATGAGACGAGGCCGCAAGATGGTCGCACGACGGGCACTGCCAATCCCACCACGCATACGCAACACTGAGCTTTCCGCACGGCCCCTTCCATTCTCGGACATTTCTCCGCATCTGTCCCGGCACGTCTTCGACACTGCACGAAAATAGCGGGTTCTGTGGTTGCAGGGACACACACCCGGCGGTTGCCTTGCACAAGGAATGGCAGTTCCATACCGCCGGCGGGCTAACTGGAGCGGATATTTGATGCGCCGGTTTTTGGCTGGACTTGTGCTGTTCGCATGGATGGCAGCTGGCGCGGATGCTGCCGAGGTGAAGATCGTTTATCTCCGCGAGATGGAGTCGAAGGCCCGTCTCTCGCTTGTCGATATACCGGCGAACGACGATGGACTGGCAGGCGCCCAGCTCGCGATCGACGATAACAACACCACCGGCAAGTTCCTCGACCAGCAATTCTCGCTGGTGGAGGTGCGAGCTTCGCCACGGGACGATCCGGCCACTGCTGCTCTTGTCGAGGGAGATGCTGCGCTCGTCATCGCTGACGTGCCGCCAGATCTGCTGCTAAAGGCCGCTGACGCGGGGCGCACGCGCAATACCCTCTTTTTCAACGTCGGTGCGATCGATGACCGATTGCGGGAGGAGGACTGCCGAGGCAATGTGATCCATGTAGCCCCCTCGCGCTCGATGCTGGCCGACGGACTGGCGCAATACCTGGTCTGGAAACAGTGGCGCAAATGGTTCCTGATCGTGGGTTCCCATGCCGAGGACCGCCTCTATGGCGATGAGCTGCGAAGGTCAGCCAAGCGGTTCGGCGCACGGATAGTCCAGGAGAAGGTGTTCGAGGACACTGGCGGCGCGCGCAGGACCGACAGCGGCATCGCTCAGATTCAGCGTCAGCTGCCGGTCTTCACCCAAGGCGTCCCCGCCTACGACGTCCTCGTGGCCGCCGACGAGAGCGAAGTCTTTGCCGGTTATCTGCCCTACCGAACCTGGGATCCCAGGCCGGTAGCCGGATCCGCGGGCCTCATTCCAACCAGCTGGGATGCCTCGTTCGACCAGTGGGGAGCCGTGCAGATGCAGAACCGGTTCATGAAGGCGTTCGGCCGGCGAATGACCGCGCGCGACATGCAGGCCTGGTCGGCGGTGCGCATGATTGGAGAAGCCGCTGCGAGAACGCGGTCCTTCGATCCAGGAACCATGCTCGATTTCCTCAAAGGCCCCGATTTTGCTCTCGCTGCTTTCAAGGGGCAGCGCTTGACGCTCCGGGACTGGAACCTGCAGCTTCGGCAGCCGATCCTGTTGACGGACGGCAGGATGGTGGTCTCGGTCTCCCCGCAGGAGGGATTTCTGCATCAGGTATCGGAGCTGGATACGCTCGGCGTAGACCGGCCTGAAACCAGATGCAGACTCAAATAGCAGAGGAGGGTGGAATGCAGATCATTGCGACCCTGCTCGGCACCGCCCTGCTCGTGCTGGCCCACGCCCAGGCAAGCGCGTTCACAGCCTTTGTCTCCAATGAGAAGAGCAATACCATCAGCGTCATCGATACCGAGAAGCTTGCCGTCGTAAAGACCATCAAGGTCGGGCAGAGACCGCGCGGCATCGAGCTGACCAAAGACGGAAAATTCATTCTGGTCGCGGTCGGAGACGATGACACCATTCAAATGATCGACACCGCCACGTATGAGATCGTCGCCACCTTGCCGTCGGGTCCTGATCCCGAGCTCTTCACTCAGGACCCAACCGGCAGAGTTTTGTACGTGGCCAACGAGAACGATAATACGGTGACCGTCATCGACCTCTCTAGCCGCGCCCGGATCGGCGAGGTGCAGGTCGGCGTCGAGCCTGAAGGCATGGCCATCAGTCCCGACGGAAAGGTCCTCGTCAACACGTCGGAGACGACGAACATGGCGCACTTCATCGATACCGAGACGCGTCAGATCGTCGCCAACGTGCTGGTCGATGCACGTCCGCGCTTTGCGGAGTTCAAACGCGACGGCTCGGAGCTGTGGGTTTCCTCCGAGATCGGCGGAACGGTAAGCGTGATCGACCCGACGAAGCATGAGGTCACGGCAAAGATCGCGTTCGAGATACCGGGACTGCGAAAGGAAGCGATCCAGGCCGTCGGAATCAGCATTGTCGGCGATGGAAAAACCGCATTCGTGGCGCTCGGCCCGGCCAATCGCGTCGCCGTGGTAAACGGGGCGACGCATGCGGTGCAGAAATATCTTCTCGTTGGCCAGCGGGTCTGGCACATGGCATTCACGCCGGACGAGAAATACCTTTTGACAACCAATGGCATATCGAACGATGTCTCGGTGATCGACGTCACCAGTCTCAAGGTGATCAAAAGCGTCCAGGTGGGAGAGTTGCCCTGGGGCGTGGCAATCTCACGGAAGTAACAGGTGAGAGCTCTCGGTTATGGGCCGCCGCGTTCAACGCCCGAAAGCCCGCCGGCGGCTGATAAGCAACGATGAGAACAGTCGAGGCTCCCAGGCTGGCCATCGAAGGTATCAGTCACCGATACGGTCCACGGCAGGCCCTCAGCAACGTGACTTTCTCGGTTGCGCGGTCCACATTCACGGTTCTTCTCGGCTTGAACGGTGCAGGAAAGAGTACGTTGTTCTCGCTGATCACGCGTCTCTACGCGATTCAGCACGGCTGCATCCGGGTGTTCGGTCACGACATCGCCCGCGAACCGAGCGAAGCATTGCGAATGGTCGGCGTGGTATTCCAGCCGCGCACTCTCGACCTCGATCTCTCCGTTGCCCAGAACCTGATCTACCACGCCGCCTTGCACGGCATCGGAAAGAAGCGCGCCAAGTCGCGCGCCGAGGAAATATTGGCCGGCATCGGTCTCTCGGAACGGGCCGATGACAAGGTGCGCAATCTCTCTGGCGGGCAGATGCGTCAAGTTGAGATTGCCCGCTCGCTTCTGCACCGGCCGCGTCTGCTTCTGCTCGACGAGCCGACCGTTGGCCTCGACGTCAAGTCAAGGGCCAGTATCCTTCAGCACGTGCGGGGGCTGGTCGAAGAGGGTGTCTCGGTGCTGTGGGCCACTCACCTCATCGACGAGGCCACTCTCGACGATACGCTCGTTGTGCTGCACCAGGGTCGCGTTCTCGCGCTCGGGGCGGCGGCCCAGGTTGTTGAGGTCGCAGGGGCTCGCGATATCCGCTCAGCCTTCATTCACCTCACGGAAGCCAACGAGACCGCGCACGGCAACGCATGAGTACCGAGGTCATCACCTGCCCGGGCTCGACCGGCTTCACGCCAGTCCAATACGCGGTCTGCCTCAAGGGCATCGTGTGGCGGGAAGGTCTACGCTTTCTGCATCAGCGCGAGCGCTTCGTCGCCGCGCTCGTGCGCCCTCTGGTCTGGCTCTTCATTTTCGCCGCGGGTTTTCGGCAAGTGCTCGGCCTCTCGATCATCCCCCCCTACGATACGTATATATTATATGAGGTCTACATCACGCCGGGGTTGATGCTTCTGATCCAGCTGTTCAACGGCATGCAGTCGTCGCTCTCCATGGTCTATGACCGGGAGATGGGGAACATGCGCACACTGCTGGTAAGTCCGCTGCCGCGATGGTTCCTGCTTTTGTCGAAGCTCGTCGCCGGAATGGCTGTATCTCTGCCGCAGGTCTACACGTTCCTCGCCATTGCGTGGTTCTGGGACATCGAGCCGCCGCTGATTGGGTATATCGCCGTTCTGCCGGCCTTGATCCTCTCGGGCCTCATGCTGGGCGCGCTCGGCATGCTCATGTCGTCGGTGAGCAAACAACTCGAGAACTTCGCCGGCGCGATGAATTTCGTCATCTTTCCCATGTTTTTCGCCTCGTCAGCGCTGTACCCATTATGGCGCGTGCGGGAAGGCAGCCCCTGGCTTTATTATGTCTGCGAGCTCAATCCGTTCACGCACGCGGTTGAGCTTGTCCGTTTCGCCCTTTACCAGCAGATCAATTGGATTTCGCTCGCGGTTGTCGCCGGATGCACCGCGCTGTTCACAGTCGGAGCGATCCTTGCCTATGATCCATCGCGCGGCCTGCTTGCGCGGCGCGGCGAGCCGTGAGGCGGTATTGAGGCTCCTTCTCGCCGCAATTGTCTGGCTCGCCGTCCAAAATACGGCGATCGCCGCTGATCCACGTTTTCCTGATTGGCCATGTATTCAGATCAAAGTGCCGGAAATCTCAGTTGCTGCGGTGTGGTCAGGTCCTCCCATCGATGACGTCGGCAGCGCGTGGGAAACCGATCCCGTCATAAGGGATCTGGTTGCTCGGCTCGCGGCCCGCCGCACGCCGCTGGATGAGGCGGAGACGGCAATTTCCGCGTTTATCACCAGCACTGCTACCGACCGACAGGAAAAGGGGAGGCTGCTTTTTGCGGGATTATTCGATACGCTCAATCAGGAACGCAGCCAGGTGATGAACGGGCTCGAGCGGTTTTCTCGCCAGCAAGCGGCGTTCGCGCAGAGGATCCGCCTGGAGATTTCCGAGCTGCGCGAGCTCCAGGATGCGCGCGATTCCGAGCCGAGTAAACGCGACGAGCTGGCCAACCGCATCGAGTGGGATACGCGCATTTTCGAGGACGGGCGCAAGACCATCAGCTACGCCTGCGAGGTGCCCGTCGTCATTGAGCAACGCTTGTTTGCGCTTGCCCGAGCGATCCAGCAATCGATGGAGTGAGCTCACTCGCCGGGATGCGGTGCCGGCTTTGCCTCCTCTAGCGGAAGTCCAGCATCTCGCCACCCGTCGGTCCCTTCAGGGTACCAGATAACCCCGGTATATCCCCACGAGACTGCCCGTTTTGCCGCGTTCCACGACATCCAACAATCGCGCTGGCAATAGACCACCAGAGGCTTTGCCCGATCGCCGCGCGTTTTCCGTTCCAGACCCATTTTCAGATAAGCTTCCGCCGCCGCCGAGAGCTCACCGTATCCCGTATCCGGCAGCCAGGTGCTTCCCGGAATGTTGAAGCGTTGCTGCCCTCGCCACAGCGTTCCGGCGGGAAGATTCGGTGCCGGCGGAAAGTTAGGCAGCACATCGACGAAAGCTGCAGAGCCCTCCATCCAGATGGCCTTCGCTTCGATGGTCGAGACCACGCGGGCGCCGCGCAGGGTTGCAGGCGTCGGCGAGCGGTAATTATCGCTGCGATAACTCTCCGGCTCGTCGGTTGAGGGGGGCTGGGCCGCCGCAGTGACGCTCGCGAGCAACAATACCCCGAGCGCAACCATGCCGACCGGTTGCACAACCATAATCTATCGGGAGATCGGGTCCGTTGAGAGAAGTCGATCGTTCTCATCAAGCAGCGGCACGCCGAAGCTCAGCAGGAGCTTGTTGATCGCGTCCTGGTTCTCCGCAATCTTGCGATTGAGCAATCGCTTCCACTCCTGGTCGGTATGGCGTACGCCCATGGCGATGCGGTAGGCGAGACGTGGACCGCCGGTCTCCTTGACCAGCGGGACCACAGCGACTGCGCCCCCCGCTTGCCGCGCGTAGTAACCCGCCATCGGCCCCCACAGAACGCCGGCATCGATATCACCCGCTGCGAGATCGCGCATCATCGCTGCGCCAGAGGAATCAACGCGCGTATCGATCACGAGCGGGTAGGGCTTTGCATGCGCCATGAGCCCGTTGCGCACGAGGTAATCCGCCGGAGGTGTTCCAGCCACGATGCCTAGGCGTTTCCCCTTCAGGCGTGGGTTTCCCAGCGTGTCCACGCCGTCCAGGCCGCTGCCCTGCCTGAACACGAGCGAATAGGCGGTGCGGTAATAAGGGTTGGTGACCTGCACGATGTCGTCACCTTGCGGAATGCCCATCAACAGGTCGCATTTGTAGGCGCGCAACGTATTGCGCACGAATCCCGGCGCCTGAGGGTACCAGGTATAGGAAAGGCCCTTGCCCAGTTGCGGGGCAAGCATTTCCGCCAGCTTGTTTTCGAAGCCCTCGCTGGTCTCGGTCGAGAAAGGCATGTTGTGCGGGTCGGCACAGACCCTGAGAACCTTGGGATCGACGAGCTCGATCGACAATCCCGGCCGCTCAACGGGCTGAGCCGACAAGCTTCCGGGCAACGCTGCAAGAGGCGCCCACATCAAAGCCGCGCAAATAATGTCTGACGTCAGAGGTGCACGCCAGTTGTACTTGTCCGATCTTGCCATCGACTTCTCTCATCAAGTCTGCGGGGAGCGCATGGATCTCCGCAGTGCGTGCGCGGCACAGCACACTCAGCGACCGGCCGGTCCGAGACAGGCTTCCTCTGCCTCGCTCGCGGACTTGGGCTTCTCGTCGTGCTTTTGCGGTCGCCCGCGGGGAACGGCGTCATTGGCACGGGCACGCAGATAGATGAAGATGTCGTCGAAATAGCACATTACGTTCCGGTTGGTGCCAAACGCCGGCATCACGTTCTCCTGCGCCGTGTTGACGTTCTTTCGCCCATTCACGACCACGTTGGAGTAGTCGGAGTAGCTCATTGTCTTCAGAGAATGGCTCAGCGCGGGACCGTAGGACGATCCTTCTCCGTCAGGGCCGTGGCAGACATGGCAGTCTGAATGATAGCGGCGATAGCCGGAATAGGTGAACCAATCCACGGTTCCATCAGGCTGTTTCTTGTAGGTCGGATTTCCGTCCTTGTCGTAATACTTGCCGTCCTCGGTCTTGACAGCCGCCGGATCACCGGAGCCGTCGGCGAAGGCAAGCCCGATGCCGAGGGGCACCACCGCGAGCATTGCAGCCAGCAGGCGACGCCTCAATGCTGATCCCCTTTGCAAGCGAGAAGGTAGAGCGGGACGAGTTTCGAGGCATTCATCCCGCTCTGTCGCCCAGCTTGCGATTGCCGAATTTCCCTCAGGGCAGCGCAAACACGGTGAGCTGGCCGCCAAGCGAAGTGTAGTTGCGCAGCGCGGCATAGCCGCCGACGGCACCCAGGCCCTCGGTCGGCTCCGTCAGTCCGGCCGCAAGACCAATCCCGGCCCAGCCGCCGACCCCCGACAGGACCGCGATGTATTGCTTGCCGCGATGCTCGTACGTCGTCACGTTACCGATAATGCCGGACGGCGTCTTGAATTTGTAGAGCTCCTTGCCCGTGCGCGCGTCGACGGCCTTGAGATAGCCTTCGAGCGTTCCATAGAACACCACACCCCCGGCTGTGGCCAGAGCTCCTGACCAGACCGAGAACAGCTCCTTGTCGGACCAGACGATCTTGCCGGTGCGGGCATCCCAGGCGATGAAGTTGCCCATGTAATTTTCGCCGGGAGGGGGAAACATCGATAGCGTCGCACCGACATAGGGTTGACCCGCGGTGTAGCTTACGCGGAAAGGCTCATAATCCATGCAGACGTGGTTGGTCGGCACGTAGAACAGGCCGGTAACCGGCGAAAACGCCGCCGGCTGCTCGTCCTTGCTGCCAAGCGCGGCCGGACAGACGCCCTTGGAGTTGACGTCCTGTCCGTTGTGCTCGGTGGAGTATTGCGGGACCACAATAGGCCGCCCGTAGGTCTTGGAGCTCTTGTCCATGTCGACCTTGGTCGCCCAGTTGACCTTCGGGTCGAATTTCTCCGCCACCAGCAACTCGCCTGTGGTGCGGTCGAGGGTATAGCCGAAGCCGTTGCGGTCGAAGTGGACCAGGATCTTGCGCGGGGTACCGCCGATGTTCTGATCGGCGAGGATCATCTCGTTGACGCCGTCGAAATCCCATTCATCGTGCGGAGTCATCTGATAGACCCACTTGGCCATGCCCGTGTCCGGGTCACGCGCCCAGATCGTCATCGACCATTTGTTGTCGCCGGGACGCTGCTTGGGGTTCCAGGTCGACGGGTTGCCCGAGCCGTAATAGATGAGGTTGAGCTGGGGATCATAGGAGATCCATCCCCAGGTGCACCCACCGCCGATCTTCCACTGATCGCCTTCCCACGTCTTCAGACTGGAGTCCTTGCCGATCGGCTTGCCCAGATCCGTAGTCTTCTCGGGATCGACCAGGAGCTGATCGTCCGGCCCTTCCGAATAGGCGCGCCAGACCTGCTTGCCGGTCTTGAGATCGTAGGCGGTCATGTGGCACTGCACCCCGAACTCGCCGCCGGAGATGCCAACCAGAACCTTGTCCTTCACCACCATGGGCGCCGACGTGCCGGTCTCGCCTTTTGCCGGATCTCCGTTCTTCACCTGCCACACCACCTTGCCGTCCTTGGCGTCCAGCGCGACAAGAGTGGTATCGGCCTGGTGCAGGAAAATCTTTCCATCGGCATAGGCGAGCCCGCGGTTGACGGTATCGCAGCACATCACCGGGATGACGTTGGGGTCCTGCTTGGGCTCATATTTCCAGAGGATCTTGGCATCGTTGTTCAGATCGAGCGCATAGACCGGGTTCGGAAAGGGTCCATGCACATACATGACATCGCCGATCACCAGCGGGCCGCCTTCATGGCCGCGCAGCACGCCGGTCGAGAATGTCCATGCAACCTGCAGCCTGCCGACATTCTGAGAGGTGATCTGCTTGAGCTGTGAATACCGCTGATTGGCATAGTCCCCGGTCGGCATCACCCAGTCTTTTGGGTTCTGCGACATCTTCATGAGGTCGTCGTTTGCATGGGCAGACCCCGCGGCAAAGACCGCCGCAGCACCCAAGCAAGTCGAAAGCAGACATCTGCGCATTGGAACCTCCCTGCTGATAACGCCCGGGACGACCGACGCGGGAGCACAATCAGTGCCGCCGGTCGGCACCCGTTTGGCGGGAAGGTTTCCGACAGTGTCACAGCGCTGCAAAGCACGTGCCCCGCCGTGCTGGGGACCGTAACGTCAGCCCTCCCGCTGAGCTGACGTCATTGGACCGGAAACCCTGGCAACAAACCTTATGCTTGCCAGCAGCCCGCCGCAACCAAAACCTTTATGCTTGCGTCCGGCGGCGGGCTCGTCGAGCTTGCTGTCCTCGCCACTAAAGCCATTGGAGCATTCTTACATGATTGGTATTCCAAGGCCGCGGGTCAGTTCGGAAGCGTCGTCGCGATGATCGAACGTGCCGCCGCACCTGTTGCGGGGGTGCTGCTCGCGGGCGGGATGATGCTTTGCGGCATTCACTTCGCCGCCCATTCGCAACCGGTCACAGAACCGCTTTCCGTGTCCGAAGTGGCAGACGGGGTGTTCATGCACCCAGGAGCCCTCGCGCTCATGACTCGTGTGAACGAGGGTGGCATCGCCAATATCGGTTTTGTGGTTGGCAATGAGGCCGTTGCCGTGATCGATACCGGCGGCAGCGTGCGGGAAGGCCGCAGATTGCTCGCCGCGGTTCGCGCTCGCACGGACAAGCCGATCCGCTATGTCATCAGCACGCATGCTCACCCCGACCACATTTTTGGCCATGCAGCGTTCGAGCATGAGGGCGCGGTGTTCGTCGGCCACCGCAATATGCCCCGTGCGCTGGCCGTGCGGGGCCAGTTCTACCTCGACGCCTACAAACGATTGATGGGCCGGGAGATCATGGCAGACGTGAAGCTCATTCCCCCTGATCAACTCGTCGACGATACGCTGAACCTGGATTTGGGCGCGCGGACTCTCGCCCTGAAGGCTTGGCAGACGGCGCACACGGACAATGATCTCACAGTGCTCGACGAGCATTCCGGCAGCTTGTTCGCCGGCGACCTTGTGGTGGTGCAGCACGTGCCGGTCCTCGACGGCAGCATTCTGGGATGGCTTACAGTCATGGACGGGATCGCGCTAATGCAGCCCAGACGCATCTTGCCAGGCCATGGCCCGATGATCGAGAATTGGCGAGCGGCGCTGGCAGAACAGCGGCGCTATCTGGAACGTTTGACCCGAGACGTTCGCGGTTTTATTTCAGTGGGAGCTCCCATCTCCGCCGCCGCCCAGGGTGCCGGAGAGACTGAGAAGGATCGGTGGAGCCTTTTTGAGGAATACAATGCACGCAATGCAACGGCGGCGTTCGCCGAGCTCGAATGGGAGTGATACCGGCGATCGCGGCTGCGGTTTGACGCGAGCAGACGTCGCGGGAGGCTAGACCATGAGCAGACCCGGCTTGCGGCTCATGCAGGGCATCGGCATCGCAATCGGGATGCTTGCTTCGGGGGGAATCGGAGCGATGGCCCAGTCGCCGGCCCCGAAGGATCCATGGCCGGAGCTTGCAAGCAATATTTTCAGCAGGCGCCCTTTGCTGAATGGGACCGGCCTCCTGGCCATCGAGATGCCCGGACGCGCTGAAGACGCCGCTATCGTTCCGCTGACGCTCCGCGCCACGCTGGGCCTCGCCGAAACTCGGCGCATCGTTTCGTTCACGGTGGTGATCGACGAGAACCCCGCTCCCGTCGCGGCGACCTTCCAAATCGGACCGAGAGCGGTCATCCCGGTCCTCTCAACCCGTGTGCGGGTGAATTCCTACACCAATGTCCATGCAGTTGCCGAGCTCAGCGACGGAAAGCTGTATGTGGTGAAGACATACGTTAAAGCTTCGGGCGGATGTTCAGCCCCGGCGACGAAGGCTGATCGCACCAATATCGGCGAGATGCGGTTTCGCCAGTTTGGACAGATGCCGGAAGCAGCGAGCAACACGCGCACGGCACAGATCATGATCCGTCACCCCAACAATTCGGGGCTGCAGATGGACCAGGTCACCCGACTTTATATTCCGCCGTTCTTCGTGCAGTCCTTGAAAATCTGGCAGGGCGACGAGCTACTGCTCGAAATGGAGGGAGGCATCTCGATCTCCGAGGACCCCAATATCCGCTTCACATATGTCGCTGGCGGTTCTAGCTCGCTGCGGGCCGAAGCGACTGACACGGCGGGCCACGTGTTCAGCGGCAGCTGGCCATCATCAGGGATGGAGTCGGTAGAATAGCTCTCTAGAAGCAGCGGACGCGGGCCTCCGCCTGCGCGCGTCGCAGATCATTGATCGCGGATCTCGCCTGCTCCGGTGACTGAAACATGGCGCCGAACCGGCCTGGCACCTGGGATAGGCTCAAGACGGTTTCTGCCGAGACATAAAGGTCGTACGGAAGGATAGACGCGATAACGTCAATTGAGCAGGAACACTGCTCGAGTGCCTGGCGCGTGTCGCCATTCGTCTTCATGCAGGCGAAGACGTAGTCGGCACGCGTATCCGTCGGATAATCGTTGAGCCCGGCCGCGCCCGACCGTGCTGCCGCGACCACAGCGGTCGCAAGCCCCAAAAGCGAGCCTCGCATCATTGCCAGCAGCGTCATTACAAGCCTCGTGACCCGCATATTTGAGGTTATCATATGCCGCTGAACTCTGACCTCAAGTCCTAGCGAGGATAAATGGGAAGACACCTCCCGGTCGTCATGGCCTGCGGAATGCTCGTTGTCGGAGCAGTTGCCGCGCCGGCTCAGGACATGATGCAGCATGTCGATCTCACCTCTCCGGAGATGACATCTGCGGAAATGACCCGTGCCGACATCGAGGCCGCAATCGTCGCGGCAGCAAAGGCCGGCCGGGTGGTGGATCTCACCGGCAAGAAGCTATCAGGGCTCGACCTGTCCGGCCTGGACCTCTCCCATGCCGTCCTGCGTGCCGCCAAGCTCAACAAGACGAAGCTCGCAGGCGCAAAGCTCGATGCCGCCATCCTCGACCAGGCTTGGTTACTGGCAGCCGATCTCAGCGGGGCGAGCCTCAAAGGCGCCAGCATGTTCGCGGCACAAATGCAACGCGCCAGGATCGATGGAGCCGATCTCTCCCACGCGCGGATCGCGGCTGACTTGACCGGAGCAAGCCTGGTTGGTGCTTCGCTCATAGGCGCCAACCTCGGGGCCGATATGAAGAATCAGTCCATGGGCCTGATGCGTGCGGTGCTGAGGTCGGCGAAACTCGATCGGGCGGTGTTGCGCGATGCCAATCTCTCACGTGCGGATCTTGAATTCGCGTCTCTCCGCAATGCGGACTTGACCAATGCCTCGCTCGCAGGTGCCGCATTGGGCGGCGCGACGCTCGTCGAAGTCATCGTCGCCGGCGCAGATTTCCTCGGCGCGGATCTCGCGTCGACCCGGCTCATCGCGCCAATCGGGCTCGAGGCTGCCAAGAATTTCGACAAGGCGCAAAACTTGGATCGCCTCCTGCGGGAGTGAGGTTCCTTGTCCGGTTAGAGCTTGGAGGATGATACCGGCCGCAGATGCATCGTGCGGAATGTCGCGGTACAGCCTGACGCGATCTTCTCGATCGAGGAGCGACAACTGACAGATTGCGGCGCCTGACTGCGCTGTTGCCGCGTCCACCGTTAGGTCTCATCGCTGGGCTTGTCCGGCTACACGAGGATTATTCCCAAACTGAAGTGAGTGCAGCCAAACTCGGCCAGCATGGGGACCCAAAAACACCGACCGTTTTCAGGGTCCCCCGTTCCGGCAGGACGTTCAGGCCCACAGAGCTCCCGATGCCTTTGCGACGTGGGTTGCAATGGCGTCCATCAGCGCCGGCGACAGGCAGTCGTAGGGCTCGAGCCCCAGTTCCGTCAACCGCCCCCGCACCGCCGGCATTTGGCTAGGAGGGGTACCGGATTCGATGATGGAGGAAACAAACGCCGCGAACTCAGGTGCCGCCCAGCCTTCATCCTTGGAAAGCTCGGTATGGATGAAATCAAAGCCATGGAACGGATGCTTCGTATTCTCGATGCGGCCATACATGTGGACCCCACATTGGCCGCAGGCATAGCGCTAAATCGCCGCGCTCGTGTCCACGATCTTGAGCTTGTCGGCGTTCTTGGTCACGCGGAGCTTGTCGCGCGGCACCACGGCAACCTGGGAGAACAGCGCGCCTTCGGGTTTCCAGCATTTGGTGCATCCGCACACGTGATTGTAGGCGCACTGACCCGTGATGCTCACCTCGGCGGGATTGCTTGCGCATTTGCATTGCAGCGTGCCCCCCGCAAAGCTCGGCAAGCCCGGCTTGACGCCATTATCGACTGCGGGATGGATTGAGATCTGTGCCATGGAATGTCCTCCCAAACTCGGCAAATGGAGCTATTGCTACGCCGCTCACAAGCCGTCATGCTCTCCTGAAGACTGTTCTTGCCACAGACTTCAACTGACGCCTCGAGCGGCCGCGCTCTTCAATACTACAGCGTTGTGGACGAGGAGGAAAACCGCCATGAAAACCCGTGCTGCTGTGGCATTGGAAAAGGCCAAGCCGCTCCAGATCGCCGAGGTCAACCTCGACGGCCCGAAGGCCGGGGAGGTTCTGGTCGAGATGAAGGCCACCGGGATCTGCCACACCGACGAGTTCACGTTGTCCGGCGCGGACCCGGAAGGTCTCTTTCCTGCCATCCTGGGCCATGAGGGCGCCGGCATTGTCGTTGACGTCGGCCCAGGTGTGACTAGCGTGAAGAAGGACGATCACGTCATTCCGCTCTACACGCCGGAGTGCCGGCAGTGCCCTTCCTGCCTCTCGCGCAAGACCAACCTGTGCACGGCGATCCGTGCAACTCAGGGACAAGGCGTCATGCCCGATGGCACCTCGCGCTTCTCGCTCGAGGGCAAGAAGCTGCACCACTACATGGGTACTTCTACCTTCTCGAATTTCACCGTGCTTCCGGAGATTGCGGTGGCCAAGATCCGCGAGGACGCGCCTTTCGATAAGGTGTGCTACATCGGCTGCGGCGTCACGACCGGCATTGGCGCGGTCCTCAATACCGCCAAGGTGGAGCCCGGCGCCAAATGCGTCGTTTTCGGGCTCGGCGGCATTGGACTCAACGTGATCCAGGGGCTGCGGCTCGCCGGTGCCGACATGATCATCGGGGTCGACATCAACAACGGCAAAAAGGAATGGGGTGAACGGTTCGGCATGACGCATTTCGTCAATCCGAAGGAAGTCGGCGGCGATCTCGTCGCACACCTCGTCAACATGACAAAACGCGGTGCTGATCAGATCGGCGGAGCCGACTATACCTTCGATTGCACCGGCAACGTCGCCGTCATGCGTCAGGCCCTCGAGGCCAGCCATCGCGGCTGGGGGCAATCCATCATCATCGGCGTCGCCCCGGCTGGGGCGGAAATCGCAACCCGTCCTTTCCAGCTCGTCACCGGCCGCGTCTGGAAAGGCACCGCCTTCGGCGGCGCCCGCGGTCGCACCGACGTTCCCAAGATCGTGGACTGGTACATGGAAGGCAAGATCGAGATTGACCCCATGATTACGCACACCATGCCGCTGTCCGACATCAACAAGGGATTCGACCTGATGCATGAGGGCAAGAGCATCAGGAGCGTGGTCGTCTACTGAATTGCGCTCCGGGCGGGGCCTGCTGGTGCCACCCACAATGGGCTCAAGCCGTCGAGTTGTCGTGATATTGCTCTGGTGCATCTCGCCAGTGTTCGCGAGCGGCACCGCGTCCTCCCAGGAAGTTGCACCGAAGCAATTCGCAGCCGAGCCTGCGCGGACCGCTAAAGAGCGCCTGGGCAGCAAGTCTGCCGACGAGCAGCGCGTCGACAACTGCAAAGTACCTCTGGAGTTGCGAGGTCCAAAGCCGCGTCCGGATCGCTGCGGGGACGATGCAAAAACGGGGGCAAAGCCGTGACACGGCGGCCGAATGTCGATCCCAAGTCTCCATCAGGGCACCCCCAGCCCTAACCGGCGAGTGCGGAATGGAGCTTGCACCCCTCGAAGGGTAGATCTAATCTATCGACACCATGTGGCTGCCACTCAATGGCGCCAATCACAAGCGGAGGAATGCGATGGCCTGGACCACCCCCGTCCTCGTTGAGATCTGCATCGGCCTCGAGATCAACGGCTACCTGCCAGCCGAATTCTGATCGCACGGCCTCCAATCACAGTTGGGGCGCCTCACCGCGATTGTACTCGGCGCGGCAGCGGGGGGCGGGTTCCCGCAGTGGAACTGCAGGTGCCCACCCTGCCGGTTGGCATGGGCGGGAGATCCGCGGGTACGACCCCGGACCCAGGCTGGGCTTGCGGTCAGTGCGGATGGCGGCGGCACCTGGGTTCTGCTTAACGCCTCGCCGGACCTCGCGCAGCAAATACGACGCAGCAAGCCGCTACAGCCCCGGTCCGGCACGCGTGGAAGCCCGATCAAATCGGTCGTTCTCACCGGTGCCGAAATTGATCAGGTTGCCGGGCTGTTGAGTCTGCGGGAGCGTGAGCCATTCACGCTGTACGCAACCGCCGCTACTCTCAGGATCCTCGTTGACAATCCCGTGTTTGGCGTGCTGGCGAACGATTTGGTCACGCGGCACGCTGTGCCTCCCGGGCAATCCCTGCAGCTTCCAGGTGGCATGCAGGCGGAAGTTTTCGCCGCTCCGGGCAAGATTCCGCTCTATCTTGAAGGGGAGCCCCCGGAAAGTGTGGACGACACGGCGGCCAATGTCGGCATCGAGATCAGCGCGGGGGACGCGCGGATGATCTACGTTCCCGGAGCTGCCGCCGTTACTGCAGCGATGCTGGACCGCTTCAGGCGTGCCGGCGTCGTTTTCTTCGACGGCACCCTGTTTCTTGACGACGAGATGATCAGGACCGGGACGGGGACCAAGACTGGACGCCGGATGGGACACATGCCCATTGACGGCGATGATGGATCACTCGCCGTCCTGCAATCCGTGACGAGTCGGCGCATCTTCATCCACATCAACAACACCAATCCGATTCTCGTCGAGGGGTCGCACGAACGCATGGAGGTGGAGCGCAGCGGCTGGGAGATCGCAGAGGATGGACTCGAGGTTGTACTGTGAAACCGATGTCGGCGGACGACCTCGAGCTTGCCCTGCGCGAGATCGGGGCCACCCGCTATCATCGATTGCACCCGTTTCACGCGCTGCTGCATGGGGGCAAATGCAGCAAGGGCCAGATTCAGGCCTGGGCGCTCAATCGCTACTACTATCAAGCCACGATCCCGGTAAAGGACGCGAGCCTGATCGCGCGTTGCGAAGACCCTGCGCTGCGTCGCGAATGGCGCAAGCAACTCGTCGACCATGATGGTCAAAGCGGGAATGACGGCGGCATTGCGCGCTGGCTGTTGCTGACGGAGGCGCTCGGCCTTGACCGCAGCTACGTGGTTTCGCTGGCGGGGCTTCTGCCGGCAACGCGCTTTGCCGTGGACGCCTATGTTCATTTCGTGCGCGAGCGGTCGCTGCTTGAAGCTGTGGCCTCGTCGCTGACCGAATTGTTCTCGCCGCAGGTCATCAGCGAGCGCGTGGAAGGCATGCTCAAGGGATATGACTTCATCAGCCGCAATTCGCTTGCCTATTTCAGTGCGCGCCCGCCACTCGCCCAACGCGATTCCGAGTTCGCGCTGGAATATGTCAAGCTGCACGCGACATCCCCGGAGGCCCAGCAGGCGGTGCTCAGGGCGCTCGAATTCAAATGCGACGTGTTGTGGGCCATGCTGGATGCGCTCTATCATGCGTATGTCACGCCAGGACACCCTCCGCCGGGAGTTTTTGTTCCGAAAGAATAGGTAGCAAGCGTGCCCGAAGCACAGCCAGATCCGGTCGACCTCGACGCGCGACCGCGACTGCCGCACGGCGTGCGCCTGGTGCACAACGAGGCGCACGGCGGGTGGGTGCTGCTCGCCCCGGAGCGCGTATTCAAGGCGGATACCATTGCCGTTGAGATCATCAAGCGTTGCAACGGCGAAGCCAGCGTCCGCGAGATGATCGACGATTTTGTGCGGATCTATTCGGCTCCGCGCGACAAAATTGCGGCAGACGTGACCATGCTGCTGTCGACATTGGCGCAAAAGAAGCTGCTGGACCTGTGACCGCGATTGGGTCTGGCTGATCGTAAACGAGCTGGCAGTGACTACATGAGTGGAACCGGAGACCGCAGAAGCCGAAGGAGCCGTACCCATCCATCCCGTTGCCGTTCCCCCGCCCCTCGGTCTGCTCGCCGAGCTGACGCACCGCTGTCCGCTCGGGTGTCCCTACTGTTCCAATCCGCTCGCGCTCGAGCGGCCACGTGATGAGCTCGACTTAGCGACCTGGATGCGCGTGTTCAACGAAGCCGCGCAACTGGGAGTGATGCAGGTGCACCTCTCCGGCGGAGAACCGGGCACACGCCGCGACCTGGTCGAGATCGTAGCGTCGGCGCGGGCAGCCGGCCTTTACACCAATCTGATCACTTCAGGCGTTGGCATTGGCATGGGTACCATGCACGACCTGACGAGGGCCGGGCTTGATCACGTACAGATCTCGATCCAGGACTCCGATCCCATCTCCTGTGATCACATAGGTGGGTATTCCGGCGCGTTCCAACGTAAAATTGCGCTTGCGACCGAAGTGGTACGGCTTGGTCTGCCGCTTACGATCAACGCCGTCGTGCACCGCGCCAACATTGCGCGCATCGACCAGATGGTTGATCTCGCGGTCGCGCTGCAAGCCAGACGGATTGAAATCGCGCATGTGCAGTACTACGGCTGGGCTCTGAAGAATCGCTCGACACTGATGCCTAGCCGCGAGCAAGTCGAGCGAGCGGTCGCGCGTCTGGACGCGCTGCGGCGCGCGCACACCGACCGGATAGTCATCGACGCGGTCGTGCCGGATTATTATGCGCGCTTTCCAAAACCCTGTGTCGGCGGCTGGGGTCGACGCTCGCTCAACGTAACGCCGTCAGGACGGGTATTGCCCTGCCACGCTGCCGAATCGATCCCCGGTCTCGAATTCTGGAATGTTCGCGATCATTCCATTGGCGAGATCTGGGCCTCATCGCCCGCTTTCAATGCTTTCCGCGGCACGGCGTTCCTGCCCGAGCCATGCGCAAGCTGCGAGCGGCGCGAAATCGATTTCGGCGGCTGCCGCTGCCAGGCCTTCGCCCTCACCGGCGATCCGCGCGCGACAGATCCAGTGTGCCATCTTTCCCCCCGCCATGCGCTGGTAGCCGAGCTTGCCGCCGTGCGGGAGGAGGCCCCCTATTCGTATCGGCGAATGGGGCACACGAGCGCAGCAGAATCGGCGACGCCATAGGGCGAGAGTACCGCAGCCGCGGACGGCATTGCGAGACCAGGTGGTCATCGTCGTCCATGACGAGCTTGGAAACCGTTCGGCAGTTTCCACCCATCAAAATTCGCGCAGGAGGCGGCCAAAGCCGGGAATGGGGTCGTTCACGCCGCAACGGCGCAAGGCGTCCCACACGATCGCCTGTTGCGCGGTCATCACGTTAAGTCCGAGCTCGCGTTCGAGCTGCTCGATCATGCCGGCGGTTGGCCAGTGCGGCGAGGGGAGGAGGAGCGAGTCGGCCGCGGGATGCTCGCGCTTGAGCCTGCGGCCCATGTCCAGCGCCGCATGGCGCGGAATCCGTCCTATCTGGTTGAAGGCGCTGCCCCAGCCGCAGGCGCCCAGCACCTCGCAGCCGAAATGCACGGCATAGCTCGCGATGCGGTGCGTTTCGGAATGCGCATAGGGGTGTGCAACGATCGCCTTCCGGCAGCCGATCGCCTTGGCGGCTTTGGCCTGCGCCGAGGCGCTGGTCGACACTTTGACCTTCAGCTCAACCTCGAGATCGGCGATCATCTGCTGCGCATTCGCATGGCCGCGGGAGAGATTGATCGGCACGCCGCCGAGCACCACGATGTCGACGCCGGCCGCGGCCATCTCGCGCGCAGCCTGCATGCTGATGTCGTAGGAGCGATCGACCTCGTCCTTGCTGCGCTCGACGACGGCAAGGGTGGTGAGGACGAGGGTCACTCCCGCCGGAACCATCTGATAGAACTCGTAGGGGAAAACTTCGGTCGTGAGCGGCGGCGAGGTATAGCCGATGCGGGCGCGCCGCCCGTAGATATCGTCGCGATCTGCAGTCATCGTTGCATCCTATTAGACGTACACGCGAGCTCTCGTTCAAATGGAAAAGCCTTTAGCGCCAGCGGCCGAGACGCAAGCCGGTTACGGGCCGGGATCCATCGCCGCGCTTTGCGGTGCCGTCCGCAGGGGGCGCGAGCCGCCGGCGGCAGCAATCTTCGCACGGGCGCCGTCCTACCGCTGGCTCGTCGTCGGCACGGTGTGCATCGGCGCGTTCATGGGGCAGGTCGATTCCAGCATCACCCAGCTCCTGCTGCCGCGGCTCGAATCCGAATTCGATGCGCAACTGAGCACCGTGAGCTGGGTCGCGGTCGCATATCTCCTCGCGATGGCTGCGTTCCTGCCGATCTTCGGACGCCTCGCCGACATGCTCGGCCGCAAGCTCCTCTACACCGGCGGCTTTCTTCTGTTCGTGCTCAGCTCGGGGCTGTGCGGCCTTTCTCCCAACCTGCCGGTGCTCATCGCCTTTCGCGTGCTGCAAGGGATCGGCGCTGCGCTCCTTTCTTCCAACAGCGTCGCGATCGTGGTGGCGGCGGCGGGAAAGGAGATGCGCGGCCGCGCGCTCGGCATCCAGGCCGCGGCGCAGGCGGTGGGGCTCAGCGCCGGCCCCGCGATCGGGGGCCTGGTGCTCGACGCGCTCGATTGGCGCTGGGTGTTCTTCATCAACGTGCCGGTGGGGCTCGCCGGCACCATCATGGGGTGGTTCGTGCTTCCGTCCACCAAGGACCTGCCGGCCGATACGCGCTTCGACTGGAAGGGGGCGCTCCTGATCGCGCCCGCGCTCACCGCGGTCATGACGGTGCTCAACGAAGGCTACGCCTGGGGTGCGACATCGCCGCTCCTCCTCGGCGCGGCATTGGCGGCGGTGGTGCTGCTCGTCTTGTTCATTCGCTGCGAGCGCGCCGCGCAGGCGCCGCTCATCGATCTGGCGCTGTTTCGCCGGCGCGCCTTCGCGCTGGGCAGCATCGCGGGCCTTCTGTCCTATGCCGTGTTGTTCGGGCTGTTCTTTCTCATGCCGTTCATGTTCGTGCGCGTCTATGAGGACTCGATCCTCGCCGCCGGTCTGCGGCTGTGCATCGTTCCGGTGCTGATCGGGGTGGTCGCGCCGCTGGGCGGCGTGCTCTACGACAAGGTCGGTGCACGCCTGCCTACAGTCCTGGGCATGCTCATCGCGCTCGCCAGCCTGGTGATGCTGGGCGCTGTCCTCGACGGCGCGCGGGATGGCTTGGCGTCGGTGATGCTCGCGCTTGCGCTCTTCGGGGTGGGGCAGGGGCTGTTCGTCTCGCCCAACAACAGCGCGATCGTGGCCGCGGCGCCGGCAAGTCTGACCGGGGAGGCGGGAGGATTCCTCAACGTGAACTCGTGCCTGCGGGGTGAGCGTGGGGGTTGCCGCGGCATCCTCGCTGCTCGCCTGGCGCCTCGCCGTGCTCACCGGCTCCGGCCACAACACGCTGTACGCTCCCGTGCATGAGCTCATCTCGGCGGGGCGCGATGTCATCGTGCTGCTGGCTGGCTTCGCCGCGCTCGCGGCCATCATCTCGCTCGCGCAGGCGCCAAGCAAACGCTCGTAGCCCGGATCGGAGCGTAAGCCGAGATCCGGAGGACGCGTCCCGGATGTCGCTGGCGCTCATCCGAGCTACAGTCACTCAGGCTGGGAGGGCGGCGATGGCTTCCACCTCGACCAGGAAATCGGGATGGGAGAGGCGGCGTACCTCGACCGTCGTGCTGGTCGGCAGCGCCGCGCCGAAATATTCCATGCGCACATCGACGTTCGCAAAGAATGTGTCGATGTCGGTTGTGAAGGTCTGGGTGCGGATGAGGTCGGCGAGGCTCGCGCCCGCCGCGGCCAGCGCCGTCTTGAGGTTCTCGCAGACTTGGCGGATCTGCTCGCGCATGTTGCCCTTGCCCACGATCTCGCCGGCGCTGTTGCGCGCGAGGAGGCCCGAGACGAAGATCAGGCGCCCCGGCACCACCGTGACCACCGGCGCATAGAGCACGTGCCCGCCGACGATGCGCTTCGACAGACCCTCGGGGAAGATGTTCTTGCGATCCAGCATGATGCCTCCTTGCGGGTTGGGGATGTGTTTTGCCTCGTGTCGCTTCGTCATGGCGTCCCGAGGCGTCCGCCGATTGTAGGGCGGGTTTGAAACCCGCCCCTACAAACGACGAGACTGGCGGTCGCTTGCGCTGAGGGAAAATGCTGCGATTATGCTCCGCGAGCGTTGGAGGCTGCACGCATGAAGGTCGAGGCGATCCATCACGTCCCTATGCGGCCCGAGTTCAACAGCCCGTTCTCGGCGGCGTATGCGATCGAAGGCGGCCGCCTCATCTTCTTCTCCGGATGCTGCACCATCCCGACCTATCACAAGCACCCCCACGATCCGGAGGAAGAGCAGCAGTGGCTTGCGCCCGACTTCCGCGCGCAGACCGAGCGCACCTTTGCCCATATCAAAGAGATCATGGACGCCGCGGGAGCGCGCATGACCGATATCCTCAAGCTCACCATTTTTACAACGGACATGGAAAGCCAGAACATCCTCAACGAGATCTCCGCCCGCTATTTCGACCAGAACAGGCCGCCGGCGCGCACCCTGGTGGGAGTACCGACGCTGGCGCATCCGGGGATGCTGATCGAGATCGAGGGAGTTGCCGCCGCTCCCGCGCGGCCCGTGTAGCCCGCATGAGCGAAGCGACATGCGGGCCCCCTTCCCGGATATCGCTGCGCTCATCCGGGCTACGCAGTGAGAACGCATACGAAAGAATGAGGCAACAGGAGAACATGATGAGCATCGCCAGAGTACCTCTCACCCGTCGCGCAGTGGTTGGATCCGCCGCCGCCGGCACGCTCGCGGTCGCAATCCCGTTCGTGCGCTTCGCACGCGCCGCACCGGTGACGATCCGCTATGCCACCGGCGGCGGCATTGGCCCGAACGAGATGGAAACGATCATCTATCTCGACTGGATGCAGAAGAACGTGCTCAAGGGGTACGGCAAGGACTACACGGTCGACATGACCTTCACCCGCGGTACCCCGGAGGCCGGCACGCTGCTCGCCGCCGGACAGGCCGACATGGCAACGCTCTCCTTTGCCGTCTTTGCCACCGCGGTGCTCAAGAGCATCGTGCCCGAGGGCATGACCATCGTCTCCGACAATTATCAGGACGGGCGCCCCGGCTATGCGCAGAATACGTTCTTCGTGCTTGCCGATTCCCCGATCAAATCCACCCAGGACCTCAAGGGCAAGAAGGTTGGGATCAACGCCTTCGGCTCGGCCGTCGATCTCGCGCTGCGCATCAAGCTCAAGAAGGATGGCATCGATCCGCGCAAGGACCTGACCATTGTAGAAGTCGCATTTCCGAACCAGGCGGCGGCGCTGCGGGAAAAGCGCATCGACTGCGGCATCCTGATCCTGCCCTTCATGGCGACGGAGCTGCGCAAGGGCGATCTGCGCGCGCTGTTCACGGGAGGCGATGCGTTTGGTCCCTATGCGGTAATCTTCCAGGTGGTCACCAACGCATTCCTGAAAAAGAATCCCGAGGCGGTGAAGTCGTACCTCGCGGACTATGTGCGCGGCCTGCAGTGGTTCTCCGATCCGGCCAATCGCAAGAAGGCGATCGAGATCACGGCCGACTTCACCAAATCGCCGGCCGACGTCCTCGATTCCTATTTCATGACCAAGGGCGATTACTACCGCGACCCGCACGGATGCGTGGACGCCAAGGTGATCCAGACCCCAATCGATGCCATGTACAGCGAAGGGCTGATCGACAAGCCGGTGAACGTTGCCGAGGATCTGAACATGGGGCTCCTGCCGTATCCCTGCTCGGCATGATCAGCATATGCGTCAAGAACCTCAACAAATCCTACCGGGTGCGTGAAGGCGATCTGCCCGCGCTCTCTGCCGTCGATATGGAAGTGGCGGAGGGAGAATTCGTCTCCATCGTCGGCCCGTCCGGCTGTGGCAAGAGCACGTTGCTTTATATCCTCGGAGGATTCATTCGCGCCGACAGCGGAGCGGTCGAGGTCGCCGGCAAACCGGTGACGGGTCCGGGCACCGACCGCGGAGTGGTGTTTCAGGAGTACGCGCTGTTTCCCTGGCTCACCGTGGCCCAGAACATCCGCTACGGCCTGGAAATGACGGGAGTGGCACGGCGCGAGCGCGAGGAGAGGGTACGGGCGCTCGTGCGCACCATCGGGCTCGAAGGCTTCGAGCATCGGTTTCCGCGCGAGCTCTCGGGCGGCATGAAGCAGCGCGTGGCGATTGCGCGCACGCTCGCCTACGATCCGAACATTCTGCTCCTCGATGAGCCGTTCGGCGCGCTCGACGCCCAGACCCGCGAAACCATGCAGGACGAGCTCCTGCGCATCTGGCAGGCCACCCGGAAGACGGTTGTCATGGTCACCCACGACGTCAACGAAGCCGTCTATCTTTCCGAGCGCGTGCTGGTGATGTCCCAGCGACCAGGGCAAATGGTCGCAGAGTTTCGCATCGCCATCGATCGCAGCGGCAACCGGGAGACGACGATGCTCAACGCCGACTTCAATTCTGTGCGCAACGAGGTCTGGCTCGCCGTGCGCCGCCAGGTCGTCGCGGCCAGTGCCGCATGAGCGCAGTGGCAGCGGCGCGTCCAGGCGGAACGCAGCGGCGGTGGCTGCAGGCGCCTTGGCGCTTCCTGCCGATCGTGATCGTGCTGCTCATCTGGCAGCTCGCCGTCGATCTCGATCTCGTCAACCGCGCATTCCTACCGCCGGTCAATGCCGTGGCCGCGGCTCTCTGGGACATGACCCGCAATGGCGAGCTCGCCCTCAACCTCGCGATCTCGGTCTATCGCGCGTTTGCCGGCCTCGCCATCGGCTCGATCCTCGGGATCGCCATCGGGCTGGCGATGGCAACCTCGCAGCAGGCGGACAGGTTCTTCGGCCCGCTGGTCGCAACCACCTATTCCCTTCCCAAGTCGTCGTTGATCCCGCTCTTCATCCTGTGGTTCGGCATCGGCGATGTGACCGATATCGTCTCGGTTGTTCTCGCCTGCCTGTTGCCGGTGATCGTGAGCACGTATCACGGCGTGAAATCCGTGCCGGCCTTGCTCGTCTGGAGCGCCAGAGCGATGGGAACGCCGCATTACCTCGTGCTGTGGCGCGTGCTGCTTCCCGGCGCGCTCCTTTCCATTTTCACCGGGATCCGCATCGCGCTCGGTTTTTGCTTCGTGCTGACGATCTCGGCGGAAATGATCGCGGCCAAAACCGGGCTCGGCAAGCTCATCTTCCTCTACGGCGAGAACGGCGCCTACGCCTACATGTTTGGCGGCATCCTCGCGGTCGTCATCATCGCCTACCTCGCTGACCGTTGGCTGCTGACGGTCATGCGCTACGCCCTGCGCTGGCATGAATCGCTTCATACCCATCACCGCGCCCCCTGAGGCAGCGAGCGCGGCGCGGCGCGGCGTTGCCGCTCTCCGGGCGTTCCTCCTCTATGCCTATCCGCTCCTCCTCGTGCTCGCAGCCTGGGAGCTCGCCGGCTGGGCCGATCTCGTGCGACCGCTGTTTCTTCCCCGCGTCATCAGCGTAGCCCAGCAGTTCTGGCTGCTGCTCAGGGAAGGCGAGATCATCGCCCCGCTGCTCGTCAGTCTCTACCGCACGTTCCTAGGGCTGGCGATCGCGGTCGTCGCGGGTGTCATGGCGGGTCTTCTGATGGCACGATCGAAATGGGTAAATTGGTTTCTCGACCCGCTCATCTCAGTTGGTTTTCCCGCGCCCAAGATCGCGTTCGTGCCGATCTTCACGCTCTGGTTCGGCATCGATCACGTCTCCAAGATCCTGCTCGTTGCGTTCAACTGCGTCTTTCCCATGATTGTGGCGACCTATCACGGTGCGGCGTCGGTGAGCCGCACCCTCGTCTGGTCCGCGGAGGCGATGGGCACCTCGGAACGGGCGATGCTCTATCGTATCGTGCTTCCTGCCGCGCTGCCGCACATTCTCAGCGGCGTGCGCGTGACGGTCCCGGTCGCATTGATCATCACTTTCACCACGGAGATGATCGCCGGGGGCGGAGGGGTCGGAGCCGCGCTGATGTTTGCCCAGCGTTTTTTTCAGACGCCCACCGTTTTCGTCTACATCCTGGTCATGCTGGCTACGGGGCTCATATTCGATCGCGCCATGCTGGTCTTGCGCCGCCGGCTCATTCCCTGGCAGGACGAGATAGAAGAGGTGTGAGCGGCGTCTTTGCATCGTGTAGGGTTTCAAACGTATCCCAGCGCGAGATTTTCTCGCGCACGGAGGAAACTTGGTGCGCCCACCTTTGCCCACCCGACAAGACTGAGTACAGATCACTGTAACGCGCGGGTGTACGTGGAACGTCATGAGCAGCGCCGCAGAGGTCCTGGTCACCGGGGCCACCGGATTCATCGGCTCGGCCGTGGCAAAAGCACTTTGCCAGGCGGGCTTTGCGGTGCGCACGATCGCGCGGCCGACGAGCCCGCGCCACCATCTCGTCGGGCTTGAGCTGAAGTTCTACGAGGGCGATCTGCGCGACCCCAGCGCGGTACGAGGAGCGATGGCCGGCGTGCAATATGTGTTTCACCTTGCCGCCGACTATCGGCTGTGGGCTCGCGACCCGGCGGAAATCCTGCAAAACAATGTGCTTATCACCCGCAATGTCATGGAAGAGGCATTGCGCGTAAGACCGGAGCGCATCGTCTACACCAGCAGCGTTGCGACGCTTAAGCTTGATCAGCACGGGGGTGCTGCCGACGAGACAATGCCGCTTGCCCAAGAACAGGGCATCGGTGCTTACAAACGCAGCAAGATCGCAGCGGAGAGACTTGTGGAGCAGCTGGTCGCCAAAGATGGACTGCCCGCCGTCATCGTCAATCCGTCCACCCCCGTTGGGCCGCGCGACGTGCGGCCGACGCCGACCGGCCGCATCATCGTGGAAGCGGCCAAGGGGCGCATTCCCGCCTTTGTCGATACCGGGCTCAATCTGGTCCATGTAGACGATATCGCCGCCGGACAGCTTGCCGCTCTGTATCGCGGCAGGATCGGCGAGCGCTATATCCTGGGCGGCGAGGACGTTCCGTTTGCGCAGATGCTGAAGGACATATCGGGGCTGGTCGGACGGCGTGCGCCGCGCCTGCGCATTCCCCACGCGGTGGCGCTTCCCATTGCCTATGCCGCCGAAGGCCTGGCGCTTCTGACCGGAAAGGAGCCGTTCGCCAGCATCGATGCTGTGCGCATGGCCGAGCACTGCATGTATTTCAGCTCTCGCAAGGCCGAGCACGAGCTCGGCTTCAAGGCGCGGCCCTATATCGCGGGCCTCGACGACGCAATCCGCTGGTTTCGGGACGCCGGCTACCTGGGGTGAGCTCCACGGCGGACTCCGGGATCACCTGTTGGGCGGGTAGCCAGCGAGCCGGCTAAAGCCGGCTCCGCTGGCTAACCTACGCGTCTCACGCGATCGGCTGTGAGGATTGCGGAGAGTCCGCCCGGCCGAAATGGGTGCCCAGAAGCCGCCGGGCTTCGATCAGCCGGCTGCGCGCCACGATGTAGTCGGTGGTCAGGCGCAGGAGGTCGAGGCTCTGGAGCGGCCGGCGCAGCAGGTGGCGCAGTATCGCCCCGATATCGGTGCTGCCGTCGCTGCACAGCCCCGCCAGCACCGAGGAAGGGACGCACCGATGTGCGGGATCGATGATCACCCGCAGCGCCGCGAGTTCCAATCCGTAGAGGCGAGCAAACCGGGCCACGATGTGGGATTCGTTGTCGGTCGCTACGGCAAGCGACAGCGTATGCAAGTCGCTCTTGTGGGCGGCATGAACCAGCGGCTCATCGACTCCGAGTATGGGCGCGTAGCTCGCGTAAGGCACGAGCTCCAGGAGCCGGCTGGTCCACAGCGCGCTCGTGGGGATGAGCTGGTCCCGGTCGATGATGCCGGAGGCGATGACCCAATCGCCGGCGTGATATTCGGGTGCCAATCCGCCGGCCAGCCCGAAGCTGATGATGCCCGCACATCCCGCCGCCACGGCGGCATGCAGCAGATCGGGCAATCCGCGTACCTTGTCGTGACAGACGACGATGGCATTCGGTCCGAAGGCGATGCGCGCCTCGAGCGTCAGCCCGACGATGACAATGACGGGTCGTGTACCTTCTCCGGCAATCGGAGCCGGGAGATGCGGTCTCGCTCTGAGATTGGACGAGGTCACCGACCTCACCGACGGCCCTGCGTCAACGCTCCATCCGCTACAGTGTAGCTCTTGCCGCGCCATTGGACTTCTCTGCCGAGGAAGCTCGTGAGGAAGATCGCAAATGCAATTGCGTCCTGTACCGGAATAAGCCAATAGCGATGGCGTGGAAGCGCAAATGCCCGCTCGATCGCCCAACACAGCGCCACTCGGCAGGTCAGCGCAGCGCTGATGAGCAGGAGCGATCCGCTTACTCCCAGCATGGCGGCAACGACCGAAAGGGCCAGCGGATGCATTAATATGGTTCCGACATAACCGACCGGATCGATCGCCTGGATGGTGCGAGCCGCACGCAGCTGGCGTGCCCACAGCGCACGAAAGTCGCGCTCGAAGCAAAGGTGACCGACAGTAAACCGCGAGACGACGACAGCGCGGCCGAGCGCGCGCACCGCGCTGCCGATCGCGTAGTCGTCAGCAAGCTCATCCACAAACGGGCGAAAGCCTCCGACCTGGGCCAGGACCTCCCGGTGCAGCGCAATGGTCGCACCGAAGCACGGACGCGCCGCATTCAAGCCTACCGCCGCAATCACGTTGGGCAGAAACTGCAGATTGATGCTCATCGCGGAAAGCTGCGCCCAGATGCCTCCTGCGGCAATGCCGTGATAGGCGCAGGTCACCGCGCCCACGCGCGGCTCCTGCAACTCGCCAACGAGGCTTCCGACGTAATGCTGGTCAACGACGATGTCGCTGTCGGTGACCACTACAACGTCGTGCGTCGCCGCCGCTTGCATGTTGATGAGATTCGAGATCTTGCGGTTCGAGCCGTGCTCGGAAGAGTCGATCTTCAGGTCGATCTCGGGATGGCTGGTGGCTTGCAGGAGATGAATCACCGGGATCGCAGCATCATTTTCCTGCTGTACGCCACAGACGACGTCGACGCGGCCAGGATAATCCTGGCGGCACAGCGAGGCGAGGCGACAGAACAGGCCGGGCTCGTTGCCGTGCAAGGGCCGCAGGATCGTCACTGCGGGAAACGGTGCGCGTGCCACCTTGCTGGCGCGCGGAAAACGCAGAACCAAAATGATTGCGGTCAGGTGATAGAGCGAGCCAAGCACCGCGCCGGCGGCGCAGATCTCAATGATCAGGTGTGCGAAGCTATGCTCAAAGACATCGGACATGTTTGTGCTCGGGCCGAAAAAAAGCTGCCGCGGGCGCGCTTCCGTGTCGGGCAGCAGACATGGGGCGCGGGGGTTAATAAGCGTAACAGCCGAACCAAGCTATGTACAATACGTTCCAGCTTTTTCCCAGCCCCGGTGAATTCGATCAAATACTGCAGAGGCGGAATGGCTGTGCTTCATCGATGCCGACGTCTGGGGCGAGTCGGCGCTGGTCGCCAGCGCGGTCGCGACTGCGGAGGCCGAGCACCTCGATCTCCTCTCGCTCGCTCCGCGCCAGCAGCTGGATAGCTTCGCCGAACGCCTGGTGATGCCTTGCGGGCTTTATCGCTGGCCTCCCGCCAGGATCTGCAAAGGCTCCAGTCCCCCACGCCGGTGCTTTGCGTGCGGATGGTCTTTGGCGCGGGCGCACGCTAGTGTTTCTCTCGCGCCGGAAGCTGGTCAGCCGCTACCGATGCACGCGCGCCACCAACGTGGACGATGAGTAGAACCATGATGCGAACATTGTTTCTGCAGGCTCCTGCCTTTGACGGCTTCGACGGTGGTGCGGGCTCGCGCTACCAGGCCCGGCGGGAGATCCGCTCCTTCTGGTACCCGACATGGCTGGCGCAGGCTGCCGCGCTGGTGCCCGGCAGCAAGCTCGTGGACGCAACCCCGCATGGGATCGGCCTCGCACAGATCGCGCGCGGGGCGCCCCACTACGATCTTGCGGTGCTGCATACCTCGACGCCGTCCTTCGCCTCCGATGTCCGCGCCCTGGAGACATTGAAGGCCGCTAATCCCGCAATGAAGGCTGGCTTTGTCGGGGCGAAGGTGGCGGTCGAGCCTGCCGCCAGCCTCGCGGCATCTACCAGCATCGACTTCGTCACCGGCAACGAGTTCGATTTGACTATCAGGGACATCGCGGAAGGAAGGGATTGGGCGCATATCCGCGGGATGTCGTATCGCGACCAGACGGCGGGTACGATCAGACACAATCCGCCGCGCGAAATCCTGGAGGACATGGATGTGCTGCCGTTCGTGTCTCCGGTCTACAAACGCGACCTCATCATCGAAAAATATTTCATCGGATATCTGCAGCATCCCTACCTTTCGCTCTACACCGGTCGGGGCTGCAAATCACGCTGCACGTTCTGCCTGTGGCCGCAGACGGTCGGCGGGCATCGTTATCGAACCCGCAGCGTCGGCAATGTGATCGAGGAGATCGCCTGGGCGCGCAGCGCAATGTCGCAGGTGAAGGAGTTCTTCTTCGATGATGACACCTTCACCGATGACCGGCCACGCACGGAGGCAATCGCGCGCGGGCTGGGCAAGATGGGCGTGACCTGGTCGTGCAATGCCAAAGCGAATGTGCCGCGCGAAACGCTGAAGATCATGCGCGATAACGGGCTGCGCCTCCTGCTGGTCGGCTATGAATCCGGCAACCAGCAGATCCTGTACAACATCAAGAAGGGCATGCGGGTCGACGTGGCGCGCGCGTTCACCAAGAGCTGTCACGAGCTCGGCATCACCATTCATGGCACGTTCATTCTCGGCCTGCCCGGAGAGACAAGGGAGACGATCGAGGAAACCATCCGTTTCGCGACCGAGATCAACCCGCATACGATACAGGTATCCATCGCCGCGCCCTATCCTGGCACGTACCTGCATCGGCAAGCGGTGGAGAACGGATGGCTCGACGAGGAGCACGCCGATCTGGTCGACGAAAGGGGCGTGCAGATTGCGCCGCTGCACTATCCCCACCTCGGTCATCAGGAGATCTTCCAGTCGGTCGAGGAATTCTACCGTAGCTTCTATTTTCGCGCGCCGAAAATCGCTTCGATCGTTTCGGAGATGGCCCGCCATCCGCAGACCGCATACCGCAGGCTGCGGGAGGGCGTTGAGTTTTTTCAGTTCCTGCGGCAGCGTCGAGAGCTCGCGCACTAGGCGCACGGCCGAAGCCCGGCAGCAGCCGGCATGCAGTGCCGGCACGCGTTAAGCTTTCGGTAATCATTGTGGCGCACCATCGCCGCGGCTGAAGAATCCACGGGCGCCAATGTTCTACACTCTCGCGGCGGCGGCGAAGGCCAGCGGCTTAGGTGCGTCCGCGATTCGGACCGCCATCGAGCGCGGGCAGATTGCCGCGATCAAAGACCTGTTCGATGAATGGCAGGTGGAAGACAGCGAGCTTCACCGGCTGTACTTCCCCGTCGGGCCGGGTACCGCCAAACGCAATGAGGGCTCGAGCACTTCGTTCCCAAGCGGAACCAGGCTGGAAAGACAGATCGGAGCGCAACCCCAAGAGGCTGGGCCCGCGCTTCGACGGGGCTGTGACGCTGCTGCCCCTGAATCCGGTGACGCGGATCACGGCGAAGCAACGGGAGGCAGCGCGTCTGGAAGGCCAGGGACAGTCCCATGCTTACCCGCAGGTGCCGAAAACGACGCAACAGATGTTGAGCGCTCCCCTCTTGCGTCACAGCAGTGCGTGGCTCTGTTGGAAGAGCGGAGCGGAACCGACCGTCACGAAACTCAAGACGCGCGATTGCAGCTCTCGGCGCTTGATCACACGGATCGGATTGCCATCGGAAACGCATTGTTTTGGGAAAGCGAGATCAGAGTCGACGGTCGCCACGAGACGATGGATTCGGCACTACGTCCGCTCCCCAATCGACGCCCTGTGATTGTTCTCACCGGCGCGCTGCTGGTAGCGTTTTGCACAGGCTGGATTGGAGGCTTGGGCACGTACCACCTTTTCGGCCACAGCCTGGTCTCGGTCTTGAATGAGAACCGCACCTATTCGTCGGCGCCTTCGGGAAATCAAGTTGCGGCTGCGGAGAAGGAACGTCGCGACCTTGCTGCTGGCGCATTGGTCACTGGAAAAATTGCGCCTCCAGCCGTCGCCGAAAACCGAGCAAGGCGGCGATACTCATCGACCCAGGGTATTCCGCAAGCACCGGAGACGCGGCCCAGCAAATTTGCATCGCTCACACGCCAGAATTCCGCGGAAGCGGCGTTAGACAATACCGGGGACTCGTCGGTGGCCGGTGCACCCTACGCGACGAATAGCTTTTCCAGGCGCATACCAGTACCCGAGACGAAGCCCACCACGGTTGAAGGCTGGACGGTGCGGAGCGTTTACAACGGCACGGTGATTTTGGAGGGGCCGGGCGGCGTCTGGACGGCAGCGCGCGGAGACACGGTGCCGGGACTCGGAAGGGTCAATTCGATCGTGCTCTGGGGCAGCCGCTGGATCGTGGCCACGACCAGAGGTCTCGTTACAACGCCATGAACCAACGTCTGGCGGTCATGGAGCTATGCGATCATAGTAGTCCTGCAGGACAGCGACCACTTCGGGCCGGCTGAACTCCTGGGGAATCTTCTCGTGCTTGGCAAACATTTCACGCAGCCGCGTGCCTGAGATCTGAAGCCGGTGCTCCGGTCCGTGCGGGCAGGTTCGCGCCGTCGCCATGCCATCGCATTTGTAGCAGAAAAACGTGACGTCCATCTTGAGCGGTTGAATGATCAGGCTGCCGGGCGCGAGCGTGTCAAAGATATGGTGAGCGTCAAGGGGGCCGTAGTAGCTGCCGACGCCGGCATGGTCGCGCCCGATGATCAAGTAGGAACAGCCAAAATTCTGTCGGATCAATGCATGCAATAGCGCCTCGCGAGGGCCGGCGTAACGCATCTCGATCGGATAGCCGGCCTGGATGTAGGTACCGGGCACGAAATAGTGCTCGGTGAGCACATCGATCGCCTTGGTCCGCACGTCCGCGGGGATGTCGCCCGCCTTGAGCGCGCCCAGCACTTGATGGATGAGGACACCGTCGCAGACCTCGATTGCGACCTTCGCCAAGTACTCGTGACTCCGGTGCATGGGATTGCGCGTCTGAAACGCTGCGACCCGGCTCCAGCCCCTCTCGGCGAACAGCGCGCGCGTCTCGGCCGGACGGTAGTAGAGGCCCTTGTATTGCTGCGGGTACGTTCCCTCGCTCAGAGCCGTTACGCGGCCGCCCAGATTGACCTCGCCTTGCTCCATGACCTTGGCCACGCCCGGGTGCTTGGGGTCCACGGTGCGAAACACGTGCTGACACTCGAAAGCTTTGTCGATCGTATACTTTTCAGTGACTTCGAGCTCGCCCATGATCTCACTCGTCTCCTGGGCGACGAGTGCCACCGTTCCCTTGAGGGCGATGCGACCGGCCAGGTCCTTGGCGCAGGACAAGGTGATCGGGATCGGCCAGAATAGCCCGGCCGAGAGCTTCATATCGGCGCAACAGCTGCGCCAGTCCTCGTGGCCCATGAAACCGGTAAGCGGAGTGTAGGCTCCCATCGCCAACATGAGGAAATCCGATGTCTCGCGGCTGGTCATCGACACCTGGATGAGCTGCTGTGCGCGCCTGAGCCTCTCTTTGCGCTCGGGCTCGGGCAGCAGAAGCGGCATGAGCTCGGCCCTGCCATGGGGCGGCACCAGCTTGGACATGTGCATGTTTCCCCCGGTCGTTCGATCCTCGTGTAGGCCATGAAATGCGGATTGGAGCAATGGCGCGAGTACCGCGTTGCAGCATACGGTGAAAAACTCAGGCTATGAGGTTATTTGCGGCATCGGCGTAAACCGGACTCGTGCAGCCATGGCACGCCTGCGTTGCGTGTCTTGAAGCCTCTCAAAACTCTGCTAGATTGCGATTAAAGGGGACCATGCGGCCACATCCCGCAGAAGCAAGAACACCGATCGCGCATCCCCGCGGAGCCGCCCGATCTTCGATACGCAATCGGGCGGCGCGGCAAGCGTGCGCTCGGCGGTGCGGTCGTGGCTCATCCGACACGGCAAGCGAGGCAGACGGAGCGATGTAAGATGCTTTTCAGCAATCCTTTCACCCTCCTCTCGCAATCCGTTCCCCCTATCATCATGCAGATCTACGTGATCTTGATGATTTTGGCGGTGGTGCTCGGAACGCTGTTTGATCTTTTTCACAAGCGAAGCTGGGAATTCTTCTCTCTGCGCAGGAAGAAAGCAGAGGCAGCGGCACAAAGGCAGCTTGCGGGCTTGGAGATTGCTTCGCTCGCGGCCCAAACCATCGGGAAAGAGGTGATGACCTCCGGTGAATTCTGCAAGTGGCAGAGGCAGGCTTCGCATCTTCTGATCATGTACGGCTTCGTGATCTATCTGGTCACCACAATCATGATGGTGTTTGTATATCCGAGAGCCGCTCGCACACCAACCGCAGTAACCGCGCTGTGGAACATCGGCGGCCTGATGGTCCTCGCCGGCGGCTTGTGGTTCTTCTTCGCTCTGAAGGTAAACGTAGCCTATGAAAAGCACTCGCCGTTCCGCCTGATCCGTGCCGACCTGTTCGTCGGCAGCCTGTTTGCCAGCGTGGCATTCGGATTGCTGTGGCATCTCGTGCAAACGGCGCACTGGGGCGGTGCCGCAAGCCTGGTCTTGTTAGTGCTGTATATCTTCTTCAGCACGCTGCTCTTTGTTTCAGTGCCGTGGTCCAAGTTCGCGCACATGTTCTACAAGCCTGTGTCGGCTTTCCAGAAAAGGCTGGAGGAGGCAAGCGGCGCTTCGGACCTTCCAGCGCCGGCCAAGACGAGCAACATCAAGGGGTGACGGGTATGCCTACCTTCGTTGACATGATGCGATGCGACGGCTGCGGAGAGTGCGTCGAGATCTGTCCTTCCGACATCATGCACATAGACCCGGTGTACAGGCGGTCCTACAACATCGAGCCCAATTTCTGCTGGGAGTGCTACTCATGCGTGAAGGCCTGCCCGCAGCATGCGATCGATGTGCGCGGGTATGCGGACTTCGCTCCGATGGGCCACAAGGTTCGGGTGCTCAGGGAAAAGGAAAAGGGATCCGTCTCGTGGAAGATCAAATATCGCGACGGGCGGGTGAAGGAGTTTACATTTCCGATCAGGACCACGCCCTGGGGCTCGATCAAGGGGCCGGGCGAGTATGAAGCGCCCGACCCGAAGGGCTTGAGCTCGCCGCTCCTCGCGCACGAACCTACGGCGCTCAAGGTGCCGGCGCTCCCGACGCTCGCCTCGGTCAAAGACTAAGAAGTAACAGGTGTAATCCGATGGGGTTCTTCTCTTCCCGAAAAACAATATCGGTGGATTGCGACGTTCTCGTCGTGGGAGGCGGCTTTGGCGGCTGCGGAGCCGCCTACGAGACCAGATACTGGGGGCGCGACCTGAAGATCGTGATTGTCGAAAAGGCAAACATCGAGAGAAGCGGTGCGGTCGCCCACGGGCTTTCGGCGATCAATTGCTACATGGGCATGCAATGGGGTGAAAACCAGCCGGAAGACCACGTGCGCTATGCACGTGGTGATCTGATGGGCCTGGTGAGGGAAGATCTCGTCTACGATATCGCCCGGCACGTCGACGCCACCGTGCATAAATTCGAGGAGTGGGGCCTGCCCATCATGAAAAACCCCGCTACCGGCCGCTATCTGAGAGAAGGCAAGTGGCAGATCATGATTTACGGCGAGAGCTACAAGCCGATCGTGGCCGAAGCCGCCGCAAAGGCCGCGTCACAGGTGTACAACCGGATCATGGTGACGCATCTGCTGATGGACAGGACGCGTCCCAACAAGGTTGCCGGCGCGGTCGGATTCAGCGTGCGGACCGGCGATTTCTACGTTTTCAGAGCGAAAGCGGTCATCGTCGCCGCCGGCGGCGCTTCCCACATCTACCGGCCGAGGGCGGTCGGGGAGGGCATGGGAAGAACGTGGTATGCGCCCTGGAGCAGCGCATCGGCCTACGGTCTTCTGATCGAGGCGGGCGCCAAAATGATCCAGATGGAGAACAAGATCGTTCTCTGCCGGTTCAAGGATGGCTACGGCCCAGTCGGTGCCTGGTTCCTGCTGCTCAAGTCGCATGCCACCAACGCTTACGGGGAGAATTACGAAGTAACCCAATTCGACGAGATAAAGGCTCTCGTCGGCAAGTACGCCGACATCAAGCCGATGCCGACCTGCCTGCGAAACCATGCCATGCTGGAGGAGATGAAGGCGGGCAAGGGCCCCATCTACATGCATACCCAGCAGGTTCTCGATACCTGGGAGAAAGAGGAGATCGGCTGGGAAGATTTTCTCGACATGACAATCGGGCAAGCGGTCGTCTGGGCGTCACAGAACATCGATCCCAAGGAAAGGGCGTCCGAGCTGACCACGTCCGAACCCTACGTCATGGGCTCCCACGCGACCTGTTCCGGCGCATGGGCAAGCGGCCCCGACGACTGCGCGCCGGGCGACTACCAGTGGGGTTACAATCGGATGACCACGCTGGAAGGACTCTTCGGCGCCGGGGACACGATAGGTGGTTCTGCGCACAAGTTCTCGTCCGGCTCCTTCACGGAAGGAAGGATCGCAGGAAAATCGGCGGTGAAGTATGTGATGGACCTGAAAGGAGCCGCCCCGGAGGTGGATGAACGACGCATCAAGGAGCTCGCTAGAACGATCTTCAAGCCGCTGGAAAACTACAAGGTAGGCAGAAACGAGATCGTTGCCGGGACGGTCTCGCCGAACTACCTGCTGCCGCTGCACGGCCTGCAAAGGCTGGAGAAGCTGATGGACGAATATGTCGGCGGCTACACGACCTATTACACGACCAATGAGCACTTGCTCAACCGAGGCATGGAGCTTCTGACCATGCTCAAGGAGGATCTGGAGCATCTCGGGGCCGAGGACCTTCACCAGCTGCAGCGGGCCTGGGAGCTCCATCACAGAGTCCTCACCTCGGAAGCGGTAGCCCGACATACGTTATTTCGGCGAGAAACCCGATGGCCCGGTTACTACTACCGCGCCGATCATCCGAAGTTGGACGACGCCGAGTGGCACGTTTTCACCGGTTCGGAATACGACGCAAAGACAGGTGAATGGCGCATGAGCAAGCTCCCGGTACATCACATCCTGCAGTGGGCGATGTGATTCGATCTTGCCATGGCGCTCGGTAAACGCTGACACACTTGGAGGGTTCACGCTGATATAGTTCTGCACTCAAGAGGTCGAGCTGGATTGCACGCGCAATCAGGACACACGACCCGACGAGCTTATAAAAGGGGAGGATCATGAACGGGAAGGGCCAAGGCCTCAGCGAGGACCTGCTCGCGCTGATCATCGGGCTCGGGATCTTTGTCCTTGCCCTGGGCTCGCTCGGGCGCGTGGACCTTCTGGGCTGGGTGGTCACCACCGCCGTATGGACGGACCTGAGCAAGGCGCTGGCGCCGATATCGAAAGCGTATGCCTATTTGGGCGGTATCGGCTCTCTCGCCGCCACCTACGTAGGTTTGCTGGTGCTGATGACGGCAGGCGCCGCGGTTCTGCGCGTCGATATGAGACGCTTTGCCCTCGCTTTCACCGCGGTATTCTGGATCAGCTACATCTGCTGGATGATCGGCAGCTACGCCAATTTCGCAGTGAACACGCCGGCCGACATGCAAAAGTTCGGGATCAGCTGGTCGCTGCGGCTCACGGCCGAGGGCGGTTTTGTCATTGCCCTGATCGCGGGACTGATCGTCGGCAATTTCCTGCCTAAGCTAGCCGCGTGGATGAAGGAGGCAATTCGCCCGGAGATGTACATCAAGATCGCCATCGTCCTTCTTGGCGGCTTTCTGGGAATTGTCTCGGCAGAAAAGCTGAGCTTGGCGACCTCGCTCATGTTTCTCGGGCTTGCCTCGATCATCGTCGCCTATCTGATATTCTGGGCGGTGGTGTATTACGTCGCGCGCGTCTGGTTCAAATTCAGCCGGGAATGGGCTGCCCCATTGGCATCGGGGATTGCCGTCTGCGGCGTCTCCGCGGCAATCGCCACGGGAAGCGCAATTCGCGCGCGCCCGGTCGTGGCCGTCATGGTCTCGTCGCTGGTCGTGGTGTTTGCGGTGGTCGAGCTGCTTATTCTGCCGTTTGCAGCTTCCTATTTCCTCGACCAGCAGCCGATGGCGGCGGGCGCATGGATGGCGCTTTCGGTCAAGACCGACGGCGCAGCGGTCGCGAGCGGCGGCATTACCGAGGCGCTCATCCTGGGCAAGGCGGCGGCCCAGGGGGTCAAGTATCAGCCGGGTTGGATTCTCGGGACGGCCGCGACCCTGAAGGTGTTCATCGACATCTTTATCGGGGTATGGGCATTCCTGCTCGCTTGGATCTGGACCAGGCACATCGATGTGCGCAAAGGCGAGACGGTAAGGGTTGCCGAAATCTGGGAACGTTTTCCGAAGTTCATCATCGGCTATGTCGTAACGTTCCTTATCATCCTGTTCATGGCGCTCGCCGGTTCAGCCGCGCTCACGGCGAAGGTCAAGGCGGCGATGTTCGAGGCCAACGCCTTCCGCGGCATCTTCTTCGTGCTGACGTTTTTCACCATCGGCGTCATGAGCAATTTCCGCCAGCTCTGGGCGGAGGGCATCGGCCGCTTGGCGGCGGTCTATCTGCTGTCGCTGTTCGGATTTGTAATCTGGGTCGGGTTGGCGATCTCGCTCATTTTCTTCGCCGGCGTGAAGCCGCCGCTGGTCACGGGCTGAGAGGGGAAGACCATGTCGCAAAATGAAACCAAGCTCGCCGACGAGATGGGGAAGATGGCTTACGAGCCGCTCCTGCCGGTGGAGAAGAAGCTCATCGCCTGGAGCCTTGCAGTCGGCATCGTGCTTCTGGTAGTGCTCGCGGTGATCAGCCGGATGTTCGTCTGAGGCCGGGGGATCCAGGTTTTCCGACGCACGCACCACGCAGCGAAAACCAATGTGGCAGGCCGAAGTGTCCACTGCCTCGCCTTGGCGCGCCGCGGGTCGATAGCGCAGGCAGTAGTTCGGCGCGCAAAGGTGTGAGCCGCCTTTCACCACCCGGTGAGCGATAGGACCGCCGGGGCCGCTCGGCACGCAGCAGGATTTTTTGACACTTTCGGCGCGAGGCGACGTGAAGGGGCTCGCTGTCCACTCCCATGCGTTGCCGATCATGTCGTAGAGCTCGTAGCCATTCGCGGGGAAGGCGTCGACGGGAGAGGTGCCCTCAGATCCATCTGCCTTGAGGTTCTCCCAGGGGAATCGGCCGTGCCAGGTGTTCGCCATTGGCCGGCCCTCCGGCGCAGGCGCCTCGCCCCACGCATAGGTCGCGCCCTCCAGGCCACCGCGAGCCGCGAATTCCCATTCGGATTCGATCGGCAGCTCCTTTCCAGCCCAGGCAGCGTATGCACAGGCATCCTCGTAAGCGACATGAACCACCGGGTGGTCATCACGGCCGTCGAGGGTGCTGTCCGGACCTTCGGGATGCCGCCAATCCGCCCCGGGCGCATATTCCCACCAGGCACGGTTGTCGCGCAGATCCACCGGGCCAGGGGGTTTCCTGAAAACCAGCGAGCCGGGCACCAGAAGAGATGGGTCGGCATCCGGGTACACGGCGGGATCGGGCGGCCGCTCGCAGGTCGTGACGTAACCTGTCGCATCAACAAACGTGCGAAACTCCCAATTGGTCACGGGATATTGGTCGATCCAGAATCCTTGCACGGTTTCCCGGTGAACCGGGCGCTCTTCCCGGTAGAACGCGTTTGAGCCCATGAGGAAACTGCCACCGGGGATCCAGATCATGGACCCTCGGCTCGGTCGATCGGACGCAATATCCGCCTTCACATCGCCGGTGCACGGACGAGGTTGATTTCCTGCGGAGCCTCCGCTCCGGTGTGGCATCAATGGCATGCGCCAGTCGTCTTGCGTGCGCGCACGAGTCTAGGCCCGCGCGTGCGGCCTCGGCACGAAGTCGAGCGCCGAGCCGGCCGGTATGAGCTCTTCTCTCTTTTTGCTTTCCTCGAACTCCCAAACAATTCGACGCGCGTGCTGCATCACCCACCAGCGAACGTATCGTTGGTTAACCGGCTCTCGTTCTTTCGGATCCTCCATGAGGTGCGTGATGCGGGCAAAGCCCAGCGGCAGCTCGGGGTCGTGAAAGTGTTGCTGACGCTTGAAATTGATCTTGAAGTCTTTCCATTTAACGGCGTGCAATTCCTCATTAAGCCACACGATGCAGTCCTCTCGGTTCGAGTTTTCCTGCTTGCCCAAAAAGAACGGGCCCTGGTCTACGCCGTCGATGATCCGATCTCGCGGAGGTTCACAACCGGCAAATCCCAGCAACGTGGTGAACATGTCGGTGACGTGCACCATTTCGTTGCTCTCGGTTCCCGGCTCGATTCGGCCAGGCCAGCGGATCAGAAGCGGCGTGCGAATGCCGCCTTCCGCCGAGCTGAAATACGAGCCGTCGAAAAACCCCGCCGTTCCTCGACCAGCGAGGTGATCCTCCGCTCCGTTGTCGCCGCAGTAAACAACGACGGTGTTGTCGGCAATTCCAAGGTCGTCGAGCTTGTCGAGCAGCACGCCGAAGTCATGGTCGAGCATCAGCAGGCAATCACCCCAATCGCCGTTGGTGCTCTTGCCCGCAAACTCGTCGCGCGGGATCATCGGGAAGTGCAGCAGCGAGTGATTGAAATAGAGGAAGAACGGCTTGCCTGCTGCTGCGCTGCGCTCCATGAAATCGAGACCGCGCCTTTGATATTCGAGATCGCAGGTCTTTTTCATTTCCAAGCTGAGCTGCTGAGAAAGAATGGGCCTTACACCTTCGCCCTTTCGGCCCTCGTGCATGTAGGAGTAGCCGTCGCGCTCCGCGACATAGTGGGGATCTTCGAGCCACATGCATTCGTCGTAGGTTCGAAGCGGTCCGTACCATTCATCAAAGCCGTGATCGGTCGGCCAGCGCCCATCTTCTGCCCCGATGTGCCACTTGCCCAGGCATGACGTTGCGTACCCAGCCTTGGACAGGATCTCGGCGATAGTTACCTCCCATCGCACGATACCGCCGGCATTGCCGCCCAATGCAATCGTGTGATTGCCGGAGCGGATCGGGTAGCGTCCCGTCATCAGGGCCGAACGGGTCGGCGTGCATTGCGGCTCGACGACATAGTGGGTCAGCTTGACACCCTCGGTCGCGAACTTGTCCGTGCGCTTGGTGTCCGCACCTCTGAGGATGCCGCCGCCGTAGCAGCCTAGCTCGCCCATGCCGAGGTTATCGACCTGGAAGAACAGAATGTTTGGTTTATCGGACGGCATTGATTACTCCCGGTTCGTCGCAGTGCCGATCGGATCGGCACGTGGCGATGGCGCATGGCGGCGATTTTCGCCGCTTCGAGTCCATGCCGCGGCACTGCGATAAGCGAGATTAGTAACAGAGCGCCGCCGTGCCGAAACGGCGGAGTGGGATTCGTGGTCGATTAGTTGCACAAATGCCCCGCAATTAATTGCCTTCCGGGGGCAGCGGCTCCTGGCGCAATGAGCGCGGCCAATCGTTTCAAGGATTTCTCGCGTGATCCCTTGGCATAAGTCTTGCTCCTCTGAGGCAGTCTCAGTCGGGAGCCGACATGCAGGTCTTCACCGCCGTGGGGGATGTTCCTAAACGGCTAAGCGTGCCGCGCATCGAAACTGGTGGCGGACGCCCGCTGTTGCTGACCGAAGACATCCCCGCAATCGGCGGCGCGACGTCGTTGTTCGACACGCTGTCGCCCGCAGAGCGGGATACCCTTGTCCGCCGCGGGCGCCGCCGCGTGTTGTACCGCGGCCAGACGCTGTTCACCCAGGGCGCCCGTCACGACGGCATCTTCGTGATCGAGACCGGACGCATTCGCGTGTACTACACGGCGCCTTCTCAACGCGAGATCACGCTTGCCTATTGGCAGCCCGGAAATTTCGTCGGCGGTCCGGAGGTGTTCGGCGAAGGCGTGCATCAGTGGTCGGGCGTCGCGACCAGCAACAGCAGCGTGGTGCACCTGCCTGGTAAAGAGTTGCGCAGGCTTGTCGTCGAGATCCCAAACCTTGCGATCGGCCTGATCGAGGGCCTGACGTTCAAAGGGAAGTGCTATTCCGCACTGGCGCAAATGCTCGGTACGCGCTCGATCACCGAACGGCTCGCCCACCTGCTGCTGCATCTCGTCGAGTTTTATGGGGTGAAGGATCCCGACGGCGTCCTGATCGGCGCTGCCTTCACCCACGCGGACCTCGCTCATATGGTCGGCGCGACCCGGCAATGGGTGACCATCAGCCTCAAGCAACTCCACGACAAGAATGTTCTGCTGGTCCGCAGGTCAAAAATTATCGTGCGCCGACCTGACATCCTGCGGGACATGCAAGGCAGGAGGGCTGGCCTGCCTAAAGAAGTGGCGGTTGTTGATAAAAACTGCGAAAGGGCTGGGCAGCAGGCCTTTGAGCGCGAATAGCTCATACGAAAAAAATTGCCGCCATTATTCGACTCGTCAAAGGCATGCCTCGGCGGCTCGTGGGCGGCAGCGACCGGTTCATGGAACTGCCGCTTCGTGCATATCGGGATTCTGCGACAGGAATATCGCTAAACTCACGATTTCGGCATCGCTCAGTCGGCGCGCAATCCTGTTCATCACCTGTTTTGGGTCGTTGAGGCGCCGGCCCTCGCGGAAGTCATTGAGCTCCTTGGCAATGTAGTAGTCCCGCTGACCGGCAACGCGTGGCGCATTGCCGAGCAAGCGTTGCGACCCAGCGCTGTGGCAAGACAGGCAGGCCCGAATTCCAGTGTCGCCATGCAGCGCCAATTGTCGAGCGCGGGTCAGGTCCGGGGCAGCGTCTATCGTGGGTTTCGGCCAGGGTGGCGTTTGGCCCTCGAACCATTCGGCGACACGCGGAATGTCCGCCTCATCCAACTCGGTCGCTGTCTTCTGCATTTGGCCGCCATCGTTCTTGCGGCGCCCGGCCCGGAAGTCGAAGAGCTGCTTAATGATGTAAGGCTGCTTCTGCCCGGCGAGCCGCGGAAACTTGATGCGATTGCCGGCGCCATCCAAGCCATGACATTCACCACAGACATCCCACGGCTCGACGCCGGTCATATCCACCATGTCAGCGCGGCCACGACCGATGAACGCCAGAGCACTGAGCAGCAGCGTTGCCGTCCCTATCAAGAGGTATGGCGCCCGCCGTGCTGACAACCCTCGTACGCCTCAACGATTCTGTTGCTCGAAGGCCTTGAGGCTCTCGGAGCGAATGTGCGCGATGCATTGGCGCTTGAGCTCGGCGAAGGCTGGTTCTGCCGTCGCCTCGGGCAGTCGCGGCCGCGGCAGCTCTACGGCGAGATCGGCCATGATCCTTCCTGGGCTGGCGCTCATGATGAGGACACGGTCGGCAAGGAAAATCGCCTCATCGATGTCGTGCGTCACGAACAGAACCGTGGTAGCGAAATCGTTCCATATCTTCAGCAGGTTCTCCTGCATCATCACGCGGGTCTGGGCGTCGAGTGCGCCGAACGGCTCGTCCATCAGCAGCACGCGCGGGTAATTCGCGAGCGCACGCGCGATGCCGACGCGCTGCTGCATGCCGCCCGAGAGCTCGGCGGGATAGCGGTTGGCGAAGCGCGAAAGCCCGACCATGTCGAGAAACGTGTTGGCGACCGGCCCGGCGTCTTTGCCCGCGATCTTTGGACCGAAGGCGACGTTCTCCTTCACCGTTTTCCACGGAAAAAGCGAATATTGCTGAAACACCATGCCGCGATCCGGCCCTGGCTTCGTGATCGGCTCGCCATCGACACGGACCTCGCCGCGGTCGGGCCTGACGTAGCCTGCGACCGTATTGAGCAGGGTGGACTTGCCGCAGCCCGAGGGGCCGAGAATGCAGACAAACTCGCCGGGCTCGACGCGGATCGATGTTTCTTCGACGGCCTTGTGCGCCTGACGGCCCTTGCCGAACACGATGGACACCCGGTCGATCTCCACCAGTCCGGTGTGTACGCCCTTTCGGGCGGCGCGGGCCAAAAACTCCGGAGCGGCCTTCGCCGGCATGGAGACCACGCGATTCAGCATGGCGCGGTTTCCCGTATCCCTTCCAGACGCTTGCCAAGACCGGCGTGCCTGTCGCGCGCGATCAGCAGGGCCGAGGCGGCAAGTGCCGCAAGCCCGAGCAGGCAGATGATCGACCCATAGGGCTCGATCGCAAACAGGTCATAGGAGTCGAATCCAAGGACGGCCAAGCTGCCCACCCACGAGGGCGTAGCGCAATGCACTACCGAGAATACGGTGGCATTCGTGACGCTCGCGCAAACGACGCCCGCGCCGGTCAGAAACCCGAACCCGACAGCCTGTATGCCTTGCCGCCGCCATGACCCCACCCTGCGTCGGCCGAGCAGCAATCCGACATTGAGGCCGATCAGTGCGCCGGCCAGCGACAAGATGGCCAGCTTGTGCGGAATGATCGACAGGCTCCAATCGGCGATGCCGTGGCCATAGTCGTAATCCATGTATCCGGTTTCGATCAGCCATTCGTCGAGAATAATCGGTACCATGTCGGCCACCGAACGCGTGCCCGCGATAATGCGCAACACGTTCGAAATCCAGTTGTAAGGCGTCAGATAATTCGGCAGATGGCCATATTGGATCATGACCGCGGCCAGAAGCAGCAGATAGAACGCGAGCGGAAAGCCGAGCGCGAACGCCATGACATAGGTCCGCAATCGTACTTGGCTTTTAGCGACGCATGCGCCGGCCCGCGCGGTATGCCCGGCCTGACCGAGCGCCAGAGTGCTCATCGCGACTTCCTCTGCCAGGCAAGCAGCGGCTGCGTGATATAGCGCAGCAGGAGCGTGGACATCGTGCCGAGGGCGCCGATCACCAGCATGCCCACCACGATGTCCGGATAGTTGATCAGGGAATAGGCGTTCCAGGTGAAATAACCGATGCCGTACTGGCCGGAGATGACCTCGCCGGCGAGCAGAGAGAACCACGACACGCCCATGCCGACCGCGAGCCCGGTTGCGATTGAAGGCAGCGCCCCCGGTATCACCACATGCCAGAATATGTGCAGCTGCGAGGCGCCCAGCGACTGTGCTGCACGCACCAGAACTTCCGGGGTTTGCTCGACCCCCTGGATCGTGTTCAACACAATGGGAAACAGCGCGCCCAGAAAGGTAATATATATGATGGACAACTCCTCCGTCGGCCACATCAGGATGGAAAGCGGAATCCAAGCCACGGCTGGAATCGGCCGCAGGATCTCGATGTAGGGAATCACCATGTTGCGTATGATTCTCGATCGACCCATCAAGATGCCAAGGCAAATGCCCAGCGCGGTCGCAAGCACGAACCCGATCATGATGCGCTCGACGCTGACCAGGATGTGGATGTAGAACTTTCGCTCGTGCGCGTGCTTCATGAAAGACGCCGCCACTTGCAGCGGCGCCGGCACATTGTCGAACCTGATGAACAAGTTCAGCTTGTAGGCGCAGGCGAGATGCCATAGCAGGATGCCGACGGCCAGCGAGACGAGCCGCACGGTCCAGCTCTGTGCCAACCCGCGCCAGTCGAAATCGCCAATCGCGCGAATGAAATCTCCTGCAACAGGGACCGGAGCCTGCTTCTCGCCCACAATCGGCGCGGCGTCGTGTTTGTAGTCCGGCGCGGCCCCTCCGGCGCCGGCCGGCATTGCGGCCGGTTCGACGCCGACGTCGGTCGCCAGAGCAAGCGTTGAGTTCTTCATCAGCGACATTCTCTTTGGTCCTGCCGCTCGTATTCCTGTGAACGACAAGACCGGACCCGCAGGCGTCGGCCCCGGGTCCGGAGGGTGCGGCAGCTAAGAGGAGAACGAGCCCCAGGCCTGGTCGAAGGTCACCACCGTACCGCCGACCTTCCTGGCATAGGCCTCCGCCTCGCGCTTGCGCAGGAAGGTCGAATACTCGTCGCCCGCCTTCACATAGAAAGCCGTCTTGCCGAACAGCTTGAGGCCGGTCTCCTTGTCATAGACGTAGGTGGCGTTGAGCTTGGAGCCCTCGGCATTGTACTGGGCGACCGCCTTGAGGAACGCGGTCATCGTTGGATAGGTCTTGATCCCTTCGCGGGCATGCCAGATTTCCATCGGCAATCCGGCATTGGCCTTCACCGGATCGACGATCTTGGCCTTGTCAGCCTCGTAATCAACGCCCAGCTCCTTGTAGGCCGCCTTGACGTAGTCTTCGGTGATCCAGGCATTGAAGTCGAGCGGCGGAATCTGCTGCTCGTTGGCCAGCACGGTGTGGTCCAGTTTCAGTGCATCGATCCAGCCCGGCTTGATCGTCGGATCCAGCGTGAGGAAGCCGCCATTGGAGAAGTAAAGGTACAGCACTTCCTTCTCGACTCCGGTCCATTTCTCCATCATCTCAACGGCCTGCATCGGATCGGCCTTGATCCATTTGCCGGCGTCGTAGACCGCCTCGATGAAGGCCACGACCAGCTCGGGATATTCCTTGGCGAAGTCTTCGCGCACCACCACGCCATGCAGATAGGGAATGCCGGTCTCGGAGCCGTCGTAAATCTTGCGGCCGGTGCCGCGGAATTCCATGATCTCCGACCAGGGACAGAAATCGGCGTGGGCATCGATCTTGCCCGTGGCGATGTTGGCGGCGCCGACCGCCGGAGCCTGATTTTTCATTTGATAAGCGCTGGCGGGGATGTTGGCGTCCTGCATCGCCTTGTACAGCATGCCCCAGGATGCCGAGCCGACCGGCGTCGACACCGATTTTCCCTTGAGGTCGTCCAGCGAATAGATCTCGGACTTGACCGGCACGACGATGCCGTTGCCGGAGCCTTTCAGATTGTAGCCGGTGCCGGCGACGTAGAGGCTGCGCAGGCTATTGGTGGCCTGGAATTTTGCGCCATTGACCAGCAACGGATAGTCGCCCATCACCCCGATGTTGAGCTTGTTGGCGAGCATCTGGTTGGTGATCGGTCCACCGGAGGAATAATCGCTCCAATTGATTTCGTATTGGACATCCTGGTACTTGCCCGTCTTCGGCAGGTGTTTCTCCAGGAGCTTGAGCTCCTTGACCACGATCCCGCCGGTGTAGGTGTCGGTGCACATGCTCTGGTGGCCGACGTTGATCTGGATCGTCTTGGCCTCGGCCGAGCCGGCGAACACAAAAGCGATGGCGGTTGCGAGCAAAAGTCTCGATCGCGTCATATCCAAATCCTCGTTTTTCAAGCATTAACTTGTTTTTTGGCCTCAAACGGCCAGCGCAAACGGCGTGCCAATTCCTTAGGCCGTCCGGCCCGTACTGTAACAATCTGTATTTACTAGATAATTTGTATTATTTGAGGTTTTGCCAGCTTACAAAGGCAGCACGACTGCCCAGCGCTTAGGCGCTGGTGAAGGTTAAATGGGCTGCAAATCGCCACCACGTGCCCATATCGAAGGCATCATCAGGGCGGGCGCAATCACCGGCTTCCAAACCCAGCCCTTCAGGAGCGCTGCAGCCATGCCGTCTGAACGCTTTGAGTTTGCCAACGCCGCCGGCGAGCGACTGGCCGCGTTGCTCGACCGCCCGAACGGGCAGCCCCGCGCGTATGCCCTGTTCGCGCACTGTTTTACATGCGGCAAGGACATTCGCGCAGCCAAGCGCATTGCCGAGGCGCTTACCGCGCTTGGCATCGCCGTGCTGCGCTTTGACTTCACCGGGCTTGGCTCGAGCGAAGGCGAATTTGCCAATACCACCTTTTCCTCCAATGTAGCCGACGTGGTTGCTGCCGCCGCCGCGCTTCGAGCGCGCTGGCAGGCACCTGCGATCCTGATAGGGCACAGTCTCGGTGGGACTGCTGTGCTGGCTGCCGCCGCGGATCTGGAGGAAGCCCGAGCCGTGGTGACCATCAGTGCGCCCGCCGATCCCGCTCACGTCATCGGGCTGTTCAAGGACAGGGCGGCCGAGATCGGCACGGCGGAGGACATCGACGTCACGCTTGCCGGACGCTCGTTTCGGATCAGCCGCACCTTCGTCGACGACGTCAAGCAGCAACGGCTCGGCGAGCGGATTGCGAACTTGGGCAAGGCCTTGCTCGTCTTCCACTCCCCGACCGATGAGATAGTGGGCATCGAGAATGCGAGCTTCATCTTCGCCGCTGCGAAGCACCCAAAGAGCTTCGTCTCGCTCGCGGAAGCCGATCACCTGCTGAGCAAACGCAGCGACGCCTCCTATGTCGCCAACGTGATCCATGCCTGGGCCGAGCGGTATCTCGATGGATCCGAGGTCGCGCCGGCACTAGCGAAGGACTCGGTCGTCACGGTGCGTGAGACTTGGATGGGACGTTTCCAGCAGGAGATTACCGCTGGCAAACACCGGTTTCTGGCGGATGAGCCGGTCGAAGTTGGCGGTCTCGACAGCGGTCCGAATCCGTATGGGCTTCTCCTCGCGGGGCTCGGTGCCTGCACGTCGATGACCCTGCGGCTCTATGCCGAGCGCAAGGGCTTGCCGCTGGATCATGTGACGGTGCGGCTCGACCACTCGCGGATCCATGCCGCAGATTGCGAAAACTGCGAGACGCAGGAGGGGATGCTGGATCGCATCGACTGCGCGATCACGCTCACGGGCGAGCTCAAACAGGAGGAGCGCAAGCGTCTTCTGGAAATTGCAGACAAGTGTCCGGTGCACCGCACGCTCACCTCGGAGATCGATATCAGAACGGTCGAGCAGCCGGAGGAGGGCTGACCCCGAGGCTTGAGCGAAGATGGTTGGGGAGACGTTAGCGTGAACCGCATGCGCGTTGCGGGTGGATTCTCGGCGCCTCCTGCGTCAATGTTCCGATAGGCGTGAGCCCGTCCACAAGGTAGGCTTTGCCCGGCGGGCAGGGCCGCCTGGAAAACAGCGGAACGCAACCGCAATCATCTCAGGGAGCAGACGAAATGAATCTCAGAAGCATCACCCTCATCGCAGCCGTTGCCCTTACTTCGGCAGGGCCGGCCAATGCGTCCGATCTCCTCGTGACCCAGTACAAGAACGATCCCTCCGGCGCCCCGTACGGCATAGCGCTGGAGAAGGGCTTCTTCGCCGCTCATGGGATCGATATCACCGGGATCATTTCCGGCGCGGGCGGCGGCAGCTCGGTACGTAACGCCATGGCCAGCGACCTGGGTTATGGGGACGTCACCGCGGCGCCGGTCATTGCGGCGGCGGCGCAGGGTCAGGACGTCAAGATCGTCAACATCACGGCGCGCTCGCTTGCTGACCTGGTAATGATCGTGATGCCCGGCTCGCCGCTGAAGACCCCGGCCGACCTCAAGGGCAAAAAATTCGGCATCAGCAATCCGAAATCCCTGGGCGAGATGATGGGAGTCCTGGTCATGGAGCAGGCGGGGCTCAAGCAGGGCGACGTGCAGATGACGGCGCTCGGCAGCCTGAGCGGCGCGCTCACCGCCTTGGAGAATGGCGTGGTCGATGTGACCTCAATTCCGATTATCTTGTTCCGCATCCGCGGCGGGGAAAGCAAATACCGCATTCTCATCGGCCCCAAGGACTTGCCGCTCATTCCCGCGCAGCTGGGTATGGCGACGAGCAAGGCGATGAAGGAATGGCCGGATAAGCTGCGCGCCATCGAGTTGGCACGCCGTGACGGCACCAAGTTCATCTACGAGCACACCGACGAGGCCATCCCGATACTGAGCAAGGTCTATGCTCCGCTGCCGCCGAACGACGTGGGAATCATGGTCAAGGACCTGGTCGCTGCGAAATTCTGGACCGAGGGTCGGATCGAGATGCCGCTCCTTGAGAACACCGTGCACGCGATGAAAGGCGTGGGAATGCTGGAGAAGGACGTCGATCTGACAAAGATGGTCGACAGCTCGTTCCTGCCGCCCGATCTGCAAAAATGAATTCTCCGGTCCGGGATCAGGAAATCCACGCCCGGCTTTCGGGCGTGACGCGGATCTATCCGAGCGCGGCCGGCACGCGGCCCGTGCATGCGCTCGGGCCGATCGATCTCGAGCTGCGGCGTGGAGAGTTTTTTGCGGTCGTAGGCCCGTCCGGCTGCGGCAAGTCCACCCTGCTGGAGGTATTGGCCGGGCTCCAGAAGCCCACGGACGGCACGGTCATGTTCGAGGGTCGTCCGGTGAGCGGCGAAGTGCCTGACGGCATCGGCGTCGTGTTTCAGGAGGATGCGAGCTTCCCGTGGCTGACGGTGTGGGACAACGCCGCGTTCGGACTGCGTCGCAGCGGCGTAGCTGCGGCAGAGGTCCGGCGCCGGGTCGATGACGCGCTCGCCTTCATGGGATTGATGGACTTCGCCCGGGCCTATCCCGCGCAGCTTTCCGGCGGCATGCGCCAGCGTGTCTGCATTGCCCGCACGCTCGTGCTTCAGCCACACCTTATTCTGCTCGACGAGCCGTTTGGCGCGCTCGATGCGCAGACGCGGCTCCTCATGGGCGACGAGGTGCTGCGCCTCTGGCGCCGCACCGGGGCGACGATTCTCCTCATCACCCATGCGCTCGACGAAGCAGCAATGCTCTCCGACCGCATCGGCGCCATGTCGGCGCGTCCAGGGCGCTTCCTCGATATTGTCGTGACCGGCTGGCCGCGGGAGCGCGACAGCAAGATTGTCGGGGATTCAGCATTCGGAGAGATCACCGGACGCCTGTGGGACAATCTGCGCGGCGAATCGATCAAGTCGTTGGGCTATTCCAAGATGGCGGCCGAATGAGCAGGGTGGGCTGGATCCGGCTTGCAGTCGTTACAATCGCGATTGCGCTGCTCGAGCTCTGCTGCCGAACGGGATTGATCGATACCCGCGTGGTGATCCCGCCTTCGCAAATGGCAGAAGCCCTGGTGCGTCTTTTGCTCTCGGGGCAGGCCAACCCGGAGATCGCCCGGACTTTCGGCATCGTCCTCATAGCTGCCGTCATTTCCGTAGTGGCCGGCTTTGCGCTTGGCCTCATCATTCATGCTCTGCCGCGGGTGCGGCAGGCTCTCGATCCGTTCTTCGCTACCTATTACGCGGTCCCGATCTTCATCTTCTATCCCGTGCTGATCGTGATCTTCGGGCTATCGGCCATGCCGATCGTGCTCATGGGGGTGGCGACCGCGATCGTCGCGATGATCATCGCAACCCTCACCGGGCTCGATCGGGTGCCGCCGGTGCTCGCCAAGGTAGCGCGCGTTCACCGCATGGGCCGGACAGCCACCGCGCTTCTTTTGAAATTACCGGCGGCGGCCCCGCATCTCTTCACCGGGGTCAAGCTCGCGGTGAGCTATGCATTCATCGGCGTCATCGCCAGCGAGTTCATTCTCGCCCCCGCCGGACTGGGCCGGGTCATTTCCGACGCCTATACGGATTTCAACAATCGGCGGATGTACGCGCTGATGCTGCTGCTGATCATCGTAGCGACATTGGTCAACATGCTGCTGCACGTGCTGGATCAGCGCTGGGCGGAGCGGCGCGGGGTCGCGAAGGCATGACCGCGAGCAAACGGACGATAGACACACTGATCATCCTCTTGGTCGTGCTGCTGGGATGGCAGGCGCTGCATCAGCTCGTCGGCGCGACCGCGTTGCCCGGTCCGGTGCCGACGCTGGCTTATCTCGCCAAGTTCGTGCCGACCGAGCGGTTTGCCGAGAATGCGTGGGCGACCCTCGTTTGCTTTTTCTACGCGCTGCTTCTGTCCTATGGGATCGGGCTGGCGATCGGCTTGTGGATGGGCGTTCACCGCCTGTCCGGAGCAGTCGGCGAGCCGATCCTGATCTCTCTCTACACGCTGCCCAAGGTCACGCTTTATCCCGTGGTGCTGCTGATATTCGGGCTCAGTGTTGCCGGCCGCACGACCTTCGGGGCCATGCACGGCGTACTGCCTGTGGCGCTTCTGACCATGAGCGCGATCCGCAATATCCCACGCGTCTACTGGAAGTCGGCGCAAGCGCTGCATCTCTCGCGCGGCCAGACCATTGTTACCGTGCTTTTCCCGGCAACGCTGCCCGAGGTGGTCGCCGGTCTGCGAATTGGCTTCACCTTGACGCTCCTCGGGGTCCTGCTCGCTGAGATGTTTGCCGCCAAGAATGGATTAGGTTCTTTGATCATCAACGCCATGCAGCTCCTCCAAGGCGAGGAAATGCTTTCGGTTGCCCTGGTGCTGTTCGTATTTGCAGTGCTCGGCAACGCCCTGCTGCTGTGGATCGAGCATCAGCTGCATCGGCGGGTGTAGAGAGCTCGCCGATTCTACGGGCTGTTTGTAGGGTGGGTTAGCGGTGCTGGTCGGCTGCTCGCAGCCGACTTGCGCCGCGCAACCCACCACCCGCGCACCTGCGGCAGAATGGTGGGTTACGCCGTACAAGTCGGCTGCGGCCGACTTGTGCGGCTAACCCACCATCTACGGATCAACGCGGGCGTGGACGATGGCAGTTCCGCAATGGTTCGTGTGGTGGTTGTGCCGAGCGCCAGCGGCAAATTTTTTGCCCGAATTGTAGACTTTCCGACCGCCGGACCCTTGATTGGCCAAGCAAAGAATGGTTCGAATAGTGCAGCACGGGCCGCGGACCGATGTCCGGGGTGCGTCTTGCCCCTCGACATCAAACCTTCGACCAAAGGTCGCCGGCCAAGAATGCGGGCATGCATTGCCCGCGGGCTTCACCTCTGACTCGGAGGAGGTCAAGCCCGAGCTTGTGACGTGAGTGATAGTGCCATGCCGAATTCACTCGATGTTGCTGTCCAGCGAAAACGGATCGAAGAGCTACAACTATGCGGACAAAGCACGCACGAAGCTGAAGCGCAGCTGCGAGCCATGCTGGAGGCGGTAAGCTGGCGTTCCCGGGCCGATGCGGTACCGCCGTTCAAAAGGCGCGGGCACGATCAACGGTCGCGCGAAACCTAGCTCAGGTTTCCAGCGAGCAACTCGCGCTCGGGCGGCAGGGCGGGCAAAGGCGCGCCCGTGCGAGCCTCGTGTATCGCTCAAACCTCGCGAGCGTGCCCGCGCGGACCGTTGCATATTCCGCTAAGTGCCGAAATTAGGCCCTAGATTCACCCAATTGCGCGACATAGTCCGCAACCAGGCAACTCCGGTTGGGGAATGGGAGCGTAGCGACAGCGCACGTTGATTGCGCGCGCTGGCGCGAGCCAGGGGGGTCCTGATGCGCAGCAGATTTGTGCCGGCGGTGGCAATGGCCTCCGCTCTGGTTGCTTTCGCAGGGCTGGGGGCGGCAGCCGCCTGGCGGACCAACGGTTGGAACCTGCCCAGCAGCCAAAAGCTTCGGGTTGCAACTCCCCCCTTGAACGACGGCGGCAAAAAGTTCTTTGCCGCCTTGAAGGAGGAAATTGCGACGCAGCGCATGCCGATCCAGCTGTCGTTGGTGGAGACTGCGGATATTGGGGCGAGCGCCCACGCACTGAGGGAGCAGAAGGTCGATGCGGCTGCGATCCGCAGTGACGACCCTGCTGCGGCGGAAGGGAAAACCCTGTTCGTTCTGAGGAATCTCTACCTGGCGCTGCTGGTTCCCGCTACCGCCTCGGTCGACAGCGTGTCAAAGCTGAAAGGCAAGAAGATCGCGGTTCTGATGAAGGGAACCGACCTCGATCCAATGGCCAAAGTCGTTCTCGATTATTATGGGATCGACGAGAAGCACACAGCCCGGCTCGGGCTGCAGGAGCTTGCTGCGGCTTTGCAGCGCAAGCAGGTCTCGGCTGTGATGGTCGTTGGCTCTACCGGCGCCGGTCCCATCCTTGATGTCGTCGACGTATTTCGCAAGGTGACGAGGAGACCGCCGAATTTCGTCGACCTCTCCGAGGCGAAAGCGATAGCCGAACGCTTTGCAATCTATGATGAAGCCGAGATCAGCGTAGGCGCGTTCGGCGGCTCTCCCGCGGTGCCATCCGACAAGGTAGAGACGATATCGGCCAACGTGCTGCTGGTGTCCCAGCCGTCGCTGTCGAACCAGATCGCCGGGGAGTTGACGCAGCTGCTGCTCGCCACCAAGGCCAAGGTCGCAACCACATTGCCTGAAGCGGGGCAGCTTTCTGCGCCTTCGACCGACAACGACGAGCTGCTGCCGGTACACCCCGGAACGCTCGCATTTCTCAATGGCACGCAAGCGAGCATGTTCGACGATCCGACCAACGTGATCCTGCTTATCTCCATGCTGGTTGGCTTGCTCGGATCGGTGGCCGCCTGGGTCAGGGCACTGCGTAAGAAGACGAAAAATCAGGAGATCAAACGCCAGATGCGGCGGTTGCCGCTTGTGCTGGCGGAGTTGAAGAGTGCGGACGGCGAGCAGCTCAATGCATTGGAGCAGGAGATCGGCGAGCTATCCGAATGGTTGTCGGAAAAGTTCATATCCGACCACGTCTCCCTTGACGATTTCCGAAATGCGGAGGCGAGGGTGGCGCATGTGAGAGCCGTGATCCAGGAGCGGCGCGCGAACGCGCCAGGAGCTGTTGCGGAGGTCCACTCTTCGCCCACGCTTCAGCTCGAGGACACGGGCGTCCTCTACCGCCTGCCGGATCGCCAGCGCGACCAGGCTGTGGTCATCGACAATGTCGGTCACGATGACGCCAGCCGGCCCGGGCGCGTCCCTTCCGCCGCGGCTTAGCCGCAATCTTCACTGTCTACGCCGCGAGATCACGTACAACTCGTCAAGGAACCAGAGGCCGCCGTGCTCGCGCAGCACGGCGCGCGTAGGCTCGAAGTAACGCCCGTCCGCCACGACTTGCGCGAGGCGGTCGTCCTCGATTTGAGCCACATAAGTGGCTGCATTCCACGCGGCAAAAAGCGTCGATGTCCCGATCGATTGCTCGGAAATTTCGGTCGGCAACGTGTGCATCTCGTAGCGGAACAGGGAGCGATTATCGGCATAGGCATTGAAATTGAGGCTGCGGCCGGCGGGCCCGAGCTCCTGCTTCACTGCCTTGAGGATCTGCTGACGGTCATGAACGAACGGATTATCGCCCGGCCATACCTTGTGGATGATCTCCATCCCCGGATCATGGCCGTGGGAATGAATCCCGATCAGCCGTCCGCCGGGTCCGATCGCGCGTGCGAGCGGTGCAACGACGCGCTTGGACTTGAACTCCAGCGAAGCGCGTGCGCGATAGGGCTGTGAAGCTATGACGAGATCGTAATTCGCCGTGGTGCCGCCCGGGCGCGGGATGATCGGATCGAGCAGGAATTTGTGGTCTTCCCGGTAAAGCACGAGGACCACGGGTCGCTCGTAGACGGGGTTGCCGGTCTTCGGGCTCACGCCTGCCTTCCAGTTCTGGGACAGGAAAGGAACGAGGTCGGTTATTTGTTGCTCGAAGCGATAGGCCGAGTCGCCCGCAAGCGGCACCTCGTGCCACACCAGGCTCGATGCGGCCGACAAGGATTTGACCGCGAGCCAGGGTGCATCCGCATAGGCCAGGTTGGTGAAAACCAGCACGGTGGCGGGATGCTCAAAGAAACGATCCGACATTTTCTGCAAGGCGAGCCGGACGTCTTCCAGGCTGATCTCCTTGCCGACCACATAGAATGGCGTGTGGGGAAAGCGATCATGCATCGCGCGCAGCACGCGGAGCATCACGGTGCCGTCGCCGACGCCGGCATCGAAGACGCGCAGCGCCGGCGGACGCGGATGGACATTGGCCAGCTCGAGCACGACCCAACTCGCAACAACCCACTTTTCGCTGCAGGTGTGGACGAAAAGCAGATATTTCTGCCGGTTGTCGAAGAAGCGGAAATTGCGCTGCGGATCGTCTCGGACCAAGGCGGCCGGCGGGACCGCCATTGCCTGAGCGCCGGCGCCGGCATGGAGCTCCGGCGATGCGCGCGTCACGACAATTGACCTGGCGGGCGGCTGATCCCGGACCTTCATGGGCAGGCCTCCTGCGGGGGCGGCGGTTCCGCCGTGCCCCCCACGTGTTGCACATACCGGCCAATCTAATCAGCGAAGCAAGAGCGCAGGCGGGCGTCAACCTCAATCATGCCGTGAGGCGGGCAGCTCACGCAGCACTACGGCCGCAATGGCCGACGTTCCGTCGCTGCCGCCGAACTCGCATGGCCGCAGCCCCGCGGTGAAGGCGCGGTCGACCGCGCGTTCTATGGTGCGCGCCGCCTGCGCAGCACCGTCGTGTCCGTGGCGATCCGCAAGCCAGTCGAACATCATTGCGGCCGAAAGAATCATGGCGGTGGGATTGGCGATCCCCTTGCCCATGATGTCCGGCGCCGTCCCGTGGCAGGGCTGGAATACCGCGTGCCGATCGCCGATATCTGCTGAAGGCGCCATCCCCATGCCGCCGATCAGGCCGGCAGTAAGATCCGAGATGATGTCGCCGAACATGTTTTCCATCACCAGCACGTCGAATTCCCAGGGCTTGCGCACCAGCATGGCCGAACAGGCGTCGACGTAAAGCCGCTCGGTGCTCACGGCTGGATAGCGCGTCGCGCACTCGTCGAAGATCTTGCGAAAGAACGCATAGGCCTTGAATGCGTTCGCTTTGTCGACGCAGGTGAGGAGCCCTCTCCCGCCGCGCGCCTTGCGCCGCTGCGCCAAGCGGAAGGAAAAGTCGAACAGACGCTCGCAAGTCTTTCGGGTGATCACAAGCGTCTCGCGCGCTTCGGTGTCGGTGACCACGCCCTTGCCCATGGAGGCAAACAGACCCTCGGTCGATTCCCGGATGACGGTGAGATCGATGCCGCGTTCGGCCGCACCGACGATGGGGCTCGGAGTGTTCGGAGCAAGCCGGCACGGTCGCACGCCGGCATAGAGATCGAAAATGAAGCGCAACTCCACTTGCGGCATGATCTCGGTATTG